>CALUKI010000007.1 GCA_944321175.1 uncultured Alistipes sp.
GAAAACTCCGTTTTCATTTGTCTCTGCCCTCGACTTTCCGTACTTTGGCTTCGCCTTAGATACTCCGTCTCGGCATAGCCAAATCGAAAACTCCGTTTTCATTTGTCTCTGCCCTCGACTTTCCGTATCTTTGCCCGGCAATGAGCAGAATCGCCGACATACTGACCGAATGGTACGGCACCTGCGGCCGCGACCTCCCCTGGCGGCAGACCCGCGACCCCTATCGCATCTGGTTGTCGGAGGTCATCCTGCAACAGACCCGCATCGCACAGGGGACGGATTACTATCTGCGCTTTCTCGCGCGTTTTGCGGATGTCGCGGCCCTTGCCGCCGCATCCGAGGACGAAGTATTGAAGCTGTGGCAGGGATTGGGTTATTACAGCCGCGCCCGCAACCTCCGCGCCGCCGCGCAGCAGGTCGTCGAACGTCACGGCGGGGTCTTCCCGACCGACTATGCCGACGTGCGGGCGCTCAAGGGAGTCGGCGACTACACGGCGGCGGCCATCTGTTCCTTCGCCTGCGATGCGCCGCTGGCCGTCGTCGACGGCAATGTCTATCGCGTGCTCTCCCGTCTGTTCGACATCGACCTGCCCATCGATACGGCCGAGGGCCGCAAGGCTTTCGCGGAACTTGCACAACAGCAGCTCGACAAACGGCAGCCGGCACGTTACAATCAGGCAATCATGGATTTCGGGGCGTTGCAGTGTACGCCGGCCAATCCCGCCTGCGTCACCTGTCCGCTGCAGGCGCAGTGCCTTGCCCGCGCGGCCGGAACGGTGGGCGCACGTCCCGTCAAACAGGGAAAGACCCGCGTGCGCAATCGTTATCTGAACTACCTGCACCTCTGCTGTGAGGGTCGCATCGCGCTGTTGCGCCGTCCAGAAGGCGACATCTGGCAGGGGCTCTACGACCTGCCCTGCATCGAAAGCGGGCACCTGCTCGACTTCGCGGAGCTGTGCGGCACCGAATCGTTCCACAAGCTCCTCGACGGCTGCGACTGTCGTTTGCGCCGCACGCTCCGCATGCCCAAGCACCAGCTCTCGCACCAGACGCTCCATGCCGTGTACCACCGGCTTGAACTGGATCGTTGGCCCGTCGCTGCCGGAGGATGGCAGCTCACGACACCGGAAGCACTCGGCGACTACGCCCTGCCGCGCCTGCTGGAGCGCTATTTCTCAACCGAGGCCGAAGCGGTACTCCCGCTGGAATAAGCGACCGGCTCAACGGCACCCTCCGGCCGCGGCAGGCGGCAAACGGCAGCAGCCGTTCCTTCCCGCTGGAGAGGCGTCTCTTCACCGCGGAGACCGGCCCGAACCACCCTCAAACAACAATCCGGAACCGACGGGTTTTCCCGATGATTCCGGATCTCTCTTACGCTGTCCGAGAGCCACAGGCCCCCGCCGGTTATTCGCCGTTCTTGGACGATGCAGCCGATTGGGCCGAAGCCGTTGCAACTGTTCCGTCCGTCGGTTTTCCGCCCCGACGGTGCCGGCGTCCGCCGCGATGCCGACGCCGTTTTGCACTGCCGGAACCGCCCTCGGCAGAGACGGCCGCTCCACCCGCCGAAGAGGATGATGCAGGCGAAGGCACGACAGTTTCCACCTTTGCTGCCGGATTCCTTTCGGCCGACGGCGTCGAAGTTGCCGATTCAGAGCGTCCGTCCCGCCTGCCGCCTCTGCGGCGTTCGCCGTCACGTCCCCGACCTTTGCCGCCACGCCCTTTCGAACGGCCGCGACCACGCCCGCCCTCCGAAGCGGCAGGTGCATATTCGGGCCCCGCGCCCAACTTCTCAGGCATGGGCAGTTTTTCGACCTCCCGCTCCATGAATTCCTCGATACGGTGGAACTTCCCCTGCTCCTTTTCATTGACGAAGGTCAAGGCACGGCCCGTGGCACTCGCACGCGCCGTGCGGCCGATGCGGTGGATGTAATCCTCCGGATCGTGCGGCACATCGTAATTGATCACCACGCCGATATCCTCGATATCGATACCGCGGGCCACGATGTCGGTGGCAACCAGCAGGTCGATCTTGCCGTTCTTGAAATCGAGCATCACCTCCTCGCGCTTGGCCTGTTCGAGATCCGAATGCATCGCCGCGGCATTGAGGTGCATGCGTTTGAAGGCATAGACCAGCTCCTTGACCTTGAGCTTCGACGACGAGAAGACGATCGTCTTCGTATCGAGCGGCTTGGAGAACAGTTCCTTGATCAGACCCAGTTTCTGCGTCTCATAGCAGATGTACGCCCCCTGCTCGATCGCTTCGTTGGGTTTCGACACGGCGATGTTGATCTCGGCGGGCTTGCGGAGAATCTGTTTGGCCAGTTCGCGGATCTTGGGCGGCAGCGTCGCCGAGAACATCAACGTCTGCCGCTCTTCGGGCAGCCGGCGCACGATAGTCATGATGTCGTCGAAGAAGCCCATGTCGAGCATGCGGTCGGCCTCGTCCAGCACGAAATACTTCACATGCGAAAGATCCACGCCGCTGTTTTGCAGGTGGGCGATCAGACGTCCCGGTGTGGCGATCACCACATCGGCACCGCGCAACATGCCCTGTTTCTGCTGCTCCCAGCCGCGGCCGTCACCGCCGCCATAGACCACCGTCGTCGAGACGGGCATGTAGTACGAAAAGCCCTGCAGCTGCGTGTCGATCTGCATCGCCAGCTCGCGCGTGGGAACCACCACAAGCGTCTTTACCACATTGTCCTCGTTGCCTTCGACCAGCAGTTTGTTGAGCAGCGGCAGCGTATAGGCCGCCGTTTTGCCCGTACCGGTCTGAGCGCAGGCGATCAGGTCGCGTCCTTCGAGGATGACCGGTATGGTTGCCTCCTGCACGGGGGTCATCTCCTCGAAATTCATATCATAGAGGCCGTCGAGAACCTCGTCTTCAAAATCTATTTCATCAAATCTCATACGCAAATCTATTGAAAAAACATCTGTCTTCGGAGAGACAATACCGACACCCCGACGGACTTCGCCGCAACGGTCTGCCGCAAGATTACGGCAAAAGCACTCATCCGGAAGGGTTATTTGACCTCCTCGCCGAAAAGCGTCGCCGACGAACACCCCGTAATGCGCACCCGGACATAGTCGCCGACCCCGTGCGTACCCCGGTCGAAGACCACCACCTTGTTCTGCGACGTGCGGCCTGACAACTGTGCGTCGCTGCGCCTGGAACGGCCCTCGACCAGCACCTCGAACTCGCGTCCCACGTCTCGGCGGTTCGACGCTTCGGAGAGTTCGTTCTGCAGGGCGATGATCTCCGACAGACGGCGCGTCTTCACCTCGTCGGGAACATCGTCGGGCAGGTGTTTCGCCGCGAAGGTGCCGGGGCGCTCCGAGTACTTGAACATGTAGGCGAACTCATAACCCACCTCCCGCATGAGCGAGAGCGTTGCGGCATGATCTTCCTCCGTCTCGCCGCAGAAACCGGCGATCAGGTCGGTCGTAACGGCACAATCGGGCAGATAGCGGCGGATGGCCGCTACGCGGTCCAGATACCATTCGCGCGTATATTTGCGGTTCATGCGGCGCAGCACTTCGGTCGATCCCGACTGGGCCGGCAGATGGATCGCGCGGCAGATGTTCGGGCGCGAAGCCATCGCCTCCAGCAGCGCATCGCTCATGTCTTTGGGATGCGACGTGGCGAAACGCACGCGCAGCATCGGCGAGACATCGGCCACACGCACCAGCAGCTCCGGAAACCCGACATCGCCGAAACGGTACGAATTGACGTTCTGACCCAGCAGCGTCACCTCACGGTAGCCGTTCGCCACGAGCGTCCGCACCTCCCCGACGACCGTCTGCGGATCGCGGCTGCGCTCCACGCCCCGCGTGTAGGGCACGACGCAATAGGAGCAATAGTTGTTGCATCCGCGCATGATGGCCACGAAAGCGCTCACGCCGCTGCGGTCGAGCCGCACGGGCGCGATTTCGGCATAGGTCTCCTCGCGCGACAGCAGCACGTTGATTCCCTTCCCGCCGGCACCGGCTTCACGAACCAGTTTCGGCAGGTCGCGATAGGCGTCGGGGCCCGCCACGATGTCCACCGCATCATCCCCCTCGGCCAACCGCTCCTTGAGACGCTCGGCCATGCAGCCGATAATGCCGATCAACAGGTGCGGACGGCGCCGGCGCAAGCCGCGCAGTTCGGCCAGACGCCCCCAGATACGCTGTTCGGCATTGTCCCGGATGGAACAGGTATTGATCAGGACGACGTCCGCCTCCTGAAGGTTCTCGGTATAGAACCACCCTTCACGCTGCATGATCGAGACGACGATCTCCGTGTCGCCGACATTCATCTGACAGCCGTATGTCTCTATGAAGAGTTTTTTGCCTTGTCCCTGCAAAGGGCGCAATGTATTGACTTCCAAATCCGTATTCAATTATCCGTTATATGGTTTCAAAGGGTGCCCCGCACGGGCCCCGCCGCAAATCATCCGACCGCCTGCACGGCATCCTTGTCGGGGAACTGCTTGAACCCTTCGCCGAAGGTTTCGTAGGCGTCCGTCACGACCATGAAGGCATGGGGATCGATCTCCCGCACCTTGTTCTGCACCAGATGGACCTCCTTGCGGCTCACCACCACGAAGATCATCTCCTTCTCCTGTTCGGTGTACATGCCCTTGGACTTGATATAGGTGCCGCTGCGGTCGAGATCCTCGATGATGAAACGACGCAGTTCGTCGTGATGGTCGCGGCTGATGATGAAGAGCAGCTTGTCGTAGGACGCCCCGTCGATCACATAGGCGATCACGCGCGAGGAGACGTAGATCGTGATGAGCGAATAGAACGACAGTAGCCAGCTGCCGGTCGCCTCGCGGCCGGCATTGCTGCCCACGCCGAAGCCGATGACCAGCAGTCCCGACAGTACGACACAGGAATCGGCGAGCAGCATGCCCGACGAGAATTTCATCTTGGCGAATTTCTGCAGATACATCGCAATGATGTCCGTACCGCCGGTTGTCGCCTGATTCCGCAGGACGATGCCCAATCCCAGACCGATGGTCACGGCTCCCAGCAGCGAAGCGAGCATCAGATCGTTCGACAGGTTGATAACCCCGCCGAAGAGCTGGGCCGGATCGAGCGCTTCGAGTGCCTCCTCGGTCGGGAATGCGAGCCATGACAGGAGGTTGATGAACCCCGGTGTGAGACAGGCCGCAAAGAGCGTCCGGCCGCCGAACTGCCGGCCGAAAACGATGATGGCGCTGATGAGCAGCGGCACATCGATCATGTAGCCGAACGTACCGACCTGAATCGACGGGAAGATGTTGTGCAGGACAATGCCCAGACCATATACACCGCCGGGAACGATGTTATAGGGGCTCACAAAATAGGCGTACCCTGCCGCCATGATCATGCACCCCATGACGATGGAACACATCGAACGCCACCAAGCGAAAGTCCCGACCGGTTCGAGAAGCGTCTTTATCTTCTTCATAATGGAAAAACCGTTATCACCTCACTCCGCCGCACATCCGCCGGAAGACCGTTCCGGTCGAAGGGGCGGCCTGTTCGGCCGTTGCGCCGAAGGAAAATCATGCAAAAATAGCATTTTCCCGACAAATTTCATTCACCGGCCGTCATATTTCGCAAAAAAGGCCTCTATTCGCGAAAAATTGTTATATTTGCAGATAGATTGGGGTATTTTTGAACGACACACCGTTATGATTCTGACATATTACTGCGCTGTATCCATGATCCTTATCGCCTACCTGCTGGGATCGGTTCCCAATGCGGTATGGATCGGCAAGAAGTACTACGGCATCGACATCCGCGAACACGGCAGCCGCAACGCCGGCACGACCAACATGCTGCGCGTATTGGGCCGCCGCGCCGCCCTGCCTGTTTTCGTGCTCGACGTGCTCAAGGGCTTTGTCGCGGTAGCCCTGCTGGGATTGCTCAAATACGACGACAACATCTCCGTTGTCTGGCTCATCAATCTGAAAATCATAGCCGTCTTTGCCGCCGTTCTCGGACATATCTTCCCCGTATTCGCCCATTTCAAGGGCGGGAAAGGCGTTGCGACGCTTGTGGGAGCGGTCCTCGGCATCCATCCCATCACGGTCCTGCTCTGCTTCGGCGTCTGGTTCGTCGTGCTGATGATCACCCATTATGTATCGCTGGCATCGATGATCGGCGGTTGTTGTTTTCCGATCTTCGTTCTGCTTTCGCCCAAGATCAACCATTCGGTGCCGCTCATCATTTTCTCGTTCGTCATCGCGGGGCTGCTCATCTGGACGCACCGCAAAAACATCGAACGGCTGAAGAACGGCACGGAATCGAAGACCTACATCTGGCGGCCGGTGCGATCCGAAGGGAAAAGCCGCCCCCAAACGGCACAGGACGACAAAACGGAGCAGGATGCCGCAAACGGAGACAAAACCGCCCCCGCGAAGGGGCCGGAATCCGCAAAGACACAAAAAGAAGCTTAGAAATTTCCGACACCCACCTACTCCACGACCATGTTGCAAGAGAATCTGATCCGAATGTACGAACGGAGTTTCCGCGAACACCGCGAATTGCCGGCCCTGACCGACTATTTCAAGGGGGAAACCTTCTCGTACTATGAAATGGCCAAGGAGATTGCCAAACTGCATCTCTTCTTCAAGAAGGCAAAGATCCGTCGCGGCGACAAAATCGCCCTTGTTGGACGCAACAACCCCCGCTGGTGCATTACTTATCTGGCCACGATTACCTACGGGGCGGTCATCGTGCCCATTCTGCAGGACTTCGCCCCCAACGACATCGTCCATATCGTAAACCACTCCGAGAGCTGTCTGCTCTTCGTGAGCGACAACTTCTGGGACGTCATCGAAGAGGACGACATCCCGCGCATCAAGGCCGTATTGTCGCTCACCGACTTCCACATCATCTATGAGCAGCACGGCAAATCGCTGGGAGCCTACATGCGGGACATGGTCAAGAACTATCGCGCGAAGTACAAACGCGGCTTCACGACCGACGACATCAAGTATGCCGATGTTCCGAACGAGCAGATGGTCCTGCTCAACTATACGTCGGGAACCACCGGCTACTCCAAAGGGGTGATGCTCACGGTCAACAATCTTACGGGCAACGTCCTCGTAGCCCGCGATGCGGTGAACAACAGCACGCATACGCGTTATTTCGTCTGCGGGGGCCGCACGCTGTCGTTCCTGCCGCTGGCCCACGCCTACGGGTGCGCCTTCGATTTTCTTGCTCCGCTGGCCGTCGGGGGACATATCACGCTGCTGGGCAAGATTCCGTCGCCGAAGATCCTCATCGAAGCGATGCAGATCGTCCGGCCTACCGTCATCTGCTGCGTACCGTTGATTCTCGAAAAGGTCTATCGCAAGCAGGTGCTCCCGTTGCTGGAAAAGGGCCCGATGTCGATTGCCATGAAGATTCCGCTGCTCAACACGGCGCTCTGCTCCGTCATTCGCAAAAAACTCATGGAGGCATTCGGCAGCGAGGTGGTCATTTTCATCGTAGGCGGTGCCCCGATGAATCAGGAAACCGAAGCCTTCCTGAAAAAGATCAAATTCCCGATTACGGTGGGATACGGCATGACGGAGTGTGCGCCGTTGATCAGTTTCACCACCGATGATCTGTTCAAGGGAGGTTCGTGCGGCATGTATATCAAGGATCACCTCGAACTGCGGATCGATTCGCCCGATCCGGAACATACGGCGGGAGAGATCATCGTGCGGGGCGAACACGTCATGCTGGGATACTACAAAAATGAAAAGGACACGCAAGCCGTGCTCGAACCCGACGGCTGGCTCCATACGGGCGACATGGCAACAATGGATCCCGACGGCACGCTTTACATCCGGGGCCGATCGAAGACCATGATTCTCACGGGCAGCGGGCAAAACATCTATCCCGAAGAGATCGAAGACAAACTCAACAACATGTATCTGGTTCTTGAATCGCTGATCCTCGAAGGAAACGGACGCCTTCATGCGCTGGTTGTTCCGGACTACGAGCAGGCCGACCACGAAGGGGTTGACAAGAGCGATCTGCCGCAGATTATGGAGAATAACCTGAAGGAGCTGAATACGCAGCTGGCGGCATATGAACGCGTCGCCGACATTTCGATCTACCCTACCGAATTCGAAAAGACTCCCAAACGAAGCATCAAGCGCTATCTGTACAACGTATCGCTTTTGGGGAAATAGCTGCGAAGAGAAAAACGGGCGGCGAATCCCGCAGTTGCAAACTGTACCGTCTGACAATTCACATGCCGCCCGTTATTTCGAGCAAGCAACAAGGAGAGAGCATCCGCCGCATTTTGCGGCGGATGCTCTCATCGGAGCCGTGTCGCCGATTTGCGCCCGACGTCCCGCATTCAGGCTCCGCTCTGGAGACCCCGTTCCGGCACAACCGAATCGAAAACTCCGTTTTCATCCCGCTCTGCTCTCGACTTTTCGTACTTTGGCTTCGCCTTGGATACTCCGTCTCGGCATAGCCAAATTGAAAACTCCGTTTTCATTTGTCTCTGCTCTCGACTTTTCGTACTTTGGCTTCGCCTTAGATACTCCGTCTCGGCATAGCCAAATTGAAAACTGCGTTTTCATTTGTCTCTGCTCTCGACTTTTCGTATCTTTGCCCATATGAAATACTATCGGAAACAGAAGATCGGCGAGAACCTGCTGTACGTCATGGTATGGCTGGCCATTCTGCTGGTACCGATCCTCAACTCGAAGATGATGTCGGAGGTGCACGTCAGCCTGTCGAACATCCTTATCGCATGGCAGCAGATCGCACCCTACCTGATCATCTTCATCATCCACAACGCCCTGATCGTCCGGTACGTCAAACGGCATCAATACATCCGCTACGTCATCATCGACATTCTCTTCATTACGGCCGTATTTTACGGAGTGGATATTCTGGACCGGATACTGGGAGACTTTGCGTCGCAGGAGCATCTGATCAGCGCCAAACATGCGTCGTTCACCGATCTGCCCGTCTATTGGAATATCGTACTGGGGCTCTTCATGACGGCGGCCAACACGGCCATCAAGATGATGTACCAGTCGCTGCGCGACGAACAGGCGATGGAGGAGCTCAAACGCCAGAACCTGCAGGCGGAGATGGATTATCTGAAGTATCAGATCAATCCCCACTTCATCATGAACACGCTCAACAACATCCATTCGCTCATCGACATCGATCCGGCATATGCGCAGGCGGCCGTCATCGAACTCTCGAAGATGATGCGGTATGTGCTGTACGATTCGGGGCATGACTCCATCACGCTCGACAAGGACATCCGTTTCGTGGAGAACTACATCAAGCTCATGCGGATCCGTTACACCGACGACGTGGATATCCGTTTCGACTATCCGGCCGACGTGCCGAACAACGTGACGATTCCGCCGTTGCTGCTGATCGTCTTCGTGGAGAACGCTTTCAAGCACGGCATCAGCTATTCGCAGCCGTCGTTCATCCACATACGGGTACGCTACGCCGGCGGCAAGGTACATTACAGCATCATCAACAGCCGGCATACGGTCCCGGTACCGGCGCAGGACTCCGGCATCGGACTGGAGAATGTCCGGCGGCGGCTGCAGCTGATCTACGGGAACAGATACGTCCTGTCGATCGACACCCGCCGGCCCAAGATGTTCCGGGTAAAACTCATCATCCCCACAACCGCCCATGATTAAATGTATCACCATCGATGACGAACCGCTTGCATTGCGGCAGTTGCGCAGTTACATCGCCCGTGTACCCTATCTGGAGCAGACGGGGGAATACAGCAATGCGCTCGACGCCTCGGAGGCGCTCGAAACGACGGCAGTCGATCTGATCTTCTGCGACATCAACATGCCTGACTGCAACGGCGTCGATTTCGTCCGGACGCTGCCGGCCGACCGGCGGCCGATGGTCGTCTTTACGACGGCCTATTCGGAGTATGCCGTCGAGGGGTTCAAGCTCGAAGCGGTGGATTATCTTCTCAAGCCCTTCGGATTCGATGAATTCAACCGCGCGGTGCAACGGGTGCGCTCGCTGTACGATTTGGTGCACAACCGCCGCAACACACCCGCAGAGGAGGAAACGGGGGTCGCGCTGCAGCAGGACAACAGGGAGTTCCTCTCGGTCAAGACCGACCACATGGTATCGCTGGTGAAGTTGGAGAACATCCTCTATCTGGAGAGCATGGGTGAATATGTACGCATCCACACCGCCGAAGGGAAGACCCTGACGACATTATACCGGCTCAAGAACATGGAGACGGCACTGCCGGCGGATTCGTTCATGCGCGTACACCGTTCCTACATCGTCAACCTGCGGCGGATTGCGGGTTACGCCAAGGGGCGGATCTTCTTCTCGACGGACGAGCGGGATTCGGTGCCGATCGGCGAAAACTACCGTGACGCCTTCATCGCCTATACCGAAAAGGCATACAATACGTTATAAAGGCTCATAAGCAGAAAAAACATATAACAGAATATAAAAAGCCCGTCCTGTTAAAATACGACGGGCTTTTCTTAGATTCTTGCTCCCATTCAGGTTCAGAACTCAAATCCCAGACGAATACTGAATCCACCGATGTTGACAGAATCGGAATAGATGCCATAAAGATCTTCATATGAGTATTCAATGCGTTGCATGGTATAACCCAATCCGACATTCAGGGCATTTCTCCTTCCTATCGAAAAACGGACTCCTGCCATCGGATTTAGATAAAATCCCCTATCCTCATATACCGTATAACCAATTTTCAGATCAATGAACGGACATACAGGCCGTTTCATAAAATCAACTCTCAAATCGGCATAAATCGGGATTTCAACAGCGCTGGCATCGTGATAACAGTGTACGCCAGTACCTATACCCGCATAAAAATAAGGAATGAACTGATATCCGTGTGTCGTCGAAAATTCAACTCGATCCAACCCGAAAAGTCCTGTTCCTATCGTATAGCCAAGTTCCACAAAACCCCGATAACCCTTCTGCGGTCCACCGTCTTTCTTAAATGTCAGTGATGCCGCATAGCCATTCCTGGAAGAATAGCCATCCGATCTACCATTAATCTGCTCTTTTGTAATCTTCTCAACCTCCGACATTTTATAGACGAAAACACTTCCATCGGCAGTTTGGATTTTCAAGGATTCATTGGGAACCTGTTCGATGATCGTTCCTCGAATCATACTGCCGTTTTTCAGATAGACAATCTCCTGAAACGACTGGGCCGAAACCGCCCCGATGCCGGCGCAGACGATCGCCAGTGCCAGCAAAAAAGTAAATTTCTTCATTTTGGCTCTTATTTGTCCCCCCCCCGACTCCTGCATGGGGCTGAAAATAAAGAAAGTGTGGAGTCGTTCGTTTATCTGGCAGCAGGCATTTGGCAAGGCCCGAATACAAATAAACAATACCCCACACCGGAATGGAATATACCGAACGGTATATTGCCACACAGGTAGTGAGTGCCGTATTGCTTACCCTTGTATTCTGAAAATCGCCAAATTTTACTGCCAAGGATCAGCGAAACACTTTCACTATATCAATATGTTCCCATTCATTAGAATGGTTTTGCAAATTTAGGAAAAGTTTTCGACATACGGCACGCTTCGGGGTATTGCCGCTACAAATTTCGGCCGAAAATCACAAAAATCAAAACATGGATGCGAAAACGATATTTTATATGCGGCCGACAGGATTATCTTTCGGCCATACCGGCACTGAATTGCGGGAAGTGTTCACAACGCCGGTAATTCCCGTCCGAGAGTTCATAGCAATAATGCGCGATGCCGTTTGTCAGAATGAGGTAACGGGCCTTGAGCACGGAGTTGTAACGCACGGCCTGCGCCAGCACATGGCGGTCGATCGCGATCTCCGGCGCCTTGCACTCACACAGCACAAACGGTTGCGCGCCGTCATCCACGACGACGACATCGGCCCGCTGCGGCGTACCGTTCAACGCGACGGGATACTCCTGTACGATACGGTGCCGGGCGGCTCCGCACCCCGTTTCGAGATAGGCGATCAGATGGCGCCGCACCCACTCTTCGGGCGTGAGTACCAGCCACATCGCCCGCAGGTCGTCCCATACAAGCGTCCGTCCGTCGCGCCGAAGGGCCCGCAGCCGTATCGGCGGAAAATTCAATTTGGGGTATGAGGACATCGCGTTCCGAAAAAAGTTTGTAACTTTACGCAGAACAAATATACGAATTATGCGATACATTACCGCCGTCATGGCGCTCTTTTCAACCATTATCGTCCGTGCGCAGGACTACGACTCGCCCCGCACGACACAGATCGACCGCGACGACGCCCGCAGCGGAATCGTCGCTTATCCCACGCAGGAGGAGGCATTGCGCTTCGGGCATGCGCCGTCGCGTTACCTGCGTCCGATCGGCGAATGGCAGGAAGGGAGCAGCGAACTGGGCCGCACCTTTACCGGCGAGTTCAACATGCCTTTCGCATGGATCGACCGCGAGTTGTTCCTTTATGTGGGGCCGTGCGGTTCGGGATACGAAGTGACCGTCAACGGCCGTCGCGCCGGATATGTGCAGCACGGCAATACGCCGGCCGAATACGACATCACGAAACTGGCCGTCGAGGGCAAGAACCGTGTGACGGTCACGATGCTGGTGCCTTCAACGTCCGAAGCGCTCGAAACGGCCCCGACGAAAGATCCCGTGCCGGGTGAGTGTTACGTCCTTGCACAGCCCAAGATGCGGGTCCGCGACATACTTGTCCGTTCGACGATCTCCAACGATGACAACGGCGTATTGGAACTGGGTGTCGTGATAAAGACGCACGCGCTCAACCCCAAGACGACACGGGTTTATTATGAGGTGCTGGCTCCCGACACGACGAAGGTCGTGGAGGGTTACAAGGATCTCACGCTCGACATGCGGCGTGAAGATACGGTGCGTTTCATGGCCACGATTCCGCGTTCGATGATGTGGAGCGCCGAGACGCCCAATCTCTACACGGTCGTCGTGCGCACCCGTTACGAAGGACGCATCAACGAATACATCCCCCTCAAAGCAGGGTTCCGCACGGTAGCCAACGACAACGGCACGCTGCTGATCAACGGCAAACCCGTCACGCTGCGTGTCAAGGAGGGCTCCTCGGAATATACGGTTCAAGAGCTCGGAACGTTCAAGAAATTGGGTTATAATGCCTTGCGCATGCAGCCGGGGATGTTGTCGCAGGCACAGCTCGACCGTTGCGACTCCGCAGGGTTCTATGTCATCGCCCAGATACCGATCGACACGAACCGTGCAGGCTTTTCGCGCAAACGCGGCGGCAATCCCTCGAACGATCCGGCATGGCGCGACGCCTACCTCGACCGCACCGTACAGCACTACCTTGCGGTACGGAATCACCCGTCGGTGGTCGTCTTCTCCCTGGCCCGCGAATCGGCCAACGGCATCAATCTCTATGAGAGTTACCTGCGGCTCAAGGAGCTGGAGAAGGAGCGCCCGGTGATCTATCCCGAATCCGGCGGCGAATGGAACAGCGATCCGCTCAACCTGCCCTGATCCGCCTTGATCCGCCCCGCCGCACGGGCCATTTCCGATCTCCGCCCCACCCTCCTGCGACCGGAACGGTTTCGCTCGGTCGAATCGGGAAAACGTCCGTTCCGTGACTTCGGCTATGCGTGGCGGCGCGCCAGCTCCTGTTCGAGATCGGCGATCGAGCAGCCGGTCGCTTCCAGCAGCACGAGCAGATGGTAGATCAGATCCGACGCCTCGTAAATCATCGCGCCGCGATTGCCCGCCACCGCTTCAATAACCGTTTCGACGGCCTCCTCGCCCACTTTCTGCGCGATCTTGTTCACGCCGGCATTGAAGAGTTTCGCCGTATAGGAGCCTTCGGGCATCGCGGCGTGACGGCCGCTGATGACCGACTGCAAATAACGGATGAACCCCTCGGTCTCCGGCACGGCCGCACCGAAACAGCTCTTCGAGCCCGTATGGCAGGTCGGGCCGTGCGGAATCACACGGATCAGCAGCGTATCGGCATCGCAGTCAACGGCCACCGAGACGATTTCGAGCCAGTTGCCGCTCGTCTCGCCCTTCGTCCAGAGACACTTCCGCGTGCGGCTGTAGAAGGTCACGCGCCCTTCGGCAAGGCTCTTTTCATAAGCCTCGCGGTTCATGTATCCGAGCATCAGCACCTGCAGGGTCCGGTTGTCCTGAATGACGGCCGGCACGAGTCCGTCGGGTTGCTTCTCGACGGAGAGTTCGGAAAAGGATTTTGCTTCGATTTTCATGTCGTATGATATTTTGAAATTTCACAATCTGACCGGCACGCCGCAGGCATGAAGCTGCCGTTTGAGTTCGGGAATCGTGATCTCCCCGTAGTGGAAGATACTGGCCGCAAGCGCCGCATCGGCCCGTCCGCGCGTCAGCACCTCGACGATATGTTCGACCGACCCGGCACCGCCCGACGCGACGATAGGTATGGGCAGGCGCTGCGACAATTGCGCGAAGAGGTCGCAGGGATAGCCGTTGCGCGTGCCGTCGTGATCCATCGAGGTAAGCAGGATCTCCCCCGCACCGCGCTCCCATGCCTCGCGGCTCCATGCGAAGAGTTCCCGTTCAGTGAGTTGCCGGCCGCCATGCGTCGTCACGCGCCACACGCCGTCGATCTGCCGGACATCGATGGCCACCACGACGAACTGCGAACCGTACTTCGCAGCAATGGCATCGATAAGCGCCGGATCACGCACCGCGGCGCTGTTGACCGTGATCTTGTCGGCACCGGCATCGAGCAGGCGCCCCGCATCGTCGATCGACGCGATTCCGCCGCCGACCGTGAAGGGGATATCGATCCGTGCGGCGATCCGCGACACCAGCGAGGTAAAGGTACGGCGGCCCTCGAACGTGGCGCTGATGTCGAGATAGACCAGTTCATCGGCCCCCTGTTCGGCATAGCGCGCTCCCAGTTCGACGGGATCGCCGACATTGCGCAGATCGACGAACTTGACACCCTTGACCGTCCTTCCGTCGCAGACATCCAGACAGGGAATTATTCGTTTTGCAAGCATCGTTTCAGCTCTTTGAGGGTGATACGTCCTTCGTAGATCGCCTTGCCGACGATGGCGCTGCGCAGTCCCGCACGCTCCAGCGTTTCGAGATCCCTCCACGCGCTCACGCCGCCGCTGACGGTAATCTCCACATCGGGGAAACGCTGCTGCAGGGCGGCGTAGAGGCCGGTTGCAGGGCCGCACAGCATGCCGTCGCGGGAGATGTCGGTACAGATGACCTGCCGGAGCCCCCGTGCAAGGAAACGACCGATCAGCTCTTCGGCGCTCCATACCGAGGACTCCGTCCAGCCCTGCACGGCGACCCGTCCGTCGCGCAGGTCGGCACCGAGGATCAGCCGCTCGCCGCCGAACTCGTCGAGCCATGCGTCGAAGCGTTCGGGATCGCGCACGGCAACGCTGCCGCAGACGGCGCGTCGGGCACCGGCCGAGAAGACATCGCACAGCGACATCCGTTCCTTGATGCCGCCGCCGTACTGCACTTCGAGCGATGTCCGCGCCGCGACACGCTCCAGAACGGCAAGATTGGCCGGCCGCTGCGCCTTTGCGCCGTCGAGATCGACCATGTGCAGCCGCCGCGCCCCCGCCTCCTCGAACCGCAAGGCGGCATCCAACGGATCACGGAAATAGGTTGTCCGGCGGGCGTAATCGCCCTGCGTGAGCCGCACGCACGCACCGTCGATCAGATCGATGGCCGGTATGATTTCAAGTTTCATCTCATTTCATTTTCAAGAAGTTCTCCAGAATCCGCGCACCGGCTCCGCCGCTCTTCTCCGGATGGAACTGCGTGCCGAAAAAGTTTCCTCGGCCGAGCGCCGCACTGAAACGCAGGCCGTAATCGGTCACGGCAATCGTATCGGCACCGCACTGCGGCGCATAGGAGTGGACGTAATAGACATAGGCGCCCTCTTCGAGACCGGCAAAAAGCGGCGTGCGCAGCTCTCCGACCGTATTCCAGCCCATGTGGGGCACCTTCCATCTCCCCTCCGGAGTCGCTTCGGGCAGACGCACCACCCGCACGGGAAAGATCCCCATGCAATCGACTCCGCCGCCCTCGTCGCTCGACCGGCACATCAGCTGCAGGCCGACACAGATCCCCAGCACGGGACAGGTCAGGGTCGGCAGCACCGCATCGAGCCCCCGTTCGCGCAACCGCGCCATCGAAGCCGACGCCTCGCCGACACCCGGCAGGATCACCTTGTCGGCCCGCCGCAACGTCCCGATGTCGGAGGTCACGACAAATTCGGCGCCTGCACGCCGCAACGCTTCGCTCACCGAGCGGAGGTTGCCCGTATCATAATCCGCAATCGCTATCATAGGACTCCTTTGCTGCTCGGTATCTCATATTCGAAGGGGGTGCGCGCTACGGCCATGCGCAGGGCGCGGGCAAAGGCCTTGAAGATCGCCTCGGCCTTGTGGTGTTCATTCCCGCCGCGCGCAGCGATGTGCAGGTTGCAGCGCGCAGCGCAGCAGAACGAGTGGAAGAAGTGGCGCAGCAGTTCGGTCGGCAGGTCACCGATCCGCTCGCGGCGGAACTCGGCCTCCCACTCGAAACCGATACGGCCGCCGAAGTCGATCAGCACCATCGCCCGACAGTCGTCCATCGGCAGCACGAAGCCGTAACGGGCGATTCCGGCCTTCGAGCCCAGCGCCCGATCGACCGCCTCGCCCAGCACGATGGCCACATCCTCGACCGTATGGTGTTCATCGACCTCCAGATCGCCCTGTGCATCGACCGACAGCAGGAATCCGCCGTGCCGGCCGATCTGGGACAGCATGTGGTCGAAAAATCCCACGCCCGTAGCGATGCGCCCGCCGGCAGGCGATGCGTCGAGATCGAGCGTCACGGAGATCCGTGTCTCCAGCGTCTCCCGTGTGACGGTGACATGCCGCTCACCCCGACGGATAAACTCTGCAATGTCAGCCCACGACGCCGCAATGAAGACGCACCCCTCTTCGGCATCCGCTTCGCGCAGCAGCGCCCGTCCCTCCTCTTCGGAGGGCGCCAGCAGGATGCCGCGTGCTCCGAGGTTGCGGGCCAGCAGCATGTCGGTCGGTCGGTCGCCGATGACGTAGCTCGACGCAAGGTCGTATTCGTCCGTCAGGTAGCGGCCGAACATCCCCGTGCGGGGTTTGCGCGTCGGAGCGTTCTCCGTCTCGAAGGTGCGGTCGATCAGCTGGTCATCGAAGACGACGCCTTCGCCGCGCAGCGTCTCCAGCATCTTTTCATGAGGCGGCAGGAAATCGCTCTCCGGAAACGATGCGGTGCCCAGACCGTCCTGATTGGTCGCAAGGACCAGTTCGAAACCGAGGCCGCCCAATCCTTTGAGCCCCGAAATGGCCCCCGGCACGAAGGAGAGTTTCTCAAGGCTGTCAACCTGCCGGTCGATGGGCGGTTCGGCGATGATCGTACCGTCGCGATCGATAAACAATACCCGTTTCATAGGCTGAAGTTTTTGACAACGTCCAACACGCGGAGATTCTCCTCCGGCAACCCGACCGTGATGCGCAGACACCCTTCGCAACCGGCGATGCGCGAACGGTTGCGCACGATGACGCCCTTCCCGACAAGTGCCTGATAGAGGGCATCGGGTGCAGCCGTGCGCACCAGCAGGAAGTTGGCATCGGAGGGATAGACCCGCTCCACACACGGACAGGCGGCAAGTGCGCGGGCCAGCGATGCCCGCTCCGTGCGGATCTGCGCAAGATGCTGCGCAATCGGTCGTGCCAGCTGCTCCTCGGCAGCGCGCTGCGTAAGGCACGAAAGGTTGTAGGGATACTTGACCCGTGCGAAGAGCGAAACCACCTCCTCCGAGGCAAAGGCCAGGCCGATCCGCAAACCGGCCATCCCCCACGCCTTGGAGAGCGTCTGCAGGACAATCAGGTTCGGGAACTCGTCCAGACGCGGCAGGAAACCCCTGTCATCGGCGAAATCGATATAGGCTTCGTCGAGCACGACCATGCCGTCGAACGCCCGCAGCAGCCGTTCGATCTCGGCCGGCGGAAAGAGGTTGCCCGTCGGATTGTTCGGCGAACAGAGCCACATCAGGTGCGTATGTTCGTCGGCCGCAGCGAGCAGCGCATCGACCGGCAGCGAGAAATCCGCGTCGAGAGCGACTTCCCGCATCCCGACATCGTTCGTCGAGGCCGCAACACGGTACATGCCATAGGTCGGGGCGATCGACACGGCGTTGTCCACCCCCGGACGGCAAAAGATCCGGAAGGCCAGATCGATCGCCTCGTCGCTGCCGTTGCCGATAAAGATCCGGCGTGCATCGATCCCCTTGATCTCCGCAAGGCGCCGGCGAAGACGCCGCTGGTGCGGGTCGGGATACCGGTTGACACCGTTGTCGTAGGGGCTTTCGTTGGCGTCGAGCCACACGTCGATCGGCAGCCGGCCTTCGTCCTCGTCGCGCGCCGTAGAATAGGGATTCAGCGCAAGGATGTTCGGACGCACAAGCTCCTTCAAGGCCCTCATCGCACACCTCCTTTCAGACGGATCGTCACTGCCCGTGCATGCGCATCGAGTCCCTCGGCTTCGGCCATCGAAACGATCGTCGGGGACAGGGCCTCCAGCCCCCCGCGCGTAAGTTCCTGATAGGTGATACGGCGCATGAAACTCTCCGTATTCACGCCGCTGTAAACACGCCCCCAACCGCCCGTAGGAAGCGTATGGTTCGTACCCGAAGCATAGTCGCCGGCACTTTCGGGCGAATAGTCGCCGATGAAGACGCTGCCGGCCGTCGGGATCCGTTCGGCCACCGGCCACGGATCGCGCAGCGCAAGGATCAGGTGTTCGGGTGCATAGTCCGCAGCAAAGTCGATCCGGTCGTCCGGATCGTCGAGAACGACGATCCCGCTGCCGGAGAGCGACTCCCGGATGATGGCGCCGCGGCTGCACATCGCGGCCTGCTCCCCGACGGCCTGGGCGACGGCTTGGGCAAAGGCCCTGTCGTCGCAGACAAGCATCGCACGGCTGTCGCCGCCATGCTCCGCCTGCGACAGCAGGTCGGCCGCCACAAATTCGGGCGACGCCCCCCGATCGGCCATCACCAGCACCTCGGAAGGGCCGGCCGGCAGGTCGATCGCCGCGTCTCCGACGCTGACCAGCTGTTTGGCCCGTGTGACATAGCGGTTTCCGGGGCCGAAGATCTTATCGACACGCGGAACGCTCTGCGTACCGTAGGCCATCGCCGCAATCGCCTGCGCACCGCCCAGCAGGAAGACCCGCTGCACGCCGCACAATCGTGCGGCATAGAGGATTTCGGGTGCGGCCATACCGTCACGGCGCGGCGGCGTGCAGAGCACGACCTCGCTGCATCCGGCAATCCGGGCCGGCACGGCCAGCATCAGCACCGTCGAGAAGAGCGGCGCACGACCGCCAGGGACATAGAGCCCCACGCGGCGGATCGGCACGGCCCGCTGCAGGCATCGGACGCCGGGCATCGTCTCGACCTCGACCGGCGAGGGCAGCTGTGCGCGGTGGAAAGCCTCGATATGGGCTTTGGCCGTCGCCATCGCATCGCGCAAGGCGGCGGGAAGCGTGCGGGCCGCTTCATCGAAACGGCTCTCCGGCACCTCGAACGTCGTCAGTTCTACGCCGTCGATGCGCCGCACCAGCCCGCGCAGCGCCTCGTCGCCGCCTTCGCGGACCTGGGCAAGGATCTCCGCCACCTGCGCCGCAATGTCGTTGTCGTCGGGAGCAACCCGCGCCGTCAGCGACGGCCACAGCTCCCGCGACGGATTGTCGTAGATTTTTATCGTCTCCATACGAATCGTCGAATTATCGGATCATGTTTTCAAGCGCCAGCACCAGAATCCCTTCGGCTCCGATCGCCTTGAGACGCTCGATGCGCTCCCAAAGCTCCTTCTCGCCGATCACGGCGTGCATCGAGCACCACCCTTTCTGTGCCAGCGGCAGGATTGTCGGACTCCGCATCCCCGGAAGCAGCGCCGTGGCTTCGGCGATCTTCTCCTCCGGAAGGTTCATCAGCACATATTTCATTCCCCGGCTCTCCAGAATCGAGTTGAAACGGAACATCAGCTGTGACGCCTCGCGGCGTTTTCCCTCTTCGAGATCGGGTGTGCCGATCAGCACCGCTTCGCTGTGGAGCACCTGCTCGACCTCCGTCAGGCCGTTCGAGATCAGTGTGCTGCCCGACGATACGATGTCGAAGATCGCATCCGAGATACCCACCGCCGGCGCAATCTCCACCGAACCTTCGATCCGATGGATCCGGGCATCGATCCCCCGCTCCGAGAAGTAACGCTGCAGGATATTGGGATACGACGTGGCAACGCGGCGGCCCCGGAAATAATCCAGCCCCGTATAGGCGACCTTGTCGGGCACGGCAAGCGACAGACGGCAGCTCCCGAAACCGAGGTTCATGAGCCGCTCGACCGGAAAGCCCCGTTCCTCCACCTCGTTCAGGCCGACGATGCCCAGATCGGCGACACCCATTGCAACGGTCTGCGGGATGTCGTCGTCGCGCAGGAACAACACTTCGAGCGGGAAGCCTTCGGCCCGCACGACAAGGCGCCGTTTCCCTTCGGCAACCACAATGCCCGCTTCGGCGAGCAGGCCGAGGCTCTGTTCATTGAGCCGGCCTTTGGCTTGAATGGCGATTCTCAACATAGTATTCTGTTCTTGAATGGATTCTCCTTTCTCGTTTCACAGCTCTTCTCCTTTGGAAGATCGACCTTCCGACACAAACAAAAAAGCCCACCGCCGACATTGGGGTGAGCCTTTATCTTGTATCCGCTTCCGTTTTCAGCGCATATACACGATCATTCCACCCCTTGCGGCAAGCGGTGATGATGATGGATATGGTTGAAATTCTGCATGCGTTATTTTCCGTCTGGTGCAAATATAGGTTTTATTCCCGAATTTTCCAAATTTTCGACTCGCTTTTCCTCTTCGTCCGCTCCCGATCCGCGACGCCGCCCGTATCGCCCGTATAAAAAGGGCATCCCGCAGAGACCTTGCCTTCACGCGATCGGTCCGCTTCGCCGGAACCTTTCGCTTCGGGGCCGGCCTGCGGGGAGCCGTCACCCGAACCGGCCGGGCAGACCGGCTCCGTTCAGGAACGCACCTGCCCATCCCCGACGATCAGGTACTTGTAGGTGGTCAGTTCATGCAGCGCCATCGGCCCCCTTGCATGCAGCTTCTGCGTGCTGATCCCGATCTCGGCGCCCATGCCGAACTGCGCACCGTCGGTAAAGGCCGTCGAGACGTTGGCATAGACACACGCCGCATCGACCTCCCGCTGGTAACGGCGGATCGTCTGCGGATCTTCGGCGACGATTGCCTCGCTGTGCTGCGACGAGTAACGGGCGATATGCTCCAGCGCCTCGTCGAAGCTCCCCACCGTGCGGATCGACATGCGGTACGACAGAAACTCCGTGCCATAGCTTGCTGCATCGGCCGCACGGAGCAGTTCGTCGGGATAGTGCCCGCGCAACGCCGCCAGCGCCTCTTCATCCGCCTCTATCACCACCCGTTTCCCCGCCAGCCGCCGGCACAGGGCCGGCAGATCGGACAGCCGGTCCCGATGGAGAATCAAACCGTCAAGAGCATTGCAGACACTGACCCGTCGGGTCTTTGCATTGAAGATGATCGCCGCACCCTTCTCCGTATCGCCCGACCGGTCGAAATAGAGGTGGCAGACCCCTGCACCGGTCTCGATCACCGGAACACGCGCATGCGTCCGGACATAATCGATCAGCCCCCGTCCGCCGCGCGGAATGACCAGATCGACATCCCCCGCCGCTTCGAGCAACTGCTGCGTCGCCTCATGACCCGGCGGCAGCAGCGTAAGCGTGTGCCTGTCGAAGCCGCAGCGGCGCAGCGTCTTCACGATCAGCGCGGCGATGGCGGCATTGGAGTCTGCGGCGTCGCTGCCGCCCTTCAGCACGCAGGCGCTTCCGGCCTTCACGCACAATGAAAAGACATCGAACCCGACATTGGGCCGTGCTTCGTAGATCACACCGATGACCCCGAACGGCACCGAGACCTTTTCGATGCGCATGCCGTTCGGGCGCACCGTCTGATCGAGAATACGCCCCAGCGGCGACGGCAGGGCCGCGACATTGCGCATGTCGGCGGCGATGCCCCGCAGACGTGCAGGATCCAGCAGCAGACGGTCGTATTTGGGATCCGACGGATCCATACGCGCCAGATCGCGGGCATTGGCCTCAAGCAGCGGCTCCGTCTCCGCTTCGATGGTATCAGCCAAAGTCCGAAGCAGTTCGTCGATCCGTTCGGGAGCCGTCCGGTTCAACGCTCCGGCCGCACGCCGTGCGGCACGGAACAGTTCGTTCGAAGTATTCATATCCATCGGTCAGGATTCATCCAGATAGAGATAATCGTAATGGACAAGCGGCCGTGCACCCCGCCGTCCGGCATTGCGTCGCGCGCTGTCGCTGTCGCAGGCGACCTTGCCAGCTCCTATGGGACGGCCGTCGGGAGCGAGGATCCGCACGATGTCGTCCTTCTCGAAGGAACCCTCAACGCGGCTTACGCCCACCGGCAGCAGGCTGACCGCACGCGGCCCGACAAGCGCCTCGAAAGCCTCCTGCGTCACATGAATCACCCCCTTGGCAAAGCCTTCCGAATGGGCGATCCACTTCTTGACACCCGAAATCGGATGCCGCGCCGCCACGAAGCGCGTACAGAGGGTCGTACTTCCCTCAGCCAGCAGGTCGGGCAGGATGTCGTCACGCCGGCCGTTGGCGATCATCACCTCGATCCCCTCGGCCGCGACCTTGCGGGCGATGCGGCTCTTGGTAAGCATGCCGCCGCGTCCGAACGACGAACGGCCGTCCCTGACAAAGGCCGAAAGATCGCCCGCTCCCGGGTCGATCTCACGGATCACCTCCGAGGCCGGATCCGACGGATCGCCGTTCCAGATCCCATCGACATTGCTCAGCAGCACCAGCGCCTCGGCATCCATCATCGTCGAAAGGAGTCCCGACAGTTCGTCGTTGTCCGTAAACATCAACTCCGTCACCGACACCGTATCGTTTTCGTTGACGATCGGCACGACACCCGCCGCAAGCATCGCGTGCATGCTGTTGCGTTGATTCAGGTAGTGCCGCCGCGTCTCGAAATCCTGCTTCGTCGTCAGCACCTGTCCGCAGACGATGCCCCGTTCGCGAAAGAGTTCGTAATAGCGGCGGATGAGTTTCACCTGCCCGACAGCCGAATAGAGTTGCCGCGCCGAGACATCGTCCAACCGCCGATCGACATGCACCTCGCCCCGTCCCGACGCCACAGCGCCCGAAGAGACGAGGATCGTCTCCACACCGGCATCGTGCAGGCGGGCAAGCTGTCCGACCAGCTGCGCCATGCGCTCCTCGTCGAGCGTGCCGTCGCGCCGCGTGAGGACGTTGCTCCCCACCTTGACGACAATACGCCGGAAACGACAAGGCTTCGGCACTGCCCCGGCGGCACTCCTGTCCCTCCGTATCTCCTTCGAATCCATCTCCTCCGTCCGTTCCTGTTATAATATTATAATGCGTTATCGCGACAACAGATACGCCTTGAACTCCCCGTAGCCGGCACCGAGGCGCACGGTTCTTTTTTCACGCCCCGCAAAAGCCTGCAACTGCGCCGGAATCTCCACGGAACGGCCCGTAATCGGCTCCACCGCATCGAAGAACTTCGCGGGATGCGCCGTTTCGAGGAAAAAGCCCGTCTCACCCGGCTGCAGATCCTCGCACAACGCCGCATAGGCGCACGTCCCATGCGGATCGAGCAGGTAACCGGTACGGGCCAGCGTCCGGCGCAGCGTCCGGCGGATCGCATCGTCGTCGTAGCGGAAGCCCCGCACGTCGGCACGCATCGCCACCGCCGACGACCCGTACAGATCGAGCATCCGTGCAAAGTTGCTCGGATTGCCCACATCCATCGCATTGGCCAACGTGCGGACGGACGGACGCGGCGTATAGGTTCCCGTTCGCAGGTACTCGTACACCACATCGTTGGCATTGTTGGCCGCAAGGAAACGGACGACCGGCAGTCCCATGCGTTTGGCGATCAGTCCGGCCGTGAGATTGCCGAAATTGCCGCTCGGCACGCTCACGACGACCGGAGCCGTCACACCCTGCGCCCGCAGCTGCGCATAAGCGTAAAAGTAGTAGATCGACTGCGGCAGCAGCCGTGCGACGTTGATCGAATTGGCCGAGGTAAGACGCAGCCGCCCATGCAGCGGCGCATCGGAAAAGGCGCTCTTGACCAACCGCTGGCAGTCGTCGAACGTACCGTCGATCTCCACCGCCGTGACATTGCGGCCCAGCGTGGTGAACTGCTTCTCCTGAATCTCGCTCACCTTGCCCGACGGATAGAGGACGACCACATTGACCCCCTCGACACCGAGGAATCCATTGGCGACCGCACCTCCCGTATCGCCCGACGTGGCGACGAGCACCGTCACCGGAACCCCGTCCTGACGCCCTGCAAAGTGTGCCAGCAGCCGCGCCATGAAACGCGCCCCGACATCCTTGAAAGCCATCGTCGGCCCGTGAAAGAGCTCGAGCGCACGGATATTCCGATCGACCTCGACCAACGGAATGTCGAAATCGAAGGTCTCCTCGACGATCCGCTGCAGCACTGCGGCAGGGACATCCCCGCCGAACAACGCCTCCGCCACGCGCAGGGCGACCTGCGGCAATGTCCTGCCGCCTATCGTATCGAAGAATGAATCCGGCAGCCGTTCGATCCGTTCCGGCATATAAAGCCCCCTGTCGGGTGCCAAACCCGCCACGACCGCCTCGCCGAGCGAGACCGCCGGAGCCTGACGGTTGGTGCTGTAATACTTCATGTCATCTGTTTCAATTGGGTGGTTACTGCTCCCCGCGAATGAAGAGCTCGATAAATTCATCGCCCCTCAAATGGCCGTAGCGGCCGTTTCGGGCCGACAGTTCGTCGTATGTCCGCACATCGTCGGGACGGCACCCCGTCCGCCAGATCGTAAAGGGTACGGCCGCGGCCGTATGGGTGCGCAGGCGGCAGGGAGTCGGATGATCGGGCAGAATCGCCAGCGATACCGGCTCCGCCCATTTCGACAGTGCGTCGAACAGCGGCCCCACGACCCGCGAATCGAGATTCTCGATCGTGCGGACCTTCAGCGCCGCATCGCCCTCATGCCCCGCTTCGTCGCTCGCCTCGACATGCAGGAAGACAAAATCCTGCTCCTCCAGGGCCCGAAGCGCGGCAGCAGCCTTGCCTTCGTAATTCGTATCGTACAGACCCGTTGCGCCCTCCACGACGATCGGTTCCAAACCCGCATAGATGCCGATTCCCTTGATCAGATCGACCGCCGAGATGACCGAACCGCTGCGGACCTCCGCATAACGCTGCTGCAGGGTCTCCATCCGGGGCCGGCAGCCTGCCGACCAGGGCCAGATGCTGTTGGCCGGATCCTTGCCCGCAGCCCGCCGCTGCCGGTTGACCGGATGGTCGGCCAGCAGCCGTTGCGAACGGATGATCAGGTCATTCAGCAGACGCGCCGTCGGCTCCGCCTCCGGAACCGTCGCACGGACAAGTTCTTCGGCATACGGATGACCCGGAACATCGTGCGGGGGCACCGTGACGATGCGTTTGTCGCCGCCCCGGATCTTGAGCAGATGCCGGTAGGAGACGCCCGGATAAAACTGCACGGTGTCGCCGCCCAACTGCGACTGAAGACATTCGATCAGCTCCGTCGCCTCCTCCGTCGGGATATGCCCCGCCGAATGGTTCTTGATGCGCTCCTCCTCGACCGTAATCAGGTTGCAGCGCAGAACCGTTTCGTCCGGCGCAATCTCCACGCCCATGCTGGCAGCCTCCAACGCCCCGCGTCCTTCGAAGACGCGCGCCACATCATAACCCAGCAGCGACAGGTGGGCGATCTCGCTCCCCGGATGGAATCCTTCGGGAACCGTGTCGAGCAAACCCGACGCACCCGATGCCGCCACACGGTCCATCGCCGGTGTCCGCGCCGCCTGAAGCGGCGTACGTCCGCCGAGTTCCGCGACCGGCTCATCGGCCATGCCGTCGCCCAGGATGATGAGATATTTCATAACGTTGTTATCGGATATTCGCTATTCGGATAATATCGGCAAAGACGCCCGCCGCCGTAACCGCCGCACCGGCGCCGTATCCCTTGATCTGCATCGGATATTCACGGTAGCGCTCGGTCGTGATCAGAATCACGTTGTTGCTGCCCGAAAGATGGTAGAAGGGGCTGTCGTCGCCAACCTCCTCCAACCCGACCGACATCCGGCCGTCCTCCATGCGGGCCACGAAACGCCAGCGCCTGCCCGCTTCGGCCAGACGCAGACGCTGCGTCTCGAACTCGGCATCCACCGACGGCAGCCGCCGCCAGAATTCATCGAGACTCCCCTCGAAAAAGGACTCCGGAAGGAACGGCCGGCGCTCGGCATCCCGCTGTTCGACACGGTAACCCGCCTCGCGCGACAGAATGACCAGTTTGCGGATGACATCCGTGCCGCTCAGATCGACGCGCGGATCGGGCTCCGCATAGCCCGCCTCCTGTGCCATGCGCACCGCACGGCTAAACGGCACACCGTCGCCGATCTGGTCGAAGATGTAGTTGAGCGTGCCCGACACCACCGCCTCGATCCGCAGGATGCGGTCGCCGCTGTTGATCAGGTCCGAGATCGTATTGATGACCGGAAGTCCGGCCCCGACGTTCGTCTCGAAGAGGTACTTCACGTTGCGTTTGCGGGCGATGCGTTTCAACTCGCGGTAGCGGTCGTAGTCCGACGATGCCGCAATCTTGTTCGACGCCACCACCGAGACGTTGCGTTCAAGCAGCGACTCGTACAACGCCGCCACGTCGGCGCTCGCCGTGCAATCGACAAAGACCGAATTGTAGAGGTTCAATGACAGGATCTCGTCCCGATACGATGCCGAGGTCGAAGCCACGCCCTCGCGTTCCAGCCGCTCGCGGCAATTCTCCAGCTCAAGCCCTTCCGGGTCGATGAGCCGCTTGCGCGAATTCGCGATGCCCACGACCCGCACGCGCAACCCCTTCTCCTCCATGAGCTGCCGGCGCTGCCGGCGGATCTGTTCGAGCAGATGCCCCCCGACGAGCCCCACACCGGCCATGAAGAGGTTCAGCACCTGATATTCCGACAGGAAGAAGGAGTCGTGAATGGCATGGATCGCCTTGCGCAGACTTTTGAGCGTCACCACGAAGGAGATGTTCGTCTCCGAAGCGCCCTGCGCACAGGCGATGACATTGATGCCGTCGCGGCCCAGCGTACCGAAGAGTTTGCCTGCGATACCGGGCGTAAGTTTCATGTTCTCGCCCACGATGGCGATCGTCGCCAGATCGTGTTCGGCCGTGATGCGGCCGATCTCGCCCATCTCGATCTCCGTTGCGAACTCCTTCGAGAGCACCTCGATGGCCAATGCCGCATCCTCGTTGCGCATGCCGATCGAGGTGGTATTCTCCGACGCCGCCTGCGATACGAAGAAGACACTGATCCCCACCTTCGCCAAAGCGCGGAAAATCCGATAGTTGACACCGATGACACCGACCATGCCAAGCCCCTGAACCGTAACCAGGCAGGTGTCGTTGATCGACGAGATGCCCTTGATCGCCTTGTCGGGATCGAGCACCCGTTCCCGCGAAATGTAGGTTCCGGGGGCTTCCGGACGGTAGGTATTCTTGATGACAATCGGTATGTTGCGGTGATAAACCGGAAAGATCGTCGGCGGATAGATCACCTTCGCACCGAAGTTGCACAGCTCCATCGCCTCCTCGAAACTCAGCCGTTCGATGACGTAGGCTTCGGAGATCACACGCGGGTCGGCCGTCATGAAGCCGTCCACGTCGGTCCATATTTCGAGGATGTCGGCCGACAATGCCGATGCGACGAGCGCCGCCGTATAGTCCGAGCCGCCGCGCCCCAGATTCGTCACGTCGCCCGACACCGCGTCCGATGCGATGAAGCCCGGAACGACCGTCACACGGCCGCTTGCGGCAAAACGCTCGCGGATCAAGCGTTCGGTCAGTTCCAGTTCGACGATATGTTTGCCGAAGTAGCGTTTCGTGCGGATGAACTCCCGTGCATCGAAGAGCTCGGAGCCCTCCAGCACGGCATGGACGATCACCGACGACAACCGCTCGCCGTAGCTGACAATCAGGTCGCTCGTTCGGGGCGAGAGTTCGCGGATGAGAAAAACACCCCGCAGGATGTTCGCCAACTCGTCGAGCATCGTCTCCACGCGTTCGAACGTCGCCGCCTGCCGCTCCGCAGCAACCGTCCGTTCGATCATCGACCGATGGCGGTCAACGATGCGCTGCAACTCCCCGGTATAGTCCGCTCGTCCGGCAGCCACCGCTGCGGCCGTCGATAACAGCTGATCGGTTATGCCGCCCAGCGCCGATACGACAACGACCTGCCGGTCGTCGTTCGACGACACGATCCGTTGCACCTGCCGCAATCCTTCCGGAGAGCCGACCGATGATCCGCCGAATTTCAATACCTTCATCTCCCGTCTCTTTTGTTCGCTGTAAAAATAATTAAATTTTTCCACATGTCGCCGATCCCGCACGGTTCTCCCGTCTCCGTTTTTTCCGGATAAGGGGAAACGGCACTCCCGCGCAAGGCCCTCGGCCCTGAAAAAAGGATGTCTGCAAACCGGTCTCCGACATCCGGAACCGATCGCAGACGATCCGGTTCATTTCGCATCCGCATCCAGGACTTTCGCCTTACGGCAGCGGGGATTTTCGTTCTCCAATCCGCCGGCACCGCAACGCGGCGAGATGCGGCATCCATGCAACGGTATTGCACAGGAAGAACTCGTACCTATGCCTCCGACGCCTCATGGTGCACGTCCCGCACGGCACGTCCCGACGGATCGTTCATATTCCGGAACGCCTCGTCCCACGCCAGTGCCTCGGCCGTACTGCATGCAACGGACGGAACCGAAGGGACACACTGCGCGGCCGTCTGCGACGGGAAACACTCCTCGAAGATCGACCGGTAGCAGTACTCCTCCTTGTTGCGCGGCGGATTGATCGGGAAACGGTCCGACGCCTGCGCCATCTCACGCTCCGAAACGGCCGTCTCGGCCATCGCCTTGAGCGAATCGATCCAGCCGTAACCCACGCCGTCGGAGAACTGCTCCTTCTGCCGCCATGCGATCTCCGGCGGCAGCAGATCCTCGAACGCCTTGCGCAGGATCCACTTCTCGATCCGGCCGTCACGCGTCATCTTGGCCGCCGGGTTGATCCGCATCGCCGTATCGAGGAACTCCGTATCCAGAAAGGGCACACGCCCCTCGACGCCCCACGCCGCGAGCGACTTGTTGGCCCGCAGGCAGTCGTAGAGATGCAGCCGCCCGATTTTCCGCACCGTCTCCTCGTGGAAAGCCCGCGCATCGGGAGCCTTGTGGAAATAGAGGTAACCGCCGAAAATCTCGTCCGCACCCTCGCCCGAAAGCACCATCTTGACACCCATCGACCGGATCACCCGCGCCAGCAGATACATCGGCGTCGAAGCGCGGACCGTCGTCACGTCATAGGTTTCGATGTGGTAGATCACATCGCGCAACGCATCCAGCCCCTCCTGTATCGTATAGTGGATTTCATGGTGCACCGTGCCGATATGTTCGGCCACGCGCCGCGCCGCCGCAAGATCCGGAGCGCCTTTCAATCCGACGGCAAACGAATGCAATCGGGGCCACCACGCACTGTCCCTGCCTTCGGTCTCGATACGCCGATCCGCATAGCGGGTGGCGACAGCCGAGATGATCGACGAATCAAGTCCGCCGGACAACAGCACCCCGTAAGGGACATCCGACATCAACTGCCGGCGCACCGCCGCCTCCAATGCCGCACGCAGCGCCTGAGGATCGGCGTCGTTCTCCTTCACGGCATCGTAATCAAACCAGTCACGATTGTACCAACGGGTCATCTTGCCCTCGCGGCTCCACCAGTAGTGCCCCGGAAGAAAGGGCTGAATGACGTTGCACACGCCTTCGAGCGCCTTCAGCTCCGATGCGACGCAAAACTGTCCGTCACCGTCCCAACCGATGTAGAGCGGGATGACACCGATCGGATCCCGCGCGACAAGATATTCGTCCCGTTCAATGTCGTAGAGCGCAAAGGCAAAGATGCCGTTGAGCCTGTCGAGCAGTCCGACGCCGTATTTCCGATAGAGCGGCAGGATGACCTCGCAGTCCGAACCGGTCTGGAAATCATACTCTCCGGCCAGCTCGCGCCGCAATTCGCGATGATTGTAGATTTCACCGTTCACGGCCAGCACCAAACGCCCGTCGGGACTATGCAGCGGCTGGCCGCCCGACTGCGGATCGACAATCGACAGCCGTTCGTGTGCAAGCACCGCACGCTCGTCGCAATAGATTCCCGACCAATCGGGTCCCCGGTGACGGATCTTCGCCGACATGCGCAGCGCCTGCGCACGAAGACGTTCTCCGCCCTGCCGGATATCGAACAGTCCGACAAATCCGCACATAATACTCTTGCTTTTCGGTTATCAGTTGTTTTCGGGACGCAACTTGCGGACTACGGCACCCGTCTGCCACATCTCGCTCTCACGCATGCTCCGCAGCTCCTCGTTGAGTTTCTCACGGTAATCCGGCTGGCTGTTCAGATCGATCGACCGCTGCGCCTCGCGACCCGATGCCACCTCGCCGTACAACTCTTCGAACAACGGTTTCGTAACGTCGCGGAAACGCTTCCACCAGTCCAGCGCTCCGCGCTGCGCCGTCGTCGAACAGTTGGCATACATCCAGTCCATGCCATTTTCGGCGACAAGCGGCATCAACGACTGCGTAAGCTCCTCGATCGTCTCGTTGAAGGCCTCCGACGGCGTATGGCCGTGCGCACGCAACGTATCGTACTGTGCCGCAAAGAGTCCCTGAATGGCACCCATCAATGTGCCGCGCTCGCCCGTAAGATCCGAATAGACCTCCCGTTTGAAATCGGTCTCGAACAGGTAGCCCGACCCGACGCCGATCCCCAGCGCAATGACACGTTCCAGGGCGCGGCCCGTCGCATCCTGAAAGACCGCATAACTCGAATTCAGGCCACGCCCCTGCAGGAACATGCGCCGCAGCGACGTACCCGAACCCTTCGGGGCGACCAGAATCACATCCACATCGGCCGGAGGTACGATGCCCGTGCGCTCCTTGTAGGTGATGCCGAAGCCGTGCGAGAAGTAGAGCGCCTTGCCCGTCGTGAGACAGGGTTTCAGTTTCGGCCACACGGCAATCTGTCCGGCATCCGAAAGCAGGTATTCGATGATCGTAGCCCGCTGGGCGGCCTCTTCGATGCTGAAGAGCGTCTTGCCCGGAACCCAGCCGTCAGCTACGGCCTTGTCCCAGCTGCCCGTTCCCTCGCGCTGGCCGACAATGACGTTGAAACCGTTGTCGCGCAGGTTCAGCGACTGTCCCGGTCCCTGCACGCCGTAACCGATCACTGCGATCGTCTCGTCCTTCAGCACCTCAAGCGCCTTTCTCAATGGGAACTCCTCGCGGGTAACCACATTCTCCGTCACACCGCCGAAATTGATCTGTGCCATAATCGTAATTGATTTATGAATGATTTTAAATGGTTTGTTCTCTTTTTTCAAGCTCTTCGAGCCGTTCGCGCTCACGCAGATATTCATTCAGCAGCTCCCGACGCGACTTGATAATCGCCACCGTACCGCTGCGAACGAACTGCTGAACGCCGTAAGGACGCAAAAGATCGAACAGTTCGCCCGTCTCGCTCTTGTCGCCCGTCTTCTCCAGAACGATATAGTCGTCGTCGATCTCCAGAACGCGCACGTTGTAACGGCGCACAAGCAGCTCCACATTGTGGCTTCGCGTCACCTTGTAAAGTGCAATCTCCTGTTGTACGACCTCCTCGGGCCGGAATACAAACGCCTTGAGCACATCGATCTTCTTTTCGATCTGCCGCGCCAGACGCTCGACCTTCGACGCCGTTGTCCGCACGACAATCGTAAACTTGTGGATGCCCAGTACGGCCGATTCGGAGGTCGTAAGGCTCTCGATATTGACATTGCGGCAGGTAAAGACCGTCGTAATCTGATTGAGCAGCCCCACCTTGTTTTCCGAAAAAACCGTGATGATATATTCCTGTTCCTTCTCCATAGCTTCCATCTCCTTCTTGACATTCGAATCATTCGAACCGGATGGCCGACACCGGAGCTCCGGCCGGAACCATCGGAAAGACATTCTCTTCACGCTCGACCCGCACCTCCAACAGATAGGCGCCCCTGTGGGCCTTCATTTCGGCGACGGCTCCCGCCAGCTCCTCGCGCCGTTCGACACATCCGTAGGCAATGCCGTTTCCGCGTGCGATCAGTCCGAAATCGGGATTCGCCATCTCGGTAAACGAATAGCGCCGGTCGTAGAACAACTCCTGCCACTGGCGCACCATCCCCAGATAGGAGTTGTTGAGCAGGATGATCTTCACATCGACATCCGACTGCGAAATCGTCGCCAGCTCCTGAATGGTCATCTGCAGTCCGCCGTCCCCGACAAAGAGGCACACATCGCGGTCGGGAGCCCCCAGCTTGGCGCCGATCGACGCCGGAAGGCCGAAGCCCATCGTACCCAGACCGCCCGACGTGACAATGCTCCGTGTACGGCGGAAGCCGAAATAACGTGCCGCGAACATCTGCTGCTGCCCGACATCGGTAACCAACACCGCATCGCGGTCGTAGGCGCGGGCGACGGTATCGACCGCCTCGCCCATGCGGATACGGCCCCCGACCGGATGCAGCGACTTGCGGATCACGGCATCGAATTCGATGCGGTTGCAGGCAAGGAGTTCATCGATCCATGCCTTGTGATCCCGCTGCCGGATCCGTTCGGCAAGCAGCGGCAGCGTCCGTTTCACATCGCCCATCACCGCCACATCGGCATGCACGATCTTGTCGACCTCCGCAGGATCGATCTCCAGATGGATGATCTTCGCATTGCATCCGAAGGCCGCCGGATCACCCGTCACACGGTCGTCGAACCGCATGCCGATGGCCACCAGCAGATCGCACTCCTGATTCTTGATATTGGGCGCATAGTTGCCGTGCATGCCCAGCATCCCCACATAATGGGGCCAGTCGCTCGGCAGAACCGACAGACCCAGCAGGGTCGAAGCCGCCGGCATGCCGCTCTTTTCGAGAAAGGCGACCAGTTCCTGCTCCGCATTGCCCAGCATGACCCCCTGTCCGACCAGCGCCATCGGGCGCTGCGCCGCATCGATCAGCGCGGCCGCATCGGCAATCTGCTGCGGATCGGGAGCACACGACGGGACATAACTGCGAATCGAGGTGATCCGTTCATAATGGAACGGAGCCACCGCGCACTGCGCATCCTTCGTAATATCGACCACCACAGGGCCGGGACGTCCCGACCGGGCGACATAGAACGCCTTGGCGATGGCGGCCGGAATATCCGCCGCCGACTTGACCTGACAGTTCCATTTCGTCACCGCCTGCGTAATGCCCACGAAGTCGGTCTCCTGAAAGGCATCCGTACCGAGCAGTGCCGAGCCGACCTGTCCCGTGACAAGCACCAGCGGCGTCGAATCCATCAACGCATCGGCCAGGCCCGTCACGGTATTCGTGGCGCCGGGGCCCGACGTTACCAGGCAAACTCCCACGCGGCCGCTCACACGGGCATAGCCCTGTGCGGCGTGGACCGCCCCCTGTTCATGGCGCACCAGAATATGGCGCAACCGGTCGCGATAGTCATACAGCGCATCGTAAACGGGAATGATCGCACCGCCGGGATAGCCGAAAATCGTATCGACCCCTTCCTGCAAAAACGATTCGATCAGCGCCTGCGATCCGGTCAGCAGCCGTCCGTCGCCGGACATTGCATTATGGTCTATTTTCGAGTTGTTCATATTCATACGAGATATGGGGAATGTCCTGTTCAGAGTTCTTCGTCACCGACGATCCGCACCGCGCCCTTGTCGGCCGAGCTGACCAGTCGCGCATAGGCGCGCAGCGACGTCGGGACATGACGGTCGCGCGACACCGGCCGGAACCGTTTCATCGCAGCCATGCGCGCCGCAATCTCCGCATCGTCAACCGACAGCCGGATCGAACGGTTCGGGATGTCGATCTCGATCGGATCGCCCGTCCGCACAACGGCAATCGCGCCTCCGGCCGCCGCCTCCGGCGAGACATGTCCGATCGACAGACCCGACGTACCGCCGGAAAAACGTCCGTCGGTAATCAGCGCACACGCCTTGTCGAGGTGCTTCGACTTGAGGTACGACGTCGGATAGAGCATCTCCTGCATGCCGGGGCCGCCTTTGGGGCCTTCATAACGGATGACGACCACCTCGCCCTGCTGTACTTCGTCGTTCAGAATGCCGTGCATCGCCTGCTCCTGCGATTCATAGACACGCGCCGCACCCCGGAAGACGAACAGCGACTCATCGACGCCCGCCGTCTTGACCACACAGCCGTCCGTCGCGATATTGCCGCGCAGAACGGCCAGCCCGCCGTCGCGGAAATAGGCATGCGCCACATCGCGGATGCACCCCTTTTCCCGATCCGTATCGAGCGTGTCGTAACGGCACTGCTGCACGCCCAGTTCACGGCAGGGAACGCCGGCCGGGGCACTGTGCCATCGTTCGAGCGCCTCCTCCGCAACCGTTGCACTGCGCACGTCGCAGGCGGCGATCGCCTCGCCCAGCGTCCGGCCGTCAACCCGTTTCACGGAGGTTGCGAGCAGCCCCGCACGGGCCAGTTCGCCCATGATCGAGAGGATGCCTCCGGCACGGTTGACATCCTGTATATGGTAGAGCGAATTGGGCGCCACCTTGCACAACACCGGCACGCGCCGCGACAGCCGGTCGATATCCGCCATCGTGAAATCGACGCCCGCCTCGTGCGCAACGGCCAGCAGATGCAGCACCGTATTGGTCGAACCGCCCATCGCGATATCCAGTGACATTGCATTCTCGAAAGCCTCTTTCGTTGCGATCGAGCGCGGCAGCACCGAGTCGTCGCCCTCGAAATAGTAACGTTCGGCGTTGCGCACCGCCCACGCCGCCGCATCTTCGAACAACCGCCGGCGATTGGCATGCGTGGCGACGATCGTACCGTTGCCGGGCAGCGAAAGGCCCAGGGCTTCGGTCAGACAGTTCATCGAATTGGCCGTAAACATGCCCGAACACGAACCGCAGCCCGGACAGGCACACCGTTCCACCTGTGCGATCTCCCCGTCACCGTAACGGTCGTCGGCTGACATCACCATCGCATCGATCAGATCCAGATCCCGACCGCCGAAATGTCCCGCCTCCATCGGTCCGCCCGATACGAAGACCGTCGGGATGTTCAGGCGCATCGCCGCCATCAGCATGCCGGGCGTGATCTTGTCGCAGTTGCTGATGCAGACCAGCGCATCGATCCGGTGCGCATTGGCCATGTACTCCACGCTGTCGGCGATGATCTCCCGCGACGGCAGCGAATAGAGCATGCCGTCGTGGCCCATTGCGATGCCGTCGTCGATGGCGATCGTATTGAATTCGGCGGCATAGCATCCGCAGGCTTCGATGCGCTGTTTTACATATTGTCCGATTTCATGCAGGTGCGTATGTCCCGGCACCAACTGTGTAAATGAATTGGCAATGCCGATGATCGGCCGTCCGAACTGCTCTTCACGCATGCCGTTGGCCCGCCAAAGGCTTCTGGCTCCCGCCATACGGCGGCCCGTCGTGGTGACGGCACTTCTGAGTGGATGTTTCATCTCGTTCTGTTTTTCGTCCCTGTATCGTCCGCAACGGATCCCTGCATCCCTTTACGGGCAACGGCTTCTTTATATACACTATAACAAATCCGTCATCCTCTTTTACGAACGAAGCCCTTCTCAAATGGAGAAAGGCTTCATTTCATATCACATACCTACAAACCACCTTTCTCCCGTCACTTTTGATTGACGACGAGCAACAGGTTAAGGTTAATCAGAATATATGAACCGTGCAGCTTACACATACCGTTTCCGGACGCTTGTTACGAAGCAAAAGTAGGCATATTATATCACTTTCGCAAGCGAATTTTATAAAAAAAATAAAAAGGTAACAATCAATCGGAATCGCACCCCGCCGGCATTCTCTTTTTTACTCATGCAGAGTTTTTGCTTACAATCCGGAACCTCCCCAAAACCGCAGGCAAACACCTTGAACTCCGATTCTCCAACCTTCCGGAATCTTTTTCCGACCTCTGCGCTTACAGTTTGTCCCTCTTCGTGAAGAAGCAGGGGCCACCCGATTTACCGGATGGCGGAAAATCGAGGAAGCGCCGGGCTCTTTCAGATATGGGCCGCAATGTAATCCCCCACATCCGACGTCCCGTAACGGTGTGCGTCGGGAGCCGCAAGATCCTCCGTGACGATTCCCTCGACAAGCGCACGGTTGACCGACATGCGCACCGCGCGCCCCTCGGCATTCAGCCCCAGATGCTCCAGCAGCATTGCAGCCGAGAGAATCGTCGCCATCGGATTGGCGATATTTTTTCCCGCCGCCTGCGGATACGATCCGTGGATCGGTTCGAACAGCGCCGCGCGGTCGCCCAGACTCGCCGACGGAAGCATTCCCAGCGATCCGCTGATGACACTCGCCTCGTCGGTCAGGATGTCGCCGAACATGTTTTCCGTCACGATGACATCGAACTGCGTCGGACAGCGGACGATCTGCATCGCCGCATTATCGACGAACATGTAATCCACCGCCACGTCGGGATACCCGCCGGCAACCCGTTGCGCCGTTTCCCGCCACAGACGTGACGTCTCCAGCACGTTGGCCTTATCGACAACGGTCAGATGCCGGCGCCGGCGCATCGCAAGACGGAACGCCGTATGCAATACCCGTTCGATCTCGGCAACCGTGTAGGTGCAGGTGTCGAACGCCCGTTTTCCCGCTTCGTCACGGCCTTGCGGACGGCCGAAATAGATCCCGCCCGTCAATTCGCGCACACAGACGAAATCGGTGCCGCGCACCACGTCGGCCCGCAGCGGCGAGCGGTCGATCAGCGCATCGAACAACGACACCGGACGCAGGTTCGCATACAATCCCAACGCCTTGCGCATCCGCAACAAGCCCTGTTCGGGACGTACCTTTGCCGCAGGATCGTTGTCGTAACGCGGATCGCCGATGGCACCGAACAGCACCGCATCGGCCTCGCAACAGACCTTGTGCGTCGTCTCCGGATAGGGATCGCCCGTCGCATCGATTGCCGCGGCACCTACCGGAGCACGCTGATATTCGATGCGATGGCAGAATTTCGCCGCCACACGATCCAGCACCTTCACGGCTTCGGCCACAATCTCCGGGCCGATTCCGTCCCCGCCAAGAAGTGCGATTTTGACATTCATCTCCGTTATCTGTTTTTTGGTTCCTAAATAAGTCGTTCACTGCATGCTCCTGCGCAGCGTTCGGGCCGTCGGCCGTTCTATCCGCGCGCCGCCTCGAAAGCCGCAATCCGGTCACCGATGCTTACCAGATAATCCACATCGTCGTAACCGTTCAGCAGGCAGCGTTTTTTGTAGGCGTCGATCTCGAACTCCGCACTGCGGCCGCCCGACACGATCGTGAAACGCTGCTCCTCCAGATCGACCGTAAACCGTGCGGCGGGATCGCGCCGCAGTTCGTCGAAAATCTCCGACAGGAACGCATCGCTTACGCAGACAGGCAGCAGTCCGTTGTTCAAGGCGTTGTTGCGGAAGATGTCTGCAAAAAAGCTCGACACCACCACGCGGAATCCGTAATCGGCCAGCGCCCACGCGGCGTGTTCGCGCGAACTGCCGCAGCCGAAATTGCGCCCCGCAACGAGAATCCGCCCCTCGTAACGCGGATCATTGAGCGGAAACGCCGCCACGCGCGCCCCCGACGCATCATAGCGCCAGTCCCGAAAAAGATTGTCGCCGAAACCCTTGCGTTCGGTGGCCTTCAGGAAACGTGCCGGAATGATCTGATCGGTATCTATGTTCTCCACCTCCAGAGGCACCGCCCCCGATGTGAATGTTTCGAATTTTGGAATAGCCATAACACTCTCTTTCTCTTCTATGTCGGTTGCATCGGCCCTCTACATGCCGAAAACTTCGCGCGGATCGGCCACATGGCCGCAGACTGCGGCCGCAGCCGCAACGGCCGCGCCGCAAAGCATGGTCCGCGCTCCGGGGCCCTGGCGCCCTTCGAAGTTGCGGTTCGACGTCGAAAGGCAATATTTGCCGGCGGGGATCTTGTCGGCGTTCATCGCCAGACAGGCCGAACATCCCGGCTGCCGCAGTTCGAACCCCGCCGCCGCAAGGATCCGGTCCAGCCCTTCGGCGCGCGCGGCCGCCTCGACCGCCTTCGATCCGGGGACGATCCATGCCGTTACCCCTTCGGCGCGGTGCCGGCCCTCGACAAGATGCACGAAGCGCCGCAAGTCCTCGATACGGCCGTTGGTACAGCTGCCGACAAAGACATAGTCCACCGGTTTGCCCAACAGACGTTCGCCGGCGGAGAAGCCCATATAATCCAGTGCCTTGCGGTCGGCATCTTCGGGAATCGCCGCATCGACGGCCATGCCGGCACCGGGATTCGTGCCATAGGTGATCATCGGCGCGATGTCGGCCGCGTCGAAGCGGTACTCCCTGTCGAAAACGGCATCCGCATCGCTGTACAACTCGCGCCACCGCGCCACGGCCGCGTCGAACGCCGCACCCTGCGGTACGCGGGCCCTGCCGCGCAGATAGGCGAAGGTCGTCTCGTCGGGAGCGACCATGCCGCCGCGCGCCCCGCATTCGATGCTCATGTTGCAGACCGTCATGCGCCCCTCCATCGAGAGCGAACGGATCGCCTCGCCGGCGAATTCGATGAAGTGGCCCGTACCGCCGGACGCGCCGATCCGCGAAATAATATAAAGGATGAGGTCTTTCGCCTCGACACCTTGGCGCAACGTGCCGTCAACCGTAATACGCATCGTGCGGGGCTTGGTCTGGAGAATGCATTGGCTGGCCAGCACCATCTCCACCTCCGACGTGCCCACCCCGAACGCGACGGCGCCCAAAGCTCCGTGTGTCGAGGTATGGCTGTCGCCGCATACGATCGTCATTCCCGGCTGCGTAAAGCCCTGTTCGGGCCCGATAATATGGACGATGCCCTGATTCGGATCGCCCATGCCGAAATACTCCACGCCGTAACGGGCGCAGTTGGCCGCCAGCGTCTCCACCTGCCGCCGCGATTCGGGTTCGGCGATCGGAAGATGCTGATCCACCGTCGGAATATTGTGATCCACCGTTGCCGTAATCCGGGCCGGGCGTGCAACCGGCAATCCGCGCCGTTCAAGTCCTGCGAACGCAACCGGCGAGGTCACCTCATGGATGTACTGCCGGTCGATATAGAGCACGCAACGTCCGCCCTCCTCCGTGCGAACCGTGTGGGCATCCCAGATCTTGTCCAGAAGCGTCCGTCCCATGCCTACTCCTCCCGCTCTTTTCGTTCGGTGACGTTCAGGGCGCGCAACGCATCAAGCACAGCCTCCACCGAGGCGCGCGTCGTATCGGTATGGGCGGCAAATCCATGCGCATTGCGGCTGCCGCACTCCACCTGGACATGCACGCGCCCCACATCGTTCGAACCGCGCGTCACGGCCTGCATCAGGAACTCCGACAGCACGATCCGCTCGTTGATCAGCTTGCGGATCGCCGACACGGCGGCATCCACAGGCCCGTTGCCCGTCGCGATCGCCATACGTTCATGATCGCCGAACTTCAGCACCACCGTCGCCGTCGGGACAAGCGTACCGGTCGTAACCTGAAGGAACTTCAACGACAGCGACTGCTGCTTCAGGCGGTCGATGTCTCCGATCAGGTAGAGCAGATCATAGTCATGGATCTCCTTCTTCTTGTCGGCCAGTTCGAGGAACTTCTCATAGGTGGCGTTCAACTCCTCCTGCGTAAGGTCGTATCCCAACAGCTCAAGGCGGTGGACAAGCGCCGCACGGCCGCTGCGGGCCGTCAGCGCGATGACCGATTCGTTGAGCCCTATATCCTGCGGATCGATGATTTCATAGGTCTCGCGGTGCTTCAGCACGCCATCCTGGTGGATGCCCGACGAATGTGCAAAGGCATTGCGACCCACGATCGCCTTGTTCGGCTGTACGGGCATGTTCATCAGGCTCGACACCACATGCGACGCCTTGGTTATCATCCGCGAATCGATGTGCGTATCGACAGCCAGCTCCTTGTGGCACCGCAGGGTCATCACGACCTCTTCGAGCGACGTATTGCCGGCGCGTTCACCGATACCGTTGATCGTCACCTCGGCCTGCCGCGCGCCGTTGAGAATGCCGCTCAGCGTATTGGCCGTCGCCATGCCCAGATCGTTGTGGCAATGGGTCGAAATAATCGCCCTGTCGATGTTGGAGACATGATCGACCAGATACTTGATCTTGGCGCCGTACTCCTGCGGCAGACAGTAACCCGTCGTATCGGGGATATTGACGACCGTCGCTCCGGCCGTGATGACCGCTTCGATCACCTGCGCAAGATAGACGGGATCGGCACGGCCGGCATCCTCGGCGTAAAACTCCACATCCTCGACATAGCGTTTGGCATATTTTACCGCCTCGATGGCCGATTCGAGAATCTTCTCCGGCGTCGAGCGCAGTTTATCATATATATGTTGGGGCGAGACCCCGATGCCGGTATGGATCCGCTTGCGCTTGGCCAGCCGCAGGGCGTCCGCCGCAACATCGATGTCTTTCTTTACGGCCCGTGTCAAGGCACAGATCGTCGGCTCGGAAACCGCCTTCGAGATCTCCAGCACGGAGTTGAAATCGCCGGGGCTGGAGATCGGGAATCCCGCTTCGATCACATCGACACCGAGCTTCTCCAACAGACGGGCCACTTCGATCTTCTCGGTAGTATTCAACTGGCAACCGGGCACCTGCTCGCCATCGCGGAGCGTGGTGTCGAAAATGTACAATCTCTCGCTCATAGGATCATATTGATTTCATTCGACATTTCTCGTTATCTTTCTTAACCTTCGGGGTTTTCACTGTTTTCCGCCCCCCCGCACTCTCTTCGCGCATCGCTTCATCGGAAACAGCACAAAGCGGGAGATCGGACGGGCCGGCTCCGGCTCTTTTGGTTACAAATTGAAATCGAAACCGGCGATCCGGATATAAAATTTGCCGATTTTATCTCCTGCAGCTATGATTCCGGAATCAAACAGGCCCACGCAACTATTTCACTCACTTGCAAATATACAGATTATTCAAGAATTTCAAAAAATATTTCGCGCCTAATTGCAGATCATAACCGGAAATTCCATCCATTTGCAGGCATTCCACGCCTGGATTTTCACCGTTAAGCGTTTCCAGTCGAGGGGATTCCGACAAACCGGCGTCCAACACGGAACCAACGGCAGATTGTCCTGCCGGAAGCGATTTTTTCGCAGATGCGTTCTTACCGCCCCTCCTATGTATCGGCTCCGTGAGGAACGAAGGGAAGCCGGCCGACGGCAGCCGTAAGAAAAAAGGATAAAAATGAGAGCCAGCGGTGCGGGAAAAAACAGGGAGCCGGAAAGAGACGAGACGGAGCGACATGAGACGCGGAAAGGGAGGAGGATGAACGCGAAAAGTCGAACAGGAGCAGGGCGGATCAGAAAGAATCGCCAAGGAACGGGGAACCGGTGAAGGTCAGGAGGATGGGAAAGAGCACTGAGCAACAGACCGGAACGGCTGAAGTGGAAGAGGAACAGGCAAAACGGGAAACCGGGAAGCGGCGGAAAGAGGCAGGGATGAATACGGCGCGAGGAGTTGAAACGGGCAGCGAGAGGACAAGGAAGAGGTTCCGCCGCCATATATGGCACGAATCGGGGCTGCGAGGCCAATGGAATCGGAATATGCCAGGGAGCGCCCAGCCTGAAAAGGCATGCGGGATCTATCATGAAGGGGCCGTCTGCGGTCTGTCGGATAGTTGGGACAGGAGCCTGCAAAGACGAATAGACGGAAAGGAAAGGGGCCCCCTATCAAAAAAAATCGCTTTTTTTTGGGAAATATGAAATTTGTTCGTACCTTTGTCACGCAATTAGGAATGATTGATGCCTCTTTAGCTCAGTTGGTAGAGCACGACACTCTTAATGTTGGGGTCCAGGGTTCGAGCCCCTGAGGGGGTACGGAAGAAGGCTTTCCGATTTGGAAAGCCTTCTTCTTTATTTCTCCCCATCCAACGTTCTTTGTATATTTAATATACAACACCTTTTTATGCCGATCGCAAAATCAACATCATGTTCCGGATCTTCACAAGTGAAATGGGGACCGATATTTTCCAGCTAAATGAAATTTTTTCCATTCAATTCCAATTAATAAAGTCCACGTTGTTTTTTTTCTTATCTTTAGCCTAAATTTACTAAACCTTGATAAAAATGGATAGTTATGTAAAAAGAATCGAAGAATTAATCGCAAAAGTATCTCCCGAATTGATTGATTTTTCGAAACCAAGAGATAGAGCAAGTGCTCCCACACAAGTGTCCTCTGAGTTTATAACGAATAGAGAACAAGGTGATTGGGCAGAAGAAATTATCGCAACTGCAGTAAACGCCATGTCCCGCAATTATGTTGCAGTAAAGTATGGAAAATCTGATGATACAATTGCAGGAGAAGACGGATTCAATGATTTCTTCGAAGCATATCAGGAAGAGTTAGACACAATCGGTAAAAGACCCGATATATTGATATTTAGGAGAGATGACTATATATCAGAATTGGGCCATGATATCAGCAAAATCAATCATGACAATATTGCAACATATGTAAAAAAAGCCGTTGCCGGCATAGAGGTGAGATCCAGTGCTTTTCTTTATGAAAAATATAAAGGGGCTATGTCTGATAAAATTGCTTCATGCACCACAAACGCATTGAAAATCAGAGATGAAATATTGGATGGATTTCAACAAGAATTAAAGTTGCCGTCGCGAGTTCATTATATGTCAATCTTGGAATCTATAACACCCCAAACTATACAAGCAATTAATTTCAGAGTACCATCATGGCGTTCTAATGAAAGATTAGCTCATTTATCCGATTTGTTCAGGCATCTGAAAGATAATTTAGCTAAACTTCAAAAAAGAACTTATCTTTCCATTACGCCCAAAGTTGAAGATATTAAAGTCGTTTATAAATGGATAAAAACATTTGAAGTGCCACATTATTATTTTCAAGTATTCTTTGATAAAATATATGGTATCTCATTTGAGAATATATTGGAAATCGTTACCAATCCCGTCAATGACGGAAACATATTTTTTGTTGAATCCGATGTTAAGAATCAAAACAAAACAACAATAAAAATAAATAGCGACATCGGAAATGAAATCGCATCAAAAGTTGATGAACCGGAACATTACAGTCAACGCAAGGAGATGAACCGAGGGAGACTATTATATTATGTGCGATTTAAGGGAGGAAAAGCATATCTCGACATAAATAACTTTGCCAGAACATTAGGCATCCCGGTTAATGATTTTTAATACAAATGACACCGGAACAACAATATATATTAGATTCGACAACCGATCATCGCCGGTTGTATGCACAATTTTTTACACCATATCACATAGCCAATATTATGACGGAGTGGATTCTGCAAAAATCCACTTTGCAAACAATTCTTGAACCGGCATTTGGGTTAGGTATCTTTTCCCGGATATTAAAACACAAAAAGACCTCCTTGAACATCTTCGGAGTCGAGTTGGACAACAGCATATATGCGTATGCTAAACAAATATGCGGATCAGATGTATCGATTATCAATAATGACTATCTAAGAACCGAATTTGGACATCATTTCGATGGAATCATCGCCAATCCGCCCTATTTAAAATTTCATGAATACGATAACAAACGGTATGTAAACCTAATCAACGAACGCTTTAATTATAAATTGAATGCATTTACCAATATTTATGCCTTATTTTTATTGAAATCCATCAATGAACTAACTGACGGTGGACGTTGTGCATACATCATACCTTCCGAATTTTTAAATGCCGATTACGGTAAGGCGGTCAAAGAGGCTTTGTTGAAATCCGGAACCTTACGCCATATAATTGTATTCAATTCAAAAGAATCCATATTTAATGAAGCCATAACAACTTCATGCATCATATATTGTGAGAGAGGGAAGACCGATAACAATATTAATTTCATTTCGATAAATTCCATATCAGATATGGAGTGCATACCTGATATCACCTCCGGAAAGACTTATCGAGAAGATTTGATAAAAACATATGCTCCTTCCAAATTAGATCCATCCATAAAATGGAAAAATTATTTGAATTATACCGAAACACATAAATTTGGTAAGTTTATCTCATTCACCACTTTTGCAAAAGTTAAAAGAGGTATTGCAACTGGCGCAAACGCATACTTTGAATTTAACGCGGAAAAAGCAGAACGCTATAACTTATCAATCAACAGACTGCGCCCATGCATATGTCACTGTACAGATGTTAAGGGTATCTATTTTGATGATGCTTATCACCAGAAATTGGCATCTAAAAATAAAAAAGTGTATATTTTAGATACCAATATATATATGGATAAATTTGTAGCTGAATACATTCGGATGGGAGAGAAAAACAAAATCAATAAACGATATTTAACCTCCCACCGGAATCCTTGGTATGCGGTCGAGCAAAGAACGCCTCCTCCAATATGGGTCTCTGTATTTAACAGGACTGGATTGCGCTTTATTAGGAATGTTTCTCCAGCAGTAAATTTAACAACTTTTCATTGTATATATACCACAAAACTCGTTGCAGATGATTTGTTATTTGCATATCTCATAACAGATGTCGCAAAACAATTTTTTAGCTATAATGCACGAGAATATGGGAATGGCTTGCAAAAGTTTGAGCCTAATGATTTAAATAATGCTATAATGTTAGATTTAAGATTATTGCCAGAAGCAATTGTAGATAAAGTTCTTACATTATATCACAAACTCATTAAAGATGAACAGCCAGAATTGATTGATGCAATAAACAAGATCTTTGACAAATTCATAACTACTAATGATATATAAATAACAAACTTTTTTGCGAATAAAACGAATCAATACTATAAAAGATACCCTTAACGCAATGCGATGTTCAGTTGAACATCGCATTATTACATCGGCCAAACATTAATTTGCATTATAATTAACAAACCAAAATACAAATTTCGAATACGAGGGGCCAAAATCCTTATCCATTTGATTTTCATAAAAAAAAGGACGCAGGGCTTGCCGCCTGCGTCCGTGGGTTTACTGCTCCGCGTTGACCGCCCCTCAACGCTTCTGATCAAACAGCCACGCCATGAAATCCGGATAGTTGAATGCCGGAACCCAACTCCCATGATTGACACTCGGAAATTCAATGTACTCAACATCCACACCCGCCTCTTTCAGCGCCTTGTACGCTTCTCGCGAACCTTCGACGGGGACTACATCATCCGCATCTCCATGGAAAATCCGGAAACTTACACCCTTCGCCGCCGCCAACCGCGACGCATTGACCGTCCCGCAGATCGGAATGGCTGCCGCAAACAGATCCGGATAGCGGATTACCATGTCGAAGGTTCCCATGCCACCCATCGACAATCCCATGATGTAGATGCGATCCCTGTCCACCTCCGGTTTCGCCAAATAGATGTCAAGCAACTCCTTGACACTCCGGAATACGGGAGTCATCTCCGGCTCCGACGGCATCTGCATCGGATCAAACGATTCGGGGCGCGTAAGGTAGGCCCAGTATCCGTCCGACGGACATTGAGGAGCAAGTACAAAACAGGGATATGACTCACGATTGACCGGATTGAGCCACATCTGGCCTCCGTGAACAAGTTGTTTCTCGTTGTCACTGCCGCGCTCTCCCGCGCCATGCAGGAACAGCACCAACGGATACTTCTCTCCCCGCTCCAACTTTTCGGGTTGCAAAAAACGGTAGCGGAGCGTGTCTCCGCGCTCCGAGACATAACATTTTTTCTCGAATGCTTCGTATTTGTCCCTCTTGTCCTGAGCCTGCGACGACAACGGGAACAGCATCAACGCAGTCACGACACATAAAATCGTTCTCATGAATTCACCGGTTTGAAGTTCGACATATGGGCAAAGATAATAAAAGTCGGGCGCAGTGACAACCCAAAACGCAGTTTTCAACCATAGAATCCGCCCCGCCCCTGTTTCCGGCTCCGACAATCGCTGTCGCCCGCTCCGGCATACAAATAAAAACGGAAGAGGCGATTCCTCCAGCAGAACCGCCTCTTCCGTTTCCCATTCGGACTTTCCCGACCCGCTTTCCGTCCGGAAGCGTCCGTCCGGAGGTCCGATGCTCTATTCAGGACGCTACTCCTTCGTCTCGTCCTCCTTACCGAACGACCAATTGCTCAGCAAGGCATTGATTTCATCCTCCTCCTTCCTGCGGGCAGCAGCATCGGCCGTTCCCTTCTCCTCCGGCCCCGACGATGCGGCACCCGTACTTGGAGAGGTCGATGGCCCCGATTCTGCCGACTGAGGCCCCGGAGGTACAGCCTCCTCTTCCGGCTCCGGAACTGCCGAAGCCGCCGGTGTGCCCGATGTTGCCGATGCCAAATGTTCCGCCATCGTTTCGGCGGCACTCGCCGACTCCTGTTTGAGCGTCACTTCACCCGTCTCGCTCTTGTTAGCCGGATTCTCTCGCTTTTCTTCGCCCCGCAGAATACTGAGATTCTCACTGCTGCTGATGGCTGCTATCTCCGCTACACTCTCCGTAAATCCGTTCTTTTGCGCCTTCTTGAACCAATAGTCGGCCCGTTCATCATCCTGAGGCAGGATATTGCCCGACAGATAAGCCTTGTACAACCGATATTGCGATTCGCCGTCCTCCTTGCCCGCCTTGCCCAACAACTGTGCAATATCGAGGTAGTTCAACGACACCGTCTCCAACTCGATCGACAATTCAACGATCGCCGTCAATAAGGTCTTCAACTCTTCGTCCGTGCATCGGCCCGCTACTTCCTGCAATTCATTGCGATCACCGAATTCCAGATCCTTCAGATCCGAATAGAGATCGAATTTAATCATGAACCAAGGCTGTTCGAGCGACTTGCTGATGATCTTGATCACATCGGCGCCGAGGAACGGATAGAAATATTCGGGTTTCAGTACAATGTCCTCTTCGATGACAATGGAGTGTTTCGCAAAATAGGACTTCAGACGCGGCATGAAGGTCTCCAAATAGACATCCACAAGGTGACGATACGATTTGGGCAGGTTGCGCCGGAACTCCTCGTCGCTCCATGTCTCCGCTTTCGCCCGCAATACCGACATCTCCGCATCCGTAACGACTTCGTACTCCGACATCGTTTTCGGCTCTTCACGTCCGAACGCCTTGTTTTCCCATACAGGCTCCGCCAACGACGCGGCATAAACCCGCGCATACAACATCCGCTCCCTGTACGACGATGAGTCTTTCAACTCCTTCTCCACACGGTTGCGCAACCGCACGAGGACCTTCGTCCGTTTCGTTTCGTTGTAGATCCGGCAGATCGAGGGCAGGTGGCCCAACAAATCGGTCTCCTCCCAATAATCCGCCAAAGCCTGCTTGGCGCCTTCATAGCCCATCTCCACCGCAGCCTCGATCCAGCGTTCAGTCATCGGCGAACCCTTCTTACGGAGCGACGCTGCAATATCATAGACCGTTTTGCCGTTCGTCTTGATCAGCTCCAACTCCTTGAGCCGGCTCTTGGGAAACCGCGAATCGGCATACTCGTCGGCGATGATTCCCGACACCAGCGCAACGAAGGAATCATACGCACCGTTATTCCCCGAATTGAGTTGAACGGCCTTCTGATAGGCCACCAAAGCCTGTTCATAATCTTTGGTACAGCCCTCCCCGTGTTCGTACATCTGGCCCAACTCGACCCACGCATCGTCGATCGAGGAGCTCTCTGCGGCGCTTTTCATCCATTTGAAAGCCTCCGCAGCGTTTTTCGGCACGACCTTGCCTTCCCGGTACAACTGCCCCAACCGATAACGCGCCCAATCGAACGACCCGTACAACGCCGACTTGCGCAGCCACTGGACCGCTTCACGATGATCCGCGTCCGAATCGCTTTCCAACAACAATTCGGCATAGTGATACTGTCCCACCGAATCGTTGCCGTCGGCCGACATCCGATAATAATACTCCGCCTTTTCGCGATCCTTCGTTACGCCGAACCCGTTGCAGTAGATATAACCCAGCAGAAATACACCGTAGAAGTCATTCACTTCGGGCGATTTCTCGACATACGAAAGCGCCTTCCGGTAATCGACGTCAATGCCGTCCTGCCCCGTAAGATAGATATAGGCGGCATTCGAATAAGCTATGGGGTAACCCAACGCTACCGCCTTGTCGAAATATTCGAGCGCCGTATGGATATTCCGCTCTACACAGTCGCCGTCTCGATAGCAGCAGCCCAGCGCATTATACCCGCACGCCAAACCCAATTCCACGGCCTTGAGGGTCCATTTATACGACATCGCGACGTTTTTCTCGACCCCCTCGCCCGAATAATACATCGATATCATCCGGCGGATCGCCTCCTCACTGCCGCCCAACGCGGCCTTCCGATACCAGTTGAAAGCCGTCTTGAGATCCTTCCGCACGCCGACTCCGAGATAGTAGATCTCGCCGACCTCGAAATTCTGCGACGCCTCCTCCGACGGTTCGATCTCGATCTGCTCCTCCGCCGCCTCATGCCCCTGCGACGGCGCTTCGGCCGCGGCCGGTTTCCCGACGCCCGTCGAAAGCGAGATCGCCGTATCGCTCTCCACCGCATCCCGACCCAGATTGAGCCGGCTGACGATGATTTCGATCGTGGTTCGGGGCACGCGCTCGTAGTAGATCACATTGTCGATGAAACGGACCTTCTCGATCTCCTTGGGCCAATGCTTCGGATATTCGAAATCCTCCGTCGCTACGGGAATGATCTTCTTACCGTGACGAAGCGCATTGATGATCTCCTCGAGAACCATGTCGCCCTCCTCCCAACAGCGGTCGATGCACCCTTTGGTAAGCAGCAACAGAAAATTGGGGGTCTCGCTGATCCGCGCAAGCACCTCTTCCCGATAATCGCGGCCGTTCTGCTCGTCCATATCCAGATAGACCCGGAAACCCTGTTTTTCGAGGTCGTTCTTGATCAGACGCGCATACGACGATCCGCCCTGTCGGCGGTAACTGATAAAAATATCGAATTTCATCCCGCAGGTCCGTAATTGTTATCCGCGCCAATGGCGCCTACTGATTCATATACTGGGTAAAATCGCGGCGTACACCCAACAGGATATTGATCAGACGTCCCACGATACGCTTGATCTGCGGATCATCGGCGCTGATGAAGATTTCGCACGAGGCATAGGTGTTGTCCTTGATCACATTGACCTTGGCGACTTTG
>CALUKI010000008.1 GCA_944321175.1 uncultured Alistipes sp.
GAAGGCGCGGGCGGCGGTGCCGGGGGGCGTGAAGGCCGGGGGGGGCAAGCTGCTCGCGCTGGCCGTCGACGCCGCGGGGGTGCGGGCGACGCTGGGCGAGATCTCGGATGCCTGCGAGGTGGTCGTAGGCCGCTACAAAGCTGTTATTCGTTCTATTTCAGGGGTTTACAGTTCAGAAGTGAAAAACGACAAGCAATTCGAAAAGGCGAAGGAGCTCTGTGCCGAATTCGCCAGGAAAGAGGGACGCCAGCCGCGTATCATGATCGCGAAGCTGGGTCAGGACGGCCACGACCGAGGCGCAAAGGTCGTTGCAACGGGTTATGCCGATATCGGTTTCGATGTCGATATGGGTCCGTTGTTCCAGACTCCGGCCGAGGCGGCAAAGCAGGCCGTCGAGAACGACGTGCATGTCGTCGGCGTATCGTCGCTGGCGGCCGGTCACCTGACGCTCGTGCCGCAGATCATTGCCGAGCTGAAAAAGCTGGGCCGCGAGGATATCGTGGTGATCGTCGGCGGCGTCATCCCCGCACAGGACTACGATGAACTCTATCGTGACGGTGCGGCTGCCATCTTCGGCCCCGGAACGCCGATTGCAACGGCAGCGATCAAGATCCTTGAGATTCTGATGGCCGAATAGGGCCTGAAGGAATCGGTTTGCGACCGGAGAAACCCGCGAGGGGGTCTCCGGCCGCTTGTTTTTAGGTGGGGACACAGGAGGAGGGGGATAAGCGGGACGGTACGGAGGCTCACGGAGGAGAGGGGCTGCCGGATAGGGAGCCGTGCCGCCGCAAGGCGTATTTTGTCTTCCGCGATAAAACGTCGGCCGGAGGGACGATGCGCAAATTGATTGTCGGCGTTGTTGCCCGTTTCATCGAAAAGCGCTATCTTTGAATTGCCGGCGGCGCACCGGATCTGCCCGACGCGGGGCGGCCGGTGCGGATTTCGGGCAAGCTCCGATTTGCCGGTTCGGCATGTTATAGTGAAATAACGGATGATGTGGTCACGTGAAGATCGTCGGACGCTGCTGTTGCTGCTGCCGCTGTTGCTGCTGGCAGTGGCGGCCTTTGTCCTGCTCGAACCGCGTGCCTCGAAGTCGTCGCAGGCCGCACGGCACGCCCCGTCCGGAGCAGCGGCGCCGGCAGCGGAACTCTTCGAGTTCGATCCCAATACGGTCGATTACCGCCAGCTGCGCCGGCTCGGCTTCTCGAAACAGGATGCGGCGGGCGTGTTGCGCTATCGTGCTGCAGGCAAGATCTTCCGCATACCGGAGGATTTTGCCGCCTGCTATCAGGTGAGCGATTCGATGTACGACCGCCTGGAACCCTATATCCGGATCGGCGCCGAGTACCGGTACAAACCCCGTTACGATACGCTTCGCAGGTCGTCGCGCCGCACGTTCGAACGCCGCAAGCGCGATACGGTGCCCCTTGTGCCGTTCCGCATCGACACGATGACGGCCCGTTTCCTGCGGGCGATCGGCTTTACGAAGCGGCAGGCCGAAGCCATCGCCGACTACAATACGTTGATCGGCGGGTTCCGCGACGAAGAGGAGCTGCGCGGGTATGCCATTATCGGCGACTCGGCAGGCCGGCGGCTGGCGGCCTTTGCCATCTTTCCCGAACGGCGGCGTCCGCTTCACGATCCGGTGGAACTCAATACGGCCGATTCGGCGACGCTGCGCACCGTCAGCGGAATCGGCGAAAAGACCGTCGTCACGATTCTCGATTATCGCCGGCGTCTGGGCGGATTCCATCGCGCCGAACAGCTGGCGGAGGTGCCGGGCGTCATGGAACGCAATTACGAACGCATTATCAAACAAATTTCGGTCGATAGTTGCAGAATTTCGAAAATTGATATTAACTTTGCACCGCCGAACATGCTGGCGGAGCATCCCTATATCCCGCCGCGCATGTTGCGGAAGATTTTGAAACGAAGACAATTGAAAGGAGGTTGGAGTACCCTGCAGGAGATGATCGATGAAAACATACTGTCACCGGAGGAGGCGGAGCGTCTGCGTCCCTATCTTCGGTTCAGGGTACACGATACGGCAAACGACGATTGATGCAAGGCCGGCGGGGGCCGTCATAAACCCGAAAACCTTTTCAATTTGTAACTTTACGATTCAGAAACATTAAAAAACAAAATCGAATATGATTATCATGCCGGTTAAGGAGGGCGAAAACATCGAAAAGGCCCTCAAGAAATTCAAGCGGAAATACGAACGTACGGGTATTCTGAAGGAACTGCGCCGCCGTCAGTACTTTACAAAACCCTCGATCGCAAAACGCGAGGCCAAGCAGCATGCAATCTATGTCGCTCACATGAATCGCGGCGACGAATAGCGGTCTTGCTACCTGCAAAAGAGAAGCAGCATCTGGTATGATGCTGCTTTTTTTTGCCATATTTGGCGTGTTTCCGATTTTTTTTGTATATTTATCGGGCGAATCTTAAAAACCGTTACAGGTTGGGGTGGTTAACTTAAATTTATTTAACATGAAAAAACTTCTATTAAGTACGTTGGCCGTGATGCTGGCAACGTTCTCCGGTTGCGAGTATGACGATACCGATGTTCAGGATCGTCTGGGCAATCTGGAAAACAAGGTTACGGAGATCGAGGCTCTTGTCAAATCTCTCAATACGGAGATTGAAACCCTGCAGGCCCTCATCGAGGGAAAACTCTTTATTACGGATGTGACGGAGAACGCTGACGGCAAGGGCTACACGCTGTCGCTCATATCCGATGCGGGAACCGTCTCGACCATCGTTATCGAAGACGGAGAGGACGGTCAGAAAGGTGATGACGGTGCGACGCCCGATCTCGGTGTGAAACAGGACACCGACGGAAAGTATTACTGGACGATCGACGGCGAATTCATCGTTGTGGAGGGGAAGAAAATGCCTGTCAGCGGCGAGGATGGCGTGACGCCCGAATTCAAGGTCGAGAACAGCACGCTCTATGTCTCCTACGGCGACGGCAAGTGGGAGTCGTGCGGCCCGTTGTTCGATCTGGGCGCCCTCTCGCTTATCAAGGGCATTTCGCTCAGCGAGGATGGCCGTTATGTCCATCTGACACTTATCGACGATTCGGTGGTGACCTTCGAACTCTATAAGGGATTCGGCATCGCTTTCGAAACGACCTCCGATTTCCTGACACCCGGTCAGTCGGTCGATGTCCCGTTCGTGCTGACCGGCGCCGATGAGAATACGGTTGTCGAGGCGATTGCTCAAGGCAACTGGAAGGCTGAAGTGACGCTGGAGGGTACGACCGGCGGCAAAGTGACGGTTACGGCTCCCGAAGATAGCGTTACGGGGCGCGTGATCGTGCTGGCAAACGACGGCGGCACGAAGACCGTCATGAAGACCCTGACGTTCCTCAGCGGTGTGATGAACGTATCGACCCAGTCGCAGGAGGTGTATAGAGCTGGCGGTACTGTAACTTTCGATATACAGACCAACCTCGAATATGAAGTGGTGATTCCGGAAGAGGCTTCATCGTGGATTTCGGTGGCAGATACCCGCAGTGAAGTGCGCGATGAAACGCTGACCTTTACCGTCGGGGCCTATACGGATACCAAGGATCGTTCGGCGCTCGTCGAACTGATCAGCAATGGATTCATTGTCGAGACGTTGCTTATTTATCAATGCTATACCTTCGATGATCCTGCTGCTTTCATATTGAAAGTCGTTCCGGCTTCGGCCGACAAGACTGCGAGCCTGCCGCTGGCCGGTACGGTCGATGTGACGATCAACTGGGGTGACGGTACGGCCGAGGAGGCGGTAACGAACGTGGCCCCCACCCATACCTATGCCGAAGCCAAGGAGTATATCGTGACGGTAAAGGGGTCTGTAAGCGAGCTGAACAACCTGAAGGTCAATACCAAATACAGATCGACGGTAACCGAGGTCCTGCAGTGGGGACAACTGGGTCTGACGTCGCTGAAGAGCGCTTTCGATACCAACAAGAGCCTCGTGTCGGTGGTTTTGCCGCCTGCGGAGGGTGCATTCGCCAAGGTGACTACGACGGAAAACATGTTCGACACCTGTACGGCGCTGGTATCCGTTCCGACCGGACTCCTCGACCAGTGCGCGCTGAACGAATCGGCCGCTTCGATGTTCTACAATTGCGAGAACCTCGCATCGATTCCTGCCGGACTGTTCGACGACTGTATCGCGATGACTTCGATCAAGTCCGCATTCAGCGGATGCGAGAAGCTGGCAAGCATACCCGACGGACTGTTCGACAACTTGACGGAGGTAACCGACATGTCGAACCTTTTCACTGACTGCAGTGCATTGGTGAGCCTGCCCGACGGAATATTCAAGAACCAGACGAAGGTGACGGCGATGAATACGCTGTTTTCGGGCTGTTCGTCGCTGAAGTCGGTTCCGGCCGATCTGTTCAAGTCGCAGACCGAGGTGACGGGCGCCGGAATGATCTTCAGGTATTGCTCGTCGCTGACGTCGTTGCCCGAAGGCATTTTCGATTCGTTTACGAAGGCGACGAACATCAATTCGATGTTCTGCGGCTGTACGTCGATGGAGAACCTTCCCGCCGGCATCCTTTCGAAGGTCGGAACCGAAATGGCGGAAGGGGGCAAACTGAACATCTCCTCGCTTTTCAAGGATTGCGTGAAGATGACCGAATTCCCGTCGCTGCCGAATGTGAAGATCGGAAATGTCGCAACCATGTGGCAGGGATGTACGGCCATGACGACGCTGCCGGCCGGATACTTCCCGCAGGATTGCGCTTCCTGTACTTCGATCGCCAACATGTTCAACGGCTGCACGTCGCTTCGGGCCATACCGGCCGGACTGTTCGACGGATTTGCGGGCGTTACTTCTTCGTCGGCGGTATTCCAGGGCTGCACGTCGCTTGAGACGCTGCCCGAAGGCTTGTTCGACGACATGGTCAAGCCGACGACCATCGCCAATATCTTCAAAGGGTGTACGGCTCTCGTCTCGCTGCCGGCAGGGCTCTTCGACTCCATGACGAAGATCACGACGTTCACTTCGGCATTCGAAGGCTGTGCGAACTTCACCGGCGAATCGCCCTATACGATGGTCGGTGCGGATGACGGGCAGGTTAAAGTCCATCTTTATGAGCGGGCCGATTATCCCGATCTGTTCACAGCGCCGAAAACCTATAAGTCGGTATTTACCGGTTGCGAGAAGATGGCCGATTATGCTTGGATTCCGATCGATTGGGGCGGGATCAGTGACGGCACGATGGCCGCTCCGACCGTGACGATTACCTCCTCGAACCCCGAAGGTGAGGAGTATTATGCCCTGTCGTTCAATATCAAAGGTACGGAATTCATCTCCGGTAAATACGCGTTCGGAACAAAGAGCGCAATGGATGAGGCTGTCGCTGAGTTCGATGGTGATTTAACCAAGGTCTGCAACCGTTATGGTGCGACGTTAAGCTCTTCACAACTTGCCGGCCTGATGTCGGAGTCGGGAATAACGTTAAATGCGTCGGATCTTGATGCCAATACGGAATATTCGCTGATCGTAGTGGGAACCAACGTACATGGTACTTGCAGCGAACGTTGCAATGCTGCAACTGCTGCATGGCCGCAGGGCGATCCGAATTACGAACGTTATGTAGGTACATGGACCGTAACGACAACTTCGTCGGAAGTGTCGCAGAAGCCTCAGACCTATACCGTTCAGATCGAGCCCTATCGTGTCAACGAAAGTTTCAAGATCTTTGATTGGGGCATTACGACCTTGGGCAGCCGGGAATACGACTCTCCCATCGTCATGAACTACAATGCTGCCGACGGAACGGTCGATGTGGATTTGTACGACCCTCTGGGAATGTACTACTTCACCTACTACATCTATGCCCGTTACCGTTTCTATGATGAGGAGACTTCCGGATATATGTTGTGGATATCGAAAGATTCCCTTGTCGATATAGAGTATGCTTCCGACAAGGATGAGATTACGGTTACTTGCGGCTCCTTCAATCACGAGGGCTCCGATTATCAGGTTTCGGGATTCGATTACGTCCTGTATTATAACGGGTCGTATGCAATGGCAAAGGATCTGATTAAACCCGGATATCTGATCGATGATTCAGTGCCTGATTACGGGGTCGGTCCCTACACGTTGACCAAGACTGCCGCCGTGACGACCTCGGCGAGAACTCTTGGAACGTCGGAACCCGAATTCCTGAACGACAAGCTGCAGCCGTCGAAGAAACTTGTCAAGGATTTGCCGGTTGGAGCTTATGGCATGCGGATGATCTCCGTGCGATAGTACGGAAGATTGTTGCAACAGTTTGATACTTCGGTTCGGGCGTTCCCGAACCGAAGTATTTTTTTGCGGTAATGATGCCAGGTAATGATGCCAAAACAGGTTGGTGAGAGCAACCGACAAGGGGAGTGAATCAACTGATTCACTCCCCTTGTTTTTGACTGATTATCCGTTGTTGCCGTTTCGGAAAAGATGCCGCTTTACGGAGTCCTTGCGGGGGGGGGAAGCGTGCGCGGACGAAACGGGGTGCGGCAGCCGGACGGGAAACATCGGGGGCCGGCGGCGCGGAATGGTCCGAAGCGTCGGGAGAGATGCTGCCACAGGAGCGTGCATGGGACGGGATTCGGCAACGCCGGATCTTGCCGCCACGCGGCTGGCTATCGGGCGCAATCCAGCGGCGTCGTGCACTCCACGATCCGCTCTTCAAAATAGCGTTTTACATCCTCCCACCGGTAATAGGGCGCCAGCTCGCTCTCCATGCGGAGGCGTACCTCCCGTTCATTGAAGAGGAATTTTACCAGAATCTCGTCGCTGCCCGGCCGGCGGTAGAAAATCCATTGGATGTTGGTCGCCATCGGCGTGACACGCCAGCAGCTCCATGCCGCATCGACCTTGCGGTAATCGCTTTCACGGCCGTCACAGCCCTCTACTCCCATCAGAGCAACGAGCGGAATGACGTTGCGGTCGTGACCGTAGCGCAACGATGCGGAAAAGTTGCCCGTTGCGATCGCTTCGTCGGCCTCCTCGATAAAATTACGCAGCAGGGGCACTGCATCGCTCATGATCCGGTGCCCGAATTCGGCCGACGGCCCCGCTTCGAGATACATCTGATAGTTTCGTACCATATAGTGGCTGTACAACTCCTCCGGCGTGAAGAGATCGTACAGCGTCAGGTCCAGATAATCGACGTCCTGCGCTACCGACGCCATGCAATAGATATCGATGGCGAAGCGAAGACGCTGCTTGGCGTTGCCTGCACGCTGCGGATCGGTCATCAGCGAACGGATCAGACGTGTGGGGTCACACTCCTTGGCCCGCAGCCGCGCAATGCGCGGCTGAATCTCTTTGGCGACCTTGTGCGCCTCCTCCATGCTGAACATGTAATCGAGATAACGCTCGCTTGCCTCGCGTGTGATCTCGATGGCGGGATTCAGCTCCTTGAGCCGTTCGTTGGAGGCCGCCATGCTCAGCATGCAGCGCGGCACGAGCGTCGAACGGCTGCGGATACGGCAGATCCGGCCGTCGGCCGTCGAGAAAACTTCGGGGAAAGAACGGTACATCCGTTCGGCGATGTTGCGGTGTTCGCGCACCCCGCGCGGCGAAAGGTCGCCGTAACGGTCGCGGGCGTCATCGGCAAAGCGTTCGATCCGGCGATAGGCCTCTTCTCCGAGCGGAGTCAATTCTCCTGCTTCGTGCGCCTCCCGCAGAATCCTGACGGGACGTTCGTAAACCCCTTCCGACGCATGCCAGCGCGATCCGTGCCGACCGTAATGGCTGATATAGAACGGCTTGTATCCGTCGGGCGCCGGAGTCGCCGCGTCGCGGGGATGGTCTTCGTAGGAGTAGTAGAAAGCCGCCGTGCGGTTCAGGTCCGCAAGCGTCTGCTCTTTGGTGCTCTGCGCCGTAACGCTGCCGGCAAGCAGAATGCCGGCCATGAGGAGAATCGTGCGTCGTTTCATCTTTATATCCATATATCCATTGATTTCTGATCTGTCTGCCGGTTACCGTCCGGAATCCGCTGCCGGCGCAAGCGGAGAGCTTGCCGAAATCCCCGTCCGCGTTGCCGCTCTTCCGTGCCGGCCCCGCCGGCACCTCCTTGCGGCCGACATGACTGACAAAGTTACGATTTGCATGGAGATTTACAAACGCCTGATGGATTTTTCTTCGATTTTTCTGTCGGAAACGAAGATTTTCAAGTAAAAATACTTACCTTTATCCAACCAAATGAAACGAAACAGGATTCGATCAATTTTATTTGACAAACCACATGAAACGATTGTTGATTTTTGCAGCGCTGCTTTTTGCTGCTTCTGCCGTCCCGGCACAGGATTATCACATTAAATTATGGGACAACGCGACGGCTCCGACGTCGAATGGTCTGACCGGCGAGGAGTTGTCTCCGAAACCCGGCGTGGCGACCAATACGCAGTCGGCCGAGATCTGGATCTACAAGGCCGATCCGGAGAAGGCGACGGGTCAGGCCATCGTCTTCTGCCCCGGCGGCGGTTATTCCCAGCTGTCGGTCGGCAACGGCCATACGACCTGCAAATGGCTCGCCGAAAACGGCATTACGGGCGTGATGCTGAAATACCGCCTCCCCAACGGCCATTCGGAGATTCCGCTCAACGATGTGGATAAAGCCGTGGCTACGGTGCGCGAAATGGCCGATGAACTGGGTGTCGATCCGCACAAGGTCGGCGTCTCCGGCACCTCGGCCGGCGGCTATCTGGCCGGTTCGGCAGGCATCATGTCGAAGACGAAGCCCGATTTCATGGTGCTTATCTATCCGGTCGTGTCGAGCGATCCCGACAAGCGCCATCTGGGAACCTTCCAGCAGCTGGTGGGCAAGGAGAATGTCGAAACCGAAGCCGCGAAGTTCTCGCTGGAGAAACTCGTGGACGAGACGACCTGTCCGGCCCTGATCTTCCACAGCGACAATGACAAGGTCGTACCGGCCATCAATGCCGCATTGCTCTATCAGAAACTCAAGGAGCACGGCATCAAGGCGTCGCTGCACATCTATCCTTCCGGCGGCCACGGCTGGGGAATGAGCAAGAAATTCCGTTATCACGAAGAGTTCAAGGCTGCCATGCTCGACTGGCTGAAGTGTGTCAATGCCGATGCCGACAAGGCTGCCGCCGAGAAAAAATAGATGCATCGAAGCGGAATGCCGTACCCCTTCCTGAATATCGGACGACGGTCGCTCCGGCCTGTGGCGGGGGGGGCGGTGTTGCCGTCCGACTGTTGCGTCCCGTTCCGGACGTTTGCCCTTTCCGGCCACGCTCCGCTTCTGCCGTGCGCCCTTGTCCAACCTTGTAAGCCAATTGGAAATCCATGAAAAGTAAATTGTGCATTCTGTTCGGCCTCTGTCTGGCGACGACTGCCGCGGCACAGGAGTATCACATCGAATTGTGGGACAATGCTGCGGCCCCCACGTCCAACGAACTGACCGAACCGGAACGTGAACGCCGCCCCGGACAGGTGGCTTTCTCGCAGTCGGCGGAGATGTGGATCTATAGGGCCGATCCTGAAAAAGCGACCGGACAGGCCATTGTTTTCTGCCCCGGCGGAGGCTATCAGTATCTCTCGATGGGAAACGGCCATACGACCTGCAAGTGGCTGGCTGAAAACGGAATCACGGCCGCCGTGTTGAAATACCGCATTCCGAACCACCATCCCGAAGTGCCGCTCGACGATGTCGATAAGGCTTTGAAGACCGTGCGGGCGATGGCCGGTGAACTGGGAATCGATCCCCGCAAGGTCGGTGTCGGCGGCGGTTCGTCGGGAGGTCATCTTGCCGCGATGGCCGGTACGCTGCTGGAGGAGAAGCCCGCCTTCATGGTGCTTTTCTATCCGGTCGTGTCGAGCACGCCGGGCATCAAGGATCATGAAACCTATGAGAATCTTGTCGGCGTGGAGCGGATCCCGCAGCTGGCAGATCGCTATTCGCCTGAAAAACAGGCCGACGAAACGGCTTGTCCGGCGATTCTGTTCCATAGCGATGACGATGACGATACGCCGGCGATGAACTCGGTCGTACTCTACAACCGGTTGCGGGAACTGGGTATTCCGGCATCGCTGCACATCTACCCTTCGGGCGGTCACGGCTGGGGCATGGGGAAGAGATTCCGCTACCACGAGCATTTCAAGGCCGCGACGATCGACTGGCTGAAGAGCATCGCCAATTGATTGGTCCCGTTGCGGATCCCCGGCGGGGATGATTTCCGGATGGGAGGCCGGCGGGCGTGTGCTCCGGCCTTTGCATACGGGCTATTTGTCCCAAGCGCCCGAAACGCCCCAAGCGCCTGAAACGTTCGGAGGGAATGTTTCTGAAAGGTCGGGAAAGGGCTTTCCGGTGTGATCGGACGGCATGCCGGCCTGATGGGCCTGTGCTCCTCTCCGACTGCCGCCCCTTATTGCGGAATGAAAATGTAGGTGATTGTCCCGTTCTGGCGTGCAGGCGCCGAATCGTTGATGTCGAAACGGGAGTTGCGGGCCGCCTGTACGGCTGTCGATCGCATGCAGTCGTCGCCTCCCGACACGACCGAGGCATTGACGACTTCGCCGCCCCGATTTACCGTGATGCGGACGACAACCTCGCCGCCGCCTTCGCAGCGATAGGCCGGTACGACCAGATGCCGCGAATAACGGATCGGATCGACCAGCGAAAAAGAGACCATCACGCGCCCCTCTACCTTCCGGTCGGCGGGTTTTTCATTCGCGGAAGCCGATTCGCTGCGTCCTTCGCGAATCGCGGCGGCTTCCGCCAGCCCCTGTTCGTAGGCCTCCCGATTGGCCCGCATACGCTCCTGTGCCGCGTCGGCATCGGCATTGAGCGCCGCCGTATTCGTCCCCCGGTCATCGCGCAGCGAGGCGTCGAGTTGCGCATGCTCGTTCGATACGTCGTTGTGGATATTCTCCCAGTCGATCTGCTCCTGCTGCATCTGCCGCCAGCGCACCTCCTCTTCGAGACGCTCTTTCACTTCGACCAACTGCTCCATCTCCTGCAGGTCGATGTAGAACCCCTGTGCATGGCGGGTGCTTCCCACGATGATTTTCGAACTGACAAAGGCTATGGCCAGCAACAGATAGGCGATCAATGTGACGCATAACCCGACACGGTGATCGTAGGCCCACTCTCCCGCATCTTCCCGCCGGTTGTCGAAGGGAAGCTGCAGTTTGGGCCGCCTGGGCCGCATATGGGGATCATCCGAGACCATCGTGTGGAAGAGTTTGCGCAAAAATAGCGTTTTTTAACCAAAATTTCGTATCTTTGCGCACGTTTATAGAAATTAATTTATCCTATGCCTATCAAACAACGAACCCTCAATGCTCCGATCTCCTTCTCCGGTACGGGGCTGCATACGGGAGTAAAGGTAAACATGACGGTCAATCCCGCAGGGGTGGATAACGGCATCGTCTTCCGGCGTACCGATCTGGAAGGGACTCCCGTCATTCCTGCCTTGTGCGACTATGTGACGGACACCTCGCGCGGAACAACCATCGAGTCGAACGGCGCCAAGGTCGCTACCATCGAACACCTCATGTCCGCCCTCTGGACGCTCGGTGTCGATAACGCCCTGATCGATATCGACGCTCCCGAAACCCCCATCATGGATGGCTCGGCCCGTGAATACGCCCGCCGGATCGTCGAGGTCGGCACGGTGGAGCAGGATGCCGAACGGAAATATTATCAGGTGACCGAAAAAATGGTCTATACGATCCCCGACAAGGGCGTATCGATCATTATCTATCCCGACGAGGAGTTCTCCGCTTCGGTGCATGTCGATTACAACTCGAAGGTCATCGGGAACCAGTATGCGACGTTCCTGCCCGATGACGATTATGCCGAGAAGATCGCACCTTGCCGGACCTTCGTCTTCCTGCATGAACTCGAACCCCTCTTCAAGATGAACCTCATCAAGGGCGGCGATCTGGACAATGCCATCGTCGTGGTGGAGAACCCCGTCTCGGACGAGCAGTTCAACCGGCTCAAAGAGATCTTCCACAAGGAGGATATCGAGATTACAGGCGGATATCTGAACAATCTGGAGCTGCGTTTCACCAACGAGCTCGCACGGCACAAGCTGCTCGATCTGCTGGGCGATATCGCGCTGTTGGGATTGCGTATCAAGGGCCGTGTCTGGGCATCGCGGCCGGGACACTTCGCCAATACGGAGTTCATGAAGCAGCTGCGCCGCACGATCCGCAAAGAGGGTGAGCGCCCGCGCTTCAAGTACGACTGCCGCCGCACGCCGATCTACGACATCAACGATATACGCCGCATGCTGCCCCATCGTCCGCCTTTCCTGCTTGTCGACCGCATCTTCCATGTCGATGATACGTCGATCGGCGGCATCAAGAACGTCACGATGAACGAGCCCTTCTTTGTGGGGCATTTCCCCAACGAACCCGTCATGCCGGGCGTGCTTATCGTCGAAGCGATGGCGCAGTGCGGCGGGATCATGGTGCTGCGCAATATCCCCGATCCGGAGAATTATTCGACCTATTTCATGAAGATCGACGGCGTGAAGTTCAAACGCAAGGTTATCCCCGGCGATACGCTCCAGTTCGAACTCCATCTCACGGAGCCGATCCGTCGGGGCGTGTGCGTGATGGATGCCAAGGCGTTCGTCGGCGAGACCCTCGCCTGCGAAGCGACGCTGATGGCGCAGGTCGCCAAAACGAAAAAATAGCCCGTTCCGCATCTCCGGCGCCCCTCTGCACGGCGTCGTCGCGGAACCGTAAAACGATAACGCATGATCAGCAATTTAGCATACGTTCACCCCGATGCGAAGATCGGTCGGAACGTGACCATAGAACCTTTCGCCTATGTCGCCGGCGATGTCCGCATCGGTGACGACTGTTGGATCGGTCCCGGTGCCGTAATCAATGACGGTGCGCGTCTCGGCAAGGGGTGCAAAGTGCATACGGGTGCTTCGATAGGCTGCCTGCCGCAGGATCTGAAGTTCAAGGGCGAGTACTCGACGGCCGAAATCGGCGATTACAACGACATCCGTGAGTGCGTGACCATCGCCCGCGGTACGGCCTCGCGCGGAAAAACGGTGGTGGGTGACCACAATCTGCTGATGGCATATGTCCATATCGCACACGACGATGTGGTGGGAAGTCATTGTGTGATTGCGAACCGCGTATCGTTGGCCGGAGAGGTCGAGGTCGGCGATTGGGCCGTCATCGGCGGACATGCCGCCGTACACCAGTGGGTGCATATCGGTGAACATACGATGATTCAGGGCGGAGCGCTCATCGGTCAGGATGTGCCTCCCTACATCACCGTTACCAAAGACAACGTCTTTGCCGGTATCAACCGCATCGGTCTGAGCCGTCGCGGATTTTCGGCAGAGCAGATCGACATTATCCACAATGCGGCCCGTATCCTCTTCCAGAGCGGAATGAACTTCATGAACGGATGCGACGAGGTGGAACGGAAAATCGCCCAGTCGCTCGAACGCGACCGGCTCGTGAAATTCATTCGGGAGTCGAAACGCGGCGTAAGCAAACAGTACGGCATGAAATAGCGCCGTGCGGTTTGACGGTGCGGTTCCGCCGGACACCGGTGCAACCGATGCCCGGCTTTTTGTCCGGACAGGCGTGCGGCCGCTTGGTTGCGCCGCCGCCCTGAAGGGAGTGTCCGGCGGCAGCCTGTTCCGGACGGCCCTGTCCGATCCGGATGCCGGAGAAGCGGGATCTTTTTTTTCTCTGAATATTTGTAGATGAACAAAATATTCGTATATTTGCAACGTGAAAAAGGGATAAGGGGACGGGAAGTCCCCTTATTTCGTAAATATATCCGGAAAAATCATGATCGACAGCCAGAAAATATGCGCGCTTGCCGAGTCGCAACTCGTTGGTACCGACGTATATGTCGTCGGTTGCAAGGTCTCGCCCGCAAACGAGGTGGAACTTCTGCTCGACAGCGATACCTCCGTGCAGCTCGAAACCTGTGCGGCGGTCAACCGTGCCGTCAATGAGGCAATGGCGGACGAAGAGGAGGATTTCTCGCTCACGGTGGCTTCGGCCGGCATCGGCGAAGAGTTGAAATGTCTGCGCCAGTATCGGAAACTGATCGGCCGCCCCGTCGAGGTGCTGCTCTGCAACGGAACCAAGATCCTCGCCCTGCTCGACGCCGCCGATGAAGAGGGAATCACCCTGTCGTATGAAGAACGGCAAACGGTCGAAGGCAAAAAACGCAAACAGCTCGTAAAGGTCGTCAAACGGTATCCGTTCGGCGAGGTGAAATATACGAAGGAGTATCTGGACTTCAAGTAAGCGAAACATAAAATTGGAAGATAACGCAATATGGACAATCTGAATCTGATCAGCAACTTCGCTGAGTTCAAGGAGTTGAAGAACATCGATAAAAGTACGATGATCGGTGTTCTGGAGGATGTTTTCCGCCACGCCCTGCAGAAGCAGTACGAGTCGGACGAGAATTTCGACGTGATCATCAACCCCGAAAAGGGCGACCTCGAAATCTGGCGCAACAGAACGGTCGTGGCCGATGACGAAGTGGAGAACCCCAATACGCAGATCGGCGTTTCGGAGGTCAAGGCGATCGATCCGACCTATGAGATCGGCGACGAATATGCCGACGAGATCAAACTCTCGTCGTTCGGCCGCCGTACGGTGCTGTCGCTGCGGCAGAATCTCGCATCGCGCATCCTCGATCTGGAGAAAGCCAGTCTCTATGAGAAATATTCGCAGCAGGTGGGCGAGATCATTACCGGCGAGGTTTACCGTGTATGGAAACGGGAGGTGCTCATCTTCGACGAAGAGGAGAACGAACTTGTCCTGCCCAAGTCGGAGCAGATCCCCAACGACTACTATCGTGAAGGCGACACGATCAAGGCTATCGTCAAGTCGGTGGAGATGAACAACAACCAGCCGCGCATCGTCCTTTCGCGCACGGCCAACCAGTTCCTCGAACGGCTCTTCGAACAGGAGGTGCCCGAAATCGCCGACGGCCTGATCACGATCAAGAAGATCGCCCGCATACCGGGTGAACGCGCCAAAGTAGCCGTCGAATCCTATGATGAGCGTATCGATCCGGTGGGCGCGTGCGTCGGCATGAAAGGGTCGCGCATCTACGGGATTGTCAAGGAGCTGCGCAACGAGAATATCGATGTGGTAAACTATACGACCAATACGCAGCTGATGATCCAGCGGTCGCTCAATCCGGCCAAGATCTCGTCGATCACGATCGATGAAGAGAAAAAGACCGCTTCGGTCTATCTCAAGCCCGATCAGGTGTCGCTGGCCATCGGTAAAGGCGGCTTGAATATCCGGCTGTCGAAGATGCTTACGGGCTATGATATCGATGTCTATCGGGAGGTCGAAGAGGAGGATGTGGATCTCAACGAATTCCGTGACGAGATCGATTCGTGGATCATCGACGCCCTGAAAGCCGTCGGATGCGATACGGCCAAGAGCGTGCTGGAGCTCTCCGTCGATGAGATCGCATCGCGGGCCGATCTGGAACTGGAGCAGGCGCAGAAGGTCGTTGAGATTCTCAAGGCCGAATTCGAATAACGAGACAACGAAGAAAGGAGAACAGACAATATGGCAAATGAAAGAAGAATAAGGCTCATTCAGGTTGCGAAGGAGTTCAATGTGGGGATCAATACCATAACGGACTTCCTCCAGAAGAAGGGCGTCAAAAGCGACGGTTCGCCCAATGCCCTGGTCGATCCCGAAACCTATGCCCTGCTGGAAAAAGAGTTCGGATCGGGACGTGCGGCCGGCAGCGAACGGATTACTGTCCGTGAGCGTATCGCCCAGAAGCAGGCTACGGTCACACTCGATGAATCTCCTGCCAGAGGGGGAAAGGACGACGGCGAGCTCTTTGTCAAGAGTACGGTCATAACCGTGAAGGACGAGGTCGCCGGCCGGGGCCCGAAGATTCTTGGGAAAATCGATCTTCCGGGAACGACTCCCAGGAGCGCCGGACCGGCTCCCGCACCTCGCCCGACACCGGCTGCCGCAGCGGAGCCGAAATCCGAGCCGAAGAAGCCGGCGCCTGTGCAGCCCGAAACGCCTCCGGTCTCGAAACCGGATCCGTCGGGTGCCGGTACGGCCGCCTCTTCTTCAAGTGCGGCTGTTCCCCGAACCGACGCTCCGGCGCCGGCTGCCGCACCGGCCCAGCCTGCAGCGAAGAGTTCCGTATCGTCGGGACCGGCTCCGGCAACCCCTGCCAGACCCGCCGCGCCGGTTGCTCCGGCGCAGCCGATGGCATCGGCTGAGGCGCGGCAGAAGACCTATGACGAGCGGCAGGCCGAGAAACGCGACGATATTTTCCGTCCTGCCACCGAAACCCTGAGCGGCCCGCAGGTGCTGGGTCGGATCGATGTGTCGTCGATGGTGCCGGGCGGACGCCATAAACGGAAACGGCTGTCGAAAGAGAAGGTGGATGTAAGCCGTGCGCAGTCTTCGGGCAGAGGCGGCGGCAGCGGTAGCGGCGGCAACAGCGGCAGCGGAGGCTCCGGCAGTCGGGGCGGAGGTGGCCAGCAGCATGCAGGCGAAGGCCGTCGCAAGAAGGCGGCCCGCGCTCCCAAGCCCATCCTCCGGCCCGAAGTGAGCGACGAGGAGGTGGCAAGGCAGGTCAAGGATACGCTGGCGCGCCTGACGGCCAAAGGTGCAAAATCAAAGGGGGCAAAATACCGTAAGGAGAAACGCGAACTGGTCGCCGAGCGCATGAGCGAGGAGATGGAACGCGAACAAAAGGAACGTTCGATTCTTCGCGTGACCGAATTCGTTACGGTCAGCGAACTGGCTACGATGATGAATGTTTCGGTCAACGAAGTGATTTCTGCCTGCATGAATCTGGGCCTGATGGTTTCGATCAACCAGCGTCTCGATGCCGAAGCGATGGTGGTCGTGGCCGAAGAGTTTGGATTCTCCGTAGAGTTCGTTTCGGCGGACATTCAGGAGGCCATCGGCGATGAGGAGGTGGACGACGAGTCGAAACTTGTGCCGCGTCCTCCCATCGTGACGGTCATGGGCCACGTCGATCACGGCAAGACTTCGCTGCTGGACAATATCCGCAAGACGAATGTCATCGAAGGCGAGGCCGGCGGTATCACGCAGCATATCGGCGCCTACAGCGTCGAACTCAACGGCCGCAAGATAACGTTCCTCGATACGCCGGGTCACGAGGCCTTCACGGCCATGCGTGCGCGCGGCGCGAAGATCACCGACGTGGCGATCATCATCGTGGCGGCCGACGACAACGTCATGCCGCAGACCGTCGAGGCGATCAACCACGCGCAGGCGGCCGGTGTGCCGATGGTTTTCGCCATCAACAAGATCGACAAGCCCAATGCCAATCCAGACCACATCAAGGAGCAGCTTGCCCAGATGAATTATCTGGTCGAGGACTGGGGCGGGAAATACCAGAGTCAGGATATTTCGGCAAAGAAGGGCCTGAACCTCGACAAACTGCTCGAAAAGGTGCTTCTGGAGGCCGACATGCTCGACCTGAAGGCCAATCCCGACCGCAAGGCGCAGGGCACGGTCATCGAATCGACCCTCGACAAGGGGCGCGGCTATGTGGCGACGGTCCTCGTGCAGACGGGGACGCTGCATGTGGGCGACGTGATGTTGTCGGGAATCCATACGGGACGTGTGAAGGCGATGTTCAACGAGAACGGGAAGAAGGTGACCGAGGCGGGTCCGTCGATGCCGGTGCAGGTGCTCGGACTGAACGGCGCCCCGCAGGCCGGCGATACGTTCAATGTGATGGACGACGACCGTTCGGCCCGCGAAATCGCCAACAAGCGCGAACAGCTGCAGCGTATTCAGGGTATCATGACCCAGAAGCATGTAACGCTCGATGAAATCGGCCGCCGTATCGCCATCGGTTCCTTCAAGGAGCTGAACATCATCGTCAAGGGCGACGTGGACGGTTCGGTCGAGGCGATGGCCGGTTCGTTGATCAAGCTCTCGAAGGAGAGCGTTCAGGTCAATGTGATCCATGCCGCCGTCGGTCAGATCTCCGAGTCGGATGTCCTGCTGGCCGCTGCGTCGAACGCCATCATCGTCGGATTCCAAGTGCGCCCGTCGGCCGCAGCCCGCAAGACCGCCGAGAAGGAGGAGATCGAGATCCGTCTCTATTCGATCATCTACGATGCCATCAACGATATCAAGGATGCTATCGAGGGTATGCTGGAGCCGGTCATGAAGGAGGAGATCGTCTGCTCGGTCGAGGTCATGGAGATCTTCAAGATCTCGAAGGTCGGAACGGTCGCCGGCTGCGTCGTCCGCGAGGGCAAACTGCAGCGTTCGACACCTATCCGCGTCATCCGCGACGGCATTGTGATCTATACCGGCAAACTGGGCTCGCTCAAGCGTTTCAAGGATGATGTCAAGGAGGTTGTTTCGGGTCAGGACTGCGGCCTGAACATCGAATCGTTCAACGATGTGCGCGTAGGCGATATCGTCGAGGGGTACGAACAGGTCGAAGTAAAACGCAAATAGACCGAGAACGGCCGATTGCCGATAAAACAGAGAAGAATCCCAACTTAATTTCATTCAAAAAAGAAGGAAAGTAATGAATACTCCGATCAAATTCACAACGGCTGAAGAGGCCGTGAAGGTCATCAAATCGGGCGACCATGTCCATTTGAGTTCGGTTGCGTCGGCACCGCAGTGTCTGATCAAGGCGATGTGCGCGCGCGGCGAGGCCGGCGAGTTGAAGCATGTGCATGTGCACCATCTCCACACCGAAGGCCCGGCACCTTACGCCGATCCCAAGTTCGAAGGGGTTTTCCAGCTCGATTCGTTTTTCGTGGGCAGCAACGTCCGTAAGGTGACGCAGAGCGGCTATGCCGATTATATTCCGATCTTCCTCTCGGAGACGCAGCGCCTGTATCGTTGCGGCGCCGTGCCGTGCGATGTGGCGATGATTCAGGTTTGTCCGCCCGACAAGCACGGTTATGTGTCGCTCGGTACGTCGGTCGATGCCACGCTGGCTGCCGTAGAGACCGCCAAGGTCGTCATCGCCGTCGTGAACAAGTATGTTCCCCGGTCGTTCGGCGATGCCATCATTCCGGTGTCGAAAATCGACATGTTCGTGCAGGACGATCAGCCGTTGGTCGAAGCGAAATTCGCCGAGCCGAGCGAAACGGAGAAGGCCATCGGCCGGAACTGCGCCGCGTTGATCGAAGACGGAGCGACGCTGCAGATGGGTATCGGTGCGATCCCCAATGCCGTATTGGCCCAGCTGGGCAACCACAGGAATCTGGGTATCCACACCGAGATGTTCGCCGACGGTGTGCTGCCCCTCGTCCGCAAGGGCGTCATCAACGGCGAGGCGAAGCATATCGACAAGGGGATGATGGTTTCGACCTTCCTGATGGGTTCGAAAGAGGTCTATGACTTCATCGACGACAACCCCGGCGTGCGGATGATGGACGTGGGCTACACGAACGACCCCTACATCATCTCGAAGAACGACCGTGTGACGGCCATCAACTCCGCCATTCAGGTCGATCTGACCGGTCAGGTCTGCGCCGATTCCATCGGCACGCGCTTCTGGTCGGGTGTAGGCGGTCAGGTCGATTTCGTCTATGGCGCTTCGCTGTCGAAGGGCGGCAAGGCGATCATCGCCATGCCGTCGATCACGACCAAGGGCGTTTCGAAAATCGCTCCGGTGCTCGACCCCGGTGCCGGTGTGGTGACGACCCGCAACCATATGCACTGGCTCGTAACCGAAAACGGTGCGGTGGATCTGTATGGCAAGACGCTGCAGGAACGTGCCCGCCTGATCATCTCGATTGCCCATCCTTCGGCTCAGGAGGAGCTGGATCGTGCGGCTTTCGAGCGTTTCGGAACCCACCACCACTACATCAAGGGATACATGCAGAAGTAGTGCCGTCACGGATTGTGACCGCATATATGTCGAAGCTCCGGACCGACAGGTCCGGAGCTTCGCTTTTGTTGTCTGCCGGATGCTGCCGGTCGGCTTCGGCGGGCAGGGTGCAGGAAACCGCCTCAGGAGATATGTCTCGCCGCAAGGGTCTCGAAGATTGCGTCGGCATATTGACGTCCGACGGGAATCGCCTGCCCGCAGCCCGACAACCGGATCTCCCTCTTGGAGAACCGGACGACGCGGTCAAGCGGAATGATGTAGGAGCGGTGCACGCGCAGAAACGCGCCCTCAGGCAACATCTTCCCGATGCTTTTCATGCTGGTGCGCGACAGCAGGCTGCCGCCTGTGGTGCGGAATATCTGTGTGTAGTTCTCCATCGCCTTGATGTATAGAATCTCCGACGGCGCAATGGAGACATTGCTGTACGCCTGTTTGACGACGATAGATGCCGGTGTCCTGGCGCGATGCGCCTCGATGCGGCGGATTGCCTTCGTGACGGCCCGTTCGAACCGGTCGTACGGGAAGGGCTTGTGCAGAAAATCGACTGCATCGAGATCGAAGCCGTCCAATGCGTATTGTGCATGCGCCGTCGTGAAGATCAGGCTGCATGTTTCGGGCAGTTGGCGGGCGATTTCGAGCCCGTCGATGCTGTTCATCTCGATGTCGAGAAATACCAGATCCGGACGTTGGGCGACGATTGCCTCGAATCCGTGCCGGGGCTCGTCGTAGGTGTGAAGCTCCAGATGTCCGAAGCGCTGGCAGAACTGCTCGATGACAAGCAGTGCCAGCGGTTCGTCGTCGATGGCTATGCAGGTGTAGGTGTTCATCGCAGATGGATGGTTAGGTTCGTTCTGAAAAGTCCCTCATGCTCCGTTGCCGTGAGCTCGTAACGGCCCGGATAGAGCAGGTCGAGCCGTTTGCGGCAATTCTCGATCCCGATGGCGGGATCCGAATCCCGCCGCCTCTTCATGATGCTGTTCTCGGACTCGAAACGGAGCAGATTCTCCGCTGTCGTGATCCGGATGCGGATCGTGCAGTCCTCATCCGAGGAGGTGCCGTATTTGAATGCGTTTTCCACAAACGTGATAAGGAGCATCGGGGGGATGCGCGCCTGTTCGTTGTCGAGTGCGGAGTCGAAAACCACTTGTGTATGGCCGTTCAGCCGCAACGACTGCAGATCGACGTATTGGCGGATGTACTCCACCTCGTCGCGCACGGCGATTGTCTCGTCGGTCGTGTGCGAGTACATGTATTTCAGAATGTTGGAGAACATCACGAAGGCCGATTCCGTGCGCTCCGATTTGGTCAGCACCAGCCCGTAGAGGGTGTTGAGCGCGTTGAACAGAAAATGGGGGTTGATCTGGGCCTTGTACATCGCCAGTTCGGCCTTGTTCTTTTCCGCTTCGATCGTCTGTTTGGAGAGACTCTGCCGGAAGAGTTCGAACGTCAGTTCGATGGCCAGACTGAATCCCGTAATGATCAGAAAGACAAACCAGACGATCTGTGCACGCATCTGACGGTGAAATTCCGGCGAGAAGGGCGAGTCGATCTCCTCCGGAAGCGGGAAGAAGCCGATGGCCGTCGTAATGCCCAGCAGCAGCGACAGCAGCAGAATGATGCGCCGGTATTTGCGCTGGATGAACAGCGACGGCAGTTTGGCGGCCCGATAGACGAAATAGAGCACATAGAGATAGACAATCAGCACGATCATGAATGTCGGATACTTGATGAACCACCGTTCGACCGGCACGAGCATGATCGTGAGCGGCAGGATCACCAGGCAGAACAACAGGTCGGTGTACAGGGCTATTCTCGAATAGTTCATTTCGTCCTTTGTTGCGGCGTGTACGGCATTCGTCATGTCGTCTTCTTCGTGCAAAGATACGATTTTACCGCGAAACGGCACAATGTGCCATGTCGTTCGACGACACATTTCTGCCGTTCGTCAATATTTGCCCCTTTCTGCGGCGTTTTCTTTCATTTTTGTTGCATTGCTGATTAATTTTGTAAAATCGGGCAACAACCCATGCCCGATTCAGAACAACAGATACCGAAATAGCGATGAAACGACTGATTGCAATGTTGATCTTTCTGTCGTTGCTCGGCGCATGCAAGGATGCCGGGCGCGACGAGGTGAAGAAGAAGTACAAAACCTTGACCGTTGCGTTGACCGACTGCACGCTGCAATCCGATTATACGGCGACGCTGCGCGGTCGCCAGCATGTCGAGATCCGGCCGCAGGTAAGCGGACTCATTACTGCGATCTGCATCAATGAAGGCGATGCCGTGCGCAAGGGCCAGACGCTTTTCATCATCGATCAGGTGCCCTACAAGGCGGCGCTGGAGACGGCTGTCGCCAATGTGAAGAGTGCGGAGGCAAAACTCGCGACGGCGGCCCTCACGGCCCGCAGCAAGGAGGAGCTCTATCGGGAGGAGGTCGTCTCGGAGTTCGATCTGATGACGGCCCGCAATGCGGAGGCTGAAGCCGAAGCGGCCCTGGCCCAGGCCCGCGCTCAGGAGACAAACGCCCGCAACGACCTCTCCTATACCGAGGTGAAGAGCCCGGTTGACGGGGTGGCAAGTATGATTCCCTATCGTGTGGGAGCTCTTGTGAACAGCTCCATCACGGAACCGCTGGTTACCGTGTCGGACGACGAGGAGGTCTATGCCTATTTCTCGATGGCGGAGAACCAGATCCTCGATCTGATCCAGCTCTACGGATCGCTGCAGGAGGCGCTGGCCCGGATGCCGGAGGTGGAACTCACGCTGGGGAACGGAAAACCGTATGCCCATCGCGGCCGTGTCGATGCGATCAGCGGTACGGTCGATGAGGGTACGGGCGCCGTAAGCCTGCGTGCCGTATTTGCCAACCCCGAAAGGGTGCTGCGCAACGGCGGCAGCGGCAAGGTGGTTGTCCCGACGGTTCGCGAAGACTGCATGGTCATTCCGCAGACGGCGACCTATGAATTGCAGAACCGCGTCTTCACCTACAAGGTCGTCGATGGAAAGGCTCACTCTACTCCCGTCGAAGTCTTCCGCCTGAACAACGGTACGGAGTACATTGTCGAATCGGGCCTCGAACCGGGTGACGTGATTGTCGCCGAGGGGGCAGGACTGGTGCGCGAAGGCACCGTTATCGAAGACCAAACCACAGCTTCCACTCAAGAATAGACCGCCATGAAGATCCGTATGTTTATCGATCGGCCGATTCTGGCGGGTGTCATCTCGGTTGTCATTCTGATATTGGGGCTCATCGGCCTTTCGCAGCTGCCGATCGAGCAGTTCCCCGAAATCGCGCCGCCGACGGTGAGCGTCTCGGCCAACTATACCGGAGCCAACGCCGAGACGGTGCAGAAGAGTGTCATCGTACCGTTGGAGGAGTCGATCAACGGCGTGGAGAACATGATGTACATGGTCTCGTCGGCAACCAATACCGGTTCGGCGCGCGTGACGATCTATTTCCGGCAGGGTACCGATGCCGACATTGCAATGGTCAATGTCCAGAACCGGCTGGCTTCGGCGCAGGGTCTGCTGCCGGCCGAAGTGACGCGAAGCGGCGTGAATGTCCGCAAGCGTCAGACCAGCAACATCAAGGCGCTGGCGCTGTACAGCCCCGACGATTCGTTCGATGAGAGTTTCCTGAACAACTATCTGAAGATCAACATCGAACCCCGGTTGTCGCGTATCCCCGGCGTGGGCGAGGTCAACGTCATGGGTTCGGACTATTCGCTGCGTATCTGGCTCGATCCGGGCAAAATGGCGAAATACGGCCTTGTGCCGGCCGATATTACGGCTGTATTGGACGAGCAGAACCTCGAAGCGCCGACCGGAACATTGGGTGCCGAGTCGGAACATACGTTCCAGTATGTGCTCAAGTATCGCGGGCGTTACGAACGTGAGGAGGATTATGAAAACATGGTTATCCGGTCGCTGCCCGGCGGCGAGGTCCTGCGATTGAAAGATGTGGCGCGCGTGGAGCTCGGTTCGAGAACCTATACCTATATCGGCGAGGTAAACGGCCATCCGGGGTGCAACTGCATGATCGCGCAGACCTCCGGCTCGAATGCCAATGAGATTATCGAGGAGATCGACCGTCTGGTGGATGAGATATCGGAAACCCTGCCCAAAGGGATGAAACTGGTCGATCTGATGAGTACGAAGGATTTCCTCGATGCTTCGATCCAGAATGTCATCAAGACCCTTGTGGAGGCTATCCTGCTGGTGATTTTCGTCGTGTATGTCTTTTTGCAGAGCATGCGTTCGACCTTCATCCCTTCGGTATCGATCATCGTCTCGCTGGTGGGAACCTTTGCCTTCCTCTATGCGGCGGGTTTCAGTCTGAACATGCTGACGCTCTTCGCGCTGGTCCTGGTGATCGGTACGGTCGTCGATGATGCCATCGTGGTGGTCGAGGCCGTGCAGGCGAAATTCGACGAGGGGTACAAGTCGGCCTATCGCGCCACGATCGATGCCATGGGCGGCATTACGTCGGCGCTCGTTACCACGACGTTCGTCTTCATGGCCGTCTTCATCCCCGTCTGCTTCATCGGCGGTACGACCGGAACTTTCTATACGCAGTTCGGCTTGACGATGGCCGTTGCCGTCGGCATCTCGCTGGTCAATGCCATGACGCTGAGTCCGGCGCTCTGCGCCCTGATCATGACGCCCCATGCCACCGACGGCGGGGGTAAAATGAGCTTCTCGTCGCGTTTCCATCTGGCATTCGACGCGGCTTTCCACCGCCTGGTGCAGCGCTACAAGTTCGGGGTGATGTACTTCCTCAAACGCAAATGGCTGGCCGGCATTCTGCTGGTTGTCGCAGCCGGAGGACTGTTCTTCCTGCTCAAGACCACGAAAACGGGCCTTGTGCCGGCCGAGGACATGGGTACGATCTTCGTCGATGTGCGCACCTCGCCGGGCAGCAACCTCGAAGAGACGAAACTCGTGATGGACGAGATCGACTCCCGTATCAGCGATATTCCGCAGATCCGTATGTTCTCGAAGGTGACGGGCAACGGCATGATCAGCGGTCAGGGCGCTTCGAACGGCATGTTCATTATCCGTTTGAATCCCTGGGCCGATCGCAAGGAGAAGGGCGACGATATCAATTCGGTCATCGACGAGATCTATCGCCGCACCGACGACATCTCGTCGGCACAGATCATGGCTTTTGCGCAGCCGATGATCCCCGGTTACGGTGTGAGCAGCGGCTTTGAGGTCTATGTGCAGGATCAGAAGGGCGGGACGACGGAGGATCTGCTGACCTGTACGCGGGAGTTCATCGATGCGCTCAACGCCCGGCCCGAAATCGCCCGTGCCACGACATCGTTCGACACGAAATATCCGCAATATCTGGTTGAGGTCGATGCGGCGCGCTGCAAGCGCAACGGCGTATCGCCCGGCGATGTGCTGGATGTCCTGTCCGGATATATCGGCGGCAACTACGCTTCGAACATGAACCGTTTCTCGAAACTCTACCGTGTCATGGTGCAGGCATCGCCCGAATTCCGTCTCGATACCGAGGCCCTGAACAACATGTTCGTCCGCAACGATGCCGGCAAGATGTCGCCCATCAGCCAATACCTGACCCTGACGCGGGTCTATGGCGCCGAAACGCTGTCGCGTTTCAACCTCTTCTCGTCCATTACCGTGAACGGCACGCCGGCAACGGGTTACAGCTCCGGACAGGCGATTGCCGCCGTGCGCGAGGTGGCGGCCGAGACGCTGCCTGCCGGTTACGGTTTCGAGTTCGGCGGCATGTCGCGCGAGGAGGCTTCGACGGGAAACACCGCCGTGCTGGTCTTCGCCATCTGCGTGGTGTTCATCTACCTGATTCTCTGTGCACTCTACGAGAGCCTCTTTATTCCGATCGCCGTGATTCTCTCCGTGCCTTTCGGACTGGCCGGCAGCTTCCTCTTTGCCAAGATGTTCGGTCTGGAGAACAATATCTATCTGCAAACGGGTCTGATCATGCTGATCGGCCTGTTGGCCAAGACGGCCATCCTTCTGACGGAATATGCTTCCGAACGCCGCCATCACGGCATGTCGATCGTGCAGGCCGCCGTATCGGCCGCCAAAGTGCGGCTGCGTCCCATTCTGATGACCTCGCTGACGATGATCTTCGGCATGCTGCCGCTGATGTTCGCTTCGGGTGTCGGCGCCAACGGAAATATCTCGATCGGTGTGGGCACCGTCGGCGGCATGCTGATCGGCACGGTTGCACTGCTCTTCATCGTGCCGGTACTCTTCGTCGTCTTCCAGTCATTGCAGGAGCGCCTGATGCCGGTGCGGGATCGTGCCGAAATGGAAGAGGATACGTCCAATCCGTCGTAAACACTGAATATGAAGAAGATAGTTGTTTTTATATCGATTGCGGCCGTCGCGGGAGGGTGTTCCGTATATCGGACCTATGAACGGCCCGACCTTCCCGTCATCGACAGCCTGTATCAGTCGCCCCAGCCTGCCGGAAGTGCCGATACGGTCTCATTGGCGGCGTTGTCGTGGAAGGAACTCTTTACCGACGAACCGTTGCAGCAGCTCATCGAAACGGGGCTTCGCAACAATGTCGATCTGGAGGTCGCGCGGCTCAAGGTTGCCGAGGCCGAAGCGATGTTGCGGTCGTCGAAGCTGGCCTACCTGCCTTCGGTGTCGCTTGCACCGCAGGGATCCGTTTCCCGCCCCGAAAACGCCGGAACGGCCAGAAGCTACGACCTGGCGGCTGCAGCCGACTGGGAACTGGATATTTTCGGCCGGCTGACCAATGCCAAACGGGAGGCCAAGGCGGCTTTGGAAGAGAGCGAAGCCTATCGTCAGGCGGTGCAGACGCAGCTTGTCGCGACGATTGCCGACAGCTACTATACGTTGTTGATGTTGGATGAACAGGTCTCCATCACACGTCGCACGGCCGAGAACTGGGCCGAGAACCTGCGGGTCATGCAGGCGCTCAAACGTGCGGGCCAGACCACACAGATGGCCGTGGCGCAGACCGAAGCAAGCAAATTGGGCGCCGATGCCTCGGTGCTGACGCTGGAGCGGCAGATCAGTGAGACGGAGAATGCGTTGTGCGCCCTGCTGGGAATACCGTCGCAACATATCGGACGCTCGACGCTCGACGCCCAGCGTTTCCCGCAGGAACTGGCGGCTGGAGTGCCGTTGCAGCTGTTGCAGCGCCGGCCCGATGTTCGGCAGAGCGAAGCGGCCCTCGCCGGAGCCTTCTATGCCGCCAATGCGGCGCGTGCGTCGTTCTATCCGTCGATCACGTTGAGCGGTTCGGCCGGTTGGACCAACGCAGCAGGCGGGGCGATCTCGAATCCCGGCCAATGGTTGTTGTCGGCCGTAGGTTCGCTCGTGCAGCCGCTTTTTATGCGCGGGCAGAACGCTGCGGCGCTGAAAGTCGCCAAGGCTCAGCAGCAGGAGGCCTTGCTGGCTTTCCGGCAGAGCCTGCTCGATGCCGGCATGGAGGTGAACAACGCCTTGGTGCAGTGGCAGACGGCGCGCCGGCGCCTGACGCTCGACGAGCAGCAGATCGTATCGCTGCGCTCGGCCGTCCGCAGTTCGGAACTGCTCATGCGATACAGTTCGCAGAACTATCTGGAGGTGCTGACGGCGCGTCAAACCCTGTTGCAGGCTGAATTGTCGGCCGTTTCGGATCGTTTCGACGAGATTCAGGGTGTCATCAACCTCTATCACGCATTGGGCGGAGGGTATTGATCATTCGGCGGAATGCCGCTATACGGGATGCGGGGCTTCCATCATGAAGCCCCGCATCCTTGTTTTCTTGCCGCCCCTTTTCCGGTTGTCGGCATCCCTGCCGGCTCCTTTTTCGATCCGCTTCCCCTGCCGGTCTCTTCCGGCCGCTCTTGTCTTTTGATTTCTCGTACAGCGGCTGATTTCTTGTACAGCGGCCCTTTTTCTCTCTTCGGCCGGTCTTCGCCCGTCATACCGGCGTGGCGAGTGCCCGACCCGGATGCGACAGCCCGAATATTCACGCACGGAAGCGGGCGGGGTTGAAAACTGCGGCTCTGTTGCATGGAGCGGGAAGGTTTCAACTTCGCATTCGCCGGTGGGGGGCGATCCGGTCAGTCGTCGTAATCGGTCAGAAAGAAGTCGCTGTCGTCGAAGGTCAGATCGATTCCGTTGTTCAATTCGACCTCATAGGAGCGGCGGCCGTGCTTGAGCTCCGAAACACCGCAGACGGGGAAATTCTCGTCGATATAGGTCTGGATGGGCGGCGGTACGATCCCGACGGGAACGATTCCGTGTTTGCTCTCCACCTTTTTCCATTGGCCGTTGTTGCGAAATTCCAGTTTCGTGGCATCCGTAAGGATCACCTTGTAGGTGATGCGCAGGTGTTCGAACTCCTTTTTGACCAGCGCCGGACGGCTGTCGGGATAGTGCGTTGCAAGGAACTCCTTCGCTGCCGCCGGTATCCGGTCGGGCGAAACGGGGCGATCACAGTCGATCATCCATGCCCCGAAGAGCAGAATGCCGGCTGCGATCGCTCCTGCACCCAATCTTACCATGTGCTTGGTCTGCATGTGCGGCGGGTTTTAGTCATCGTAACCGATGATGTTGAACTGCTTGTCGAATTTGATCTCCAGCCCGTTGGAGAGTTCCACCTCCCATGTATAGGCATTGCGCTCGATCTTTGTGACGTATTGTCCGGGGAAGTTGCTCTTGGCAACGGCATCGGCGATCTGCTGCGGGATGAGCGAGGCGGGAAGGGCGCTGTATTTGCGCTCGATGCTCGTCCACTGGCCCTGCGTGTCGAAGTCGATTTCGGTGCGGTCGGTATAGGTCACCTCGTACTCCGAGCCGACGAACTTCGGATCCTCGACGACAAAAGCAATGGTCAGATCCTTGAAATTCGCGGCAAGGAACTGCTGTGCGGCGGCGGGCAATTGTTCAACGGTAATGGGACGTTCACGGTCACCGGCCTTGGCCGATACAACGGTTGCGAACATCAGGGCGACGGCAAAAAAAATCTTTTTCATGGTCTTGGTGTTTTTAGTTTGTTTTTTAGTTTGTTTTTAGTCTGTCTCTTTTTTGAGGATTGTCTTTATCCGTGATGCAAAGGTTTTGCCCGATTTTGAAATGAAATTGAATTTTTCGGCGGCCGGTTCATTTTTTTTTCGTTTTTTTTGCCCGTATGAGGAACATTCGGCGGGAGACGCTTTGGCTGGCATCGGGTTTGCGGATGAAAATCATGTATTTATCGGAAATAGGAGGGGAGGCTTTGGCATCATGCGAAAAAAAATGTATATTTACATTCGGTTGGTGTTCAGCTGCCGCCCGTCTCCGGTTGAATGGAGCGGTGCGGCGGTGCGGAAAAATCGGAGAGTGTACAGTTGATAAAATAAACCGTGATGATGAAACGTGGATTTTATGTGATGGCGGCGATTGCCTCGTTCGTTCTGGCAATCCCTGCGGCCGATGCCTGCACGGGTATTACGCTTACGGCAAAGGACGGCGGCTGTGTCGTCGCCCGGACGATCGAATGGGGCGGCAGTTTTCTGAACAGCAAATATGTGGTCGTGCCGCGCGGCTATACGCAGCGCTCCTATACGCCCGACGGTGTCGACGGTATGACCTTTACGTCGCGATACGGCTATGTAGGGCTGGCGGTCGAGCAGGAGGCGTTCGTTGCCGAAGGGGTCAATGAAGCGGGCCTTTCGGGCGGGCTGTTCTATTTTCCGGGCTACGGCGATTACGGCCCTTATCTCCCTGCGCACAAGGCGACGTCGATCGCCGATCTGCAACTCGTGGCGTGGGTGCTGGGCAGCTGCCGGACAATCGACGAGGTAAAGGCGGCCGTTGCAAAGGTTCATGTCGTTACGATCGATCCGCGCGCACAGACCGTACATTGGCGTTTTACCGACCGTTCGGGCCATCAGGTCGTACTGGAGATCATCGACGGGGTGCCGCAGTTCCATGACAATGCGTTGGGCGTATTGACCAACTCGCCCGATTTCGCGTGGCAGCTGACGAATCTCAACAACTATGTCAATCTCTATCCCGGTTCGGCCGCCGCGCACCGGATGGGCGGTGTCGAACTGGCGGCATTCGGCGCCGGCAGCGGATTCCTCGGCATTCCGGGCGATGTGACACCGCCGTCGCGGTTTGTCCGCGCAGCGTTCTATCAGACGACGGCGCCGCAGCAGGAGACCTCCCGCCAAAGCGTCATCCAGAGTTTCCACATCCTGAACAATTTCGACATTCCGATCGGCATCGAGTTCGCGACGGGACAGATGCCCGCCGACATGCCGAGTGCCACGCAATGGACTTCGGCGACCGACCTGTCGAATCTCGAAATCTACTACCGGACGATGTACGACAGCTCGATCCGTTGCATCGACCTCCGGACAATCGATTTCTCGAAGGTGAAGTATCGCGCGGAACCGCTCGATGCGGAGCTGGAGCAGCCTGTCGTTCCGGTCGTCATCCGCTGACGGCCGCTCCTGAGGCGAACGGTGCCGATGACCGCATTGCGTCGGCAGGGCGGGACGCGGCGGAGAAGTCTCCGTACGGAGTGCGCCGTACATGTCCGGACGGGCGCCGCTTGAAACGGCCCTCTTTATTGAACGGCCGGCTCCGGCCGTTCAGTCCGGCGCTCCTTTCCTCCGGATTTTCTTGCCGTACAACCCGGCCGTCGGGAATCTCTCCGACGGCTTGCCAGTCCCGATTTTTTTTACTACTTTTGTCAGCGATGCGCAAATGGCTGATTCTGTTGTTCCTCTCTCTTGCCGTCCATCTGGACGGGGAGCGGTTGTCGTTTGTCCGGTGGCAAACGCCGATTGCGGAGTCCCCGTTGTGGAAACTCTCCGACAGGAACCCATCCGATTCCCGATGCGAGGTGCGCATGGACAGGAGCCGGCTGGTGGAACTGCTGACGGAGTCGGCCTCCAATCCGGCCTATTCCGAACCGACGGCGCCCTTTTCGTGCCGTGTGCAACGACTCTCCGAAGCGTCATCGGAGTACTCCGTATTGCGTTACGGAGAGATATATGCCGGCAACTGCCGGCCTTCGACGCAGATGGTTAAATCATTCTCTTTTGCTGTGTTGTTGCGTGCCGGGCAACCGGTGGAACGCTATGTTCTGCGGTTGCGGCGGCTGCTTATTTGATACCGTGCGTTTTGTGGCGGTACGGCTCTTTTCGGGATGCCGTGCCGTCCGTATCGTGCCTGCGGCAGGCAGGCCGACAGGCCGATGGGCGGCTGCGCCCGTCGGATCCCGAATGCAAACAAGTCGAACAAGCATTAACGCAAACAATCATGAACAGAAACCAGTTGGCGGAGGCGCTTTATGCACTTCCCGGAAATATCGTTGTAAAAGGTCGAAAATCGTTGGTCGCACCCCTTCTTATGATCGTTGTCGGGGCGGTTTTGACCGTAATCGCCCTGCTGCCGTCAGCATCCGATTGGGGCGATCTGAAATTGACCTGCATGTCGCTCGGCGGCGTGATCCTTGTTGCAGGCGCCGTCGTGACAGGGCTCCGGCTCTTCGGCAGCGGCGGCATCCCGCTTTATGGGCGCGACCGCACACCGCTGGCGTGGATGGAGTATTATTACGACCGGCAGCACGCCGCCGAGGTCACCGACTGCATGACGCGGCGGGATTGGAAACGTCTGCGTGAATTGCAGGCGGATCACGCCGCTCCCGTGCGGCTGGTCGGTTACCGGACCCCCGATGATGCGTTCGTGGCCTGTCGGGTGTTCCTCTATGCGGAACTGGAGGAGCGGCCGTTGACCGATCTGCTCGTAGCCGATCGGAACACTCCGGAGGCGTAGCGGCCGATGTGCCGCGAAACCTGCGGCGGGATGGATGACCCGATCTTGATCCGGTGATCGGAGCACCGTTGTATCGAACCACTGTTGTATGGAAGATTATGTTGCTGACTACTGAAAATATCATTCTGATCGGAGCCCTGCTGTTGCTGGTTTCGGTCTTTGCCGGAAAGGTCGCCTACCGTTTCGGTGCTCCCGCGCTGTTGCTCTTTCTGGCGGTGGGCATGCTCTTCGGACTGCGTTTCATCTCCTTCAACTCGGCCCCGGTGGCGCAGTTTGTGGGAACGGTCGCGTTGAGCGTAATCCTCTTTTCGGGCGGTATGGATACCCGTTATCGGGCAATCCGGCCGGTTATCGCCCCCGGAGTGGTGCTGGCGACCGTCGGTGTGGCCCTTACGGCTTTGATCGTCGCGGGTTTCGTCTATCTTGTGGCGCCGTGCTGTGATGTCCGCATGCCGTTCCTGCTGGCGCTGCTCTTTGCAGCGACGATGTCTTCGACCGACTCCGCTTCGGTCTTCTCGATCCTCCGGAGCCGCCGGCAGGGGCTCTCCGAAAATCTGCGTCCCCTGCTGGAGCTGGAGAGTGGTAGCAACGACCCGATGGCCTATATTCTGACTATCCTGCTCGTCGGACTGTTGACGCCCGGCGATACGTTGGGTTTCGGAATGAGTTTCGTGCTCTTCGTCGTAGGGATGACGCTCGGTGTGGCGGCCGGTTACGGTTTCGGCCGTCTGGCCGTCTGGACAATTAACCGCATCAATATCGACAACCAGTCGCTCTATGCCGTGTTGCTGCTGGCGTTCGTCTTCCTGACCTTCTCCGTGACGGATCTCATGCGCGGAAACGGCTATCTGGCCGTATATGTCGCGGGCCTTGTCGTCGGAAACTATCCGATTCTGCACAAACGCACGCTCGGCGCCTTCTTCGACGGTTTTACCTGGCTTTTCCAGGTGATTCTCTTCGTGACGCTGGGTTTGCTGGTCAATAGCGAGGAGTTGCTGCAACCCGAAGTCCTGCTGTTGGGCGGACTGACGGCTGTTTTCATGATCGTCGTGGCGCGTCCCGCCGCTGTTTTCCTCTCGCTGCTGCCCTTCCGGAAATTTTCCACACGGGCACGGCTCTATGTTTCATGGGTGGGATTGCGCGGCGCCGTGCCCATTATCTTTGCGACGTATCCCGTTGTGGCGGGTGTCGAGGGGTCGGGGCTGCTCTTCAACATCGTCTTCTTCGTGACGCTGCTGTCGCTCGTCGTGCAGGGGACGACCGTAAGCAGTATGGCCGAATGGCTGGGACTGGCCTATCCCGAACGCGAACGGATCTTCAACGACGAGGTGATGAACCGTATGATTGACGATGCGACGACCGAGGTGACCGTCACCGAATCGATGCTCGAAGCGGGGCATCATTTGCGCGATATCTCGTTGCCGACGGCCACGCTGGTGGTAATGGTCGCGCGGGACGGTTCGTTTTTCGTGCCGCGCGGCAATACGATCCTGCGCGTGGGCGACAAACTGCTTGTCGTGACCGAGAACAAGTCCGAAATGAAATCCGTCGCGCGTTCCCACGAACCGTAGGCCGCGTTCACGGACGAGAGGGGCGGTTCCGCTTTTGGTTGCTGTCCTGTCTGCCTTGTCCGACGGCGTTACGGCCGCTGCTGCGCATGGAAAAGAAGACGGCCGCAAGACTTTTTAGGGTCTTGCGGCCGTCGCTTTTGTACCGGCAGCCGGCTTTCCCCGCTGCGGGAGGATCTTCGCTTTGCGGAGATCCCATTGCGGGGCGTCCGTAAATGGGCCGCATCCAACCGGCGGGCCGTTTCCGTGTCAGCCGATTGTCCAGGTCTCGCCCGAATGAAGCAGTTCGTCCATCGTGCGGATCGGATTGGCTTTCTGCACTTCGGCGACCTGTTCGCCGACTTTGCCGTCATAAACGTATTCGTCTTCGACGTCGCGGATCACGCCGACGGCAACCGGAAAATCGGGGTATTTCATCGCCGCCAGCATCAGATGCAGCGACGTGTCGCGTTCATGGGCGTCGTGTGTGAGGATCCGGTCGAGCGTATAGCCCTCCTGACCGACGGTTACCACCTTCAACCGGCCGTTTTCACGGACAAGCCCCTTGTCGTTGGCTGCGCCGAAGAGCATCTTTTCGCCGTGCCGCAGCAAAATCGTCCGTTCGGCGCGCGTCGCCTTGTCGGCCGCGAAATCGGCATGGGTCCTGTTGTTGAATATCACGCAGTTGACGAGACATTCGACGACCGACATCCCCTTGTGGCGCGCTGCAGCGACCAGACATTGCTTCGTCAGCTCCACCTCGGCATCGATCGTGCGGGCGAAAAACGTCCCCTTGGCGCCGATGACCAGCTCGCCCGGATTGAACGGTTTTTCGATTGTTCCGTAGGGCGACGTCTTGGTGATTTTGCCCAGTTTGGTGGTGGGCGAGTACTGCCCCTTCGTCAATCCGTAGATCTCGTTGTTGAAGAGCAGGCAGTTGAGATCCACGTTGCGACGGATGGCATGGATGAAATGGTTGCCGCCGATGGCCAGCGAGTCGCCGTCGCCCGTGCAGACCCAGACGCTCAGATCGGGGTTGGCGACCTTCACGCCCGTTGCTACGGCGTTGGCACGCCCGTGAATCGTATGGAACCCGAAGGTCTTCATGTAGTAGATGAAACGCGACGAACAACCGATGCCCGATATGAATACGAAACGGTTGTGCGGCGTGTCGAGCGTATCGGCCACTTCGGGCATGGCCCGTTGTACGGCGTTGAGAATGGCGTGGTCGCCGCAGCCCGGGCACCATTTGACTTCTTGATCCGACTTGAAATCGGCCGGAGTATAGTTGTATGCAGCCATGATTTACTCCTCCAATAAACGGTTGAATTCGGACGTCAGCTCCACCGTAGTGAAGGGCAGTCCTTCGCATTTGTTGTACTGTTCGAAGCGGAACTCCTGAAAATGTTGCCGCAGATAACCGGCCATCTGGCCTTCGTTGAGTTCGCAGACCACGATGCGGCGGAAACCCTGAAGAATTTCCCGCACGCCATCCGGCAGCGGATTGATGTAGTTGAGGTGGCAGAGCGAGATGCGTTTGCCCTCTTCCTGCAACGCCTCGACGGCACTTTGCAGATGTCCGCGTGTGCCGCCCCAGCCGATGACCAGCAGATCGCCTTGCGTCTCGCCGAAGACTTCCTGCCGGGGGAGATCCTCGACGACGGCGGCCACCTTTGCGGCGCGCGTACGCACCATCTCCTGGTGGTTCGACGGGTCGTAGGAGATGCATCCTTTCAGATGGTCTTTCTCCAGTCCGCCGATACGGTGTTCAAGCCCTGCCTTGCCCGGAAAGGCCCACCCCCGGACGTGGCGGGCATCGCGGGTGTAAGGCATGAAGGCTTCGCCCTCCGGATGGGGTTCGACGATGGGCGGGCAGATGGCGGGATAATCGCTCATCTGCGGTATGCGCCAGGGCTGCGAACCGTTGGCGATGAATCCGTCGGTCAGCAGAATGACGGGCGTCATGTGCTCCATGGCGATTTTGCCCGCTTCGAAAGCGAAACGGAAACAGTCGCCGGGCGTCGAAGCGGCGATGACTACGACCGGACATTCGCCGTTACGCCCGTAGAGTGCCTGTTGCAGGTCGCTCTGCTCGGTCTTGGTCGGAAGTCCCGTCGAAGGGCCGCCGCGCTGCACATCGACAACTACGAGCGGCAGCTCGCCCATGACAGCCAGTCCCAGCGCCTCGCTCTTGAGCGACAGTCCCGGGCCGGAGGTCGTCGTCACGGCAAAGTTGCCCGCAAAGGCGGCGCCGATGGCCGTGCAGATGCCGGCGATCTCGTCCTCAGCCTGCACGGTCTTGACTCCCAGCTCTTTGTGCTTCGCCAGCTCTTCGAGGATGACCGTAGCGGGAGTAATGGGGTAGGAGCCGCAGAAAAGCGGCAGTCCGGCCTTTTCGGCTGCGGCCATCAATCCCCATGCCGTAGCGACATTGCCGTTGATCGAACGGTAGGTCCCTTTTTCGAGCGGTGCGGTCGGCACCGTATAGGTATTGGCGAACTGGTGGGTGTTTGCCGCAAAGTTGTATCCGGCATCGATAGCCCGCTTGTTGGCTTCGGCGATGAGCGGATTCTTGCGTGCGAATTTCGAGTCGAGGTAGCTCTTTGCGTGGTCTTCCGGACGTTGGAAAAGGTAGAAGCAAATGCCCAATGCGAACATGTTCTTGCACTTGACGACCGATTTGTTGTCCAGCTCCAACTCCTTGAGCGCTTCACGCGTCATCGAGGTGATGTCGGGCACCACGAGGTTGTATCCCTCCAGACCGAGCTCTGCAACCGGATCGTCGGTTTTGAACCCTGCTTTCCGGAAGTTGGCTTCGGTGAGGGAGTCGCCATCGACGATGACCGTCGCATTTGCTTTCAGCCATTTGCGGTTTGCCTTGAGTGCTGCGGGGTTCATTGCCACCAGAACGTCGCAATAGTCGCCCGGATTGATGATGCGTCGCGCACCGAAATGTACCTGAAACCCTGAAACGCCGGCAACGGTTCCTTGCGGCGCGCGAATCTCGGCGGGGTAGTCGGGGAATGTAGAGATTCCGTTTCCCATCAGCGCCGAGGTGTCCGAGAATAACGTACCCGTGAGCTGCATTCCGTCGCCCGAATCGCCCGAAAAGCGGATGACGACATCCTGAAGCTCTTGTACCTGTTTGTGATTCATCGCTTGAGGTTATTGAGGATTAGCAAAAAATCGCTCGTCGTTTCGGGTTGCCGGGCTGCCGTCGGGCAAAGCGGAACGACGTTCGGATCGGGTTATCGACCGGTCAGAGACAAAGGTATGAAAAATTTTTTAATAAAGGTGCTCTCCTTGGGCTTTTTCCTTGTGTGCCGTATGCTTCTCCTTCCCTGCCGCGATGTGTTCCTGAGGAAATTCAAGGTGCGGCGTCCGATGAATCATCCTTCGGATGCTGTCGTCGTGGCTCCGGCCGGAAAAGACCGGATTTTCCACGGGGACGGCCGCTGTCGTTTCTCGCTCGGTGGCGGGCCTTGCCGCAACCCCTGCCCTCGTCCTTCCTTATCGCATGGAATTCATGCGGATGCTGGCCTTGACAAGCGCGAGGGCCCGTATGCGTTTGATCTCCACCTCCTTGTCCGCGTGGTGCGGATTCTGGCTTACGAGTTTGACGTACCCTTCACGATCGGATTTCTGGATGTATTTTACCGTCACATACTCTTCGCCGTCAATATCGATCGACAACAGATACATGTCCCCCCAAAAAACATCCCCGATGTCATGCAGCTGCTTGTAGAGGACGATGTCGCCGCTCTTCAGCAGCGGGTACATCGAATCGCCCACTACATAGATCGCACCGTCGCATTTCGGAAGGTTGGGAATATGTATGTAGTTGATCGGTTTGTGCTGCCGCTGGTCGCTGAACAACGGAACCAGCCCCGCCGTCCCTTCGATCGAATAGAGCGGCACGCTCTGCAGCGGCAGGGAGTTGTCCGTCCTGTGCAGGTAGGAGGTCAGATCGGGTTCGGCATTGAACATCTCTCCCTGTCCCGTTTCAAGCCAGTCGGGGTTGACGTTCAATTCTTGAACGAGAATGTTGCGGTTGCGCGACGACAGCGCCGCTTTGCCCGTTTCGATCATCGACAGGGCGGCTTTCCCGATGCCAAGTCGTTGAGACAGCTGATCCTGCGTCATTCCTAACGCTTTTCGTATCAGTTTTACCCGCTCGTTCATAATTCTTCTATTAGAAAAAACAATGCAAATATTTGAACTTTTTATTGCAATGTTCAATTTTTGAACATATATTTGCATTCGCAAAGTTAAAATATTTATTTCTAATAACCAAATTTGTTTTTAAATCCCGTTCGTTTCACATGTATTGCGTATCATCCGAACTTTATGATGAGGTTGCCGCCCGTTTGTGCGACGCGATCGGATCGGGAGCCTACTTTTCGGGGACGATCGAATTTCCCCATGCCGACGTTGCCTGTCGCCTGACTGCATCGCTTCTCTTTTATCGCCGGCGCGAGATCTGGCCCGAAGGCGAACGTTCCTGCATTACGGATGTGATTCCCGTATGGTGGGAGTTCCACACCGTGATGCCCGAAGGCGAGGTGCTCAACGATTTCTCGTTCTCCGAACTGAAACGCTGGCTGACGGTATGACCTCTTCGACGAAGTTCGCACGCTCATCTCGGAACGGCGGTTCCCGAACTTCGTCGGTGTGACAGGCTGCCTGCCGGGCCGCCGCCCAGAAGTCTGTTTCGGGGCCGTCCGAAATGTCGGACGGCCCTTTTTCCCTTGCCGGCCAGACCCTGTTGCAACTGCAATCGCTCCTGCTTTGCCGTTGTGCGGATTTTCGGCCTTTCCATGCCGCGCGGATTCCGGCCATTGGGATCTTCGCTGTTTCACCTGCTGTTTTCTCCGATTTTTATCCATGACGCACTCATTTGTCGATTTTGCCCGAACCGTCTATCCGTTTTTGGAACTGGAACGGTTCCATTGCAACTACTACCGCGTGTTGGAGGCTTTTGCCGAAGGCCGTATCCGGCGCCTGATGATTACCATGCCGCCCCAACACGGCAAGAGTGTCGGTGCGACAACGCTGCTGCCGGCCTATCTGCTCGGATTGGATCCCGACCTGCGGATCGCCATTGCCTCCTATTCCGCGTCGCTGGCTTCGAAATTCAACCGCCGCGTGCAGCGGATCCTCGAATCGCAGGAGTATGGCGGGCTGTTTCCCGCCACGACGATCAAACGCGGTTCGAAACCTGCGAATTACATCCGTACAGCCGATGAGGTGGAGATCGTCGGACACGAAGGAGGCCTTCTGTCGGTCGGCCGCGAGGGGTCGCTTACCGGCAACCGTGTCGATTGCTTCCTGCTCGACGACCTCTACAAGGATGCGATGGAGGCCAATTCTCCGATTGTCCGCGAGAACTGTTGGGAGTGGTACACCTCGGTGGTGCGCACCCGCATGCACAACGCTTCGCGGGAGCTGATGGTCTTCACGCGCTGGCATGAGGAGGATCTCATCGGCATGTTGCGGCGCCGCGAACGGGTTGTCGAACTGCGTGCGTGGAGCGATCTCGATCGGGTGCCGGCCGACGGCTGGCTGTCGCTCGACTTCGAGGCGCTCAAGGCTTCGGCCCCCTGCGAGGTCGATCCGCGCGCGGCCGGCGAAGCGTTGTGGCCGTCGCGGCATGATGCGGCGCTGCTGCGCGCCAAACGGGCGCTCGATCCGCTGCGTTTCGAGTGCATGTATCAAGGACATCCCTCCGTGCGTGAAGGGCTGCTTTACGGCGATCAGTTTGCCGAGTACGATCTCCTGCCGAGCGAGATCGTCCGCCGCGCCAACTATACCGATACGGCCGATATGGGCGACGACTACCTCTGTTCGCTGTCGTATGCCGTCGATGCCGACGGTGTGATCTATGTCACCGACGCCGTCTATTCGCGCGAGGCAATGGAGGTGACCGAAGGGCTGGTTGCGGAGATGCTGCTGCGCAGCGACACCCGTTCGGCGGCCATCGAGAGCAACAACGGCGGCCGCGGATTCGCACGCGCCGTGCAGCGGCTCGCTCCGGGGGTGCGCATCGAGTGGTTTCACCAAAGCGCAAACAAGGAGGCGCGGATCCTCTCCAACTCCGCGACCGTTCTCCATGCGATCCGCATGCCGCGCGGCTGGAACCTCCGTTGGCCCGAACTCTATGCCCATTTGACGACCTACCGGCGACAGTTCCGGTCGAATCGCCGGCATGATGCTCCCGATGTGCTGACCGGCATTGTCGAACGCGAGATAACGGGAATCCGGCAGGGGCAGTGTCGGGCCTATACCTTCTTTTGAAAAGGGCCGTGTTTCCGGCCCGCTCCCCGTCCGTTCCATTCATAGACCTGAGGATGACAAAGCCCCGTTGCAGCTGCAACGGGGCTTTGTCATCCGGTTCGGAGATAGTCCCGGACGTCAAAGGGGCTGGGCTGCTGCGGCAACCGTATCGCCCGTACCGACGGAATCGGGCTGCGTCAACTCCTCCTCCGTGAATCCCAGCGAAAGATAATAGCTGTTGAGCTCCTGCAGCACGTCGTTGCGTTTGAGGTATCCGGCCATCGAGTAGAGCGAACTCAATACATCGAGTTTCGCATAGAGTTCGTCGCTGATCATGTCGTAGTAGCCGCCGTCGAACTGGAGATAGTAGTCGATGTACTCCATCAGCGTGCGGGCGTAGTCCATCAGCAGGGCGTCGCCTTTGTCGTCGGCTCCGGCCGCGTAGTAGGCCTCGATGAAGGGCAGCGTGTTGTTGATGGTGTAGCGTACCTGCGAAGGCGGCATGCGGCGCATTCCTTCGTCGAGAAGCCGGATGGCCAGTTCGCGGTTCGTCGCCTCGGTGATGCCGACGCTGTCGGGGAATTCGGGTTTTGCGTCCGGATCCCACAACAGCTCCTTGGCTACACGGGCAAAGGCTTCACGGGCCCGCGCCGCCGAAAGGTTGTACTGCGTGAAGTAGTCGCAATAGACCTTCTCGTTGTCGATGTTGCCGTAACGATAGACGTTGAGCAGCAGCGGTACGGTGTATTGCGGATCGATGCGCCCGACCTCTCCCGCCTTGCGGTAGGGTGTCAGAATCGGTACGAAGCGATAGGCATAGCCGTCGAACTGCAGGTAGTCCACCAGGCCGAATTTCTGGAAGATGTAGGGCTGCGTGAGGTAGATCGGACGTGTCCAGTCGTAATCCGTGAGCATATCGACGGTCATCAGTTCTCCCTTGTTGAGGTAGTTTCCCGACAACTGCATGTAGACCGTATCGACGATCAGGTCGCGGTCTTTCTCGGCGACGATGCCCGAACGGACGGCGTTCTCCTTGTTGACCGGTATGGCCAGCGTCTTGGCGGGGATGTAATCGTTCATCGAACCGTCGGAGAGCTGTACTTTGGTGCGCTTGTCCTCGCTGGCGAAGAAATCCATCGCTTCGCGAACCGTTATCGGCCGGTCGATGCGTTCGTAGATGGGCACATAGTCGTTCGTGTACCAGTATTTGCTGCGCGGCAGGGTAAACGGCACGCCTGCGGCTTCGTTCGCCTTGGTCTTCATCTCGTCGATGTACCATTCGCCGCCCAGATAACTCGTGTTCATGATACGCACGTCGGGCCGCAGGCCATCGACCTCCTGATTGAGCCACAGCGGGAAGGTGTCGTTGTCGCCGAAGTTGAGGATGATCGAATTGGGCAGCGTCCCCTGCAGGTAGTTCCAGCCGATATCATGGGCATAGGTGCGGTGCGAGCGGTCGTGGTCGTCCCAGTTCTCGGCACAGAGAATGCCCGGTATTGCAAGGCAGACGACGGTTGCCGCAGCGGCCGTGACGCGGTTGTCGCGTTTGAAGAGCCGGACGAAGAGATCCTTGAAGGCCATCACGCCGAATCCGATCCACATGGCGAAGGCATAGAACGATCCGGCATAGACGTAGTCGCGTTCGCGGGGCTCGCCCGGCGAGGTGTTGAAGTAGATGACCAGCGCGATGCCCATCATTACGAAGAGCGACAGAACGATAAGGAAGTTCTTCGGGTCGCGGTTCAACTGGTAGATCAGACCGATGAGTCCCAGCAGGAAAGGCAGGAAATAGTAGGTGTTGCGGGCCTTGTTGTCGGCCACTTCACGCGGCAGGTTCTCCTGCGGCCCCAGATAAAGTTCGTCGAGGGCCTTGAATCCCGACAGCCAGTTGCCGTCAACGATCGTCGAACCGGAGGGCTGGATGTCGCTCTGCCGTCCGGCGAAATTCCACAGGAAGTACCTCCAGTACATGTAGTTGAGCTGGTAGGAGAAGAAGTAGTTGAGATTCTCCAGGAAGGTCGGCTCGACGATCACGCGCGGTTCGGAATACCCGTCGTCGTAGGTGCGCTTGACGCCGTAATCGAGCACTTCGCCGCGTATGAGCTGGTTGTTTTCGTCGCGCATGACGTTGCCCTCCTCGTCGCGCAGGGTTTCGATCTTGGTGCGATAGGCCGCCCACTGTTTGTACTCCTCCTCGCTTTTGGCGTAATTCCACATGCGCGGGAAGAGGTGCATGAACTGCGGCGGATGGGTATATCCTGTGGGGAATGTCGTCGAGACATAACGTCCTTCGTCATTGAGGTAGTAGCGTTTGCTCTCGATGACATCCTCGACCGGTGCCGAGTAGTAGGCGCCGTAAAGCAGGGGCCGTCCACCGTACTGGTCGCGGTTGAGTACCGAAAGAAGGGCGTGGGGGTTCGACGGGTTGTTGCTGTTCATCGGGGGGTTGGCTGCCGCACGGATCGTGACCGTAGCATAGGAGCTGTATCCCAGCAGAATGACCGTCGTAGCCAGCAGCAGGGTGTTCCACACCACATGTCCGCGCCGGTGCGTGTACCATATGCCCCAGCCCAATGCGGCGAAGAGCGCCAGCGAGAAGAATACGATACCCGAGTTGACCGGCAGCCCGAAGGTGTTGACCGCCAGGACGTCGATCATGGCGCCGATATAGACCGTATAGGGGATGATCAGTCCGTTGATGAAATAGAGGATTGCCAGCGCGATGACCGAGGCGATGCAGAATCCCTTGAACGTAACGTTCCGGTATTTGCGGAAGTAGTAGATATAGACCAGTGCGGGGATGGTCAGCAGGTTGAGGATGTGGATGCCGATCGAAAGCCCCATGAGATAGGCGATGAGGATGAGCCAGCGCATGGCGTGGGGTTCGTCGGCCTGATCCTCCCACTTGAGCATGAGCCAGACCACGAGCGCCGTGAACATCGACGACAGGGAATAGACTTCGCCTTCGACGGCCGAGAACCAGAAAGTGTCGGTGAAGGTATATGCCAGGGCTCCGACGGCGCCGGCCCCCAGCACCGTCCAGCCGTTTGCGGCGGACAGTTCGCGCCCTGCAGCCTGACAGATGCGTCGGGCGAGGTGGGTGATGGTCCAGAACATGAAGAGGATACAGAAGGCGCTGGCCAGACAGTTCATGATATTGACGGCCAGCGGCACATATTGCGCCGAAGGGGCGAGCATGGTTGCCAGACGGGCCATCATCATGAAGAGCGGAGCCCCGGGCGGGTGGCCCACTTCGAGCTTGTAGGAGGTTGCGATGAATTCCGAGCAGTCCCAAAGACTGGCCGACGGTTCCGTTGTGGCGATGTAGGTGAACGCAGCGATGGCGAAGACACACCAGCCCACGATATTGTTCCAACGTTTGAAATCCCTCATTGTTCTTGTCAGAAGATTTCCGCAAAGATAAAAAGATAATGGATAAACACCAAATGACGCGAGGCTTGTCGTGTGCAGGGCCTGCCCCCCCCTGTTTATCGGGAAAGAACCTGTTGACAAATTGTTGACAAATCGTATCGGCCTGCTTTTGCTTTCCATGTTGACGGCGATTTCCTTATGGCCGATTACGGATTGAAATTATAAGCCGGATCTGCATTTCAGATGTTCATGCCGGTTGGGCGGATGCCGGCCCTGATTCTGATCGGAGACGACGAATTGCCCCAAAAATTTTGTACTTTCGGTTCCGGTATTCTTCAATTACAATCTTATTTATGAAAAACAATTATTTGTGCAACAGGTTGTTGCTTGCGATGGTGAGTATGTGCGTCTGTGTGGTGTCGTCATGTTCCGACGACCCGGCATCCGATGATGACCAGCTCCCCCCTGATCAGACAGAGGAATTAGGTGTTTCAACGCTTTTGGCGACGATTTCCAATACGCGCGTAGCGGCCGGAGATCCGGTCGACGGGCTGTTGCCTGCCGTGTGGAGTGCCGGCGATCGGATTGCTGCGACGAACGAGGACGGCATTTGGTACTATGAGTTGACCGAAGGTGCGGATTCCGAGACAGGGGTGTTTGTATTGGAGGATAGTGATAAAGATGCCCCCAAGCCGCCTTTCGACGTAATCTATCCGGTTGAAACGGTTGCGGAGGCGATGACGCAGCGCTATGTGGAGGACGGTTTTGACTCAAGGGCCGTCTCGCTCTCCGGCAGGGCGGAGGATCCTGAAGGTGAAAGCGCCGTGAGCGGCAAGCTCGCCGTGACCCTGACGAAGGAATATGCGATCTTTAACCTCAGGCTTTCAGGCAATGTCTCGGTAAAGTCGGTTTCTGTCACCGACGAGGCGGCGGCCCTGATGGCGAATGCGCATACGGTCACCCTCGATTGTGCGGAAGGTGTGGCGCTGGATAGCGCTGCGGCCAAGGATTTCCGGCTGTTGATTAAGCCGGGAACCCATCATCTTGAGGTCAAGGTCTTTTCGGACGACGGCAGGGTGAAGTCGTACAGTTCCGATGAAGCCATGACGTTTGATGCCGGCGCTGAGCAGATTCTGGAGATGGTGCTGCAAGCGGCTGCGGCGGATTTCACATCGGGCCCCTATGACGTGGGGGATTATTATTTCGACGGGATGTCGGAAGGTGTCGTTGTCGAGGTCGATCCTACGGGATCAAAAGGGAAATTGATCGCGATGCATGATGCCGGCGGCGCGTTGGCGTGGGGGCCCGACAATGTTATCACGTCGGCTCTCGACGAAGATTACGGTGTTCCCAACATGTCCGTCATTGCGGCACTTGACCCCTCTTATGAGGCATATCCGGCTTTTCGGGCCTGCGCGGAGTGGGGTGATGGATGGTATTTGCCTGCGCAGAAGGAAATGCAGGGCGTGCGTGACGTGTTGGACAAGGTCAATTCCACTCTCGGTTGGCAAGGCGGGTCTGAAATCTCGAAGGAGAGCCTTTACTGGTCATCGACTGAAGCGGATTCGTACAGCGACGCTACGGCTTTTGCCGCCGACATGAGCCTGCCGGGTATGTTCGGAATCGTCAAGACGGAACCTCTCAAGGTACGGGCATTCAAGGAGTTCGGCGAAATTCCGGATGCCAGGTACAAGGTGGGTGATATGTGTGAAGAGTCTGGAAAGAAAGGGGTTGTCTTCTGGGTGTCGAAAGATGGCAGTTACGCCAAGATCCTTTCGCTTGCCGAGAACAATCTGCAATGGGGCGCTGTCGGTTCGGCGACGGGTGCAATCGACGAATACAACGGCGAGAACAATCTCGGAGCGGTTGAGGCGGCAGATGCTTCTCTCGAATCTTATCCTGCCTTCAGGAGTTGTACCGAACAGGGCGAAGGATGGTATTTGCCCGCGTTGAACGAACTGACGTCCATTTCAAGGATGACCGCCGCACTCAACAATGTGCTTTCGGCCAATGGCAGTCCGGTTTTGCAGAGCGCCTATTATTGGTCTTCGACCGAATTGGGTGCGGATGCTGCGAACAGCGCCCAGTGTGTATCTCTGGCCGACGGGTCGCTGCTTTCGTCATCGAAAAATATAGCGCGCAACGTGCGTGCAGTCGCCTATGTGGGGGACCGTCCCGTCGAAGAGAAAACGTATGCCGTTGGCGATCCGTTTGAAATAAACGACGAAATCGTGGTGGGAATCGTATGCGCCGTTACGGACGGAGGCAAACATGGCACGGTCATCGCGTTGAACGATGTCGCTGAAGAAGGCCGTATCAATGCGATGTGGGATTATCGTGCCAATGAAGACAATTATATCCTCCTGGGGGCTTCCGATACCGATGACGGACGGGTAAATATGGAGAAGGCGAAGGCGAATGATTCCGGTTTGGCCAATATGCCGGCTTTCCAGCTCTGCGATGCAATGGGGACAGGGTGGTACCTTGGAGCCGTAAACGAAGTCAAGTCGCTCTATGAGAACAAGGAGCTGCTGGATGCGGCATTGGAGGCTAACGGCGGCTCGGCGCTTGATGCCGACGATTACTGGACTTCGACCGAAGGTGCTGAATCCCCGACCGAACGTGCGGTGAGCGTCTGTCTGAAGGATGGAACGACTTTCGATTACCGGAAATATTTCTATTTGCGTGTCCGCCCGATGATGCGGTTCTGAATCCGCAAGCGGTTTTATGCCGGCGGTGCTCATACATCCATCCGTAGGAGGTGTGAGCACCGCCTTGTATGTCGGGAACCTTACGGATGCGGGCGTGTCGATGCGATGAGCCGAAAATTCGCGCCGCTCGATGTCTCCGGTGCGGGGATGCCGTTCTGCGGCTCCGCCGTCTATGGGGATCCGACCGTGCGGCATGCCGCCGTCGGGCGATTCTGCCGGGATATTCCGGACAAGGCGCTGTCGGGCTTTCCGCCGTTTCGGGGAGAGTTTCGTATATTTGAATAATAATTCGTATATTTGAATAATAGAATAATAACATAATAACATGTAATATGCTTGCCGAAGCACATCGCTCCGTGTGCCGGAGCGGGATTTTCCCCGTATCTCCGGCCCGAAAACCGCATAATGCCGTGAGACCGCCGGCAGCGGAAGCGGATTTGTCAATAAAACGAACCCCAGGCCCCATGAATACAGAATCGACAGGGGAGGGGAACCTCCTCAAAAAATGTTCGGCCGTCATTCTCCGCAGTCTGACCGTCGTATTGTCCGCTGCCGCAGTGTCATGCAGCCATGGCCGCATCGTTGAAAACCCGCTTTGCGGGCAGGCCGGCAACCTTCGCGTCCTGCGTATCGAGGTCGCTGACACGGCCACCCTTGTCGATGTTGCCGTCATCGGCTATCCGGACAGCCTGTTCGCAATCGGGGGAGACAAACCGTGCGAGACTCCATATCTTACGGGACATCAGAGCGGGCGCCGTTACCGTTATCTCGGTTCGGACGACTTGCAGATCGGTCACCGCTATACGCACGACACGACGGGCTGCATGCGCTTTGCCATGCGTTTTGAGCCGCTTGATCCCGCTGAAAGGGAGATCGATCTTACGGCAAGTGCGGAATCCTCGCTCAATGCGGGCGGCATCACTCTCGTACAGCCCGATTCGCTCCGCAAGGTTCCCGTATGCCGTGTTGAAGGGGTGTTGTCCGACCGCCCCGCAACCCGGGCGCTGCTGCTCTGCCGGTGGCTCGATTACGACGACAACGTGCGGGGTATCGTGCAGAAATCGCGTGTGATCCCTGTGGAGAACGGCTGCTTCGGGTGCGAGATCCCCGCTGACGGCGATCTTTACATCCTCATCCCGTGGAACGAATATGTCATGTCGGGGTGGTACGAATGCCAGTTTTTCGCAGAGAAGGGCAAGGTGCGCATCGAGTGGGGTGCCGAGGCGCCCACAGCGGTAGAGGGCGGTCGCTTGAATGCCGAAAAAGCCTCGTTGGCAGCTCCCATGCGTGTTGTGGAAGAGACCTACGGCCCGCGTATCGATGCCTTCTACGATCAGCCTGACGAGGCTTATATGAGCGCCCGTGCCTGCGGGATAATTGCACAGGCCCGGTCCGAGACCGATCCCGACAAGCGGGATTCGCTCATCGGGGAATTCCATGCCCTTTCGGAAGAAGAGCTTTACCGGCCGGAATTTCATGCTTTGCTGAGCGAATACAGAACCGAAATGAAAAAGGCCGCCGACGCAACCCTGCACCGTGCCGAGAGCGACGTGCGGCTCGGCTATCTGCCCTGGGTCATATCGCGCATCTGCTCTTATGACAGGCAGGATGACCGTGACGGCATCATGCGTTTGGCAGGGATCTATGCCGGGCGTTTTGCCGGCAATCCTCTCGGAGAACGGCTCGGTGAGTATCTCCGCGCCGCGAGTGTCGAGGTCGGAGGCCGTTACATGGATTTCGAGGCTCCCGACCGTGCGGGTGCGATGCATCGTTTCTCGGATATGATCGAGGGCAGCCGCATCGTACTGCTCGACATGTGGGCTTCGTGGTGCGGTCCCTGCCGCCGTGCGGCCATGCGGAACAAACCGATTTATGAGAAATACCGCGACAGGGGTTTCGTTGTGGTGAGTGTGGCGCGCGAGTTCGGCAGTACGGACGCCCTCGACGCTGCCGTAGCCAGGGACGGATACGAGTGGCCCGTGCTGGTAGAACTCGACGACCGCATATCGTTGTGGCGGACATATAATGCGGGCGACAGCGGCGGTCTGCTGGTGCTGATCGATCCCGCCACGCGGGAGATTCTTGCACGCAACCCCTCGGCCGAACAGATCGAGCAGACGGTCGCCCGTTATTGCGGCGGGGAGTGACTTCCCTCCGTCCGGTGCCCGGGGAGATCTCCGTTTCGGGCATCTTGCCGCGTGCGTCTGCAAAATAGCCGCGCGCAGCATGTGCCGTATGCGAAAAATCACTATTTTTGCGGAAAAATTCACTTTTCTATGGAATCGAAACTCGTTTTATACAATACCCTGACGCGGAACAAGGAGGAATTTGTGCCGCTCAATGCCCCCCATGTCGGGATGTATGTCTGCGGGCCCACCGTCTATGGCGATCCGCATCTGGGCCATGCGCGGCCGGCCGTGACTTTCGATCTGTTGTTCCGCTACCTGCAATCGCTCGGTTACAAGGTGCGTTATGTGCGCAACATCACCGATGTGGGCCATCTGGAACACGATGCCGACGAGGGTGAGGACAAGATCACGAAGAAGGCGCGGCTCGAACAGCTTGAACCGATGGAGGTGGCGCACTACTATACGGAGCGGTACCATCGGGCGATGGATGCGCTGAATGTCCTCAGTCCGTCGATCGAGCCGCAGGCTTCGGGACACATCATCGAGCAGGAGGCCTTCGTGCAGAAGATACTCGATGCGGGGTATGCCTACGAGTCGAACGGTTCGATCTATTTCGATGTGGAGAAGTACGACCGCGATTACCATTACGGCGTATTGTCGGGCCGCAATCTGGAGGACATCGTTACCAATACGCGGGCGCTCGACGGGCAGTGCGACAAACGCCATTGCTGCGATTTCGCGCTCTGGAAGAAGGCGGCGCCCGAACACATCATGCACTGGCCGTCGCCCTGGAGCGAGGGATTCCCCGGCTGGCATCTGGAGTGTTCGGCCATGAGCACCAAGTATCTGGGCGAACGGTTCGACATTCACGGCGGCGGCATGGATCTGATGTTTCCGCATCACGAATGCGAGATCGCCCAATCGACGGCCGCACTGGGCCACGGGTCGGCGAAGTACTGGGTTCACAACAACATGATCACGATCAACGGACAGAAGATGGGCAAGTCGCTGGGCAACTTCATTACCCTTGAGGAGCTCTTTACCGGTGCGCACAAACTGCTGGCGCAGGCCTATTCGCCCATGACGATCCGTTTCTTCGTGCTGCAGGCGCACTACCGTTCGACGCTCGATTTCTCGAACGACGCGCTGCAGGCAGCGGAGAAGGGTCTTGACCGGCTGATGAAAGGGGTCGAGACGCTGTCGAAGATCACGCCGTCGGCCGATTCGACGGTCGATCCCTCCGAACTGGAGCGGCGCTGCCGCGAAGCGATGGACGACGATCTCAATTCACCGATGGTCATCTCGGCGCTCTTCGACTGGGTGCGTATCGTCAATCAGCTTGCCGAGGGGCAGCAGCGCATCACGGCGGCCGATCTGGCGACGCTCGTTGCGGCGTTCCGCCGTTATGTGTTCGATATTCTGGGGCTGCGCGACGAGAAGGCCGCATCGGCGGGCGGAGGCCGCGACCTGGTGACGCCGTTGGTGGAGATGCTGCTCAAGATGCGCATGCAGGCCAAGGCCGCGAAGGACTGGGCGACATCGGACCGCATCCGCGATGAACTGACCGCCATCGGCATCCGGGTCAAGGACCGCAAGGAGGGTTGCGACTGGGAGATCGAGTAGCCCCTTTCTCGTCCGGCTCCGCCGCACGGCTTTCAACGCTCTCCTATGGCTCCTCTATCCGGTTGCGCCCTGTGATTCCTTCTTCCGTTCGGGCGATCGGATTCCGATTCCGGACCCCTCTCCGGCAGAGAGGGCAACAGGGACGGAGATGGCGGCAGGGAAGGGCTGCAGAAGAGAAACCGGTCGTGGCCGGGGAAGACAAGGCGTGGACAGGAAGACAGGGAACAGCGGGAAGACGCAACGTGCGTCTTCCCGCTGTTCCCTGTTCATTGGAGGCCGTTCTACCGACATGCTTTTTCTTTTACCGACTCCTGAGCCGCCACTTCGATGCGTGCCGGGTTGAAGATGTTCAGCCCCAGCCGCACGGAGATGTATTCAAGGGCCTTCTGCGCCTTGACCGAATTGCCCGCACCGTCGAGCGGCGGAGCGAAGGCCGCCAGCCCCATTACGCCCGGCACGACGGCCATGATGCCGCCGCCGACGCCCGATTTTGCCGGAAGTCCGGTGTTGAACAGCCAGTCGCCCGTGCGCTCGTAGAAGCCGACGGTGGCCATGAGCGAGGCGATATGCGGTGTGAGGTTGGCATGGAAGACCTCTTCCCGCGTTACGGGATTCGTTCCGCAATTGGCGATCGTTGCCGCCATGACCGCCAGCTGCCGGGTCGAGACACCCAGCGAACATTGCCGCGTGTAGAGGTCGAGCGCCATTTCCGGATCGTCGTAGATGCGGTCGTAGTTCTTCAACAGCCATGCGATCGAACGGTTGTTGAAGTTGGTCGCGCTCTCCGAGCGGTAGAGTTCATCGATGACGGTGACGTCGCTGCCGCAAAGGCTCGAAATGAATTGTGCGATCGCTTTCCATTTGGCCTCGGCGTTGCCTGCGGGACGGACCATCGAACAGGCCGAGATGGCGCCGGCATTGACAAGCGGCGTCGAGGGGTGGTCGTTTTCGAGCAGAATGGCCATGATCGAGTTGAACGGCAGCCCCGTTGCATCGGCACCGATGCGTTCAAGGATCTTGCGGGCGCCGTACTGGTTCATGACCAGCAGGGCGGTGGGGACTTTCGACACCGATTCGATGCCGAAACGGTAATCGGTATCGCCGGCCGATACGCTGCGGCCGTCGGCCAGGCAGACCGTGATGCCGAAGAGTCCGGAAGGAACGTTCTTCAGGTAGGGTATGTAATCGGCATTCTTGCCGCCTTTCTCCTCACGGAAGTGCGCATGGGCGGCTTCGACCGCTTTGCGGACCTCTTCGATGGTAATGGTTCGTTTCATGATTGTCGATGGTCGTTGGCCGTCGGAACGGGTCGCCGTTCCGGCGGAATTGGTTATTTGTCGTATTACGTTTTTTTACGTCCGGACGTATTTTGCGATGCGCTCCGGCCCTTGCCCTGCGGAGTATCGGATTCTCCGTTCTGCCGCACGGAACCTGCCGGCCGTTGCGAAGCCTGCGGTTTTTGCGGATTCTGCGGCGCTTCAGGGGGACACGGCCGTTGCGGCGCCTGCTGAGTCTGGTCGTCCCGAGGACTTTGCGGCACCTGCTGCATGTCCGGGGATCCGTCTCGGGCTGCCGGCTCCCAGCTGAAGGGGGCGAAATCGGACATCGGGTCGCGCCACGACGGTTTGCGCATCGCGAAGATGATGTACGGCGCGGCCACGACGACGATGCAGCCGATGGCCAGTACCGAGAACCAGACGGTGCTGCTGCCCGTGGCGATCTGCGAGGGCGGAATGAAGCTCAGAATAAAGGCCAGCAGCGAACCGCAGAATCCCAGCGAGCCGAGCAGCCACATCAGCCCGTTTCCCTTGCCGAGCCGGAAAGGCCGCGCAAGGCTCTTCATGGAGTAGCGCAGGTAGATCGCGGCGGCAAACATGAGCATGTACATGATCAGGTAGAGCAGGACGGTCAGCTGCGAGAGAATCTGATAGAAGGACTGTACCGAGGGCATGACGACGAAGAGCAGGGCCAGCAGTGTGACGAGCAGCCCCTGCATGAGCAGGATGTTGCGTTGTACGCCGTTTCTGTTGGCCTTCTGGAAAAAGGGCGGCAGGTAGCCGGCCTTGCCGACGGCGAAGATGCCTTTCGACGGCCCTGCCACCCACGTCAGCACGCCGGCCAGCACGCCGAACATCAGCGCGACGGCGATGACGGGCGATGCCCACGTCATGTGCAGGTATTTGAAATAGTTGTCGAAGCCGATCAGCAGCGACTGCGTGAGGCTGATGTCCTTGGCGGGAATGATGAAGCCCAGCGAGAAGGTTCCCAAAACGAAGATGCAGACGGTGACGAGTGAACCGATGATGATCGCCCTGGGGTAGTTCTTGGCGGGGTTGTTGACCTCCATGACGTGGATGCCCATCATCTCCATGCCGGCGTAGAAGAGGAAGATGCTGCTTGCGAGCACCAGATTGTCGAATTTCGACAGATCGGGGAAGAATCCCTGCGACATGTCCATCTGGTTGTGCCCTCCCGTAGCGATGTAGATGATTCCCAGAACGATCAACAGTCCGGCAGGGATGATCGTACCGACCATTCCGCCCCATTTGCTGATCTTTCCGACCCAGCCGATGCCTTTGAGCGAGATGAAGGTTGCGACCCAGTAGATGGCCAGCACCATGATGAGCGTGAAGAGCTTGTTGGAGGCCAGAATGGCATCGGCCTGCTGGTTCAATCCGATGAAGGCGATCGACACGGCGCCGAAGGTGAGGACCGTCGGATACCAGATCGTCGATTCGATCCACTGCAGCCAGACGGCAAGGAATCCCGTGCGGGCTCCGAACGCCTCGCCGACCCAACGGAAGACGCCTCCCTGCTTGTCGGAGAACATCGCCGCCAGTTCGGCTGCCACCAGCGCGGTGGGAATCAGGAAGACAACCGCTGCAAAAAGGTAATAGAACGCCGACGACGGGCCATAGACCGCTTCGGCCGGCAGCCCGCGCAGGCTGACGACCGCCGTGACGTTCATGATGGCGAGCGTTGCCACGCTGAGTTTGAATCCTGTACTTGTTTTTGCTTTCATAGGCATGTATGATTCGTTAACGGTAATGGATGAAAGTCCGGACGGAGCCGTTTCGCGCGCTTCGCATCGCGTGGGGCGGCTGCGGTGTGCGGCGGAACGGTTCATGCACGGCGAGGTGCAACTATTGTGCAAATTGCCGTCGGGGAGGGGAAGTTTCTCCTGCCGGTGTGTGATTATCGGCGTCTTTTTATTACATTTGCCGTATGGACGGACATGCTCTGTCCCGTTGTTGCCGCGCAAGGCGGTCTTGCGGATGACGGGGCGGAGGATGCCGGCAAAACAAATTGCAGAGCCGATGAAACAAATCTTTTCTTGTGCCGTCACGCTGTGTCTGCTGGTGTCGTTGGCGGCCTGCGGCGGCGGAAAGAAACGGAGCGGGGAGCCCGCAGCCGCAAAGCGTCCCCGCAGTTTCCGAACCGTCACCGTACCGACAACCGTACCGCCCGAACAGCGGGCCGCCTACCTGCGGGATCACTACTGGGACAATTTCGATTTCCGCGACACGACGCTTGTCCGCGAACTGGATACGACGGAGATGATCCGCGCCTTTTTCATCTATGTGGCCAATTTCGTCGCTCCGGACGATCGTGCGGCGATGGATACGCTGATGCGCCGCGCCTCCGCGTCGAAGCCGATGACCGAATATTTTGCGATGCTGGCCGAGCGGGTGCTTTACGACCCGAACTCGCCGGTGCGCAGCGACGAACTCTATATTCCGGTGCTGGAAGCGCTTGTCGCAAGCCCCTGGCTCGACAAGTGGGAACGCATGGCGCCCGCACACGATCTGAAGGTCGCGCGTCAGAACCGGATCGGACATCCGGCCAATGATTTCCGTTATACGACGGCCGACGGCGTTACGCGGCGCATGTACGATATTCGGGCCGATTACCTGCTTATTTATATCAACAATCCGGGCTGCGAGATGTGCAAGGAGGTGCGTGACGCGATTGTGTCGTCGCCGATGCTCAACGAACTCTCCGAACGGGGCCGGTTGCGCGTGCTGGCAATCTTCCCCGACGAGGATCTGACCGAGTGGCGGAACTACCGGTCGCAGATGCCGGCGCGGTGGATCAATGCCTACGACAAGGGGTGCAGGATCCGCGACGGAGAGTTGTACGATCTGAAGGCCATTCCGGCACTGTATCTGCTCGATCGCGAAAAACGGGTCATGGTAAAGGATGCCACCGATGTGGGGCTGATCGAGTGGGCGATCGACCACGATGATAGGAAAAGCTGATGCCTGCATCAGAAAATATGATCGGGCGAATGCTTGCGACATTGGCAAAGCTTCGTATCTTTGTCGCGGTAAAACGGATTAACACTTAACAAACAGATAAGAATATGGCAAAGAAATGGCGTTGTACCGTTTGTGGATATATCCACGAAGGTCCGGAGGCACCGGAGCAGTGCCCGATGTGCAAGGTAGGCAAAGAGAAGTTCGTCGAGGTTGTCGAGCAGGAAGAGGGCTTGACGTTCGTTACGGAGCATGTGATCGGCGATGGCAAAGGTTCGTCGAAGGAGCTGTGGGAAGGGCTTCAGAACCACTTTATGGGCGAGTGCACCGAGGTGGGCATGTATCTGGCGATGAGCCGTCAGGCCGATCGCGAGGGCTATCCCGAAATTGCCGAGGCTTTCAAGCGTTATGCTTTCGAAGAGGCGGAGCATGCCGCCAAGTTCGCCGAACTGATCGGTGAGGTGGTATGGGATACGAAGACCAACCTGATGAAGCGCATGAATGCCGAGTCGGGTGCCTGCGAGGACAAGATGCGTCTGGCGCGTATGGCCAAGCAGGAGAATCTCGACGCCGTACACGATACGGTGCACGAGATGGCGAAGGACGAGGCGCGTCACGGTGCCGGTTTCCAGGGCCTTTACAACCGTTACTTCAAGAAGTAGGAGCCGGAGGCTTGCGGAGCGTCTCTGCACCTCTTTCCGTGTGCCGGTCGATCCGCGGCTCCCGATTTATGTTGTCGCACCATTGCCATTCGGCAATGGTGCGATTGTCTTTGCACGCTCCGGATTCGCTTCGCTCCTCCCTTTGCCTGCCTGCCGCTTCGGCCCGCAGTCCGGTAACGGACGACGTCCGGACATGTCCGGACGTCGTCTGACTCTTGTATGGAAGGGGCGGTGCGCTACTCCCACTCGATCGTGGCGGGCGGTTTGGACGAGATGTCATAGACTACGCGGTTCACGCCGCGCACCTTGTTGATGATGTCGTTCGATACCCGCGCCAGAAATTCATACGGAAGATGCACCCAGTCGGCCGTCATGCCGTCGGTCGAGGTGACCGCACGCAGCGCGACGCAACTTTCGTAGGTGCGTTCGTCGCCCATGACACCGACCGATTTGACCGGCAGCAGGATGGCTCCCGCCTGCCATACCTGATCGTACAGGCCCGCTTCGCGCAACGCATCGATGTAGATCTTGTCCACATCCTGAAGAATCTCCACACGTTCGGGGGTGATCTCACCCAGAATGCGGATCGCAAGGCCCGGACCGGGGAAGGGATGGCGCCCGATCAGCTCCTCGCCGATGCCCAGCGAACGGCCTACGCGGCGCACCTCGTCCTTGAAGAGCAGCCGCAGCGGCTCGACGATTTTCAGGTGCATGCGTTCGGGCAGTCCGCCCACATTGTGGTGCGACTTGATCTTGGCGGCAGGTCCGCCCACCGATGCAGATTCGACGACGTCGGGATAGATCGTACCCTGTGCCAGCCACTTCACGTCGGTGAGCTGTTGCGCCTCTTCGTTGAAAACCTCCACGAAATCGCGGCCGATGATCTTGCGTTTGGTCTCCGGATCGGTCACGCCGGCCAGATCGCCGAGAAATTTCGCACCGGCCTTGACCCCCTTGACATTGAGTCCCATGCCTTTGTAGGAGTCCAGTACGCTCTCGAATTCGTTCTTGCGCAGCAGGCCCGAATCGACGAAGATGCAGTGCAGGTTCTCGCCGATGGCGCGGTGCAGGAGCACGGCGGCAACCGACGAATCGACACCGCCCGACAGGCCCAGCACGACCTGATCGCTGCCGAGTTTTTCACGCAGTTCGCGAACGGTCGATTCGACGAAACTCTCCGAAGTCCACGATTGCGAACAGCCGCAGATCCCGACGACAAAGTTGTGCAGGAGCTTCGTCCCGTCGGTCGAGTGATAGACTTCGGGGTGGAACTGGATGGCCCATGTCGGTTCGCCCTCGATGTGATAGGCGGCAACCTTGACTTCGGCCGTCGAGGCCACGATACGGTAGTTTTCCGGCACGCGGGTGATGGTGTCGCCGTGCGACATCCATACCTGTGTGGTGTGTGGCAGCCCCTGCATGAGCCGGTCGGCCGGATCGCCTACCGTAAGCATTGCCCGCCCGTATTCGCGGCTCGGAGCCGGCTCGACCTCGCCGCCGAAGTGCTGTGCGAGGTATTGTGCGCCGTAGCAGACACCCAGCAGCGGCAGGCGCCCCTTGATCGGCGCAAGGTCGATGCGGGGTGCTTCGGCGTCCCGTACCGAAAAGGGCGAACCCGAAAGAATCACACCGCGCACCGTGTCGTCGAGGGCCGGCAGCCGGTTGAAAGGGTGGATTTCGCAATAGACGTTCAGCTCCCGCACGCGCCGTGCGATGAGCTGGGTGTATTGCGAACCGAAATCGATGATCAGTATCTTTTCCTGCATGTCGTTTCTGTTGTATGGTTCATTCCGCCGGAGGGATCAGTGTTCGCTGCTGTAATTGGGTGCTTCGCTGGTGATCGTCACGTCGTGCGGGTGGCTCTCCGTGACACCGTTTGCGGTGATGCGGATGAACTGAGCCCGCTTGAGCGCTGCAATATCGGGGGCTCCGCAGTAGCCCATGCCGGCGCGGATGCCGCCTACAAGCTGGTAAACCGTCTCGCTGAGCGCTCCCTTGAAGGGCACGCGGGCAACGATTCCTTCGGGTACGAGTTTGTTGATATTCACTTCGCCCTTCTGGAAGTAGCGGTCGGCCGAGCCGGCCTTCATGGCGTCGATCGACCCCATGCCGCGGTAGCTCTTGAATTTACGTCCGTTGTAGATGATCGTCTCGCCGGGCGACTCCTCCGTGCCGGCGAACATCGAACCGATCATCACGCAGTCGCCGCCGGCCGCCAGCGCCTTGACGATGTCGCCCGAATACCGCAACCCGCCGTCGGCGATAACCGGCACGTCGCTCCCTTTTGCCGCGCTCGCCGCCGCATAGATGGCCGAGAGCTGCGGAACACCCACGCCGGCAATGATGCGCGTGGTGCAGATCGACCCCGGGCCGATGCCGACCTTGATGCCGTCGGCGCCGTTGTCGATGAGGTACCTGGCGGCCTCTTCCGTTGCGATGTTGCCCACTACGACATCCAGCGCAGGGTATTGTTCCTTGATTTGACGCAGCAGTTTGACGATGTTGTAGGAATGGCCGTGTGCCGAGTCGAGGACGACGGCATCCACGTCTTCGCTCACGAGGGCGGCGACACGCTCCATCGAGTCGCCGGTAACGCCGACACCCGCCGCAACGCGCAGACGTCCTTTGCTGTCCTTGCAGGCATTGGGATGGTCCTGCACCTTCGTAATATCCTTGTAGGTGATCAGGCCGACGAGTTTCCCTTCGTCATCCACGACCGGCAGCTTCTCGATCTTGTTGTTCAGCAAGACGTCGGCGGCATGCGAGAGTTCCGATGAGTGGGTCGTGATGAGGTTCTCGGAGGTCATCACATCGGCGATTTTACGGGCCATGTCGCGCTGGAAGCGGAGATCGCGGTTTGTAACGATGCCGATCAGGCGACGCTCCCCGTCGATAACGGGGATTCCGCCGATCTTGTTCTCCTGCATCAAAGCCAGCGCATCGCCTACGGTATGGTCTTTCGAAATGGTGATCGGATCGTAGATCATGCCGTTTTCGGCACGTTTCACGCGCCGTACATGTGCGGCCTGTTGTGCGATCGACATGTTTTTATGGATGACGCCGATACCCCCTTCACGGGCCAGTGCGATGGCCAGCGGGGCTTCGGTGACCGTATCCATCGCGGCAGAAACGATCGGAATGTTGAGTTTGATATTTCGCGAAAAGCGGCTGGTAACATTTACTTCACGCGGCAACACCTCGGAATAGGCGGGTACGAGCAGGACATCATCGAACGTGAGCCCGGTCAACTGTACCCTCTCATCAATGAAGGACATAATGATTTGGGGTTTTTGTTGCGCACAAAAGTAACAAAAAATCGGGAATTACGGAAATCGGATGCTTCAATTTTGCAAAATCTCGTTTTTGCCTTCGGCACCGGTTCCGGTGCATGCGGAATCGTCTTTTCCTGTGTGCCGTTGCCGGTTGGAAAGTCGGCGGACAAGGGGGATGCCTCGTCGCTGCCTGCGGATCAGCGGGGAGGGGCATCTGAAACGGGAGGGAAGTGCCGGGCAGATTTTCGGGAGCGCGTTCCGGGTCTCTTTTTTGCTGCTGTTCAAAAGCTTTTGCGTCGGAACTCCTTGGGGGTCATACCTGTCTGCCGCTTGAAATATTGTCCGAAAAACGACGGGTTGGGGAACTGCAGGGCGTCGGATATCTGCTGGATGGTGAGCTGACTCGATTTGAGCAGATTCTTGGCATGGATGATTACCGTGTGGCGGATCCACCATGCCGCGCTTTTGCCCGTTACGGCGCGTATCACCGACGAGAAGTATTTCGGAGTTACGCAGAGCCGGTCGGCATAGTACCCGATTTCCCGCTCCTGCACATGGTGCCGCGATACCAGTTCGATGAAGTGCCGGAACATCACCTCCTGTCGGGACTGGGTGTGCATGGTCAACGGCTTCCCGTGCTGGAAGATGTTCAGGATCTCGTAATAGACGATCATCAATTGATGCCGTGTGATCTGGTTGCAATAGGGGTGGGCGATGCTTTCGAGTTGTCCGATCAGGTCGAAATAGCCGATAATGCGCCGAAATGCCGCTTGATCGAGGGAGATGCAGGGGTGTTCGCTGATATACAGAAACAGCGCTGCGGAAGAGGGGACATCGACCTCCCGAATGATTCCGGTCTGCGTCAACACGCCGTAGGCTTCAAAATCGTCGCTTTGATTGGAGATCTGCAACATCATGCGGGGGAAGAAGACGCACAGATCGCCGGCCTTGATCTGACATTGCTGCTGGTTCAGCAGCATGTTGCATTGGCCGCGCAGACAGAGGCAGATTCCTCCCGTATCCAACTCTCGCGGCAGCGGATCGGATGTCGGCATCTCGAATGAGGTGCTGTCGAGCCGGAACAGTTGGAACGGAAATTCGTTGTCCGTTTTTTCGGATCGGGGCGTTGGCATGTTGCCGGATTGTTCGTTCATGAAAATGCTGTTTTCCGCCAAAGGTAATAACTTTTTCCGGAATGCATCTCGACAAGGCGGTTCGCATGCGACCTATGGAACAGAACCGGAAACGATTTGGACAAAGCGTCTGTCGGCTCTCCATTATTTTTGCACCGACGGCACGATGCGCCTTGAAACGTTGTCGCGGCCGGTTTCGGGATCAGATAAAATACATGGCCGATGAAAGTCGTACTTGCTGAAAAATACATCCGGCTGGGTGAGTGGATGCATGCCTTGCCGGCCCGTCCTCTGACCGGCGAGCTGCTGCGCGATGCCCGCAACACGCTGTGGTGCGAGCGTGTGGCCGGCGAAGAGTTCGTTGTCAAGCGTTTTGCCGTGCCCACACGCTTCAACCGCTGGGTCTATACCTTTTTCCGGCCGTCGAAGGCCAAACGTTCCTACCGCTATTCGCTGCGGCTCGAAAAGTTGGGTTTTCCGGTTGCCGAACCGGTCGGGTATGTCGAATGCCGGCGCGGGCTGCTGTTCCATACGGGGTATTACGTCTCGCGGCGGGTTCCTCACCCGACACTTGCCGACATCGGCAGCGAGCCGCCCGCGCGTCAGCTGGAAATCCTCGATGCATTTGCGGCATATACCGTTGCGCTGCATGAAAAGGGGGTTCTCGATTACGACTATAATCCCGGCAATATCTTTTATTATCGGGAAAACGGAGTCTGGCGCTTCGCATTGATCGATGTCAATCGCATGACGTTCCGCCGTCGTGCGCTTCGGTGGCGGGAGTGTGTCGGGACGTTGCGCTGTCTGGATTGGGAACGTCCCTATCTGGATGTCGTGCTGGTGCGTTACGCCGAGCTCCGCAAGTGGGACTGGAAGATTCTCAGCGGTGCGGTACTGCTCAAACAGGGGATCAATCTGCCGGTACGCATACGCCGTTTTTTCAAGCGGATGATCCGTCGGCAATGACTTCCGTTGAGGGAGCTGGACGGTTGGATGGCCGGTGTCGAGGCGTATCGGCGCGGGCGGCGGGAGCAAAGGTTTGAAAAAAAGGCGATTTGCTTGCGGTTCCGGATTAAATCCGTATCTTTGTAAACAGCAACCAATCCTTACAACCGTTATGAACCGTTCGATGTTCCGGCTGTCGATGTTTCTGACAGCGATTTTCGTCGCGTGCGGCCCCGCCGATGTCGTGACCGTGCAACTTGACAAGTACGCTGAAGCGCGTAAGAACCAGTTGGCCGGTTTTGCCTCTCCGTACAAAGAGGGCAGCCGGTTGGATGCGCTCTACCCCGACGTGCAGGGCGTTCCTGCCGACTGGCGGCAGACGACGATCTATTTCGAAGAAGATTTTCCGCAACTGCTTTATCAGGGCTTTTGTGCGGGGCGCGTCGATGAGAAGCTCTGTATGCGTTATTTCGATGCCTGGGGACGTGATACTGCCTCCTGTTCGGCACGTCCGATCCGTGTCTTGAAAACGCTTGTGACCGGTTTGACCCCCGATGGGCGTTACGCCTACCTGTTCGATACGGACGGCGATGACGATGTCTCCGATGAGAAGGTGCACTATTTCGAAGCCGATTCGACCGTCACGGCGGCAACGGCCGTGCGGACCGATTATTATGTCGATGGCACGATTCTGCATGATTCGACCTACCTGCGGCCCCGGTGCAAAAGCTACGGCATGTTGCTTTACTGCGATGATGTGAGTCGCGGGCGGATGAAGGTCGGAGGTACGACATACGACGTGACGGTATATCCTGATTCAGGATATGACCACTGTGATACCTCTATTGTTTTCGAGAACCGCGATACGACGATCGAGTGTCATCTCAAAGAGTATGTGCAGTTGGACAATGAGTACTATCTGATCGACAGCCTGCGTCGGGACGGACGTGAACTGACGCTTGTGCGCGATCCCGAAGCATTGAACCGGCCTTCGCTGCAGATGGGGTTCCGGCCTTATCCTTTCGAGGCGCAGACATTGGACGGCCGCACCGTGCGTTTTCCGGACGATTACAAGGGACATTATGTTTTGCTCGATTTCTGGGCACTCGGCTGCGGCCCGTGCATTCACGAGATTCGGACGACCTACCGCAGCCTGTATGAACCGTATCATGCGGCGGGATTCGAATTGTTGGCCGTTGCCGCCGATTCCGCCGAAGATCTGAATGCCTATCTGCCGGAGTTGCAGATCACATGGCCGGTGATTGCCGATCGTCCCGACAATCGGCTTGTGGATCTCTATCGGATCGATTATTTTCCGACGCTGTTTTTGCTCGATCCGGAGGGGCGGATCATCGCCCGCGGCGGAGAATTGCGCGGCGAATCGCTGGCGAAGATGCTGCGCACGCTCTATCCCGACGTGCCGGTGCCTGAAACGGCAGCCGTAACGGAGGATTGATTGCCGGCGGGACTCCATATATATAAGGAGATATAAATAAGGAGCGGCCTGTGTATGGTCTGACCCTCAAAAGTTGAAAATATTCCTTCGGCAAGCAATTGAGAGAACCCCAAAGTTTTTTATCCGGACTTTGGGGTTCTCTTCTGCAGTCCGCCCTTTTTGGGGCAGGGTATTACGATCCGGACTCGACGCTGACACTTTCGCGCCGGATCATGTCGTGCCAGACCGGATGCCGCTCGATGTACAACGCGACGAACGAACATTGCGGAACGACCCGCAGCCCCTTGCGGCGGATCTCCGCCAGCACGGCCGCAACCAGCTGCGCTCCGATGCCCTGTCCTTCGAATGCAGGGGGTACGAACGTATGTGTCAATACGATTGTGTCACCGTCGAGTTCGTAGTCGATGTACGCCCGCTCTCCCTGCTCTGTGCCGAGGTCGAATTCGTATCTTTGATGTACGGGGTCTTCCCGAAGTCTGTAATTCTTCATGACGTTTTTTCGTATCGGGGCAAATTCGGTTCCAAAGCGTAAAGCGGCCCTTTCCGGAGCCTTGTGGTGCGGCTTCGAGGCGTTCCGGCTATCGGCGCAGCGACCGTTTGACGACGGCCGGATTGCCTGCCGCAAGCGAGTCGTCGGGGATGTCGCGCGTGACGACGCTGCCGGCCCCGATGATGCAGCGGTCGCCGATCCGGACACCCGGGCAGACGGTCACACCGCCGCCCAGCCAGCAGTCCTCGCCGATGGTGATGCCCAGACCGCGTTCGATGCTCTGCCGGCGTTCGAGGTAGTCGAGCGGGTGCTGCGGCGTATAGAGCCGGCAGTTCGGCCCGATTTTGGTGCGGGCGCCGATGACGATGCCGCCGGAGTCGAGGAACGTGCAGTCCATATTCACATAGACCTCCTCGCCCAACCGGATGCGGTATCCCAGATCGCAATGGAAGGGTGGTACGACGGCTGCCGTATCGGGGATGTCGGGAATGAGCTCCCGCAACCGACGCCGGTAGAGCGCACTTTGCATCGTCAGGGTATTGAACCGTTGCATGCGGGCGTGTGCCGCCGCGAAACGTTGCGCCACGTCGGGGGCCGAGAAGTCATAGGTCTCGCCGCGTTCCATTTTCTCCAGTTCGCTCATGATTCGCTTCATTCGCCGCGCGATCGGTTTGGCGGCCTTGTAGCAAAAATAATGAAAGATTCCGGTTTTCCGAATGTTCGGATAGGGGAATCTTTCCTGTTGCGCGGTGACGGCGCCGTCAAATCTCGGAGGGGCATTCTCCCGATTTCGCTTCGGCGCCTGTCCGTTCTCTTTTTTACTTCAGCGACTTTGTTTCAGCGGTTCTACTTCAGCGGCTTTGTTTCAGTCCTTCCGTTCCCGCTCCTTTTCCGGCGGTAAGTCGTGCGGCTTGTTGCGGGGTTTGTCGTGCGGTTTGTCGTATGGTTTGGCTTCCGCATCCTGCACCGGTATTGCGGCTGCACTGTTCCGGATTCGATTTTCCGCTTCTGCGGGCTTCTCCTTTCTCTCCCTTGTCCTGCTTTGGCTTACCCTTTTGCTCCTGCTTTCTCGCTTCCTGTTCCCTGCTCCCTGCTCTCTGTTCTCTGTTCTCTGTTCTCTGTTCTTGGCTCCCAGCCCTTCCTCTTCCCTATGCCCTTCTTCTCATCCCTCCCGCCAAGGCCGGTGCAGGCCGGCGCCGCAATGCACGTCAATATCCCAAAATACGCATCATGGCGCGGTAGCTCTGCTCTTTGGCAAACAATCGCGTATAATATTCGTTGTCGCCCTTGTCGCGGTCGATGATGATGTGCTTCGGTGCCGGAATCAGGCAGTGCTGGATGCCGCCGAACCCGCCCAGCGACTCCTGATAGGCTCCCGTGTGGAAGAACCCGATGTACTGCGTGTTGCCCGGTTCGAGTTTCGGCAGGAAGATGGCATTCGTATGGGCTTCGGCATTGTAGAAGTCTTCGCTGTCGCAGGTCAGCCCGCCGAGGAATACCCGTTGGTACTCCTTGTCCCAGTTGTTGATCGCCAGCATGATGTACCGCTGGTTGATCCCCCATGTGTCGGGAAGGGTCGTGATGAACGACGAGTCGATCATATACCAGTTCTCGCGGTCGTTCTGCTGTTTCTGGTTGACGATCGAGTAGAGCGATGCGCCGCTCTCTCCGACGGTGAACGATCCGAATTCGGTAAAGATGTCGGGTTCGTCGATGCCGTTCATCTCGCAGATGTGTTTGATCTGCGCCACGATCTCCTCGGTCATGTATTCGTAGTCGTACTCGAAGTTGAGCGAATTCTTGATCGGGAAGCCGCCGCCGATATTCAGGCTGTCGAGTTCGGGACAGATGGATTTCAATTCGCAATAGACGTTGAGGCACTTGCCCAGCTCGTTCCAGTAGTAGGCCGTATCCTTGATGCCCGTATTGATGAAGAAATGGAGCATCTTGAGCTGAAATTTCTTGTTGTTCTTGATCTTGCGTTTGTAGAAGTCCACAATGTCGTTGTAGCGGATGCCCAGGCGCGACGTATAGAAGTCGAATTTCGGTTCCTCCTCGCAGGCGATGCGGATGCCCACCTTGCATTGCTTGTCGATGGCCACGTCGAAAAGATCGATCTCCTCCTTGTTGTCGATGACCGGTATGGTGTTCTCGAATCCGTCGGCTACGAGCTGTGCGATGTTCTCGACGTATTGCGGGCGCTTGAATCCGTTGCAGATGATGTAACGGTCCTTGTCGATGACGCCGCCGTCGTACAGCGCGTTGATGATATGGATGTCGTAGGCCGAGGATGTTTCGAGGTGGATGTCGTTCTTGAGCGCCTCTTCGAGCACGAACGAGAAATGGCTCGATTTGGTGCAGTAGCAATAGTTGTAATCCCCTTTGTAATCGACTTTCGCCATTGCAACGTTGAACATGCGCTTGGCACGCGCAATCTGCGACGAGATCTTCGGCAGATAGGTGATCTTGAGCGGTGTGCCGTACTGCTTGATGATCTCCATGAGCGGAATGTCGTAGAGATTCAGCTCGTTGTCTTCGACCGTAAACTCGTCCTGCGGGAAATCGAACGTCTGTTCGATGAGGTCGATGTACTTGTTTTTCATCTTCCGATTCGTTTGTTTTGGAAAATCCGGCTTTGCTACTTCGGAAAAATTCCGACAATGTAGCTCGATTACATTCTCCGGAATTTGGCGATGCAAAATAGGTAAATATTTTCGACATGCGCAACGATTCGACAGAATATCTCGCTTTTGTCTCCGTTTTTTTTACCGTATGCGGGAAAAATTGTATTTTTGGGGACAAAATCGTGGGAAAAATGATGATGACGGACGTTAAAAAGGTGATCGTTGCCTATTTGCAGACGCATAAGCGGCTTGTGGTTCCGCAATTGGGCGCTTTCATCGTGAAGGAGCCCGATCGCCGGATACTTTTCTCGGAGCTGTTCAAGCGCGACGACGGCGTGTTGCGCGGTCTGCTCAGAGAACAGGGATTCGGGGAGATCGAGGCTGCCGGTGCCATCGACCGTTTGGTTTTCGATCTGCGCCATGCCGCGCAGAACGGGGCGGGATACCTCTTCCCCGGCTTGGGAATCTTTACGGCCGCACCCAACGGGGCGTTGTCGTTTGCCTGCGATCCACAGGCCGGAATGCCCGTGCCGGCGTCCGAACCGCAGATGCCTCCGGCTGAAGGGGCGGAACCGCCGCAAAACTCCGCGCCCGCTTCCGCCGAAGCGGCCGATCCGCATGGCGAAGCCGCAGGTCAGCATGGTGGAGCCGCCGTGCAGCCCGATGAAGCCGGATCGAAGGATGCCGGCCCCTCGGAATCCGGTCGGAGATCCTATTTTACGCCGGATCCCTGCGTGAAGGGCCTTACCTACGGACGGCCTGTCAAGACGACCGACCCTTATACATTCGTGGGACATAAACCGGCGAAAAGAGTCGATAAATTCATGATCGTGGCGATTGTCGCGGCTCTGCTGGCGCTCGGTGTCATCGCTTATGTCTATGTCAGGGACATGCAGGCGAAGCGCGATGCCGCCGCATTCATGGAAGAGGTGTCGGACATCGTTTCGGGGGTGCCGGCGGCGGATGCTCCGGTCGAAGAGTGACAACGGATCTGACCGCACCTGCCGGCTGCGACGTCCGTGCCTTTCGTCGCAACAGGGCGGGGCGGGTAATCGATACCGGAAAAAATAGAAGAGACCTATGGATTTGATAGCATTGAAACAACGCTTCGGCATCATCGGCAACTCGGAGCTGCTCAATCGGGCGCTCGAAGTGGCCGTGCGTGTCGCCCCGACCGATCTGTCGGTTCTGGTGACCGGCGAAAGCGGTGTGGGAAAGGAGTTTTTCCCGCAGATCATCCATGCCTATTCGGCCCGCAAACACAATAAGTATATTGCGGTCAATTGCGGTGCAATTCCTGAGGGAACGATCGATTCCGAACTTTTCGGTCACGAAAAAGGCTCGTTTACGGGGGCTGTGGAGGCCCGCAAGGGCTATTTCGAAGAGGCCGACGGCGGTACGATCTTTCTGGACGAGGTTGCCGAGCTGCCCCTCTCGACGCAGGTGCGGCTTTTGCGCGTATTGCAGACCGGCGAGTTCCTGCGTGTGGGCTCCGCCAAGGTGCAGAAGACCAATGTGCGGGTCGTCGCCGCCACAAACATGAATCTGCAGGAGGCGATCGAACGGGGCCGTTTCCGCGAAGATCTCTATTACCGGCTCAATACGGTGCCGATTGCCGTTCCGGCCTTGCGTGAACGTCGGGAAGATATATTCCTGCTTTTCCGCAAGTTCGCCAGCGATGTGGCCGTGCAGTATCGCATGCCGGCCATTACGCTCGATGACGCAGCCCGCAAGATGCTGGAGGGCTACTATTGGCGGGGCAATATCCGCCAGCTGAAGAATGTCGCGGAGCAGATCTCGGCCATCGAGGAGAACAGGGTGGTGACGGCGCCGATTCTGGCGCGTTATCTGCCGCAGCAGAATGCCTCCTCGTCGGTCGTGGTGACGAAAAACGCTGCTCCGGAGGAGCCGGCGAGTGAACGGGAGCTGCTTTACAAGGTGCTCTTCGACATGCGTGCCGACATCAACGATCTGAAGCGGATGGTTTCGGAGCTGATGCGCGGAGCCGCGCAAGTGCCGCAGGAGCCGAAGCAGGAGGTGGCCGGCTATTTGCCTACGACGGCGGGGGCCATGTCGCACGCCCGCAGTATGGTGGATGCGGTCAACGCCGAAGTGGTGGAGGAGCCGCGCGAACCGCTGACGAAAGCCGATGCGCAGCGCGAACAGATCATCCGTGCGTTGCGGCACAACAACGGCCGGCGGCGTGAGGCTGCCGCCGAGCTTTTCATGTCGGAACGCACGCTTTACCGCAAGATCAAGGAACTGGGGATCGAGGAGAAGGATCTGGCCTGAGACGTCGGGCGTTGCGGCCTGCGGATGGGATGCCGGCCCGGTGCGGGGGCAGCGGGGCGTGCGGCCCGCCGGAGAGGCCGCCGGAGAGCGGGAATCGCCTGCCGGAGCAGTGTGCCGGCAATGTACATTGAGTCGATGTGAAGAGATTTGGAATGATGATAAGAGAGAAAGTTGTCTGTCGTCTGTTGCTGCCGCTGCTGGCCCTCGTGCTGGCAGGGTGCGGCCTGACGATCAAATATTCGCTGTCGGGGGCATCCATACCGCCCGATGCGAAGACCTTTTCGGTGGCCTATTTTCCCAACAACGCCCCGATGGTGGAGCCGATTCTCAGTTCCACCCTCACCGATGCGCTCGTTGACAAGTTCTCGCGCCAGACCCGGTTGACACAGGTGGATGAAGGGGGCGATTTCGCCTTCGAAGGCGAAATTACGGGCTACTCCTCGACGACGGCGTCGGCTTCGAGCAACGATGTCGCTCTTTTGAACCGTCTGACCATTACGGTCAAGGTGCGTTTCACCAACGCCCTCGAACCGGCAATGTCGTTCAACAAGAGCTTTACGGCCTTCGCCGATTACGACTCCTCGCGGTTGCTGACCGAGGTGGCCGGCGAACTGGTTCCAGAGATCGTCGATCAACTTGTAAACGATATTTTTCAGGCTTCGGCCTCCAACTGGTAACAGGCATGGCGACATTGAAAGAGTATTTTGCCTCGTCGGGGGCATCGGGAGCGGTGCCGGATGCCGAACTCGATGCGGCGCTCGCCCGTTATGAGTGGTTCACGGCGGCACGGGCTGTCAGGGTTTTGCAGCGGGGCGGCGATTTCGCTTCGGACGACCGGCTGCGGATTGCTTTGGCGGACCGCATATCGGCGGTCGCGCCTGTCGCCGTCGATCGGGAACGGCTGACGGCCCTCTCGCCCGATGACATCATCGACGCTTTCCTGCGTGTGGGCGATTACCGCATCGTGGCCGACGATACGCGGGGCGAGGAGGAGATCAGGACCGAAGCGGATCTCGATGACGAGGACGATCTGGTAACCGAGGAATTGGCGGAAATTTACCGCCGGCAGGGGCTGAATGACGAGGCATGCGCGATTTATCGCAAATTAAGTTTGCGAAATCCGGAAAAAAGTGTTTACTTTGCCGAGCTTATTGACAAAATAACCTCTGAGGATTAAAAGAAAAAGTATAGGATTATGTTGTACACGATTTGTATCATTGCGATTCTGATTGCAAGCATCTGCCTGATTCTTGCGGTATTGGTGCAGAGCCCCAAGAGTGGCATGGCGGCCAATTTCGGTGCGTCGAATCAGGTGATGGGTGTTCGTGAGACGGCTAATTTTCTGGAGAAATTCACATGGACGATGGCCATTGCGATTGTCGTGCTGAGCCTTGTGGCGACGCTCTCGATGGACAGCGGTGCGGTGGCAACCAGCAATGAGAGCCTGTCGAAGGATGCCAATGCGGTAATGGAGATGACGCAGGAAGCGCCGACGATGCCTCAGGCCGTGCCGGCGCCTGCAGAGACGGAACCGGCTGCGGGGGAAGCGGCTGCGGAGTCTCCGGCTGCAAAATAGTTCTGTCCGGCAGCGAACGGATGGGAGCCGATGCCTGCGCATCGGCTCTTTTTTTGCGAACCTCCCTGCCGTTGGTTCGGATGCCGAAGGTCAGGAACGGCCATTTGTGCGGAGGGTTTACCGCCAAAACCGAATCGAAAAGTCGCCGGCTGTCCCGGCCGCATGCGGGAGTACGGTCCGCGCAGGAGACGGCCTGCCCGTGCAGGGTGGAGCGGTGCCGGCAGACCGTTGCCGCAAAAAAGGCCGGCGGGCCCAAACTCCCCGCAAATGGGTATTGCAGATCGGTGAATCAATGTTTATCTTTGCAGGACGGGGACGGATTCTCTTCGCACGACAGGATTCATCGCCCGACGGGACAGAATGCTTATCTCATATCCGATAACCTATGGCACACGGACACCCTGAACATGCACATGGACATCTTCCGCATTTGTCCTCGCTCAACAGCGCCTTTGTGGTGGGGATTGCGTTGAATGCGGCGTTTGTCGCGGTCGAGTTCCTCGCCGGATTCTTCTCCAACTCGATGGGACTGCTCTCCGATGCGGGACACAACCTGAGCGATGTGGCAAGCCTTTTGCTGGCCATGCTCGCATTCCGTTTGGCGCAGGCCAAACCGACGAGCCGTTATACCTACGGTTTCCGCCGCAGCACGATTCTCGTCTCGCTGCTCAATGCGGTCATCCTGCTGGTGGCCGTCGGTGCCATCATTGTCGAAAGCCTTCGGAAACTGCTTCATCCCCAGCCTGTGGGCGGCGAAACGGTTCTCTGGGTTGCGGGAATCGGCGTAATCGTCAATTTCGTGACGGCGCTGATGTTTCTGCGCGACAAGGAACGCGACCTGAATGTCAAGGGCGCCTATCTGCACATGGCGGCCGATGCGCTGGTCTCGGTCGGGGTCATGGTGTCGGGCGGCGTGATGATGGCGACGGGGTGGTACATGATCGACCCTTTGGTGGGATTGCTCGTTGCGGCGATCATCGTCTATTCCACATGGGGGCTGCTGCGCGACAGCCTGCGTCTGTCGCTCGACGGCGTGCCCGCCGGAATCGATTACGGCGAGGTGCTGGACGCCGTCGCTTCGCAACCCGGCGTGGAGGAGGTGCATCATCTGCATGTGTGGGCGCTCAGTACGACCGAAAATGCCATGACGGCCCATATTGCGGTCCGGGATTTGCAGCAGATGCCGCAGCTCAAGTCTGCACTCCGCGCACGGCTCCATGAGCTGGGGATCGACCATGCGACCTTCGAATTTGAGGAGACAGGGCAGCCCTGCAGCGAACATGCCTGCTGCAACCTCGAAGCGGGGAGTGCCGCAGTGAAGAGCCCGAAATGATGATGAACCCGGAAATCTCTTTTTAACCGCATGCCGGTCATGATGTCGTCGATATTTTTCCCTTTGCTGCTTACGCTGCTGGCCGGTCTGGCGACCGGTATCGGCAGTGCCATCGCCTTTTTTGCGCGGCGTACCAACGTGCGTTTCCTCTCCTTTTCCCTGGGGCTTTCGGCCGGTGTGATGATCTATGTTTCGTTCGTCGAACTTTTCGCCGAGTCCCGGACGATCCTGGCGCAGCAGTGGGGCGCGACGGCCGGTGCGACGGCAACGGTGCTCTGCTTCTTCGGGGGCATCCTGCTTATCGGAGCGATCGACCGGCTGGTTCCCTCGTTCGAGAACCCCCATGAGATGCATACGGTCGAGGAGATGGACCGTCGGCCGGACAAACAGGGCCGGCTGATGCGGATGGGGATCATGACGGCACTGGTGATCGGGATCCACAACTTCCCCGAGGGAATCGCGACCTTCATGTCGGCGATCGACGATCCGGCGCTCGGTATCGCCATTGCGGCGGCCATCGCCATCCACAATATTCCGGAGGGCATCGCCGTGTCAATCCCGATCTACTATGCGACGGGAAGCCGACGTAAAGCCTTCCTGTTGTCGCTTTCGTCGGGTCTGGCGGAACCTGTCGGGGCATTGCTGGCCTATGCGGTTCTTCTGCCGTTCCTCTCTCCGGCGTTGCTGGGGTGCCTTTTCGGCATTGTGGCCGGCATCATGGTCTTCATCTCGCTTGACGAGCTGCTGCCTGCCGCCGAAGAGTACGGTGAACACCATCTCTCCATTTACGGCGTGGTGACGGGAATGGCCGTAATGGCGGTCAGCCTGATCCTTTTCTGACACGGCGGAGCGCCGGCTCCGTCCCGAACGGTGCCTTATGCAGGTGCACGCTCCGTCCGCCGCCGGCGATTTTGCCCTCGGCAGATGGCGGTTGCCGCTCTTTTCCTGCCGTTTCCGAGCGGTTGATCCCCTTTGCAGCGCGGCATGTCTGCCGGTTTTCCAGCGGAAAACCGGATCGGACGGCATGCTCCCTGCCGGCGGCGCCATGTTAATTTATTGTTAAGAATAGGTTGCGAAATTGTTACTCGTCCCGCAATGGCGTACCTTTGTTCCGCTATTAGCCCGAAACACCGCATGGAACCCATATATACCTTTATGTTGATCGTGATGGCGATTCTCGCCGTGACGGGACTCTTTATCGGCGTGATGAACGACGCCGCAAACTTCCTCAATTCGGCCATCGGCTCCAAGGCCGCCCCCGTGCGCGTAATCATGGCCGTCGCATCGTTGGGCATCATTGTCGGCGCCATCACGTCGAGCGGTATGATGGAGGTGGCCCGCAGCGGCATGTTCGATCCCGCACGCTTTACCTTCCGCGACGTGATGATCCTCTACCTCTCGGTCATGTTGGCGAACATCATCCTGCTGGATGTCTACAACACGATGGGCCTGCCGACCTCGACCACCGTCGCGCTGGTCTTCTGCCTGCTGGGGTCGGCTCTGGCCGTCTCGACGGTCGTCATCACCTCCAACGACGAGATCTCGCTTGCCGAGATCGGACGCTATATCAATACCACGCGCGCAATGGCCATCCTTGCCGGCATCCTGCTCTCGGTGGTGCTCGCCTTTACATGCGGTACGCTGGTCATGTATCTTTCGCGCGTGCTCTTTACCTTCCGTTACCATACGCTGTTCCGCCACTACGGCGCTCTGTGGTGCGGCATCTCCTTTACGGCAATCGTCTATTTCGCCCTCTTCAAGGGGCTGCGCAACGTTCTGGGCGATACGGCGTTCTTCGCATACGTCGATTCGCATCTTGCATGGATGTTTTTTGCGCTGTGGACCGTTTGCAGCATCCTGCTCTTCTTCCTTCAGATGTTCGGTGTCAACATCCTCAAACTGAATATCCTCGCCGGAACCTTCTCGCTGGCATTGGCCTTTGCGGGCAACGACCTGGTCAATTTCATCGGAGTCCCCGTCGCCGGATACGACTCCTACATGATGGCACGCGAATCGGGCGACATGGCGATGACGATGGGCGGTTTGGCTACGGATGTCTCCGCCAACATGTTGCTGCTGCTGGCGGCCGGTACGATCATGATCGTCACGCTCTGGACTTCGCGCCGCGCGCTGTCGGTCTCGAAAACGGAACTCTCGCTGTCGAGCCAGAACGAAGGGGAGGAACGTTACGGTTCGTCGGCGATCTCGCGCGGTCTGGTTCGTGCGGCAATGAACATCAACGCCCTCTATGAACGGGTGATGCCGGAACGTCTGCAGCGGTCGCTGGCCGCCCGCTTCGAAAAACTGCCCGAGGAGGAGCGCGAAGGCGGTTCCTACGACCTGATTCGCGGTACGGTCAACCTTACGACCGCTTCGATCCTGATCTCGATTGCCACGTCGCTCAAGCTGCCGCTGTCAACGACCTATGTCTGCTTCATGGTCTCGATGGGTTCGTCGCTGGCCGACAGGGCCTGGGGCCGCGAAAGCGCCGTATATCGGATTACGGGTGTGATGACCGTCGTGTCGGGGTGGTTCGTGACGGGTGTCGGCGCCTTTACGATCGCCTTTGCGGTGGGGTTGGCCCTCATGTACGGCGGCAATCCTGCAATCATCGCGGTGTCGCTTCTCTGCGGGTGGATGCTTGTCCGCAGCAACCGCAAAAAGAACCGTGCGGCGGCTGCCGAAACGCAGGCCGAGATCCGGCAAGGCACGGATACCAAGAGTGTGATCGACGAGTGCATCTCGGAGGTGTGCTATACGATGAGTCAGGTGACGCGCATCTATGACCGCACGCTGATCGCCGTATTCAAGGAGAACCGGAAAGTTCTGCGCGACATGGTGCAGCAGTCGAACGACCTCTTCTACCGTTCGCGCGAGCGGAAATACAAGGTCATGCCGATCCTGCTGCAGCTCAAGGACGGGGAGATCGATTCGGGCCACTACTATGTGCAGGTGGTCGATTACATGAACGAGATTACCAAATCGCTGCTGCATATCACGCGCCCCTGCTTCGATCATATCGACAACAACCACGAGGGCATGACCAAGGAGCAGATCGAGGATCTGATGAAGATCAACGATGATGTGGAGACGATCTTCTCGCGGATCAATGTCATGTTGCAGAACAATGATTTCGCCGACATCGAATTGATTCTGGAGCTGCGCGACGAACTCTTCGAGTCGATTGCCGATGCGATCAAGCATCAGCTCAAACGGATCAAGAACAAGGAGTCCTCGACGAAGGCGAGCCTGTTGTATCTGACCATTCTCAACGAAACGAAGACGATGGTGCTGCAGGCCCGCAATCTGGTCAAGTCGCAGCGTTATTTCCTTGAGCACAAGGTGGAGTAGCCGCATTCCGAAGTCTCTTTCAACGCGTGCCGGCGAAGGTCTGCGTTCCGGAGGAAGGGCCGCGTCCCGACGGCGGCCGGCATGAAGGGCCGCGTGCGGACGAGTGTCTGGAATTAAAAAGGCCGGGCCGCGGCGAACCGGAAAGGGCCGGAAAGGACTGGAAAGGGCCGGAAAGGCAAGGCAATGACGCCAAAAGTAAAAAACGGAAGGAACCCCTTCCGTTTTGTTTTGCCCCGTTGCGGGGGCGGCCATGCGGGCGTGTCAGAATTTGTATCCGTATTCCAGACCGATGATGTGGTGGCTGCCTCGCTCGGAGAGGATGAAATCGAGCGCTCCGGTGTCGTCGAACGACGGTTCGTCGGTTACCTTGTAGTCGAAACGGTAATAGATGTCCAGCGACGAACGCTTCGAGAAGGCGTATTTTACGCCGAGCGAACTGCGGACCTTCTCCAGATAGTTTCCGACGCTTTGCGGAGCGTTGAGCGTCTGTGTCAGCTCTACAAAGGCGTAGGGCGCCCACCCTGTGCAGGGTACCTTGTATTCACCCATCAGACGATGGCGCAGCACCCACGCCGTTTGAGGTGCGACACCCGGATCGATATGTGCCGTGTGGATCGTCGCCTGCGGACGCTCGCGCAGCGAAAATGTCCAGTCGCCCGTTTTGTAGCTTGCCGTCAGTTCGAGATAGAAGCGGTGGCGCATCTCCATCGACACCCCGTTGCCGCGGTTGTTGGCGATCAGGGCATAGAAGGCCGAGGCCTTGAACCATGGGCAAACCGAATAGGAGTATCCGACGGTCGTGTAGATCCGGTCGATCTGCGACAGGTTCTCCTTCAATCGCAGCTCTTCGTCCCAGACGATCGAGGAGCGTTCGCCCAGCTGTTTGGTCAGCACAAACGACACCCGCCCCCGAAGGTCGCTTTCGGAGATCTTCCGCCGCTCCTGCGCAGCGGCGGTATGGAACGATGTCAGGAGGATGGCTCCCGTAAGAAGTATCGGTACAAATATTTTCGATTTCATGTCTCTATGTTTCGGAATAATCGGTTTTGTGGAATCGGTCTCTGCAAAAGCGGCGGAACAATCGGGGCGAGTCGAGCCTGTTGCAGTCAGGTCTTTGCCTCCCGACAAGTTTGTCGCCGGAGCGATGGCGGGCTCTTGGGGCTCTGTGCCGGCCGATGCACATCGGCTGTTGGGGCGTGTCGTATTGCCGAAAGGCGGTTTTTCATCTTCTGTCGCTTTTGTTCCTGTTTCTTGGGCAAAGGTCGGGGCCAATTTTGTAGAGAAGTTACAATTTTCATTTTATTTCTCTTTTTTTTCATCTTTGAGCGGAAATATGCCGATCGTATCCCTTCGGTGTGCTGCGGAGCTCTCTTTCCCGAACCGGCCGCACGTTTTGTCTGCCCGAAGTACGGACGCCTTATGCGGTTTCGCGGCAGGCGGGTTCCGGTATTCGGGCGCCCGTGAATTAGCGGACGGGGCGCCGGTGGAGAGGCAGTCAGCCCGAAAACCATTCGGTTTTCGGGCTGACTGCCAGCCGGACTTTCCGGTCTCCGGAAAATCCGGTACCCGTGATGTTACTTTCCGGAGTGCCGGAGGTAATCGTCGTGCGGGTTCTGCAATCGCGCTTTCCGGCGCTGGTTGAGGCCGAATATGATCAGTGTGATCAGAAATGTCAGTCCGGCCAGCACAACCATGATGATAATAAAGGTACCCATAGAAACAGATGATATAAAAAATGTTGGGAGAATGCGATTAAAGTCGTTTCAGAGCCATGCGAACCGCCTCCTCGACCGAAATGGCCGGAGTCTCCTTGAGAATGGCCCGTACCGCCTTGTCGGATGCGGATCTGGAGAAGCCGAGCATGACGAGTGCCGCGATCGTTTCGGTGCATACGCTGTCGTCGCCGGCGGGTTGTACGGGTTGCGTCTCGGCGTCGAAGAGCGCCGTGAGTTTCCCGCTCAGTTCAACGATGATCTTCTGCGCGGTTTTAAGCCCCAGCCCTTTTACGTTTTTCAGCAGAACGGCATTTTCGGTGGTGATGATGCTTTGCAATTCACGCGGCGAATAGGTCGAGAGGATCATGCGGGCGGTGTTCCCGCCGACGCCCGATACGCTGATCAACTGCCGGAACAGTTCCCGTTCGGCTTTTGTGGCGAACCCGTAGAGCAGTTGGGCGTCCTCGCGGACCATGAAATGCGTGAAAAGTCTGGCCTGTGTCGAGTGCTCGATTTCCGAATAGGTCTGCAACGATATATTGAGCAGATAACCCACACCGCCGGTTTCGATCACGGCGTATGCAGGGAGCAGTTCTGCGATATTTCCTTGAATATATTCGTACATCTTTTCGAGAAATCTTTTCCCGTGCACAAAAGTATGAAATTTTTATATATCTTTGTGTCCATTATGGAGGAATTTCATGTCCGGAGAGGGAAATGAATCCGACAATGTTTGTAAACAGTCAATAATTGAGCATATTTGTTATGAAGAAAATTTTCTATGTGCTCGCCGTTGCGGCCCTCTTTTTTGCAGGGTGCAAGGGCAGCGGCGATGCGGCTCCGGCGGCCGTCGGTGAGACTCCGGCGGTGGAGAGCCAAAGTGTAGTGTCCGGCGACATTGTCTATGTACAGGTCGAGGCGGTTCTGGCGCAGAGCGATCTGTTCAAGACCGAGGGTGCGACATTGCAGGAGAAGACGAAGAAGGCACAGGAGAGCTGGGCCAAGAAGGAGCAGAATCTGCAGGCCAAGGCCGCCCAGCTGCAGGAGAAGTACCAGAAGGGGCTGATTACGACGGCGAATGCGCAGGCCGAGCAGGAGAAGATCCAGCAGCAGATCGCCAACTACCAGTCGGCGGCGCAGAAGGAGGCGCAGACGCTCGATGAGGAGAACTTCGTCTTCACGAACCGTGCGCAGGATCTCATCCACCGTGCTGTTCAGGAGATCAACGCCGACAAGAAGTACAAGTTTATCCTCAACGCCACGGCGCTTGTGGATGCCGATACGCTGCTTGACATCACGCCGGCCGTACTGGCGAAGGTCAACGAACTCTACGCGGCGGACAAGGCCGCCGAGAAGTAGTCCGGTTGCCGATTCGGCAGGCCGGCAGTTCAAGTCCGGCGGCTGTTCCGTCAGGACTCCGTCTTGAAATGAAGCGGCGGGCACTTTTCGCAGAAAGTGCCCGCCGCTTCATTTTGTCCGTCGTGCCCCGTCTGCCCCGTTGCCGCCATCTCCCCGAAGGGGCCGCTCTCCGGAAATGCCGGACGAATCCCTTTTGAACAAAATTATGGTTTCGGTGCGGGATGTCGGTAATTTTTCCTATTTTTGTCTCTGTTTAGGAAACAACTTGTTTAAGGACTCCTTGCGCATATGGGTTTCGTACCGTTTACTTTCATCGATCTGGTCGATATTCTCTTCGTGGCCTATATCATGTACTGGATATACCGCACCACGAAGGGCACAAACGCCCCTTATATCATATCGGGTATCATCATCGTCTATCTGCTGTGGGTCATCGTCAAGACCCTCAACATGGAGTTGCTTTCGACGATTCTGGGCCATATCATCAGCGTCGGCGCAATAGCCCTCATCATCGTCTTCCAACCCGAAATACGGCGCTTCCTCCAGAAAATCGGCATGAGCCAGAAACGCTTCAATTTCATCTACCGCATCTTCAATCACGGCTCCAAAATCTCCGATACGAACCTCCAGCCGCTCGTCGTCGCCTGCCGCGAAATGGCCGACGCCAAGATCGGGGCGCTGATCGTCATCGGACAGCAAAGCGATTTGTCGCTCATTGTCGAAGGCGGCATCATTCTCGACGCCAAGATCTCGGCGCCGCTGGTGCGCAACATCTTCTTTAAAAACTCGCCGCTGCACGACGGCGCGATTGTCATCGAGGGCGATCGGATCATGGCGGCCCGCTGCATCCTGCCCGTGACCCAGAGCGATGTTCCCAAATCGTTCGGTACGCGCCACCGTGCGGCAATCGGCATGAGCGAGATCTCCGATGCGATCATTCTGGTCGTCTCCGAAGAGACCGGCTCGATCTCGATCGCCAACAACGGCCGCATCAATCTGGACATCAATCCCGACCGTTTGGGGACGATCCTTCAGAAATACCTCATCTCGAAGAAATGATCTGCGGGGTCAGCGGCGGCATTTCTCCTTTTCGCGGGGCAGGGACGGTCCCTGCGGGAAAAATACGAGAAAAATGGCGCCGTTACGCAATTTTTTATAAATTTGCACGATTATATATGTAGCAATGGGAGTTCGGTGGTACATAGGCTTGTCGGCACTCGCTCTGTTGGTGTCGTGCAGCAAGGAGGAGGATATCCTGCCCAACCAGCAGCAGCGGATCGTCTCCTTTCTGACGGGATCGCATTCGCCGCGTCTGCTCTCCGAAGCGGATGCCGCCGTGTCGCTCGACAACGATCCTCCGTACTATTCGACGTTCGGCAATACGACCTACCGTTATATCGCCGATGTCTATGATGCCGAACGACTGAGCCGTCCGGAGGTGACGGCCGGCTGCCGTATCGATGTGACCTTTTCGCTCTACGACTTCTCGGAATACAGATCCCTGACGACGGAGACGTGTGTCTATTCGAACGATACGGTGATGATCAACCGGTTGGTTGCCGACGGCCTCAATCCGACGCACTGGGTGCAATGCGACGATTCCGGTGTGCCGCTGCTGGACGGAAACGGGCAGTTCGTTCCGTATGCCTGCGAGATCGAGGTGGGCGGCAGCGGCGTGCTCAAGGGGTTGCGCGCCGCATTTGTCGGATGCCGTGAACAGGACGAGGTCGAATTCTACATGACATACAATGAAGCCTACGGGGAGAAGCTGATTGTCGGCCTGATGCCCAAACAGAGCCCTGTGGCGATGGTTTGTACGATTAATAAAGTTACGAAATAGGGGAGGAGAAAAACATTATGCGGATTTCTTTCGACAAGAAGATATGGGGTGCTGCGGCCCTTTGCGCCTGTCTGATCGCTTCGTGCGCCAAAGAGTCGGATGTCTCCTACACGCAGATCGAGCAGCGGTCGCTCGATGCATGGATGAAACTGCATCGTCCGGGATTGCTGGAGAACAAGCAGGAGGGACGCGGGTTCTCGTATTACGTCGATGTGCTCGACGCCGGTTCGACGGACAAGGCCGATACGCTGATTTGCGAGACGGACTGCTGGGTGGAGTATGAGTTTACGGCGCGGGATCTGAACGGCAACGTCTGTTTGACGCGCGATGCCGTACAGGCGAAACAGCAGGGAACCTTTACGCGCTATACGCATTATGTGCCCTATTACCGGTACAGCGGCTCGGACTATACGACCTTGCTCGAAGGCAGCTATTACGCCTTGCGCGAACCGTTGCATCTGGGCGCCCGTTATCTCGACTCCCTGGCGGATCGCGGACTGGAAGATGGCATGCGGGCGCGTGTGGGAACGGAGCTGGTGCTTTACCTGCCGTCGTCGCTGGCCTACACCTCGTCGGGGGCGAGCGACAGCGGCGGCTATGGCGGACAATATACGCTCGATTCCAATCTCCCCGCCATTCTTCATATCAAGGTGACCAGACGGGTGTCGAATCCCTTGGCCTATGAGGGGGAAGAGGTCGATGCGTTCGTCGAGGCGAACGGTACGCTGGAGCCGATCGACGAAGAGGGTGACGATACTTCGGAGGCGCTTGCGGCGGTCCGCCGTTCGCTGTTGTCCGAAAGCGGCGAAGAGTCCGAAGAGCCCGAACTGCCCGATACGAGCATCGATCCCTATAAATATACATGGTACAGGGCGGTCGATACGGTTCCGCAACTCTATATTTCGCATGTCTTCTCCCCCGGCCGAGAGCCTGCGACCACCTATCAGTGGCGAAATCCCTACACGGCGCCCTATTTCCCGTACAACCAGTCGATGGAGGAGCTGGACAAGCAGATCAACGACGTGCTGGTGGAGCGCTTCGGAAGCGGAACCTACAAGGGGGATTCGATCAAGAGCAGTGAAACGGCCAACGTCTGGTACATCGGACGTTTCCTCGACGGGTTCATTTTCGATACGAACATCGACGAGGTGAAGAAGATCATCTACGGCGAGGTGGCCAGCACGGGCGAGGCATACGCCTACGAAGTACCGGAAGAGGGTGATACTTCGACGCTGGAGACCATTTACGCGTGGTATTACAGCCTGCCGCAGCTGCGTTACGGACAGTGGGCGACGATCGTCACCACGTCGAGCTACGCATACGGCTCTTCGGGCAAGAGCGGCGGATCCTCATCCTCGTCCGACAGTTCGTCGAGTTATCTGGATTACTACAACTACTACAACTATTACAATTATTACAACTATTACAACAACTATTACGGCGGCCTGTACAACAACTATTACTACGGGAATTACTACGACTATTACTACAACGGCCTGTACAACAACTACTATTACTCCTCGAACTACAATTATACCTACGACGAGGAGGAGAGTGTGACGACCTATACGACCGAGATTCCGGCCTATTCGCCGCTGCTGTTCCAGATCTATATCGAACCCAAGGAGTAGCAGGGGAGTCGCAGGGCGTATGCCGCAGCGATCGAGGCGGAAGAGAGGGCTCTCTCTTCCGCTTTTTCCGTCCCCTCCGTGCTGCGGCCTTCGGAGGCCGCCATGCCGTGCGCCATTTGACCTTGTGATACGAAATATTGCATTATTTCAGGAAATTCCGCTGCAAAAAATGGAAAATATCGCTATATTTGTAGGAAACCTCTTTTTATTATTTTAACAACCAATCGCTTATGAAGAAACTTGGACAAATGATTTGTCGTTGGGGGGAGGAGACGAGAGCCCTCTTTCATCGTGTGACGGCAGGATGTGCGCTGCTGATGCTGACGGTTGCAGCCGGATGCAGTGAATACGATGATGCGGAATTGCGCGGCAGCGTGGATGACCTGAACAACCGGCTTACGAAGCTCGAAGCGCAGGTCGCCCGGCTGAACAACGATTACGCCGCCCTTTCGGGGCTGGTGACGGCGTTGCAGCAGCAGCTCCATCTTGAAAGTGTCACGCCCGATGGAAAAGGCAGCTACCTCCTTGCTTTTTCCGATGGAACGACTGTGTCCGTAGCGGGCAGCGAGTCTGTTGCATCGATTCCCGTTCTCGGTATCGCTGCAGCGGAAGACGGACTCTACTACTGGACGAAAACCGTTGACGGAAAAGCCGATTGGCTGCTCGATACGGAGGGGAACAAACTCCCTGTTTCCGGTGTGACGCCGTTGCTGGGCGTTGATGCCGATGGGTACTGGACGATCAGCTACGACGGCGGAAAGAGTGTGCAGCAGCTGCTCGATGCGGAGGGGAAGCCGATCGTCGCACAGGGCGACTCGGCCTTTATCAAAGAGGTCACGGCCGATGCGGAGTGTCTCTATGTGACACTCAACGACGGCAAGGATACACGGCTTGAGATTCCGCTCGGCAACGGATTTTCGCTGACGATTGCCGGTGCCGGGGAGCCTGTCAAATTTACGTTCGGCGAGACGAAGGAGTTTTCGGTCGAGCGTGTCGGCGTGATGAAGACGGTCATCAGCAAGCCCGACGAATGGAAAGTGGCTTATGCCGACAACCTGCTGACGGTAACGGCTCCGACGTCCGAACACGCCTCCTGCGCCGACCTGTCGGGCGAGGTCGCGCTGATCTATTTCAATGCAAAAGGCTTGAGCAAGGTTGCGTCGATGGAGGTGTCGGTAGCCGCCGTTCCGACTGTCGCGGTGACCGTGCCGACCGATTTCTCCGGCGGATATGTCCAGCGTGCCGTATATGGCGGTGTGAAGGTTGCCGAGATTTGCCGCGAATATGTCCTGACCGGTGATGTTGACCGGCAGATGACGGTCGTCTATCCCGTTGTCGATGGCAAGGCCGATCTGACGCGGGGTCTGGAGGTCGAGACGGGCGGCTCGCTGGTATGGGATACCTCTGCGAATACCTGCACCTATACGGCCGGTACGGCATCGGCGCCGATCACGAAACTGTATGTTTCGACGGAGGGCGAGCTGGTGCTCGATGCTGAAGGGTATATCGAGGAGGCGACGGTTGAACCCGATCTGTTGCGCGACGTGCGCGGCACATCGATCGAGGAGTACCGGATTGTCAAGATCGGTACGCAGTACTGGATGGCCGAGAGCCTGCGGGCCGAGAATTTCGCCGACGGAACGCCTATTCCGACCGATTGGGGGAATGCCGCCGGTTCATATATCTATCTGAACGAAAGCGCTGCCGACTGGAAGTCGGTTTACGGTACGATGTACAGCGGCAAGGCCGTTACGAACGCGGCGGGGCTTGCTCCTGCGGGATGGGATGTTCCTACGGCTGATGATGTGGCGCTGCTGCGCGACTATATCGGTTCGCTGCCGGGCCTGAAACTCAGATCGACAAGCGGGTGGTCGAAATATCCCGGAACGAACATTACGGGGTTCAATGCGTTGCCCGGACAATATTATACTCCCATTTCATCGGGTGAACAATTCGGTTCCGCAACTGCCGACGTACTTTTCTGGACCTCCACCGTTGCGAAGGATTTCCTGGGTGAAGGACTGATCTATTACCGATTCTATGACGGGAATAACCGTCTGATGTTCGACCCCGATGTCGCCAGCTTCGCAGTGACGTTGCACAGCTACGATTTCGGTCACTATGTGCGTTGCGTGCGCAGATAGCCGATAACTGCTCCTTGTTCAGAACGGGGATGCCCTTTGCAAAGGGCATCCCCGTTTCATTCTGGCGGCACGGGTATCCGTGCCCGCCTTCCCCGCATCCTCCGCACCTGTTGCGGATGCACGGCCTGCACTCCTTTCCGGCGGTGCGTGCCGAAGCAGACGGCGGGGACGGACAGGGGCGGGGGTGCGGCATGCGACGGCCGGAAGGAGCGGGGCGTATTTCCCGAACGGCAATAAAAAACGGCTCCGCAGGGAGCCGCTAAAGTTGACGTGCCGGTCGTCATTATTTGTTTTCATTGAGAATGCGCATCGCCGCATCGAGGATGGACGTGTCGTCCAGTGTAACGACGCCGCCGTCGGGCCCTTGTTCCATGTGAATGCCGATATTGCCTTTGGCGTCGTAATGTTTGCCTCCGAAATAGTTGCGGACGGTCTCCACATCGATTCCCAGTTCGTCGGCTATCCGTTGCGAGCTGCCGCTGGGCAGCTTGTCCTTGATGCGGCGCAACTCATTGAATGTAATCACCATAGTTGTATAAGTTTTAGAGTTGACATATTTCACCTACTAAAGTACGATATTTATTTGGATAAAACAAATTCCTGCAGCAATATCCGCATATAAATTTTCGATTTCCCCCTTTTCGGCGCTTTTTTGCCCGCTGCGGTGCGGCACGGCGGCTCCGAATCGTTGGACGGACTTTGCCGGCGCCGGCGCCGGCGTCGGGAGGCCGGGAGGCTGGAGGCGGCGCGATGCTGTCAGTCGGACAGTCGGACACCGGCATCTGTCCGCCATTTTGTCAGTCGGGCGTGCGGTTTTGGCAGATGCGGGGGAGCGGATGCGTGTCGGATGGCACCGAATTTCCGTTTGGTACAACCTTTGTTCAGGAGCATCACGCAACGGCTCCAGACGGAGCACGGACAAGAAACAAATTTGAAAACGAAAAATAAACAACTTACAGCTATGGGAAAGATTATTGGTATCGATTTGGGCACTACGAACTCATGCGTAGCGGTCATGGAGGGCAACGAACCGGTCGTTATTCCGAACTCGGAAGGTCACCGCACCACGCCGTCGATCGTGGCGTTCACCGAGAACGGCGAACGGAAAGTGGGTGATCCCGCCAAACGTCAGGCTATTACCAACCCGCAGCGCACGATCTTCTCGATCAAACGTTTCATGGGCGAGACGTATGAACAGGTGCAGTCCGAAATCGCCCGTGCACCCTACAAGGTGGTGAAAGGTCCGAACGATACGCCGCGTGTGGAGATCGACGGACGTCAGTACAGCCCGCAGGAGATCTCGGCCATCATCCTTCAGAAGATGAAGAAAACGGCGGAGGACTATCTGGGCCAGACGGTCGATGAAGCCGTGATTACCGTGCCGGCCTACTTCTCCGACTCGCAGCGTCAGGCTACGAAGGAGGCGGGCGAAATTGCCGGATTGAAGGTGCGCCGTATCATCAACGAGCCTACGGCCGCCGCACTGGCCTACGGCCTGGACAAGAAGAACAACGATATGAAGATCGCCGTTTACGACTTGGGCGGCGGTACGTTCGATATCTCCATTCTGGAGTTGGGCGACGGGGTCTTCGAGGTGAAATCGACCAACGGCGACACTCATCTGGGCGGCGATGATTTCGACCATGTGCTCATCGACTACATGGCCGAGGCGTTCAAGGCCGAGCACGGAATCGACCTGCGTCAGGACCCGATGGCCATGCAGCGTCTGAAGGAGGCTGCCGAGAAGGCGAAGATCGAATTGTCGTCATCGACCTCGACGGAGATCAATCTGCCCTATATCATGCCGGTCAACGGCATACCGCAGCACTTGGTCATGACGCTTACGCGCGCCAAGTTCGAGCAGCTGTGCGACCACCTGATCCACAAGACCATCGAACCCTGCAAGCAGGCGCTGCGTGATGCCGGACTGGAGGCGGGCCAGATCGACGAAGTGATTCTCGTGGGCGGGTCCACCCGTATTCCGGCCATCCAGCAGATTGTCAAGGAGTTCTTCGGCAAGGAGCCGAACAAGAGCGTCAATCCCGATGAGGTCGTGGCAATCGGTGCGGCCATTCAGGGCGGTGTGCTGACCGGCGAAGTGAAGGATGTGCTGCTGCTCGACGTGACGCCGCTGTCGCTGGGTATCGAGACGCTGGGCGGTGTGATGACGAAGCTCATCGAAGCCAATACGACGATCCCGACCCGCAAGAGCGAGGTCTTCTCGACGGCGGCCGACAACCAGCCTTCGGTGGAGATCAACGTATGTCAGGGCGAGCGTCCGCTGGCGCGTGACAACAAGTCGATCGGACGGTTCCATCTCGACGGCATACCTGCCGCTCCGCGCGGGGTGCCTCAGATCGAGGTGACGTTCGATATCGATGCCAACGGTATTCTGAACGTATCGGCCAAGGACAAGGGTACCGGCAAGGAGCAGAAGATCCGTATCGAGGCATCGAGCGGTCTGACCGAGGAGGAGATCCAGCGCATGCGTGACGAGGCCAAGGCCAACGAGGCGAAGGACAAGGCCGAGAAGGAGCGTATCGACAAGATCAACGCCGCCGACTCGAACATCTTCGCAACGGAGAAGCAGCTCAAGGAGTACGGCGACAAACTGCCGGCCGACAAGAAGGCTGCAATCGAAGCCGCGCTCGGCAAACTGAAGGAGGCGCACAAGAACGCCGATGTCAATGCCATCGACAGCGCCATCGCCGAGCTGAACGCCGCATGGCAGGCTGCATCGCAGGACATCTACGCACAGCAGCAGGCTCAGGGCGGTGCCCAGGACGGCGCCCAAAGCGGTTCGGGGTCCGGAGCATCGGCCGGTGCAGGTGCGAATGCCGGCAACGGCGGCGCTTCGTCGCAGCCCGAGGATGTCGAGTTCGAAGAGGTGAAATAGCGCTCTGCGCGGTTCCGGAATCCGGTGCCGTTGAAATCCCACTCCGGAGAGGATCGGAAGATCCTCTCCGGTTTTTTTGTCGGAACCGCTCCGTTCAGATCTGTCCGGTCTCGTTTTGAGACGGTTTCCGGGTCCAGACCTCCGTCTCTTCGGTCTTTGGCTTTCGAGTCCGGATTCCCGTTCGCAAGGTTCAACTTCGGTTTTCGGCGCTCCGCTCATGATGTCTCCGTTTCCTGCTTTTGTCTCCCGGTTCGGGCTTCCGGTTTCGGGTCTTTCCCGCTCCGGGACGGCGGGCCCTGTCGCGGGAGCCGGTTGTGACTGCCGAAGACGGCGTATGGCGGAAACGGCGTGTGCCGGAGCGGGGCGGCAGGATCCGATGTCGCGGAGCGGCGGCTCCGGCAGGAGCGCCGGAGAACGGGCTGCCGGCAGATTCGGGGAGCGGACTATGCCGCAGGTGCTTCCGTGCCTTTGTTTCGATGGTTTTTTGTTGGTTTTTAAGAAAAAAATGTCTATTTTTGCGAGCTATCGGTGCGTTATGGCGCGCGGATGGCCGTTCCGGAGTCCGGAAAAGCGTGAAACAACGAAATAACAACAATAATTTTTTCAATTCAAATGCAAAGCAAAGGTGCTATCAAACTACTTGCGATTCTTCTTGCGATCGCTTGTATCTATCAGCTCTCGTTCACGTTCAAATCGCGGAACGTAGAGAAGAAAGCGGCGGCGTATGCGGCTGCTTACGACGGCGAGGAACGTTCCGAACGCGAACAGTATTATCTCGACTCCGTGCAGAATCAGCCCGTTTATAATCTGGGCTTCCGCAAATTCACCTATAAGGAGGTCAAGGAGAAGGAGCTGAACCTCGGTCTGGACCTGAAGGGCGGCATGAACGTCATGCTGGAGATTCAGGTGGAAGATGTCGTGAAATCGTTGGCCGGCGACAGCAAGAACGATCCTGCCTTCATCGAGGCGATGGCGAAGGCTTCCGAAGGTCTCAAATCGGGCAAGGACTTCATCGGCGAGTTCGTGCGCAGTTATCAGGCGACGACCAACGGCGCTCCGCTGGCGGCGATTTTCGTAAGCCCCGACCGGAAGGATATTACCCCCAACAGCACCGATGCCGAAGTCGAGAAGATCCTCCGCAAGGAGACCGATGATGCCATCGACGCTTCGTTCAACATCCTGCGCAGCCGTATCGACCATTTCGGCGTGACGCAGCCCAACATCCAGCGCCTGCCCAACTCGAACCGTATTCTGGTGGAGCTGCCGGGCGTGAAGGAGCCGGAGCGTGTGCGCAAGCTGCTTCAGGGGTCGGCATCGCTGGAGTTCTGGACAACCTACAACGCCGATGAGATTCTTCCGACGTTGATGCGTGCCGATGCCGTTGTGAAGCAATATCTTGCCGATACGACGCCTGAGACTGCCGAAGAGGAGGCCCTGCCGGTCGAGGAGGCCGATACCACGGCCGGAAACGATCTGATCGCCGAGGTGGCGTCGTCCGCCGCCGGCACGGATCAGAACATGGCGGAGACATCGTACTACGACCGTGAGCAGAATCCGCTCTTCGCATTGCTGAATCCCCAGTTCGCCGGCGGTGCGGCTGTGGGTGCCGTTATGGCTGCCGATACTGCTGCGGTCAATGATTATCTGGCGCTTCCCGCCGTTCGGGAGATGCTTCCTGCCGACCTGCGCTTCAAGTGGGCGATCAAGGGTGAATCGGATCCTCTGCTCGATGGCCGTTTCTATCTCTATGCCATCAAGGTAGAGCGTCCCGACGGCAGGGCTCCGCTGGACGGTTCGGTTATCACGGATGCCCGCGAGGCCTATGCGCAGCGGGGTGCTGAGGCCGAGGTCTCGATGTCGATGAATTCGAACGGCATCGCCGAATGGGCCCGCCTGACGGCTGACAACATCAACCGCTGCGTGGCGATTGTCCTTGACGGGTACGTCTATTCGGCGCCTGTGGTGCGTCAGAAGATCGAAGGAGGCAACTCGTCGATCTCCGGCAACTTTACCATTCAGGAGGCAAAGGACCTGGCCAATGTCCTCAAGTCGGGCAAGGTGCCCGCTCCGGCACATATCATCCAGGATACGGTCGTAGGCCCTTCGCTGGGTCAGGAGTCGATCAATGCCGGTATGGTCTCGTTCCTCATCGCCTTCCTGCTCGTGCTGCTCTACATGGGCGCTTTCTACAAGACGGCCGGCTGGGTGGCCGACGCGGCGCTGCTCTTCAACGTCTTCCTGTTGATGGGCGTGCTCGTCTCGTTCGGTGCCGTGCTGACATTGCCCGGTATTGCCGGTATTGTCCTGACGATGGGTATGGCCGTTGACTCGAATGTCATCATTTACGAACGTATCAAGGAGGAACTGCGGGCCGGAAAGGGATTGTCGCTGGCCATCAAGGACGGTTTTTCGAACGCATACTCGGCCATCATCGACGGTCAGCTGACGACGATCATCACGGGTGTCGTCCTCTTCATCTTCGGCAACGGCCCCGTGCAGGGCTTTGCCACGACGCTGATCATCGGTATTATGACATCGCTCTTCAGTTCGATCTTCATTACGCGCATCCTCATCGAAGCTATTGTCGCCCGTTTCGGCAAGATCTCCTTCTCGTGGAAATGGTCCGAGAACTGGCTCAATGACTACCGCTTCGATTTCGTCGGCAAGCGCCGCTTCTCCTATGCGATTTCGGGTACGCTGATCGTCATTTCGTTCATCTCGTTCGCCGTACTCGGTCTCAACCGGGGCGTGGAGTTTACCGGCGGCCGTTCCTATGTCGTGCTGTTTGACCAGCCCGTCTCGGTCGAGTCGGTGCGTGCCTCGATCGAGGATCAGTTCGCGCAGATCGAGAATGCCGACAATGCGAATATCAGCTGTGAGGTAAAACAATACGGCGGTGACGGCGACCAGGTGCGTGTCGTGACGCAGTACAAGTACGATGATGCTTCGGACGAGGCGACCGATGAGATAAACATGCTGCTTTACAACGCCGTGAAGGATTATTACAAGTCTCCGGTCCGTTTCGAGGAATTCCGCAATACGCAGCTCAATCCCTACGGTATCGTGTCGGCCGACAAGATCGGCCCTTCGGTTGCCAAGGATATGACTTACAATGCCGTCTATGCGGTATTCTTCTCGCTGATCGCCATCGGTCTCTACATCACCTGGCGGTTCAAGAAGTGGCAGTGGGCGATGGGCGCCACGCTGGCGTTGGCTCACGATGCGTTGATTGTCATCGGTCTCTTCTCCCTGCTCTATTCGGTCATGCCGTTCAATCTGGAGGTCAACCAGGCCTTTATTGCGGCGATCCTGACCGTGATCGGTTATTCGATCAACAATACGGTGGTGATCTTCGACCGTATCCGTGAGTACATGGCGCTCTATCCGAAGCGCAATATCCGCGATAACATCAACAATGCCGTTTGCTCGACGATGGCCCGTACGTTCAACTCGTCGGGTACGACGCTCGTGACGTTGCTGGCGATCTTCCTCTTCGGCGGCGAGACGATCCGCGGCTTTATCTTCGCCCTGTTGTGCGGCGTGCTGATCGGTACTTACTCGTCGTGGTTCATCGCTACGCCGCTGTCGTATGATCTGATGCCCAAGGTGCTCAAACGTGCCGGCAAAGACAAGGCGTAGCGCAGAGACATGCCGAATTGCCGAAAAACGGACTGCACGGATTTGTGCAGTCCGTTTTTATTGCTATCTTTGCTCTGATTCTAATGAGCAAAGCCATGTTCGAGAGTGTGAAGCAGTGGTTGTTGAGGTATGTCTCACCGATATTTGTCGTCATGTTGCTGGCGTCGTTCGTGCTGTGGTACATCGCAAAGCTGAACTATACCTATACGACCGAACAGACGGTCCATATCAATGTCGATGGCGAGCAGTTCGATGTCGTTTGCGTCGTCGAGGGTCTCGGAACGAATCTCTTCAGCCGTATCGCCTATATGCGCAATTCGTTGCGGATCCCTCTGGCCGATCTTCATTGGGCTCCGTCGTCCGAGCAGGAGGGATATATCGACATCGATCCGCAATCGTTGCAGAATGCCATTTCAGTGCATTACGGTGACGTGAAAGTCATCTCGATCGGGAATGTCCCTCCGATCAAACATCCGGAGAAACGATGATGAGGGTCGGAGTGACGGGCGGCATCGGCAGCGGCAAAAGCACCGTGTGCCGGATGCTGGGTGAACGGGGCGTTCCGGTTTACGACAGCGATGCCGCCGCCAAACGTCTGATGAATGAGGATCCGGCATTGCGAGCGGCGCTTGTCGAGGCATTCGGTGCGGCGGCGTTTCGCGACGGGGCGCTCGACCGGCACTATCTGGCGGAGCGTGTCTTCAGCGATCCGCAGCAGTTGCGGCGTCTCGAAGCGTTGGTTCATCCCTGTGTGAAACGGGATTTCGCCCGTTGGGCCGAGTCGCATGCCGATGCGGATTATGTCGTATTGGAGTGCGCGATTCTCTATGAATCGGGGATGGATGCCTGTGTGGATCGGGTTGTGGCGGTCGTCGCGCCCGAGGAGATACGGCTTGTACGCGTGAATGCCCGTGACGGCGCAACGGCCGATGAGATCCGCCGCCGCATGGCTGCGCAGCTCTCCGATGACGAGTTGTGCGCGCGGGCGGATCTGACGCTTGTGAATATCAATCGGGAGGATCTGGCTGCCGATGTGGCCGAATGCGACCGCCGATTCCGCTATGAAGCAGCACGAAATAGATCTTGACCTTTCGCGACGGCGGGTCATGACAATCGTCAATGTCACGCCCGACTCGTTCTTTGCCGGCAGCCGCACGCCCGACTGGCTGGCCATCGAACGCCGTGTGCGCGATGCCGTAGCGTGCGGCGCTTCGATCATCGACGTAGGCGGTTATTCGTCACGCCCCGGCGCCGACGAGGTTCCGCCCGACGAAGAGTGGCGGCGGGTTGATCTGGGTATCGGCGCCGTGCGGGCCTTGTCGCCCGATCTGCCCGTTTCGGTCGATACCTTCCGGTCGAGCGTGGCGGCCCGCGCCATCCGCAAATACGGCAAGGTCATCATCAACGACATCTCGGCCGGAGAGCTGGATCCGCTGCTGATCGACGTGGCGGCGAAGTACGATGTCCCCTATGTGGCGATGCACATGCGCGGCACGCCGGAGACGATGCAGTCGCTGACCGGTTACAGGGATGTCGCGGCGGAGGTGGCGGACTATTTCCGTGAACGCACGGCGCTGTTGCGCGAACGCGGTGTACGCCGCATCATCATCGATCCGGGATTCGGTTTTGCCAAAACGCTCGAACAGAATTACGAGTTGCTGCACGGCCTGCATCGCCTTTGTGAACTGGGCTATCCCGTGTTGGCGGGGCTTTCGCGCAAATCGATGATCTATAAACTTCTGAATACGACGCCCGACAAGGCGCTCAACGGTACGACGGCACTGCATTGGGAGTGCCTGCGGCAGGGGGCCGCGATCCTGCGGGTGCACGATACGCGCGAAGCGGTGGAAGTGGTGCGTCTGTTCGAACAATTCACTCAAGCTGGATGGAACGGAAAACAATGATACGGGCCGAAGGGCTTCGGAAATGTTACGGTGCATTGACCGTATTGCAGGATGTTTCGCTGGAGGTGGCACGCGGCGAGCTGGTATCGGTCGTGGGTGCGAGCGGCGCCGGCAAGACGACGCTGTTGCAGATATTGGGGTCGTTGTCGCAGCCTGACGGCGGACGTGTCGAGGTGGACGGCACCGACCTCTTCGCATTGGGGGATCGGGCGTTGTCGGAGTTCCGCAACCGGCGGATCGGTTTTGTCTTTCAGTTCCACCACCTGCTGCCCGAATTCACCGCTTTGGAGAATGTCTGCCTGCCGGGACTCATCGGCGGGCGCGATCGCCGCGAGGTGGAGGCGCAGGCCGTCGAACTGCTTGACATGATGGGCCTTTCCGCACGCTGCGACCATAAACCTGCGGAGTTGTCGGGCGGCGAGCAGCAGCGGACGGCGATTGCCCGTGCCCTGATCAACACACCGGCGGTGCTGCTGGCCGACGAACCGTCGGGAAACCTCGATTCGACAAACCGCGAGGAGATTCACCGGCTCTTTTTCGAACTGCGCGAGCGGTTCGGGCAGACCGTCGTCATCGTCACGCACGATGAGCGGCTTGCGGCGCGTGCCGACCGGATGATCACGATGCGTGACGGCCGGATCGTCTGAGTGAGGGCCTGTGAGCGATTTCGACGACCGCACGGGCGTTGCAGGGTGCCGATCCGGCACCGGCAGCGGAACGGGCGAATGCGGGGACGGCGGTAAATCCGGAACGATGAGGGGGCGTGGAGCAATGGAGCATGCGGAGCTGCGGGAGCTGCTCGATGAACTGTGGGACCGTTACGACCGGGAAGAGTTCATCGCGGAGGATCCCGTCGCGGTGCCGCACCGTTTCACGACGCGCGACGATCGGGAGATAGCGGGGTTCCTCGTTGCGACGATCGCATGGGGCAGCCGTCCGATGATCGTCCGCAATGGCCTGCGCATGATGCATTTCCTCGACGATGCGCCGCATGATTTCGTCATGAACGCTTCGGAACGGGAGCTGGCGATGCTGCAGCCGTTCGTGCACCGCACCTTCAACGGCAGCGACCTGATCCATTTCGTGCGGGCGATCCGTGCAATGTATGCGGAATATGGCGGCCTGGGCCGGTTTGTCGAGTCGCGTTATGCCGCGACGGGCGATATGCGGGTGGTGCTGGCCGATTTCCGGCGGGCATTCTTCTCAATTGCCCATCCGGTACGGTGTGAAAAGCATCTGGCCTGCATCGATCGGGGTGCTTCGTGCAAACGGCTGAACATGTATTTCCGATGGTTCGTGCGGTGCGACGGGCGCGGGGTTGATTTCGGACTGTGGCGGTCGGTTCCGATGTCGGCGCTCTATCTGCCCCTCGACCTGCATACGGGACGTGTGGGGCGGGCCCTGGGGCTGCTCGGACGACGCCAGAACGACTGGCGGGCCGTCGAAGAGATTACCGCACGGTTGCGGGAGCTGGATCCCGACGATCCGGTGCGTTACGACTTTGCCCTCTTCGGTGCGGGTATTGACGGCTTTGCAGGGCTTTGAACTGCGGGGCCGATCGGGACTTGCGGAGGAAGAAGGTGTTTTTTGCCGTCGAGGCATGTTGGACAGACGATGACGATGTTCCGATTCAAACAATTCACGATCGAACAGGATCGGTGCGCGATGAAGGTCGGCACCGACGGGGTGCTGTTGGGCGCATGGGTCTCCTTGCGGCCTTCGGACTGTCGGCTGCTCGATGTCGGTACGGGTACGGGGGTGATTGCGCTGATGCTCGCGCAGCGCGCTCCGCAGGCGGAAGTCACGGCGATCGACATCGACGAAGCCTGTGCGGTGCAGGCTCGCGGCAATGCCGACCGTTCGGCATGGCGAGCCCGTATTACGGTCTGTTGTGCGCCCGTGCAGGATTATCGTACCGGTCTGTCGTTCGATCTGCTTGTCTCCAACCCTCCCTATTACGACCGTTCGCTGCTGCCGCCCGATGCGGGGCGCACGACGGCGCGCCATGCCGTATCGCTCGATTCCGCTGGGTTGCTTGCGGCGGCCGACCGGCTGTTGGCACCCGAAGGGCGTATGGCCCTCGTCCTTCCGCCGCCCGAAGCGGAACGCTTCCGTGCGCAGGCCGCGGGACGTTTCGCCCTGCAGCGGCGGACGGATGTCTGGACGACTCCCCGCAGCGGTGTGCGGCGCTGCCTGTTGGAATTCGTGCGCGACGGGATGCCTGTCGGGGAGCCTGCGGCCGACCGGCTGGTCATCGAGGAGGCCCCGAATCATTTTACGGAGGAGTACAAACTCCTTACGCGCGATTTCTACCTCAAATTTTGAGATCGGCGCGAAAAGCATTATATTTGTTCACCGACAAACTGAAATGCCTATGAAATCGATTCTTTCGCTGCTGCTCTGTACGACGTTGTTCGTCGGAAACGCTGCAGCTCAAAGCACCCGCGTTTCCCGAACGGGACTCGTGGAAGAGAACGGATGTGTGGAGGTAATTGTTCCGGCGTCGCCCTTGGCGGTCGATCTGGTGGTCGAGAAGGAGGTCGTGACGGTCGGCCCTTACGCCCGTTATGCCCAGAAGTTCCTCGGTGTGCGCGGCGCGCTGAGCGACAAGACGCTCTATACGGTCAGGGAGGCGCGTATGGCGCTCTGTCCGGAGCGTACTCCGGCCGGAAGTCTGCTGCCGGCCGATCGGGTTCAGGCGACGAACTATCTGGGCGATGCCGAGAGTTTCTCGCGTGTGCCTTTCGACAAGCGCACACTGTCGGATGAATCGTTGGAAACGGCGGCCCGCAATGCCGCCAATACGCTCTTCTCGATCCGTCAGCGCCGCATGGAGCTGATTACGAGCGAGGCCGGCGAACATGTCTTCGGTGCCGGGCTGCAGGCGGCGCTGAAGGAACTGGACCGACAGGAGCAGGCTTATACGGAGCTTTTCCTTGGCAAACGGGTTGTCACGACCTCGGTCAAACGGGTTGTCGTAGTGCCCGATCCCGCCAAACAGAAATACATCCTCTGCCGTTTCTCCTCCGATCGCGGGGTGTTACCCGACAGCGATCTGACGGGTGAGATCGTTTTGTTGCAGCTGGATAAAGAGTCCGACTGTGCTTTCCCGCTGGCTCCGGCGTCGCCCAAGGCGGCGCGCACGGCGACCTATCGTGTTGCGGCCGAAGTGGCCTGCACGGTCTATTGCGGAACGAATGTCGTAAGCCGGACGACCCTGCCGCTCTTCGAGTTCGGGCGGGATGTCACGGTGGCGCTGCCCGGCAAGAAGTGATGGAGAACCACACGGCACGCATGGCGGCGCTCTTAGGCGAGTTGCGCCGCGAGATGAACGGCGCGGTCGTCGAGTCGATGCAGCGCGGCGAGGGCGGCTACGGATTGAATTACGGGGTATGCATCCCCACGATTCGCGCGATCGCCGCCCGTGTGGGGACGGATCACCCCTTTGCACGCTTTCTCTATCGGCAGGATGTCCGTGAACTCCGTATGGCGGCTCTGACGATTGCCGATCCGCAGGCCGTAACGACTGCCGAACTCGACGCGTGGTTCTGCGGCCGTATGCCGGAGGAGCTGATGGAGGAGTTGGCGCTGCGGCTTCTGAGCCGGTGTCGGATGCCGGTGCTGGAGGCGTTGCGTGACGGCTGGTTGCGGAAGGGGTGTGCGGCACAACGATATACGGCGCTGATGGCCCTGGCGCGCTGTCGTGATTTCGATGCGGCGCCGGTTGCGGGGATTCTTCCCGAAATTCTTGCGGCATATCCCGACGATCTGCGTCTGGCGCGCGGAGCGGCGGCATTTCTGCAGGCTGCGTCGCCGAAAATCGGTTCTGAAACCTTGAACGCGATGCTCGAACGGCTGCCCGAATCCTCCGGAGCGCGCTTTCTGCGCGAAGAGGTGGCGTGGCTGTGCTGAACCGAGCGGGCGGAAGGGCTTCCGGTGCGTATCGCCGAAGGGCAGGCGAAACGACGTATGGCCTGGTGGCGGGCGGAATGCCGGATTCAGCGTATATCGAATAATCAGGACGACGGGTTCATCGCGATGAATCCGTCGTCCTTTGTTTGCCGGATGCTGGTCGGCCTGCGGGTGTATCCGGTTCATTGAGCCGGGCGGATGGTGTGGCCGTTCCCTCGATAGGCGTATGGTTACTCCTCTGGGACAAAAAGGGCGCGGGGCAGCTGGTCGATGCTGTTGATGGCGACGACTTCGATGTTCTTCGGCCGTTTGGCGTTCCTGCCCAGATAGCCTGAAACGATGATCCGCCGGAATCCCAGCCGTGCGGCTTCGCCGATGCGCTGCTCGGTGCGGGGTGCCGGGCGCACCTCTCCCGAAAGCCCGATCTCGCCGGCGCAGCAGATTCCCTCGGCGATCGGCCGGTCGTAGTAGGAGGAGATGACCGCCGCGACGATCGCCAGGTCAAGCCCCGGATCGGCCACCTTGAACCCGCCGGCGAAGTTGAGGAAGACATCCTTGGTGTACATCTTCATCCCCACGCGTTTCTCCAGCACGGCGAGCAACATCGCCATGCGCTTGTAGTCGAATCCCGTAGCCGTGCGTTGCGGCGTGCCGTAGGCGGCGTTCGACACGAGCGACTGCACCTCGATCAGATAGGGGCGTATGCCATCGACCGAAGCCCCGACAGCGATGCCGCTCAGCGGCGTTTCGTAGTGCGTGAGCAGGATTTCCGACGGATTGTCAACGGCCCGCAGCCCGTCATCCGACATCTCGAAGACGCCGATTTCGAACGTCGCGCCGAAGCGGTTCTTGATGCCGCGCAGGATGCGGTATGTCTGGTTGTTGTCGCCCTCGAACTGAAGCACCACATCGACGATGTGTTCCAGTATCTTCGGCCCGGCGATCGTGCCATCCTTCGTGATGTGGCCGATGATGATGATCGAAGTCCCCGATCCTTTGGCGTATTTGAGCAGCGTGGCGGCGCACTCGCGGATCTGCGAGACGCTGCCGGCCGAGGAGTCGATCAGGTCGGTGTAGATCGTCTGGATCGAGTCGATGACCACCAGATCGGGGCGTTGCTCCTCGATCTGCGCCACGATGTTTTCGAGCGATGTCTCGGCATAGATCAGGCACTCTTCGTTGCCGATGCCGATCCGGTCGGCCCGCATCTTGATCTGTTCGGCCGACTCCTCGCCGGAGACATAGAGCGTGCGCAAACCATTGTCCGCCAGTGCGAGTTGAAGGCTGATCGTCGATTTCCCGATGCCGGGTTCCCCGCCCAGCAGGATCAGCGATCCCGGAACGGCCCCTCCGCCCAATACGCGGTTGACCTCCGGATTTCCCAGATCGAGACGCGGACGGTCCGTGGCGCGGATCTCGCCGACGCGCTGCGGTGTCGTGCGCGGCAGCCCGGCGGTCATCGTCGCGGCAACCGTGCCGTTTGTCTTGGCTATCACCTCCTCGGTGAAACTGTTCCACTCTCCGCACGATGGGCAGCGCCCCATCCATTTGGACGCTTCGTAGCCGCACTCCTTGCAGAAATATGCCTTTTTGACCTTTGCCATGATCTCCGTTTTTCTTGAACCTTCGTTCCGTTATTCCGTCTCTGCAGCCTTCCGGCCTTTTCTGGCTTTCGGCCTTTTCCCCTTCCCTCCGTATTCACGCCCTGTCTGCTCCGTCGTCGGGCTGTGGGTCCGGCAGGAGGCGGTCGGGACGGAAGGGGCTATTTGATGAAGAAGCGGTAGATGTCGTTGCCGTTGGCATAGACGAGCAGCACCAGAATGATTGCCAGCCCGATGTATTGGGCCGTTTCGAGGAACCGGTCGCTCGGTTTGCGGCGGGTGGTCATCTCCCACAGCGTGAAGAGCGCATGTCCGCCGTCCAGTCCCGGTATGGGGAGGATATTCATGACGGCCAGAATGATCGACAGAAAGGCGCACTTCGACCAGAAATCCTGCCAGTCCCACGCCGAGGGGAAGATGCTGCCGATGGCGAGGAAGCCGCCCAATTCTTCGTACATCTGGGTTTTGGGCTTCACGATCAGCTTGAGTTGTTCCCAATAGTTGGCGATCACATCGCCCGTGCGGCGTATTCCGGCCGGTATCGATTGCCAGAAGGTGTATTCCCGCGTGCGCAGCTGGTAGTTGTGGCGGGCTACCGTGACTCCGATCTTGCCGTCGGCGTTGACCGGTACGGTCAGCACAAGCGTCGAATCGCCGCGTGCAACCGTAAGCGCCACGTCCGACGACTTGTGCCCGGCAAGCAGACGTGCGTAGTCGCCGAATTCAACGCATTTCTCGCCGTTGAAGGCGATCACCTCGTCGTCGGGCCGCAATCCTGCCGCCAAGGCCGAGGCCGACGCCACGCTGTCGATCCGGAACGGCGTGCGCAGCATCAGCATGTCTGCGTAACCCCCCGCACGCCGGAAATCGATCAGCTGCTGGAACGGTATCGTGAAACTCACCTCGTGTCCGTCGCGTTCGACGCACACCGTGCGGTCGCTCTCGGTGAGCAGCAGCGACATGGCGATTTCATTCACATCGTCGATCGGTTCGCCGTCGATGGAGAGGATCTTGTCGCCGTCCTCGAACCCCAGCCCGTGCGCCGCGTCATTGAACGTATAGCCATAGACCGCATCCTCGTTGGCAAAATACTGGTCGCCCCATGTGTAACAGATGCCGCAGTAGATCACGATGGCCAGCAGCACGTTCATCACGATGCCGGCGATCATGACCAGAAAACGCTGCCATGCGGGTTTTGCACGGAATTCGTCCTCCTTGACGGGCTGTTTCATCTGCTCCGTGTCGAGGCTTTCGTCGATCATGCCGGCGATCTTCACATATCCGCCCAGCGGCAGCCAGCCCAGACCGTATTCCGTATCGCCGCGCTTGAACTTGAAGAGCGAGAACCAGGGGTCGAAAAAGATGTAGAATTTCTCGACACGGATGCCGAAGACCCGCGCCATGATAAAGTGCCCCAGTTCGTGGATGCCCACAAGCAGGGTGAAAGCCATGAAAAGTTGAAGGATCTTGATCAGAATGTCCATATTGATGTAAGATAACTATGATTTCAGATATTCCCGGGCGAGCCGTCGTGCTTCGGCATCGGCGGCGGCGTAATCGTCGAGGGTCGGGCGGGCCGCAAAGGAGGCGTGTCCGAGCGCATGGGCTATGGCCCGCACGATCTCCGTGTAGCGGCAGCGGCCCGACAGAAAAGAGGCTACGGCCACCTCGTTGGCGCCGTTCATCGTGCAGGCGGCCGTGCCGCCGCGCCGCAGCGTGTCGTAGGCCATGTCGAGCGCCGGATATTTCAGCCGATCCACCTCGGCGAAGGTCAGTGTCGGATGTTCCGCGAAGTTGAACCGTTCGCGGGTATGCCGCGCCCGCTGCGGGAAGAGCAGCGCGTAGCTGATGGGCAGGTGCATGTCCGGGGTGCCGAGCTGCGCCTTGATGGCTCCGTCCTCGAATTCGACCATCGAGTGGACAATCGATTGCGGGTGCAGCAGCACCGAGATCCGTTCGGCGGGCAGCCCGAAGAGCCAATGGGCCTCGATTACTTCGAACCCCTTGTTTACGAGCGTTGCGGAGTCGATGGTGATCTTGGCGCCCATGTGCCATTGGGGATGTCGCAGCGCCTGTTCGACCGTGACCGTTTTGAGCGCTTCGCGCGGCACATCGCGCAGGGCGCCGCCCGAACAGGTTACGATCAACCGCCGCACGGGCGACGTTTCGCCCGCCAGACACTGAAAGATCGCCGAATGCTCGGAGTCGATCGGCAGAATGGGAGTACGGTGTTCCGCGGCCAGCCGCATGACGTAGTCGCCGCCTACGACGAGCGACTCCTTGTTTGCCAGAGCGATCTTCTTGCCGGCTTCGATTGCGGCGACGGTGGGCAGCAGACCGGCATATCCAACCAGCGCATTGACCACGACATCGACCGTTTCGGCCTTTACGACCTGCCGGATGGCCTCCGCACCGGCATAGACCTTGACCGGCATGGCGGACAAAGCCTCTGCGAGCGGTTCGCGCAGCGTCTCGTCGGCTATGACGACCGAGTCGGGCTGGAACTCCGCCGCCTGACGCGCCAGCAGTTCCCAGTTCCGATGGGCCGTAAGGGTCGTTATTTCGAACAGCTCCGGATTCCCGCGCACGACGTCGAGCGTCTGAACGCCGATCGACCCTGTCGAACCGAGCAGTGCGATACGTTGTTTCATTTCGTAGTAATCTTAAGTCTTGGCAGTTGTCGTTTTACAAAATTGGTGCTTTCCTTCCGCCGCTCCCTGTCCGAGCGATGCGGCGCACGGAGTCGGGATGCGGCGACACGTCGTATTTTTCGACGTCCGCTTGCAAATGCCCGACGTTCCGATTCCGTTTTTTGCCGGTGTTCCCTCCGTCATGCTCAGAATACGATATATCCTTCGGGATCGACCGGTTTCCCGTCGCTCCACAGTTCGAGACCGAAAAGCCGGACGTCATTCCCTTCGGCCTGCGGATCGCTGCCATAGCCCAGCACTTCGCCGCCGGCGATGCGCTGTCCGGGCATTACGGCCGATTGTCCGAGGTTTTTGTAGATCGAGAGAAGGTTGTTGGCATGCTGGACCTCGACGACATATCCGCTGTCGGGGTTCCAGATGGACATGACGACCGTACCGTCATCGATGGCGGCGATCTGTGCTCCGGGGGCTGTCGCGATGCGTATTCCGAACTGCCCCCGTTTGGGGTCGAACTTTTCGGTGATGATCCCCTCGGCGGGAGCGGACATGGCCATCGCTTCGCGGAGGGTTTTGCGCGAGGGCGATTTTCCGAGTCCGTAGGGGCCGGTTCCTTCCATCTGAACCCGCAGGAGCGAGTCTTCGTGTGACGGCATGACCAGCGTTTTGTCGGCCTTGATGCTGTCGAGATTGCCGACCGTTCTCATGACGGGGGTCTTGCCCTCCATGATGAGTGCGATGTTGTCGCTGTAGGTTCGCATCTGGTTTATCCGGCGTTCGATGGAGTCGAGCCGCATGATGTTCTGGAGGAGCATTTCACGGGACCGGTTGGCTTCGTATCCGGGGAGAAATTCCAGGACGGGGGTGTAAGCCACCAGCGAAAGGATCAGAATGAAGAGCAGAAGCACGAACGCCAACAAGGCCGTGAAGATACGGACGATGGAGATATGCATGTGCCACTCTTCGCTGTTGTCGGTTTCGTTGCGGAGCGTGAGCCGGTGTTTTCGCACCAGTTGTTTGTAGGTCCGTGAAATAGCCGAAAAGATTTTCATGCTCATGGCGTTTTGTTGTCGGTTGCGCCGGGCAGGGGACAATGCGGAACGGGTTCCGAGGGGTCTTGTCCGGTTGTCACCCAAACAGGGGCGCAAAATCTTTGCAAAGATACGAAAAGTCGAGCGCAGAAGCAAACAATAGTTTGATTCTGCCGAGACGGAGTATCTAAGGCGAAGCCAAAGTACGAAAAGTCGAGCGCAGAGTGGGATGAAAACGCAGTTTTCGATTCGGCTGTGCCGGGACGGAGTATCCAAGGCGTAGCCAAAGTACGGAAAGTCGGGCGCAGCGGCAGACGAAAACACGTTGTCTGAACAGGCACGCGTGGAACCGAAGCATTGCAGGACGGTGCAATGACACTGAAAAAACGCAAGGGACCGTTTTTACTCTCCGCGCTGACAGCCGGACAGGGGATTTGAAGCGAAGAGGCGAACGGAAAGATTCAATCGCGACGGGGCGCAGCCTTTCGCACCGGCAAAAGATACCGACGGATATCCGTTGGATACCCGTCGGCGACTGTCATAAGATAGAAAGGGTGTGTTTTGTCGTTGTTGTGTCAGAAACCCCACTCCGTGTGGTCGAATGACACCTTGACATCGGCCGGTGCGTCGGGGAAGAAAGTCAGTCCCGTCAGCCGTTCGATCTCCGCTACGGATTTCGCATAACGGCCGATCTGACCGCTTGTGACCGCTTCGGTCATGAAGGTCGGGATCCAGAAGCCGATGGCCTGCAGCTCCGCTGCCGAGCACTCCTGAATCCGTTTCCCTGTATTGCCCGCCCTGGTGCGCAAGGCAACCTTGAACTGGTAGGTCGGCATGGTGCAATCCTTCGATGCGGAGGAGAGCTCGCTGAAGTAGGAGCCGTCTTTCTCGATCAACGACGCATCGCCGTAGTGGCAGCCGGCGACCATAAAGAGCGTATCGGCTACGCGGTTGATGTTCGTTGCCCCGTCATCGGCCGTGAATTCCGTATTGCCGACATTGTTCGTGCCCGAAAAGAGCGCTTCCACATAGCCCCAGGCCGTGCCGAACGTGTAGTCGCCTACGCTGGGCTGCGGCGCAATGTTGGTGGGGTAGAAGGTCTGTACGTTGAGCAGCGCGGGGTTGTTGCGGTCGCCGCAGCCGCGTTCGCTCGACATGACCAGATGCCCGCGTGTCCACGAGGCGCCGTAATCGAGCGTCGTGCGGGTATAATAGATGTAATTGTCTCCGGGATACGACGGATAAATTTTCGACTGCAGCGATTCGTCGAGTGTCGGATCGGAAGACCAAGGATCTTCCTCCGGACGGGTATAGCCGCCCTCCTGATAGCAGCTGTGCAGCAGATAGGCTACCCAGAGAGGGTTGTGGCGCCGCGTGTCGTAACAATAGGTGTAGTTGCGGACCTCCCTGTTCGTCCTGACCGTCGTCGCCCAATGCGTATGGACGGCTTCGTTGGCCGCCGGCGTTTCGAAATTCGCCGGAAGTTCAGGCCACCGGTAGTCGGCCGACTCCTCTTCAAGTTCGACCAGCGTTCCCGCCGTGTTCGACTCGGTGAGGGTTATGTCGTCGAAATTGAGCCCGTATTGCTGGCGGATGCCCGCCGGCACCAGCCGGATATAGAGCTTCGAGACGGGTTGCGCCAATGTAAAATTGCATTCGGCGAGCGTCCAGGTATTGTAGGCGGGTGCTCCGCTGAATGCCACATCCTGCCAGCGGCGGCCGTCGGCACTCAGACGCAGAACCAGATCATCCGTGCGGCAGATCGTGCCGAAGGTGAGACGGTAATTGGTCTTGCCCGCAGGCAGCGTGATGTTGCCGACACAGAAATAATCCGTATCGGGTTCGTAATACAACATGGCATAAGCTCCGCCGGATGCCCCGTCATAACGGCCTGCCGATCCGACATTGTCGTTTTTGATATTGACGTAATTGACATCGTAGGTAACCCCTTCGCTGCCGGTTCCGGTCTGGGTTTTCCACGACTCCAGCTGATTGGCCCAACCCGTCGCGCCGTTTCCGAAATCGAGCCGGTAAATCGGATCTCCCGCCGGTTCGGGTTCGGGTTGCGTCGCCTCGCGGGTAATCTTTACCGTGCGGCGAACGGGTGCGGCCTCTTCTCCGGCCGTAACCGTAAGAGCCGATTCGCCTTCGGGCGCCGCCGTGATGCGGATCGTCCCGTCGCCCGAACCCTCTGCGGGCGAGAAGACCACGCCCTCGGTTGCCGTAACGCTCCATGCGGCATTGCTGCGGACCGCAACTTCGTTCTTCGAGGGGGTTTCCGCGTCGAACTGCAGTTCATCGGGTGAGACCTCAAGCGTGATCGCCGTTTCCGAACGGCACACCTTCACCCGGTTGCTTTCCAGTGCCGCGCGGCCGTCGGCATAGCTGTGTTTGACATAGAGGTCGATGGTGGCGCCGGCCGGCATCTCGACGAGTGTAAAGATTCCGTTGCCGTTTCCCACGCCCTGGCTGAACCGCACCCCCTCGGCCGGCGAGGCCGCAGCCTGCCATGAGAGACCTTCCGATGCCTGTACTGTAAATGTGTTGTTGGCAGGATCGGCATCGTCGAATGTGACTTCAGTTGCCGATACGATTTTCAGCACGTCCGGTTCGGCTTCGGGGGTTACGTCGGGGTCTTTTTTGCAGGCGGCGAGCAAGGACAACAGAATTGCCCACGAGAGATAATGAAAAGCCTGTCTCATGTCTGTAAACGTAAAATATCAGTATCTGCTCAGCCTTTGCACGGCATTCCGTGCATCGCTGGAGTTGTTGAATCTCGGTTGTACAACCATTGTGCCTTTGAGGTCGATGGCTCCCCACATTCCGTTTTCAAGTTGGACGACAGCCAGTTTCCTTTGGTTGAACGGCCCGCAACTCCGGAATTGGGGCGCGATGGCCCAACGGCCGAAATGGTCGAGATACCCGTAAAGCCCCGTTGCCGGATCCTGTTCGGGCCACAGCTCGATGCCCGGCAGCCGGCCTTTCTCAATGGACTGGATCGCGGCTGTGGCATTGCTTCCGCTGGAGAAGACGAGCGGGATAACCAGTTGTCCCGTGGGATCGATGGCGCCATAGCGGTTGCCGACCTTGACTCTGGCCATGCCGGAGCTGCCGAAAGCCTGGACATAGTCGTATTTGGGCGCTATGACCCACATTCCGAAATCGTTGATGTATCCGTAAAGCCCTGTTGCCGGATCCTGGGCCGGCGTGTAACGGCGTCCGATCTGTTTGTTCGGCCCTGCCGAAACGGCCGCAGTTCCGGGTGTCAGGCCGGTAAATGCCGGCCCGATGATCGAACAGGAGCACAGGAGTGCAAGGGTGGCTGAATATAACAACAGTCGTTTCATGGTGTTTTATCGATGCAGGATGTAATTGCGCAGAAGTTTGTAGGGAACGACTACAAGCGGCGAGATCATGATGAAGACGGTCGCGTAGGTAATCAGGAAGTAAACGACGGCGATGACGATTGCCACGGCCAGGATTCCGGAGAGGAATATGGCGGGATTGACCGTATGCGACGTGGCGACATGCACCCCGTTGCGGAAATGTTTGACGATTTCGCCCGAATTGCGGATTCCCCACATGATCGTGGACCAGCTCCATGCGAGGAAGATCCCCACCAGCGAAAGTGCGATCTTGAGGAACCCTGCGCCGGAGGAGATGGCATCGGCGGCCCGCTGCTTGAATGACGTGCGGCCCTGATAGAGCGGACTGGTCTCTTCGATCATCTCTCCATACTGCCCGATCAGTCTCCAGCCTCTTGAGGCGGCGATGTAGGGAACCATCATCAGCATGAACTGCCAGTAGTTGGCGAACGTATCGGCGACGGCTCCGGTGAAGGTCAGATCGTCCGAGGTGAAGATGGTGCGGGTTCCTTGGAACGCCTCCTGGAAGAAGAGCGAGAAGAAAAAGACAAGAATATAGAGTACGGAGCCGTTGAACCGGTATTCGATCGCCGCATTGTGGGCATCGATGACCTTGTTGATGCGCTCGATGATCTCCGGATCGGAGGGCTGCAGCTCGACGGCCCGTTTGATGTGTTTGCGTATCGAAACCAGTTTCAATGTGCGGGGATAGCGGAACGTAAGGTCGCTGTTGCCGTAATGGACGGGCGATTCGTCGTTCCCGACGCTGCGGAACCAGATGCCGATTGCCTGGTCGATCTCATCCAGTGCCATTGCATCGTTGCCGCGAAAAGCCGTCTGCGGGTCGATGCGGTTGAGCCGCCAGGGCTTGCGGATCCAGAATACGATGGGGATGAGGGTCAGTACGAATAGCAGAATGAAGAACGGCCGGAAGGCGTCGAAGACATCGAACTCGTCGAATTCGGACACCCCGTGCAATTGTGCGACCTCTTCGGCCGTCAATGCACGGTCGTAGATCTTTATGTCCGACACATAGCCCTTGATGGCGCAGGGCGCCATTTCGTGGAAGAGCCCGACACGATTGGCGTGGTACATGCTGTCGGTCGGCATGTTGCAGCTCTCCTGCGTGAAACGGTCGTTCATATAGACCGTGTACGACCGGGCGGCCTCATCGACGGCAATCGTCAGATGAACCCATTCGTCCTTGGGAATCTCCAGCCCGTTGTCGTTGGGCGAAGCGTCGATTTTTCCATTGGTGTGGTATTCGCCGTCGAGTTTGCGCATGCGGAGGTCGCGCAGTTCGTCGGGACGCTCCTCCATTTTTCCGGCTGCGTCGAACTTGATGGTCTTCAGCCATGAAATCCAGTTCCTGGCACCGTCCTGAAAATCCTTCTCGTCGAAGCGCAGCAACATCGAAACGGTGAGTTTCGGACAATCCACCCAGTTGAGTTCCGCGGCGAACTCCATCGGCAGGATCCGGATTGCCGTGCGTTCACCCTCCTCCGTATCGATGAACTGTACGCTGTCGGGCACCAGCCGGTAACGGCCGATCTCATTGGGGGAACCGCTCTTTCTGCGTTGCGAGATATATAACGGCTGTCCCGTGATACGGTCGCGCAAATCGCCGCTGAAATCGAAATGGTGGACGGGTTTGACGGGCGTCGGTGCGGATTCCTCCTTGTCGGAGGCGGCGAATGCCGTACCTGCTGTGAATACAGTCAGCAAAAGCAGTGAAAGAAATTTCTTCATATGAGGGTCTTTTGAATTGGATATTTCTACAAAAATATCTCCGCAGCCCTGTTTTTACGGTTCAATACGTCAAATGATGCGTCATTCGCACAAAACCCCTCCCTGTTGGAGGGAGATGGCGCTGATTACTCCCGATCATTCCTGATTCTTTTTGAGGGGGGGGGGAGTCCGGGCTGCCGCGCGTTTATAGCAGGTGGGCGTACAGCCGAAATGACGGATGAAGACGCGGCGGAAGGTCGATACCGAATTGAATCCGCAGCTTTCGGCGATGGCTTCGAGCGTCAGCGTATTTTCCGGCGATTGGAGCTGTTCGGCGACGGCGCGGATCCGGTATTCATTGACATATTCGTAAAAGGTCGTTTTCAGCGACCGGTTGAGGTAATCCGACAGGTAGGTGCGGTTGGTGCCCAGTTGCTGCGCTACTTCCCCGATTGTCAGCCGGGGGTTGAGCCAGATCCGCTGATTTTCGAACAACCGTTCCAGTTCCGCTGCGAATTCCGGCCGCGATGCTTCGCAATCCGCTTCCGCCGTGCCGGTCGTCTCCGCCATGCCGGTCAGAACCAGCGGCTGCTGTTTGTGGATCTTGCAGCATATTACGCTCCACAATATGAGCGACGCCAGATTGTAAAGCGTATCGGCGCCGGTCGAGAGCCGAAGGGCCGAATAGGCCCAGATGGAGAGAAAGAGGATGAAAAAGACCAGCAGTTTCCAAAGCCATTCCAGATCGAGATTTTCCGTGTTCGAGAAGTTCTTCCGCAATATGCGGTTGTATTCCGGAATGGTCTGGAAAAGGCGCAGGATTACATGCAGTGCATAGATCAGCGCCACGAAGATGTCGAGAATGAAGATGACGTTGTTGGGAAAGATCCCGAACATCACTGAAAAGGACAGAAACGGCAGTTCGTGAAGAAGCGCCCGCCGCCATGAAAACCATCCCGGGCAGGTCAGCTCGAAGAGCAGAAACGCGCAGCTCGGAACGGCGAGAATATCGATACAGATGCACAGCCGTTCGAGGTAGGGGCAGGAAGCCGTACCGTCAAGCAGCAGCAGATCTTTCATGTGGAGCAGGAACCAGAACAGCAGAATACCGCTCAGCAGCCTGTGCAGTCGCTTTTCACGGTGAATGAGAAAGTAAATGCCGGATGCGAACAGGAAAACGGATGCGCATACTTGTGAAATCAGAAGTATGGAATCCGCCGATATGCTGCCTGCCGAAAGTATCATTGACGTGGATCTGTCTGTATATTGGATTAACAAAGATAGGGAAAAAATTGATTTTTCCAATGGGCAACTCTGCGGAAACGGCTCTTTCTCCGTCAGAAACGGCCGGATTGCGGCGGGCTTTCTTCGTCCTGCAAAGGTGCGGACCGGGCGTGCGGATCCGGATGGGAAGTTCTGCCCGTGGTGATCCGGGCCGGCGTTCCGGATTGCGGGCGGCCTGTCGGGAAAAACGCTGCCGGAAGGGAGCGCAGACAGCGGACGCAAGATGTTCCCGGGGGCAAAGAAAAGGTCCGGCATGTTGCGCCGGACCTTTTTCTGATTTGCCGCCTGTGGAATCGATGGCTCCGTTCAATCCAGAAACCCGTCGGCAACAAGTTGCTGGCGGACTTTTGTCCAGTTGACGAACGGCCGTTTCACGCCGTCCTCGAATTTGAGCGGGCAGCCCAGCGCACTGTCGTCGATGTAGAGGTCGGCGAAGACTTTGGGAGAGGAACTCCACCCCTTTTGCGACGGATTTTCATTGATGCCGTACAGCGGCAGTCCGTTTCGTTCGAACCATGCAACGGCATCGTCAAGCAGTTTCCCCGAACGGATCGTGTACAGAATCAACCGGCATCCGTTGTCGAGCAACTCGCGGAGCACGGGAACAGCCCCGATATCGCTGCCGATGTCGGGATAGTCGTGCGTAACCATCGTCCCGTCGAAATCGACGGCTATGAATGCCTTGTGTATGGCCATTGCTTATCGTTTTATGAATCGCTCCATTTTGTCCATGATGCGTCGGAGGAGATTCCGTTTCGTTTCGCCTTCGTCGTCGCTCAATCCGTACCCGTACCCGTATCCGTACCCATAACCGTATCCATAGCCATAGCCGTAGCCGTAACCGTACCCTTTGCGGCGGCTGGTCGAGGAGCCGTTGAGGACGATGCTCATGTTGTGGAATTTCTGTTCACGATAGAGCTTTTCGATATCGGGCAGCTGACGGCGGTCCAGCAATCCTTCGCGTACCACATAGATGGCCAGATCGACCAGCCGGTCGGTAATCTGGGCGTCGGCGACAGCCAGTGCCGGGACGCTGTCGATAACTACATAGTCGTAATGTCCGCGCAATTCGTCTATAAACTCCTCGAACCGTTTCGAGAGAAGCATTTCAGCCGGATTGGGCGGTTGCACGCCGGCATAGATCATGTCGAGATTGTCGTTCAGCTCGCTCGGATAGATGATTTTGTCGAGCGGCCGGATCGTTCCGGAGATATATCCCGATACGCCGTTGGGGTTGCTGCCTTGCCCCATCTGTTTCGAGAGGGTGCGGCGCCGCAGGTCGAGATCGACGATCACGACCTTTTTGTCCGCCAGCGCGAGCGTCATCGCGAGATTGGTGGCCACGAAGGTCTTTCCGGCGTGCGGATTCGAAGAGGTGACCATGATGACCTGCAGCCTGTTCGACTTGACGCTCATGAAACTGAGGTTCGAACGGATCATGCGGAAGGCTTCCGAAATGCTGTCCCGGCCGTTTTCACGGACAACGATCGAGCCTTTCAATGCACTCCCCTGATATTCCGGAATGTCGCCGAGGAACGGTATGCTCAGGTTGTCTTCGATATCTTTGCGGCCCCGGATCGTGGTGTCGAGGATCTCCATCAGATAAAGGATGCCGAACGGTGTCGCCAGACCGAAAATCAGCGCGATGGCCAGAATGATCACCGAGCGCGGAGCTATGGGGCTGCTGCTGCCGTAGGCGGCATCGATGATCCGGGCATTGTTGTCGGCAATGGCTTTGGCGAGTTCATTCTCTTCGCGTTTGTTGAGCAGGTAGAGGTAGAGCTCCTCCTTGATTCGCTGTTGGCGGGTATTGTCCAGCAGTTCCGTGCTTTGCCGTGTGGCTGTCGCGATGCGGGTGCGGGCGAGACTCTCCTCGCGGCGGATGTTGCTGAGCTGGAGCTCAAGGCCCGAAATATGGGATTCGAGCGACGCGATGATCGTGCGCCGCAAAGCCGCGAGATCGTTGTTGAGGTTCTGGATCACCGGATTGTTCTGCGACGAGTTGTCCAACAGCTTTTCACGCCGCAGCATCAACTCGTTGTAGCTCTGTATCTGTTCGGCTATCGCCGTGCTGGATATGGCGACGTTGGCCGGGATGAGATCATACTGTTTGCTGTCGCTCAGCAGGTAGTCGCGGATGTATTGTGCCAGGCTGATCTGGTTTTCCAGCGCCAGCCCTTCGGTCTTGAATTTGGAACTCTCGACCAGACTCTGTTTCGCCTGCTCCGTGATGTCGTACATCTCGTTGTCTTTCTTGTAGGTCGAGATTTTGCGATCTACGGCATCCAGCTCCGCACCGATGATCTTGAGTCGTTTGTCGATGAAATCGGCCGTGAAATCGGCAATGCGGTTCTTGTCGTTGATCGATTCGTCGTTGTAGCGTGCGATGAGCATGTTGATCACATCCTCGGCACGGCGCGGATTGGTGTCATTGAGCGACAGGATGATGGCGTTGGCCTGTTTTTCGAGCAATGAGATCGATATCGCCTGATTGTAGTATCCCGCGACGGCATCGACCGACTGTTTGCTGACGGAGATCGGCTCATGCAGGTAGTCGTTCGACATGTAGAGCGTCGGGGCGATGACGAGCTGTCCGCAGGGTGTGGAGATTGTGTCGTTGAAACGGCCTGTCATGGACATGTCGTAAATATTCGAGTATTCATCGCCGCTTGCATCGGACGACGTGCGGTTGACGAATTTCGTGATCGAGAACTCCTCGCCGCCGAGCGGTGTCAGTTCGAACGCCAGCGACTGGCGCTCGTTGTCGTTGATGAAGGCGACGTCGATGGGCGAGCGGCGATAGAGATTCTCGCTGCGCAGGCCGTGTTCGACGACGTAATTGACATTGAGGTTCAGACGCCGTACCACCTCGATCATCAGGCTGCGCGACTTGAGGACGATGATTTCGTTGTCGACATTGCGGCGTGTGGAGGCGCCCAACAGGTCGCCGAAGGCTGCCAGGTCGGTTTCATTGCCTTTTTTGCCGTCCTTGATGAGGATGGTTGCCGTCCGCTTGTAGATTTTCGGGGTGGTATAGATGTAAAAAAGTGCGCACGACAGGCAGATGACCGTCGACAGCAGAAACCAGAACCAATTGCCGATGACAAGCTGGAGCAGATCATGCAGCGAGAAACCGGATATCTCCTCAGGGGAATTTGCCGACGGATTGGTTGCGTTGCGATTCTCTTCCATGTACTTGAGTTGAATAGGGGGGGGTTATTTGATTTTGGTAATGGTTACGATAAGCGTGGCGACGGATACGACCGTCGAGACGATCGAAAGATAGAACGAACGGTTCTGGTTGATCTCGCCCGACTGTGCCTTGTATTTGTTGGGCGTGACATAGACCACGTCGTCCTGCTGCAGGTAGAAGTAGGGCGAGGTGAAGATATCCGGATCCTTCAGATCGAAGTAGTGGATCGTCCGCTGTCCGTTCTCTTCGCGGATGAGTGCCACGTTGTCACGTTGTCCGTAGATGGTCAGGTCGCCGGCCATCGCCAGCGCATCGAACAGCGAGATACGGTCTTTCGTGATGGCGAATTGCCCCGGATGTGCGACTTCGCCCAGCACCGAGAACTTCACGTCGGCGAATTGTACCACGACGATCGGGTCGTTGACCATCTGTTTGTGGCGGATCTCCTCCTCGATCTTTTTTGCCAGTTCGTTGCGGGTCAGGCCGTCGCATTTCACCTCTCCGATAATGGGGAGCTGGATGTTCCCCTCCTTGTCAACGGTCAGGATCTGCAGGGCGCTGGTCGTCGAGGTGTAGGAGTTGTTCGACAGGGAGTTGTACGAGGATGCGGCATTGAACGGCGCTGCCAGTTCCGGATCCTTGCTGTTGACGGTGATGGTCAGCCGGTCGAGCGGCTTGATGCGGATCTGGTAATCCTGTTCGATCGGAACAGGCTGATCCGGCTGTGCCTGCTGGATGTAAGCCGCACGCTTGTTCGTGGCGCAGGATGCCAGCAGGAGTGCGCCGAGTACGCAAAAGCAGAAACGTTTCATGAGCTCCCTTTTTTATCGTTTTTGTCGCCTGGTTGGTCTTGGTTAAAAGACAACAGTCGTGCAAAGGTACGATTTTTTTTCGAACCGACAGCATATACGGAACTTGAAAGAGAAAATATTCGGCTTATTGCTGAATTTTTCTATTTTTGCACTTCGAATTGATATGAAAACCGACAAAATGAGCGATACGAACCCTGTTTCCCATCCGGCATGGAGCTATCCGGCCGTTCTGTATGAGATGAATATCCGGCAGTTGACTCCGGAAGGTACGTTGGCGGCAGCCGAGCGGCATTTGCCCCGTTTGCGGGAGTTGGGCGTTGATGCCGTATGGCTGATGCCGCTTCATCCCATCGGGGAGATCAATCGCAAGGGATCGCTCGGTTCCTACTATTCGGTTCGGGACTATTACGCCGTGAATCCCGAATTCGGCACCTTCGATGATTTCGACCGCTTTGCGGATACGGCCCATTCCTTGGGCCTGAAGGTGCTGATGGACTGGGTCGCCAACCACACGTCGCGCGATGCGCGCTGGCTTGCGGAGCGTCCGGCCGACTGGTATGAACGGGACGGGAACGGCGAACCGCTCGTTCCCAACGGATGGGACGATACGGCCAAACTGAACTATGCCAATCCGGCCGTATGGCAGGGTGAGATCGATGCCATGCGTTTCTGGATGGAGCGGCACGGCGTGGACGGGTTCCGGTGCGACATGGCGATGCTTGTCCCGACGGCTTTCTGGCGCGAGGCGGTCCGTCAACTGCGCGGTGTGAAACGCAATATCTTCATGCTGGCGGAGGCGGAGCAGACGGATCTGCTGGTTGACGCTTTCGATGCCTGCTATGCGTGGGAGTTCCACCATCTGATCAATGACATTGCACAGGGCCGGCGCCGGGTATGGGATCTGCGCAATTATATCTATGCCGACAGGGAACGTTATCCCCGTTCGGCCATGCGTTTGTTTTTCACGTCGAATCATGACGAAAACTCCTGGAACGGCAGCGAATTCCAACGGCTGGGCGCTGCGGCCGAGATCATGGCTGCACTCACCTTCCTGCTGCCGCAGGGCATGCCGCTCGTCTATACGGGGCAGGAGTTCGGATACGACCATTCGTTCGCCTTTTTCGACCGGGATCCGATGGTTGACCCCCGGCCGGGGCATTTTACGGAGTTCTATCGTCTGCTGTGCCAGCTCAAGCACCGCAATGCGGCGTTGCAGGCCGGTGAGCGGGGCGGATCCTTCATCGAGATCGAAAACAACGCCAAGGACTGTCTGATGACCTTCGTGCGCGAGGTCGAAGGGAACAGGGTGCTGGCCGTCATGAATCTCTCGCCCTATACGGTTCATGCCGATTTCAATACGGGAATCTATCAGGGTGAATATACCGATGCGATGAACGGCAACCGGGTGGCTGTTCCCTGTCATGTGGAGCAGGATATGCCGCCGTGGAGTTACCGTATTCTGATCCGGTAGCGGGGCCGTTTTGAAGCCGGAGGACCGTGTCGGGGAGGATGACGCCGGCGGGAATCGCTCCTGCGGAGCGTCGCTTTGCCTGCGCGGATCGGGCGGCTCTGCCGCTTCCGGGCGTTCCGAATCCTTTTTTTGGGTGTATTCCCGATTCATGCGGGTGAACATTCCGGAATTTGTTCTATCTTTGTGCGTATGAAACGACTGTTAAGCCTGCTCCTGATACTGGGCATTTCTCTCCCCGCAGCGTTGGCGCGCCCCTATTCCGTTGAGGAGATTCCCAATGTCCAGCTGTCGGATCGTACACGCTTCGTGTCGAATCCCGACGGTATTCTGTCGGCGGGTGCCGTTGCACGGATCGATTCGGTCTGTCATGCATTGCGGCAGCGGGGGGCCGCGCAGGTGGCTGTCGTGGCTGTCGATTCGATCGACGGCGGTGACACCTTCTCTTTCGCTTATGACCTCTTTTCGTCGTGGGGTGTCGGCCGGAGCGGGGACAGCAACGGCCTGGGCATTCTGCTGGTGCGGGGATTGCGCGAGATCCGTTTCGTGACGGGTCGCGGCGTGGAGGGGGTGCTGCCCGACGCTGTCTGCAAACGTATCCAGTTGAATTTCATGCTGCCGGCCTTTCGTGAGAATGATTACGACCGCGGAATGCTGCAGGGGGTAGAGGCCGTTGCGGCGGTATTGGGCGGCAGCGAACTGGAGACCGGCCGTCCCGATGCGATACCGTCGCAGGAGGAGTCTGTTCCCATGGGAGTATGGATATTTCTGGCCTGCTGCATGCTTGTGCCGCTGGTCGCGATCTTTCGCATGTTGCGTTGTCCGCGCTGCAAGCGCTGGTTTGCGCTGCGGTCGCAGGGCGAACGGATCGTCATGCGGGCCGAAGGATGGCGTATGGTCGAGCAGCGGCTCGTCTGCCGCCGCTGCGGCGCGGAAGTCGTGCGCCGACGCCGCGATTCGGACGGGAGCAGCAATCACGGCGGTCATGGCGGCATGTGGGTCGGCGGCCGAGGCTTCTTCGGCGGTTTTGGCGGCGGATCGGGTGGCGGTTTTGGCGGCGGTTTTGGCGGCGGTTTTGGCGGCGGCGGAGCCGGTTCGAAATGGTAAACGACAAATGTAGGTAATGCCGGTTGGTAACATTCGGCTTTTGCCCGTATTATATTAACGAAAACAAAAAACGATGAAAAAAACTCTTTGGATCCTTCTTGCCATCGTTGCGGTGGTTGTCGTATGGGGTTATTCGGTTTACAACGGTCTGGTCGAAAAGGAAGAGGCCGTACACAGTGCGTGGTCGAATGTCGAGACGCAGTATCAGCGTCGGGCCGATCTGATTCCGAATCTGGTCAATACGGTCAAGGGATACGCCACGCATGAAAAGGAGACGCTTGATGCGGTTGTCGAGGCACGATCGAAGGCCACCTCGCTGAATGTTGCGGCGGCGGATCTGACCCCCGAACGTCTGGCCGCCTATCAACAGGCGCAGGAGGGTGTTCGTTCGGCTTTGGGTCGTTTGATCGCCATTGCGGAGAACTATCCCGATCTGAAGGCGAACAGCAATTTTCAGGAGTTGCAGGCGCAACTGGAGGGTACGGAGAACCGGATTGCCGTTGCGCGGACGGGTTTCAATGAGAAAACCCGTGCGTACAATGTCTCCATCCGGCGTTTCCCGACCAATTTGATTGCGGGGATATTCTCGTTCGATGCGAAGCCCTATTTCGATGCGAACGAAGGGGCGCAGAACGCTCCGGAGGTCGTTTTCTGAGCCTTTTGACTGTCGTATGGCCTCTGGCCGGAGCCGGTGCGCGGAAGCGGATGCCGGTCCGATCGGAAGTGCGGAAAGTGCCGGACGGACGGGACGGCGGCGGCCGGAAAGAAAACGGCAGGCGGAAAGTGCGGAGAATGTGCGGCGAAGGGAGATGGATTTATCGGAGAGGGTTGTGAGAGGGGCGTAAGAAGAAGGGAAGAGAAAGGAGCGGGACAAGAGACGCATGGGAAGGCTGTATGCGGGAAACTACGAACTTGCAATAATTGAAATGATGAAAAAGATCCTGTTGCTGTTGTTTGTGACGACAGCCCTCGGAGCCGTTGCGGCTCCGGCCAGAAGTTACGAGGTGAAGAGCCCCGATGGAACGCTCTCCATCGTCCTTTCGGTCGGCGACCGGTTGAGTTTCTCTGTGCTGCGGAACGGTGCGGAACTGGTTGCGTCGTCGCGGATCGCCCTTACGCTCTCGACGGGCGAGGTGCTGGGCGAGAATCCGAAGGTGCGTTCGGCGCATCGTCGCTCGGTGGCGGAGACGGTGGAGGCTCCCTTGCACCGTCAAAGTTCTTTGGATATTGCTTTCAACGAGTTGAACCTTCGCTGCCGCGACGGATACGGCATCATTGCACGGGCCTATGACGATGGTGTCTGCTACCGTTTTTACACGGAGCGGGACGGCGAGCTGACAATCATGGATGAAACCGCCCAACTCAATTTTGCGGACGATCCGTCGGCCTACATTCCATACGCCAACACGAAAATCCCGATGCGGACATCCTTCGAAAACACCTATACATATGCTCCGTTGAGCGAATTCCGCACCGGGACCCTTGCCTTCATGCCGATTCTCGTCGATCTGGGTGCGCGCGGCTATGTGCTTTATACCGAATCGGACGTGGAGTCCTATCCGGGTATCTATGTAGGCTACGATGCCGGGGCGAAGGGTCTGACGGCACGTTTTGCGGGGTATCCGATCGAGATGTCGCTGACCAAACGTTTCGAGGATATTGTCGAAACGAGCGAAGAGTATATTGCCCGTGTGGCGGGAAGCCGCAGCTACCCGTGGCGCATCGTGGCCTGTGCCGAGACCGCTGCGGAGCTGCCGGTGAACGACATGGTGTGGAAAACGGCCGAAGCGAGCCGTGTGTCCGACGTGTCGTGGATCCGCGACGGCAAGATCGCCTGGGACTGGTGGAACGACTGGGGCGTTTACGGGGTCGATTTCAAATCGGGGATCAATACGGAGACATACAAATATTTCATCGACTTTGCCGCCGAACACGGCATTGAGTATGTGGCGCTCGATGAAGGCTGGAGCGTGCGCGACGGCGATATTCTGCATGTCATTCCGGAGATCGATCTGCCGCAGATCGTCTCTTACGGCCGGCAGAAGGGTGTAGGGATCGTTCTCTGGGTCGTGGCGAAGGTTCTCGACGACAAACTGGAGGAGGCATGTGCCCATTATGCCGCAATGGGTGTCGCCGGCTGGAAGGTCGATTTCATCGACCGGCAGGATCAGGCGGCCGTCGATCGGGTCTATCGGATTGCGGAGGCTGCGGCACGTCATCGGATGATCATCGATTTTCATGGGATCTACAAGCCGACGGGATTGCAGCGCACCTATCCCAACGTGGTCAATTTCGAGGGGATCTTCGGACTCGAACAGTTGAAGTGGACCGACAGGACAAAAGCCGACATGCCGGCCTACGACTGTACCTTCCCCTTCATCCGTCAGGTTGCAGGGCCGGTCGATTATACGCAGGGCGCGATGCGCAATGCTTCGCGCAAGAACTTCCGTGCAGTCAACGACCATCCGATGAGCCAGGGTACGCGGGCGCATCAGGTGGCGGCATATGTCGTTTTCGATTCGCCGCTGGTGATGCTGTGCGACTCTCCGACGGCCTATCTCAAGGAGCCGCAGACGCTCGACTATATCGTGCGTTTCCCCACGCGCTTCGACCGCACGATCGTTCCGGCCGGGGAGATCGGCCGTTACATCGTGACGGTGCGCCGCGCCGGTGAGCACTGGTATCTGGGGGCATTGACCAACTGGGATGCCCGCGACGTGGAGGTGAAACTCGATTTTCTGGGTGACGGCCGATGGAACGCGCGCATCTTCCGCGACGGGGTGAATGCCGACCGCTACGGGGAGGATTACATCCTTGAAGAGCGGACGGTGACGGCCTCCGAAACATTGACGATGCCGATGGCGCCGGGCGGCGGCTATGCCGTACAGTTCGAGCGCCTGAACTGACGCGGCGGGGCCGGCGGCCGGATCTTGCCGGTGGGGAGTGGCCGGTTGGATCCCGAACTGCCGATCCCGATTGGGCGCTGCCTGTCGGCCCTATCCCGCCGAATTGGCGTCTCTCCGGAAGCGGCGCTGAAAAGAGAAAGAAATGATGCCAACGGCTGTTGGCGCAGGACACGGGCCGGCGGCCGGAATCATTCCGGCCGCCGGCTTTTATCCGTCCCGCCCGATTCGGGAATGATGCGGGGAAACGATGCCAAATAGATTCGGCGATTGTGTGTAAACGGCGGATATCGTTTTTCCGGATCGGCGCCGTGAAAGACCCTTCGCCGTCAAAAGAGGAGGGGCGGACAGCCGCAGACTGTCCGCCCCTCCCGTTCGCTTGTGGAGGCTACTCTTCAAGCCAGCTTCCGAGTTCGGTGTAGATCTTGTTGGCGATGTATTCCATGGCTTTGGAGCTCGGATGACATCCCGAACCCGTCGAGGGGTTGTAGTCGTGTTTGGGCATGTAGGTCTGGTCGTTGAAGCCGTTCACGGCATACAGATCGACCGACTTTGCACCGTAATGTTCCGCAATCTTGATCGTCGATTGTTCGATGCCCGTCGAAAGGTAGTCGCCGATGATGCAGACGACCTTCGCTTCGGGGTAACGTTCGCGGATCAGGCACAGCAGCTTGATATAGGCCGAGCAGAACGACGTATCGTCGAGCGCTTCGATTTCGGCGCGGGTCGTTGCGGCATCGGCCGTTGCGAAGAGCTGTGCAAGGACGTCGTCCGACGGCGCATTGGGGCTGCGCATCTCCACGCCGGGTGCAAGTTTGTCCACATTGTGGGCATAGTCGTTCGTTCCGCCGTGAATGAGGATGATGTCGGGTTGTCCCACGCCGTCCTGTGCGATGAACCGTGCGCAGAAATCCTGCCCGAACCAAGACTGGCTGCTGTACGAGGTGTTGGTGGTGCGGGCTACGGCCGTGCCGGAGAAGGAGATGTTGCGCTCGATCCGCGCGTCGGACATCAGGTCATAGGCCAGACGATACCAGTAGGTCTGCGACACCGATGTCAGGTCGTGATCCGACGTGGGGTAGTGGCAGCCGTATCCCGACGGCACGAAGCCCCGGAATGTCGAGATCGAGTCGCCGATGACGCTGATGCGCTTGGTGTTGCTGACGGGGAGCATCGTGGTCATGCCTTCGAGGATGGGGTATCCGTCGGAGTCGAGCACCCACTTCTTCAATTCATGTCCGCAGACACCGTCGTAGGCGGCTGCGGCCGTGTTGAGGTCGGCGAGCAGCTGCGACATCTCACCGTAGGCCTTGACCGTTTCATGGTCGAGTTTCGTCAGGTGCGATACGCCCGGTCCGGGTTGCCCCGTCGAAGGCGAGTAGTAGCAGTAGTCGAACGACGTGATTTCATAGCTTCCCGCATGGATCTTGGCGTAGGTGCCGCCGTAGTAGGACGTGGTCGTGCTCTCGCCGTCGGTGAGGAATCCGTCGCGGTTGATGGTCGAATAGGTCGCATAGACTTCGGCTCCGGCCGGTGCGCCGTTCTGGAAGCCGAGGATGCCCGACATGGTGTTGTTTGTCGAGGGGAATCCGTCGCAGGAACTTGCCGTCTTGATCGTCTGCACGCGCGACGCGCAGTTTACGATGGTCGCCTTGCCCGATGCCACCTGCAGCCATCCTAACAGACCGGTCGCCAGCGTATAGCCGTTTGAGCCGTTGTTGCCCGTCGCTTCGATCTCCTTGCCGGCATAGATGCAGTTCACGAGGTTGATGATGCACCCGGCGTCGTTGCTCTTGGCATAGCCGCAGATGCCGCCCACGCTGTACAGGCCGCGGCAGTTGCCGTAGGCGATGCAGTAGTTGATCGTGGTCTCGCCCTTCGAAACGGCATAGCCGCAGATACCGCCCACGTTGTAGGCGGAGGAGAGAATGTCGCCATAGGACTTGCAGTTTTCGATGAAGCTGTCGCCGTAGGATTCGATCAGGCCCGTGATACCACCTGCATTGTGCTTGTATCCCGTTACGGAACTTCTTGATACGCAGTCTTTGATGATTGCCGTATGCTCTATCGTCTTGCCGCCCTGATATCCGGCGATGCCGCCGACGTTCTGGGCGCCGAAGACCATGATGGCGTTCTCGCAGTTTTCGATCGCTGCGGTCATGCCTTCGGAATCGTCCGAGGCCTCTTCATTGGGTTGCAGCGCCCCGACGATGCCGCCCGTATGGTTGCCTTTCGAGGAGAGCGAGGCCGAAGCCGTGAGCTTGCAGCCGGATACATGCCCCGATGTCAGATGGCCCGTGATGCCGCCGATGTAGTTGCCGTTGTATGACGAAATCTTTCCGTTGACGGTGCACTCTTCGATCGTCGAACCGAAGCGGGTACGTCCGGCGATACCTCCGAGGAAGTTCTTTTCGGCATCAACCGTTGCGGCCGCATCGACCGTGCAGTTCGAGATTTTCGTCCCGCTGGCATAGCCCGTCATGCCGCCGATGAGCGAAATGGCGCGCAGGCTGCCCTTGAGCGTACAGCCCGAAATTTCGGAGTCGAGGGCGTAGCCGACCATTCCGCCGACGCTGCTCACGTCGTATCCGTCGAATTCCGTCTCGGCCGTGCCGATGACCGATCCCCCGACCGTACAATCGCTGACCGTACTCTTCTCCGCCTTGCCGGCGATGCCGCCGACATGCAGCGCGGCGGACGAGATGTCGCAGTTTTCCAGCGAGATCTTCGTTACCGTCGCACCATTCAGGTAGCCGAAGAGTCCGCAGGCATCGGTGCCGCTGTTGGCGATCTTCAGATTGGCGATCGTGCAGCCGTTGCCGTCATACGACCCCTTGAAGGCGGTCGCTTCGGTGTTGCCGACAGCGGTGAAGGCGACATTCGTCAGGTCGATATTCTTCGTCTGGCGATAGTGCTTGTCGGCATATTCGCTGTTTTTCGAGGCGTCGTTGCAGAACGTCGCCAGCAGTTCCAGATCGTCGGCCGTTGCGATCTGATAGGGATCTTCGGCCGTACCCGAACCGTTCCACAGTCCGTCGATGGTCTGTCGGCTTTCGGTCGTGGAGAGATCGACGGTAAGGTCGCAGCATGCGCCGCGTTCGACCTTGCATGATGCCGGCTGCGTATAGACCGCCTTGTCGGTGGTAAGCGTCAGCGTGCCGTCGTAGCTGCCGGCGGCCATGACTGCATGGACCGCTTTCGCCGCGTCGGCAGACGCGGGAACGGCATAGGAGGCTCCTCCGCTCAGGGTCGTCTTGACGCTGTGTCCGTCGCATTCGGGTGCAACCAGCGCCGATTCGCTCTTCAGGGCCGAGAGATCCAGCGTGAACGATCCTGCCATCGGCGTCTTTTCGTCGCTGTATTCGACCGACAGGAGCGTTTCGCCGGCGTATTGTCCCGAAGCGTGTACCTTCACGCGGAGAATTCCGCCCAGGGCATGCATCTCTACGGTTTGTGCGGGTGAGGCCGTCTCGGCGTTGAGCGTCTGCACGAGCGATGCCATCGGCATGTTGGCGGCGTCGAAAACGCCGGCCTCGCCTTGCGATTGCGTTGCGGCGATCGTGCAGGTTATGTTTTGCATCCCCTTGTCATCGTTCTCTTTCGAGTAGGGATAGTAGAAGGAGGCCGTGTTGCCCGTCTCGAAATGGTTGACCCGTACCGCGCCGGAGCTCTTCCCCTCCTTTACGGCGAGCGAAGCCGATACATTGCGCGTCGGATCGGCCGACGCGACATATACGCCGAATGTCTCGGCATTTTCCCACAGGCTCTCTCCGGCGGGGATTTCCAGAACGTCGGACAGCGCAGACGTTGCGTTGAAGGTCAGATCGATGGGATCGGCATTCGTTGCCGGATCCGTAGCCGAATCTTTTCCGCAGGATGCAAATGAGAGAATGGAGATGAAAAGCAGACCGGCAAAGAGCCTTTCTTTCATGCGGGCACTTCCCGAATGGCGGTTGTTTTCAATTTCCGGAGAATGCATCTCCTCCTTCGACGGGGGACAAAATTCCCCCCCCCGCTTTTGAATCAACGTGCGGGCGTGGCGTTCGGATAACGCCTTTGTTTCAATGTCCATAAAATTTGCAATTAAGGTTGTAGTTTGTCATTGACTGGCAATGCGTCCAATAAATATACACATTCCTTGCATAAAATACCTAATGCAGAGGCGACCTTTTTTGAAAAAAGTTTGTTTTCGGCCTTCTGCGCTGTTCTCGGAAGGTCGACCGCCCCCCCCCTGCCGCATCGGGCTTTTGCCGGTGAGGCACTGTTTCCGCAGCGTCGCGAAGCGGCGCCGTATCCGCATGCCGCCCGCCGTTTTGGAACGGCCGGCATTGCGGGGAGGGTGTTTCGGAGCTTTGCGGCCGGTTACATGCGCCCTTTTTCATCGCCGGCGCCGCTCTCGACGCTGCGGATCCTGAAGGCTTTCCCTGTCTTGAAATTGTAATTGACCGATATACCGAAACGTCTTCTTGCCCAGTCGTTTGTCGTGCGAAGGTTGCGTATGAAGTTTCCGGTTTCGGCCGTGAACTCCTGTGCCTGGTCGAAAAGGTTGGATACCTGCACCGTGAATGACAGACGGTCGTCCAGCAGGCGTTTTTTGAGCCGCAGAGTCGTGCTTTCGTAACTTTTCATGTCGAGGTTGGCCTGCCGCACGCGGCTCATGGCGCCGATTTCCACCTCGATGATGAATTTGCGGGGCAGTGTAACGTTCGTCGTGAGATTCCCGAAGGTCATCCATGTCGTCTTGTGCGGCGAATCGGCCGTGATGCGGTCGCGCCGGCAGACCTCCGTGATGTTGGCCGTGAGACTCCACCATCGGGTCAGCCGGATCGGGAGGTTGGCCGAAGCGTAAAACTGCTCCGAGTGGTCGAGGTTCTCGAAGCAGAGATTCGTGATCGAGGCGTCGGCGGGGTCCGAACCGAAGACCTGTGCGATTTCGTCGTGGTGGAACTGTGCCCCGATGCTCAACGTGTATTTCGTCGCAAGAAGGGCCGTAACCGAGAGATTGTCTGTGTAGGAGGGCTGCAGGGCGGGATTTCCCGACTGGTAGGTGTAGTCCGATATCTGGATGCGTGCGGGGTTGAGCGCCCAGAATCCCGGCCGTGAAATGTTGCGGGAGTATTGTGCCGAGAGCGACCATGCTCCCTTGTCGTCGAATGTATAGGAGACATTGGCATTCGGGAAGAGACTCAGATAATGTTGGCGGATGTCGCTGGCATATCCTGTCGTGCGGGTATATTCGCCCCGCACCCCTGCCACGACGCCCCAGCGCTTGCCGCGGAACGTTGCGGCGGCGTAGAGCGCCGCGATCCGTTCGGTATAGTCGGTCGCATAGCTGTATTTGTCGAGCTGCTGCCAGCTGCCGTCTTTCAGACAGCGGTACAGCGCCTCGTTGTGCATGTTGTTGAAGGTATATTTGGTGCCGGCCCGCAGCTGCCACATCTCGCCGAGCCGCTGTTCGAGGGCGATGTTGAAGGCCGCCACCTCGTAGAGTCCCGCCGTGCGGTCGTCGAACGTCGAGTCGCGGACAATATCCGGCGGTGTCGTCGAACGGGTGAAATTGTCGTTCGTGTGCCGGCGGTCGTTGCGGCTGTAGTCGGCCATGACCTTGAGCGTCGATCCCAGCGTATCGATCCGCCAGATGTAGTTGAATGTCGCCGACAGGGTCGATGCCTTGTCCACGCCGTCGTAGAAACTTTCGTTTTGCGTGAGCGTGCCGCCCGACCGGAAATCGGTGGAGGTGTTGTTCGGCAGTCTCGTCCGGTCGGCGTAGTAATCGCCTTCGACCCCGATGCTGTGACGCTCCGCGATGTCGAAGATCACACCCGCACGTCCCCCGCCGTAGCAGCCGTCGCCGCGCATCTCGGAGATGGCGTCGAGCAGCGCGTCGCTTGCAAGATATTCGGTATGTTCGGCTACTTTCGTCGTTTGGCGGGGTGCGGCGTTGAGCCATCCCGACACATTGAAGGTCCAGCGTCCCGTGTGTCCGTTGAGGGAGACGGAGGGGTTGTAGTTCGACATCTGCCGGCTGTGCTGCGTGGAGAAGGAGACATTGCCCGTCAGGCCGTTGTCGCGCTGGCGCCGCAGCGTGATCCGGATGATGCCCGATGCCGAATCCGCATCGTAATCCGCACCGGCCTGCGGTATGATCTCGATGCGCTGGATCTCTTCGGCTCTGAGCCCGCGCAGATAATTGAGCAGCTCTTCGACCGACATGCGCATTTCACGGTCGTTGATGTAGATCTTTACGCCCGAAGCCCCGTTGATTGCGATCTTGTCTTCGGTCAGCCAGACCCCCGGAGCCTGCTTGAGCAGTTCGGTGCCGTCTTTCCCTGCCGCGACGGGCGAATTGGCGACCTCCATGATAAAACGGTCGGCTTCGCGGCGTATCGAACGGGTTTCGACGACGACCTCCTGCATGGCGACGGTTGCGGGCTGCAGGGTGTATTGTCCCGGGTCGGCCGGTATCGTCACCTCTGTCTCGATAGCCTGATAGCCGAGGTACTGGATTGTCAGGCGGTAGGTTCCGGCGGGAGCTTTCAGCGTGAAGGTTCCGTCGTCGTCGGTTGCCGTGCCTGCAACCTGCCGGCCGGCATCGAGCAGTACGACGGTCGCATAGGCGATGGGACTGCCGTTCGGATCGACGACCTTTCCGGTCGCCGCCATCGGGCGTGCAGCCTGCGCTGCCTGTATATTGAATACGAATAAAATCTGTATGAACGTGACAAACAGCCTGTTGAATCTTTTCATAACGTTCCGTGCCGGATTTTTTTCAATCGACGCTGCAAATATAGGGAAAAATATGTGTTGTTTGCATAACAAAGTAGTAAATCTTATCGACTATTTTGCGAGTTATACGATTGCGGCTCCAGATCCTGTTGATGGAGGATGGATCTTCGGTTTGCGCCGGCCTGTTTCGGACGGCCGCTGTTCGGGCGGGAAACCGCTCCGGCGGGCAGGGCTACCGGTTTGCGGCGTGACGCGAGGCGGAGGAGGATTTCGGACGGTATGCCGGCAGGGTGTCGCATGCCGGCGGCAAACACGTCGGACCGGTTGGCCCCTGCGTTGTTTTCCTCTCGGCGATTTGAATTTTTTCGCAAAATTTTTGTACTTTTGCAAAATTGGAAAATCGTCGGCTCCCGCCGTCTGGATGCAGCGGACAACGCCTGTGCCCGGATTCCGCAGAGAACCGGAGATGTCCCGATAACCGACTGAATGGATTTATGTTGAGTATCCTCTATTACATCTGGCTGACGCTCTACTGTGCCGTCATGCTCGTCATCTCCGTCGTGGCGCTGGCGGTGACCTATCCGTTTCAGAAGTCGCGGCGCATCGTGCATGAACTTTCGCGTTGGCTGGCCCAAAGTTTCCTGCTTGCCTTTCCGCGCCGGATCGAAGGGCTGGAGCATGTCGATCGGAAGGGGCGTTATGTGATCGTACTCAACCATCAGTCGATGGTCGATATCGTTGCGCTCTATTTTGTCCCGTTGAATTTCCGGTGGGTCTCCAAACGCGAGGTCTTCCGTATCCCCTTTATCGGCCAGTTCCTGCTTGTGCACGGGGATATTCCGATTGACCGGGGACATGCCGCCGAGGCGATGGAGCAGATGCTCCGTGAGGGGAAGTTGTGGCTTTCGCGCGGGGTGTCGGTCTCGGTCTTCCCGGAAGGGACCCGTTCGCGCGACGGGGAGATTCATCGTTTCAAGGCCGGTGCGTTTACTTTGGCAAAGGCTGCAGGGGTCGCCGTTTTGCCGGTTGTGCTCGACGGTACGGCGCGGGTAATCCGTCCGAACCGGCTCTTTGCATGGCGTCAGCGGGTCACGGTCAAGGTGTTGCCGCCGATTCCCGCCGAGGAGGTCGTCCGCAGCGAGACGCATGAGTTGATGGACTCCGTGCGGGAGCGGATGACGGCGGCGTTGGCGAAGATCCGGAAAGGGGAGTGACAAATCCGGATCCGGGCCGGAAGGATCGGTCTGGATTGCCGGCGGATGCTCCGCAGGGATCGCGGGGCGGAGGTCTCAGACGGAACGGGACGGCGCCGGAACCGAAGGTACCGGTTGCGGAGCCGGGGATCGGAGAAACGGCCCCTGCCGTTTGAAGGATGCCGGCCTCGAATGAACAGACGCAAATGAACGGATGGGAACATGCGCCCGTTACGGTCCGGGGACGGCAACGGCGCTTCCGTATTGAACGAATATGTCAGATTTATTGAATACTACTTCCGCCGCTTACGGCGACGATGCCATTGTTACACTCTCCCCGCGCGAACACATCCGTTTGCGTCCGGGAATGTATATCGGCAAACTGGGGGACGGTACGCAGCCCGACGACGGTATTTATGTGCTGATCAAGGAGGTTGTCGATAATTCGGTCGATGAATTCATCATGGGGGCCGGAAAATTGATCGAGATCACGATCGAAGACAATGTGGTTACGGTCCGTGACTACGGACGCGGCATTCCGCTCAAGTCGCTGGCGGCCGCCGTAAGCGAGATGAACACCGGCGGCAAGTACGGCGGTACGGCCTTCAAAAAGACCGTCGGATTGAACGGCGTGGGCGTCAAGGCCGTCAACATGCTGTCGAGCGAGTTTACGGCCCGTTCGGTTCGCGACGGCGAGGCGCGGACGGTCACGTTCGCACAGGGGCTCGAACAGACCGACCGCTGGGAGAGCGGTGTCAATGAGAAAAACGGTACGACGATTTCGTTCCGGGTCGATGAGGAGATCTTCGGCGCGTACAGCTACAACATGGAGTATGTCGAGGAGATGGTCAAGAACTATGCCTATCTCAACCTCGGTCTCACGCTCCGGCTCAACGGAGAGCCGCATGTCTCGAAAAACGGGTTGCTGGATCTGTTGAACGAGAAAATGTCCGATACGCCGCTCTATGCTCCGATCCATCTGTCGGGCGACGACATCGAGGTGGCCGTCACGCACGGTTCGGGTTATGGCGAGAGCTACTATTCGTTCGTCAATGGCCAATATACGTCGCAGGGGGGTACGCATCAGACGGCATTCCGCGAGGCGATTGCCAAGACGATCCGCGAATTCTATCACAAGGATTACGATGCGTCGGATATCCGGACGTCGATCATCGCGGCCATCTCGGTCAAGGTGACCGATCCGGTTTTCGAATCGCAGACCAAGATCAAGCTCGGATCGAAAGAGGTGGAGCCGGGGGTGTCGATGCGCAACTTCGTGTGCGACTTCATCGGCAAGCATCTGGACGACTACCTGCACAAACACCCCGAAACGGCGCAGGTGCTGCAGCGCAAGATCGTGGAGAACGAAAAGGAGCGCAAGGCGATTTCGGGCATCCAGAAGAAGGCCCGCGAGACGGCCAGGAAGGTGTCGCTCAACAATCGGAAGCTGCGGGACTGCAAAATCCACTTTACGGACCGCAGCGAACTGGCCGAACAGTCGATGATCTTCATCACGGAGGGCAATTCGGCGTCGGGGTCGATCACCACGAGCCGCGACGTGCGTACGCAGGCGGTCTTTTCGCTGCGCGGCAAGCCGCTCAACTGCTACGGACTGACCAAGAAGGTGGTTTACGAGAACGAGGAGTTCAATCTGCTGCAGGCGGCGCTCAACATCGAGGAGGACATGGACAACCTGCGCTACAACAAGGTGATCATCGCTACGGATGCCGATGTCGATGGCATGCACATCCGGCTGCTGTTGATGACCTTCTTCCTGCAGTTCTTCCCCGACGTGATCCGCAGCGGCCATCTTTACATCCTTCAGACACCGCTGTTCCGTGTGCGCAACAGGCGGGAGACGATCTACTGCTACAACGAGGAGGAGCGGCAGCAGGCGATCCGCCGCTGCGGCGCTCAGGCCGAAATCACGCGCTTCAAGGGTCTGGGCGAGATCTCGGCCGACGAATTCAAGGAGTTCATCGGCGAGCGGATGCGGCTCGACAAGGTGCGTCTTACGAAGGACGACCCGATCCATGACATGCTGGAGTTCTACATGGGCAAGAACAGCCCCGAACGGCAGGGCTTCATCGTCGATAACCTGCGTATCGAGGAGGATCTCATCGAGGGCGACCTGCAGCCGTCGGGAGAGTAGAACGATTGTTGTCGGTTGATTGAAAACGATTGATTATGAGTGAAGAGATATATCCCAACGAGGAGTTGTCGCACGAGACGGCGGGTGCGGAGACGCCTGCGACGGATGGACCGGTAGCGCCGGAGGGTGCGGCGGCGGAAACGGCCGAGGCGCGTCCGGCCGCGCCGGGGCGGTACGAGCGCCTGACGTCGGAGACGGGCGGCGTGCGCAAGTTGACGGGCATGTACAAGAACTGGTTTCTGGACTATGCCTCGTATGTGATTCTGGAGCGTGCCGTCCCCCATGTGGCGGACGGACTGAAACCCGTGCAGCGGCGCATCCTCCATGCCATGAAGGTGATCGACGACGGCCGCTACAACAAGGTGGCCAACATCGTGGGGCAGACCATGCAGTACCATCCGCACGGCGATGCGTCGATCAAGGATGCGCTGGTGCAGCTCGGACAGAAGGATCTGCTGATCGACTGTCAGGGCAACTGGGGCAATATCCTTACGGGCGACGAGGCTGCTGCGGGCCGTTACATCGAGGCGAGGCTGTCGAAATTCGCCCTCGACGTGGTCTTCAACAAGAAGACGACCGAATGGATGCTCTCCTACGACGGCCGCAAGGAGGAGCCCGTGACGCTGCCCGTGAAGTTCCCGCTGCTGCTGGCGCAGGGAGCCGACGGCATTGCCGTCGGTCTGGCCTCGAAGATCCTGCCGCACAACTTCAACGAACTGATCCATGCGGCCATCGCCCATCTGCGCGGCGAGCCGTTCCAGCTCTATCCCGATTTCCCGACGGGCGGCATGATCGACGTGTCGCGTTACAACGACGGTCTGCGGGGCGGTACGGTCAAGGTCAGGGCCAAGATCTCGAAGATCGACAAGCGGACGCTGGCCATTACCGAGATCCCCTATACGACGACCACCGAGTCGATCAAGGAGTCGATCCTCAAGGCCAATGAAAAGGGCAAGATCAAGATCCGCCGCGTGGACGACAACACGGCCGAACGGGTGGAGATCATCGTGCAGGTGGCGCCCGACGAGTCTTCGGACAAGACGATCGACGCGCTCTACGCCTTTACCGACTGTGAGGTGTCGATTGCTCCCAATGCGTGCGTCATCTGGGACGAGAAGCCCCATTTCATGGGGGTGAGCGAGATCCTGCGCCGTTCGGCGGAGCATACGCGCGATCTGTTGCGGCAGGAGCTGGAGATCCGGCTGCATGAGCTCAACGAGGCGTGGCATGCGGCGTCGCTCGAACGGATCTTCATCGAGAACAAGCTCTACCAGCTCATCGAGGGGTGCCGGACCCGCGAGGCGGCCTATGCGGCTGTGGATAAGGGGCTGGAGCCCTTCAAGAAGCTGTTGCGGCGCGAGGTGACGCTCGACGACGTGCAGCGGCTGACCGAGTTGAAGTTCATCCGCATCTCGCGTTTCGATACGGAGAAGGCCGACAACGAGATCCGGAACATCGAGGCGGAGATCAAGCGGGTGCGTTACGATCTGGAGCATCTGACCGACTATGCGATTGCCTATTACGAGCGTATTCGGGAGAAATACGGCGAAGGCAGGGAACGCCGCACGGAGCTGCGGTCGTTCGATACGATCGAGGCGGCGAAGGTGGCCGTGACGAATGCCAAACTGTACGTTGACCGCGCCGAGGGATTCTACGGCATCGGCAAGTCGATGAAGGATTCGGAGTTTGTCTGCGACTGCTCGGACATCGACGACGTGATCGTCTTTACGAAGGACGGCCGTTACATCATCAGCAAGGTGAGCGACAAGGCCTTCTTCGACAAGAACATCTACTATATCGGCGTCTTCAAGCGCAACGATGAACGCACGATCTACAATGTGCTGTACCGTGACGGAAAGAACGGCCCGATCCTGATGAAGCGGTGTGCGATCAAGGGCATTACGCGCGACAAGGAGTACGATATTACGAAAGGGACGCCCAAGAGCGAGATCCTCTACATGTCGGTCAATCCCAATGGCGAGGCCGAGGTGCTGAAGGTCTATTTCAAGCCGCGTCCGCGGCTGAAGAAGGTGATTGTCGATCTCGACTTTTCGACGCTGGCCATCAAGGGGCGGCAGAGCCAGGGCAATCTCTTCTCGCGGTACGGCATCCACAAGATCGTATTGAAGGAGCGGGGCACCTCGACGCTCGGCAGTCAGGAGATCTGGTTCGACGACGATGTGCACCGGCTCAATACCGAAGGGCGCGGTTATGCGCTGGGGGCCTTCAAGGGGGATGACAAGCTGCTGGTGTGGACGCCTAACAAGTACTATATCACGAACTACGACCTGCAGCAGCATTTCCCCGATGATACGTTGTGCGTCGAACGCTATTGTCCGGAGAAGATCTATGCGGTCTGCTATTACGACAAGGAGCAGAATTACTATTATCTGAAGCGTTTCAATATCGAGCCGGGCGACAAACTTCAGTTCTATCTCGATGAGGAGGGGACGAACCGGTTTGTCTGCCGCACGGGATGCAGCGCCTCGCAGCTGGAGGTGACGTATGCGGGTGCGCAGGCTTCGCGGCCGCCGGAGATGATCGATGTCGATGGATTCATCGGGGTCAAGAGCCATCGTGCAAAGGGCAAGCGCGTGACGACGTTCGAAGTTGCGTCGCTGCGGTTCATCGAGCCGGAGGAGCCGGAGACGCCGTCGGATGGGATGCTGCCGGATGATGGTGACAACGGCGAGCCTGCGGCGGAAAGTGTTCCGGCGGATGGCGGCATGCCGGCCCGTGCGGAGAGGGCGGAGACCCGCGAACCGCAGGCCGATGGCATCGAATTGCCCGAAGGCGAGCCGCCGCTCGTTCCGGCCGACGACGGGGGCGCAGAACTCATCATCGAACGTCCGCGCGGCGATGCCGACGAGGTGATCGACGTGGAGCAGCTCAACCTTTTCTGAGGGTTGCGCGGCGGCAAATGCGCCGCTGCAATCCTGTCGGCGGAACGGAACAACCAAACGGATAAAACACCCGAACGGTGACAAAGCTATTTTTGGTAGGATATATGGGTTGCGGCAAGAGTACGCTGGCGCGGAAATTGTCGCGGCGGTTGGGCATACGGGCCTTCGATACGGATGCCGAGGTGGAACGGCTCGAAGGGGCGTCGGTCAGCGATATTTTCCGCTATGAAGGCGAAGAACGTTTTCGGGAGCTGGAGCGGGAGGTGGTGGCCCGGTTGTCCGAAGACGGCGTGCCGTGCATCGTGGCGACGGGCGGAGGGCTGCCCACATGGAGCGACAATATGGCGATGCTGGCGGCCGCCGGTACGACGGTCTATCTGCGGCGTTCGGCCCGCAACATCGCATCGCGGCTCTCTCCTCACGGACGCGCGAAGCGTCCCAAGCTGCGCGGTCTGAGCGACGGGGAACTTGTCGATTACATGTCCCGCAATATCGCCGAACGGGAGCCGTTCTATGCCCGCGCAATGCTCGTGATCGATTGCGACTCCCTGACTGACGATCAGATCATGGACCGCATCGTGGCGTACCTCGATCGTTCGGAAGCACACGGCATGGCGGGCTCCGGCGGACATTGACGCGCTGCACGGAGAGACCTGCCGCACCGGGTGGGGCCGGCGGGCGGGTTCGGAATGCGTCTGAGCGAAAACGAACCGGCTGCCGGTTGCCGGCACCGACCGGTGGCGAGCCGGCGCTGAAACTTCAATCACGGAAAGAATAACCACAGGAGGGTCTGATCATGAACAATGCACCGATCGGAATTTATGATTCGGGACTGGGCGGACTGACCGTCTGGCGCGAAGTGCGGAAGCTGCTGCCCGAAGAGTCGCTGTCGTATCTGGGCGACGGCAAGAACTGTCCTTACGGGTCGCGTTCGCGCGGGGAGGTGCAGGCGTTGGCCGACGCTGCCGTCGGACGGCTTGCGGCGGAGGGCTGCAAACTTGTGGTGGTGGCCTGCAATACGGCGACGGCCGCCGCAATCGACTTCCTGCGTGCGAAATATGCCGCACTGCCCATCGTGGGGATGGAGCCGGCCGTGAAGCCCGCCTGCCTCCATACGCGCAGCGGGGTGGTCGGCGTGCTGGCTACCGAGCGGAGCCTCGACGGTGATCTGTTCCACCGCACGGCGGCGCGTTACGGGCGCGACGTGAAGGTGATCGCCCGACCCGGACACGGATTTGTCGAACTGGTCGAGAACGATCTTGAGGCGACCCCCGAAGCGGAACGCACGGTTGCGGCGGCTATGGCCGGCATGCTGGAGCAAGGGGCCGACCAGATCGTGCTGGGGTGCACGCACTATCCGTTCCTGATGGAGACGATCCGTCGGGTGACGGCCGGTCGCGGCGTGACGGTGATCGACCCGTCGCCGGCGGTGGCGCGGCATACGGCCGAACTGCTTGACAAATGGAATCTGCGTGCGGAGCCGGCCCATCGGCCCGAATACCGGTTTCTGACCTTTGCCGACGACGCCTACCGTGAACGGTTGCGCCGCAAGGCTTTTGCTGCCGACATTGCATAAATCGAAAATGATTGTTATTTTTGTACGATAAAACGTTCGTGGAACATGGCATCGACGCAATCCAGATCAACCCGGAACTCCGGCTCTCGAACCGACGGTGAGAGCGCCCGTTGGATTTTCGGCTTGCTGCTGCTCTTCATCGGAATATTCCTGATGGCGTCGGTGGTCTTTTACTACTTCTATTGGCGGGCCGACTGCAGCGTATTGCACGGTGTGGGCAGCGAGAACCCCAATTTCGACGCTACGATCGAGAACCCCTGCGGAAAATGGGGCGCGTGGGCTGCGGAGATCTTCGTGGGACAGTCGTTCGGGCTCTTCGGAATCGTCATCCCCTTTATCCTTGCCATGATGGGTACGCGCATCCTGCGCCGGCAGCCGGTTCTTTTCCACCATTCGGTGCTCAGTTCGCTGTTGATCCTCATTCTCGGCTCGCTGACTCTCGGCGTGGCGTTCGACGACGGATGGAAAATGTTCAACAGCGGATGGGGCGGTGCCTTCGGCCTCGAAATGGGCCGTTTGCTGAAGACGGGTGTCGGCACGGTCGGCAGCGCCATCCTGTTGTTGGGCGGCTGGATCCTTACGGGAGTATTCATCAACCGCAACTTCATCAATACGGTCAATCGCGCCGGCAATGCGTTGGTCGGTACGAGCGAAAAACTGGTAGGCACGGTTGCGCATAAGGTTCCGTCGTTGCAGTCGATCGTGAAGGGCCGCCGTGCGGCGGAGGATGCGCCGGACGATCAGCCGTCCGATACGGATTCGGAGAGCCGTGTTCCGGTGCGGGATGCGGCGGCGGAAGAGACGGCGCGGCCGGAACGCTCCGAATGGTCGGAATCCCTGCCCTCGGAGCGGAAACGGGAAGAGGCATCGGTGCCGGCTGCTGCCCGGCGACCGGACGACGGCAGCCGGAGCGTGTCGCATCCGGCGGCATCCGAAGAGGAGGATCCGTTTGTCGTCCATACGCCGGACGTTGCCCCTGTATCGGGCGGGGTGGAGACGGTCAACGATTACTATGCCCGGAATCGGGCGGTTGCGGAGGACGATCCCTTTGTCGAACACCCCCTTGACGACGATCCGGATGTCGGGTCGGTTGAAAAGCTCCGGTCTCCCCGGTGTGTTTCCGAAGAGGGGGAGTTCGTCGAGATCGATCTTGGAGAAGATGCCGTGCGCAAAACGGACGATACGGCGCAAACAACCCCTCCGGAGGAGGAAAATCCCTTTGCGGAGGGTGATTCCGGCGATCCGTTCGTTGTCCGTGAAATGCCGGGGCCGTCCGATGCTTCCGATGCTTCGGGCGCTTCGGATGCTGCGGGTGTGGTCTGCAGTGAGGGTGTCGTAGTCACCGTCGAGGAGCATCACGACAAACTGGTGGACGAACGGCGGATCGCCACCGAAAGTTACGATCCGCTCAAGGATCTGATCAATTACCGCCGGCCGTCGGTAACGCTGCTGGAGGACTACATCTCGGATTCGGAGGTGACCGACGAGGAGATCTACGAGAACAAGTCGCGCATCGAGGAGACGCTGAAGAACTTCGGCATCCCCATCCAGCGGATCAAGGCGACGACCGGCCCGACGGTGACGCTTTATGAGATCGTGCAGGCGCAAGGCGTCAAGATTTCGCGTATCCAGAGCCTTCAGAATGATATTGCCCAGAGCCTCAAGGCGTTGGGTATCCGTATTATTGCGCCGATTCCGGGAAAGGGCACTATCGGCATCGAGGTCCCGAACCGGAACAAGGAGATCGTTTCGATGTATTCGGCCATCCGGTCGTTGAAATTTCAGGAGTCGAAGGCGGAGCTGCCGGTGGTGATCGGCCGCACGATCCAGAATGAGAATTATGTCTTCGATCTGGCGAAGATGCCCCACCTGCTGGTTGCCGGTGCTACGGGGCAGGGTAAGTCAGTGGGGCTGAATGCCATCATCACGTCGCTGCTCTACAAGAAGCATCCGGCGCAGCTCAAGTTCGTGATGATCGATCCCAAGATGGTCGAGTTCTCGCTCTATGCCAAGATCGAACGTCATTTTCTGGCGAAGATGGAGTCCGAAGAGGAGGCCATCATCACCGATCCCCGCAAGGCGGTCTATACGCTCAACTCGCTCTGTACGGAGATGGAGAGCCGTCTGGCGCTCTGCAAGGATGCGGGAGCCCGCAACATCAAGGAGTACAACGAGAAATTCACGGCCCGGCGGCTCAATCCCCTCAAGGGGCACCGCTTCCTTCCCTACATCGTGGTGGTGGTCGATGAGTTTGCCGATCTGATCATGACGGCCAAAGAGGTCGAGGGGCCTGTAATGCGGCTGGCGCAGAAGGCGCGTGCGGTGGGTATCCACCTCATCATCGCGACGCAGCGCCCCGACGTGAAGGTCATCACGGGCGGTATCAAGGCCAATTTCCCCGCCCGTATCGCGTTCCGTGTGATGCAGATGATCGACTCGCGGACGATCATCGACCGCCCCGGCGCCGAACAGCTGATCGGGCGGGGCGACATGCTCTTCTCGAACAACGGCGAGCTGACGCGTATCCAGTGTGCGCTGGTCGATACGCCCGAAGTGGAGCGTATCGTGGACTACATCTCGAAACAGCAGGGATATACCTCGGCCTACAGCCTTCCGGACTACACGCCCGAATCGGGCGGCGAAGGGGGTGGCGCGGCATTGGGCAGCGAAAGCTCCGCTCCGGTGAAATACGATTCGAAGTTCGCCGAGATTGCCCGCGATGCCGTTACGCAGGGCCAGATCTCGACCTCGATGATCCAGCGCAACTACGAGGTGGGCTTCAACCGTGCGGGACGTATCATGATGCAGCTTGAACGTGCCGGTATCGTAGGGCGTCAGGAGGGTGCCAAACCGCGCGATATTCTTTACCATGATCTGCCGAGTCTGGAAGCCCGGTTGCAGGAACTGGGTCTCTTCTGAACGGTCGATCCCCAATGACGGACAAATGATGAACAGACGTTTTGTTACCCTGGTCGGAGCCCTGTTTGCCGTGATGTCGCTTCAGGCGGCCGAAGGCGCTTTGTCGGCGCGCGATGTCGTGGAGCGGCTGGCAAACCGTTTCCGTACCATGAAGTCCTATACGGTGGCTTTCGAGGTGAAGGGCGCCGACTTTACCGCGACGGGCAGTTATGCGGTCGAGGGCGACTCTTATTACATGCAGGTCGGAGATGCCGAGGCTTATTGCGACGGTGCGGCCAAATGGGAGGTCGATCCCTCGAAACGTGAGGTGGTCATCGATACGGTGGATCTGTCGAGCCGCAATCTGCTGAGCAATCCCACGCGGGCCTTCGACTTTCTGGATGACGCATTCCGCAGTGAACTGTTGCCCGCGGAGGGCACTCCGTACCGGTTGCGCCTGACCCCGACCGACAAGGGGGCCGTGATGAGTTCCATTACGGTCGATGTGACTGCCGAAGGCGAACCCCGCGAAGTGGTGTACGATCTCGATGGCGATACGATCCGCATCGTTGTCGAGAAGATCAATCCGACGGCCGACGTGCGGCGTTTCGATGCTGCCGCCTATCCCGATTTCGAGATAATCGATTTTCGTTGACGTCGGGAGCTGTCGCGGGGCGGCCGATCGGCCGCCCCGCGCCCGAAACGGAAGGGCCCGGCGGAGCGGCCGCGGCGGCGGAAAATGTTTCATGGGTCATGCCGGTAATCACGAAAACAGGAAATTGTTCGGGCGGATGCAGCCGTTTCCCGATATTCGGGCTTGCTGTTCGGGTTGCAGCGTGCGGCGGTTTTGCATATAGTCCCCTCCTCTTTCCATCAGGGGATCGTTGTCTCCGAAATCTCCCTCCCTCCGGTCGGGCCGGATCTCAAATGCGCTCAAATCGGCGGAAAGGTGTCTTGAATGGCGGATTTCGGAACGGACACCCTGCGGAAGATGATTTTTCGGCTGCAAAAGTTGCCCGTTTGTGAAATAAATCGTATTTTTGCTTGTTATTAAATGAAGAAACGCCGGAAGATAAGAAAATAAGAAAATGCTGACGGAAGAGGAAAAAAATGCCGGTTTGGAGGGGCGTATCATCCCCGTCAATATCGAACAGCAGATGAAATCGGCCTACATCGACTATTCGATGTCGGTCATCGTGTCGCGGGCGTTGCCCGATGCCCGCGACGGTTTGAAACCCGTTCATCGCCGTATCCTTTACGATATGAGCGCCGAACTGGGGCTTTACTCCGACAAGCCGACCCGTAAGTCGGCCCGTATCGTGGGCGATGTGCTCGGTAAGTTCCACCCGCACGGCGATTTGTCGGTCTATGAGGCGATGGTGCGTATGGCCCAGGAGTGGTCGTTGCGCTACCCGTTGATCTTCGGGCAGGGCAACTTCGGCTCGATGGACGGCGACTCGCCGGCCGCCATGCGTTATACGGAGGCGCGCATGCGCAAGATCACCGATGAGGTGATGGCCGATATCGACAAGGAGACGATCGATTGGACGAACAACTTCGACGATACGCTCAAGGAGCCGACCGTCCTGCCGACGAAAATCCCGCTGCTGCTGGTCAACGGCGCGAGCGGTATCGCCGTAGGCATGGCGACCAACATGGCTCCGCACAATCTGGGCGAAGTGGTCGATGCCTGCTGCGCCTATGTGGATAATCACGATATATCGTGCGAGGAGCTTCTCAAATATGTCAAGGGTCCCGATTTCCCGACGGGCGGTATCATCTATGGCTATGAGGGCGTTCGGGAAGCGCTGATGACCGGTCGCGGCCGTGTCGTCATGCGTGCGAAGACCGAGATCGAACATACGCATTCGGGCCGCGAATGCATCGTCGTAACGGAGATTCCCTATCAGGTGAACAAGGCCGAAATGATCAAGAAGATCGCCGACCTGATCAACGACAAGAAGATCGAAGGGATCTCCTACATCAACGACGAATCGGATCGTCGGGGACTGCGTATCGTGATCATCCTCAAACAGGACGCCGTGGCGAGCGTCGTACTCAACACGCTCTATAAAAATACGCCGATGCAGACGTCGTTCCCCGTGAACAACATCGCGCTGGTGCATGGACGGCCCTATCTGCTGAATCTGCGCGATCTGGTTCAGCACTTCATCGAACATCGCCACGATGTGGTGGTGCGCCGCACGCGGTTCGACCTGCAAAAGGCCGAAGAGCGGCTGCATATCGTGCTGGGTCTGCTCATCGCACAGGACAACATCGACGAAGTGATCCATACGATCCGTGCCGCAAAGACACCTGAAGAGGCGAAGACGGCCCTGATGGAGAAGTTCGGACTCAGCGATTTGCAGGCGGCGGCGATCATCGAGATGCGTCTGCGTGCATTGACCGGCCTCGAACACGGCAAGCTGACGAACGAACGCGACGACCTGCAGAAACGGATCGCCTACTTCAAAGAGGTGCTCTCCAGCGAGCCCCTGCAGATGAAGATCATCAAGGACGAGCTGCTGGAGGTGAAGGAGAAGTACGGCGACGAACGTCGCACGGAGATCATCTACGCATCGGAAGAGTTCAATCCGGAGGATTTCTATGCGGATGACGAGATGGTGATCACCATCTCTCATCTGGGCTATATCAAGCGGACGCCCCTGACGGAATACCGGACGCAGAATCGCGGCGGTATCGGTGTCAAGGGCAGCGCGACGCGCGACGAGGATTTCATCGAGCATATCTATTTTGCGACGATGCACAATACGATGCTCTTCTTTACGGAGAAGGGCCGCTGCTACTGGCTGAAGGTCTATCAGATTCCCGAAGGCGCCCGGTCGTCGAAGGGCCGCGCCATTCAGAACGTCATCCAGATCGACCCCGATGACAAGGTGCGGGCATATATCAATGTCAAGCGGCTGGACGATGCGGAGTATGTGAACAACAACTACATCGTGATGTGCACCAAGGACGGTACGATCAAGAAGACCCGTCTGGAGGCCTATTCGCGTCCGCGCAGCAACGGTGTCAATGCCATCGTGATCCGCGAAGGCGACCAGTTGATCGATGCGAAATTGACGAGCGGCGAAGCCGAGGTGATGATTGCGGCCCGCGGAGGCAAGGCGATCCGCTTCAATGAAAATACGGTGCGTCCGATCGGCCGGGTAGGTGCCGGTGTCCGCGGTATTTCGCTCGATGCGGGCGATGAAGTGATCGGCATGATCTGCGTCGAACCGGACAGCGGGCAGGATGTGCTGGTGCTCAGTGAAAACGGGTACGGCAAGCGTACCGATCTGGAGGAGTATCGGATTACGAATCGGGGCGGCAAGGGCGTCAAGACGATCAATATTACCGAGAAGACCGGCAAGCTGATCGCCATACAGGCCGTGACGGACGAGAATGATCTGATGATCATCAACCGTTCGGGCCTGACGATCCGCACGGCGGTATCGCAGATCCGCGTGGCGGGCCGTGCGACACAGGGTGTGCGGATCATCAACCTGCACGAGGGCGACGCCATTGCGTCCGTCATGGCCGTGCCGGGCAGTGAAGAGGATTCCGGCACGGACGTTGTGACGGCGGATGACGGGTCGGAGCCGTCGGCTCCGGCTGCGGAAAATGCGCCGACTCCGTCACCGGAGATTCCGGCAAACGAGGAGAATGTGAATGATAACCAATAATTTAACCGTTATGAAAAAATTCATGTTGATGGTTGCAACAATCTCGTTGTTGTCCATCCCTGCCGCAAATGCGCAGAAAGTGAATAAGGAAGCGACGTTGTCGAAGCTTGAGAAGAGCGATGCCGACATCGCCAATCCCAAGAAGAACACCAAGGCTGCAACGTGGATCAACCGGGGCAAGGTCTATTTCAACGCTGCTGCCGAGCCGACCAACGGACTCTTTGTTCCGATGGAGACGGCGATCATGAAGATCTCGATCGGCGAGCCGACCAGCACGGAGGAGGTCGAAATCAACGGTTCGAAGGCCGTTGCCTGGAACTATCCGTATTTCATCGCCTATGAGAAGGATGGCAAGATCGTGGCGTGGAAACAGCTGCAGGAGATCAAGGAAGGGGCATTGGATACGGCCATCGATGCTTACGCCAAGGCGTATGAACTGGATCCCAAGCAGGCCCCGAAGATCAAGATCGGTTTGGAATCGATTGCCAACTATGCGTCGATTCTGGGCAATGTGTCGATCGAGGCCGGCGAATATCTTACCGGTGCCGAGGCCTACCTGACGGCTTACCGTGCACAGGAGAATCCGGCCTACGGAGAGGCCGATCCCTCGCTGTTGTATTTTGCAGGCTATCTGTTGACGGTGGACGGTTCGCGCGATGCGGCGTCGTTCGAACGCGGAGCCAAGTGTCTCAATGATGCGCTGGCAGCAGGCTATGCCGATGAGGCGGGCGATATCTACTATTATCTGTTCCACTGTTACTATGGCCAGAAGGGCAACGACGCTTCTTTCCTGATGAAGGCGAAGGATGCGTTGCTGGCCGGTATCGAGAAATTCCCGAAGAACGAGAAGATTCTCGATGGCCTGATGCAGCTTTACACTTCGGAGGACAACGTAGGCGATCCCGCCGATCTGGTCGAGATGATCGACAATTCGCTTGCGGAAGATCCCAACAATGTGGATCTGTGGTTCGGCCGCGGCCGTGTCTTCTACAAGTTGCAGAATTACGATGAGACGATCAATTCGTTCAAGAAGGTTGTCGAGCTGCAGCCCGATCTCTATGAAGGCAACTACTATCTGGGCCTCTTCTATACGGTCAAGGCCGATGCCATGAATACCGAGATGGGCAAGAAGACCTATATGAGCCAAAGCGAGTACGACGCGGATCTGAAAGCGGTCAATGCGATCTATATGGAGGCTTTGCCCTATTTCGAGAAGGCGCATGCCATCAAACCCGATGATGTCGATACGGTGGATTTCATGAAGTCGATTGCGTTCCGTCTGCGTGATGAACCGGGCATGATGGACAAGTACAATGAATACAACACTTTGCTCAAGCAGCTGAAGGGCGAAGCATAAAATCCATATTCATTTTCGGATATTCGGGAGACGGCCGCGCCGTCTCCCGTTTTTTTGTGCGGCAAAACCGGCCGTTTCGCATGGGAATGCTCCGAACGGGCTGGATAATATTGCAAACGGTTGCATTTTTTGTAACATTTCCGTAATTTTGTTTTGTGTTCTACCTCAAGATGTATGAAAGATGTACCGAAAAGACGGAAATGAGAAAATGCCGGAATATGCTGTTCCGGAACTGGTCATGTATGATGTGGAAGCGGAAAAGGGTTACGGTGAGTCGGGAAATGAACTTCCGCCGATGGAGGAAGACCCGTGGGAGGATTTGTGATATGGGTATGATGCGACTGAAATTCTTGTGTGGATTCGTGTTGCTGGCGGTCTCCTGTGCGTCGGACCCGCTGCTGTGGGGAGGAGGCGCGGACGGCGGACCGTCGGAACAGGTCCGTGTAAGGGCTGCGATAGATCCTTCGACACGAACGGTATTGGGCGGCGAACGCGGTACGGAGGTCTTCTGGTCGGCCGGCGATCGGATCGGCGTATGGGGTGACGCATCGGAACAGAACCGTTGTTTCGTCATCGACGATCGCTGTGCCGGAAGTGCTTCGGCCGATTTTACGGGTGAGGAGTTTGCAAGTACGAGTTATTTCGCCTGTTACCCCTATCGGGAGTCGGCTGTCGTGGAGCGCGGAGGCGCGGTTGTGCTGACCTTGCCGCTGCGACAGGTTTTCGGCGGTTCGGGAACCTTCTCTGCGGAGACCAGTCCGATGGTTGCGCGGAGTTCGACGCTCGAACTTCTGCCGTTTCGTTCGGTATGCGGTGTCGTCCGTCTGCAATTGACCGGTACGGCGTCGATCCGTTCGATCCGGATGGAGACGCTTGGCGGCGAAGCGTTGTGCGGCGAGGTGCGGTTGAGCTACGATGCGTCCGGAGATACCTGGACTCTGCAGCGGCTCGGTACGGAGTCGTCGCTGACGCTCGATTGTCCCGATGAAGGCGTCGCACTGTCGCCCGACACGCCGACGCAGTTCTGTCTGGTCGTGCCGCCCGGAGAGTATGCGGGCTGGCGGTTTACGATTACCGATGCGACCGGCGGAAAGATGGTGCGTGAAACTTCGCAACGTGAGATCGTGCTCGAAGCGAACCATATCAAGACCTACAATCCATTCGAATATGCAGCCGATACACCTGCCGTTGAGGCCCTCGATGCGATGGGTACGGCGAACTGTTATGTCGTGCCGCATGCCGGCACCTTCGGTTTCGATGCCACGACGATGGGAAACGGACGACCGACACCGGCCGTTGCGGGGTATGTTTCGGCCTACGGATCGGCGCAGGGAATCGAACCTCGTCCGCTTGAACCGGTCTCTGCCGGATTGTTGTGGCAGACGGCGCCGGGCCTGGTTACGGATGTGAAGTTGGGTGCGGACGGACGCCTGTCGTTCGTTGCGGCCGAACCTTTTGAAGAGGGGAATGCCGTTGTTGCGGTGTACGATGCCGCCGGAAATATTCTCTGGAGCTGGCATCTGTGGTTTACGGCGGCTGATCTGGATGCAACGGTCCAGCGTTATGCCTTGTCAGAGAGTTCGCTGCCGATGCCGGACGTGGAGATGATGGATCGCAATCTCGGGGCCTTGTCGGCAACGTACGATGGCACGGACAATACCCGTAGCTACGGAATGTTCTACCAGTGGGGTCGCAAGGATCCCTTCGTGCCCTTTCGGACCTCGGATCAGCGTCTGGCCACTTATGATGCACAGGGCATGGAATTGGCCTTCGGAACCTCCGCCGAGACGTCGTTGACGGAGGATGCCGGTTGGCATATCGTGGATGGCGGCAGGATCGGCACAGCCGCGACGATCGAGGCTTCGATACGTTATCCGATGAACTTCATTACGGAGACCAATACTGGCCAGGCCTGTTACAATTGGCTTTATGTCGCAGCAGGAGCGTTCCAGCCCGATGATTTGTGGGGCTGTGCCGATCCGCTTTTCGACGGGAGCGATACCGGAAGCAAGAGTATCTACGATCCCTGTCCTCCGGGCTATCGGGTTCCGCACCGGTTTGTCTGGGCGGTGTTGGCACCGTCGGCGGATTCGCCTCTGAGTGACTGGTATGCGGAATCAACCGTGACTTCGCTGTACAACGGATTCGTATTTCATGTCGGTGACATGACCTGTTACTATCCGGCGACGGGTTGCATTGCCGGAGCGACCGGCCGCAGTTCCTATTTCGGCAACGGCTGGACCGTGTGGAGCAATTCGGCCTACGCATCGGACAATTATAAGGCCGGTGTCTTTGTCAAGTCGGTCAACAGCCAGCTGCTCGGTTCGCAGAAACGGAGCTATGGAGCGCAGGTGCGCTGCATGAAGGAGTAGCTGTTTCGTCGTGTGAGCGGCGAAAGATGTTGCGGGTTTGGGTCCGGCGTGCGAGTCGTCCCGAATCGGAAACGGAAGAGAAACGGAGGTCGGAGGAAGATCTCCGTTTTTGTCTTTGTCGCCGGCCTTTGCGGGAAGAGAACCGGATATTCGTTTCGGCGGATAAAAAGGGCTGCCGCCGTTTGTTATTCGGTTTCGGTTTGTCGGTAGATGTCGTGCAGGCGGTGGGTCATCAGGTACTGCAGCACGCCGCGCAGCAGCATGTAGAGCAAAAACGCGCACCAGAGGGCATTGTTTCCGACCAGCGGCGAGAAGGCGAAGAAGATGGCGAAATAGACGGCCGTCGAAAGGATCATCGAGTTGCGCATGATGCGGGTGCGGGTTGCACCGACCATGATGCCGTCCATGAGGAAGGGCAGGGAGCTGGCCAGCGGGATGGCGATGATCCAGCCGATGTATCGACCGGCCGTCTCGATGATCTGAGCCGATGAAGCGGGGTTGTTCAGGGTGAAGAGCTGCAGCAGGTCACGCCACCAGATGACATAGATTCCCACGAAGGCTGCGGCAACGGCCAGCGACCAGATTGCGGCGTTGCGGATGCAGCGGCGCAGGGCGTCTCCGTCGCGGGCGCCGATGAACCGTCCGACGAGTGCTTCGGCGGCCTGGGCGAAGCCGTCGGTCATGTAGGAGAAGAGGGTGAAGAGCTGCAGCAGGATTGTATTGACCGCCAGCAGGGTTTTGTCCTCCATGCGGGACGATGCGGCCGTAAAAAAGGTATAGACGGCAACGATGCAGAGCGTGCGGACGATGATGTCGCGGTTGACGGTCAGGAAGCGGCGGATGGGCCGCAGGTCGAAGACGGCGGACCAGTCGATACGGGTGATGTATCTGCGATAGTGGCTGAAGACGAGTGTCGCGGCGAGTGCGACGCCGAGGTATTGCGCCACGACCGATCCGTAGCCGATTCCGGCAATCCCCATGCGGCAGCGGAAGGCGAAGAACCAAGCGCAGCCGACATGAACGACGTTTTGCAGGATGGCGATGTACATCGGTATGCGGGCATTCTGCATGCCGATGAACCAACCGTTGAATCCGAAGAGGATGATGCCGGCCGGCACGGCCCAGATGCGGGCGTAGAAGTATTCAGCGACCATGGCGTCGCCGTGCATGGCCCAGATGGCGGCCTTTCCCAGCGGGTACTGGAGCAGGAGGATGAGAGCGCCGAGCGAAGCGGCGACAAGCAGCGTGCGGGCCAGCATGTTGGTGCATTCGTGCATGTTTCCGGCGCCGTAGGCCTGCGCCGTGAGGCCGCTTGTCCCCATGCGGAGAAAGGAGCAGTTCCAGTAGATGAAGTTGAAGATCGAGACGCCGACGGCCAGCGAACCGATAGCCTGCGTGGCGTCTCCGCCCAGATTGCCGGCGATCATCGTGCTGGCGATACCCATCACGGGTACCGTGATGTTCGACACGATGTTGGGCAGGGCCAGACGCAGAATTTCCCGATTCATCTTCATAACGGTGCAAAGATACGACAAAAAACGGCCGGATAGGCCGTCGTGGGGCGGCTTTTGCCTTTGTCTGCGAACGACCGGCCCTGAAAAGTTGTACAATGAAAAAAGTTTTCTATCTTTGTATCAGATCGATAAATGTAGTGATATGGAGATTTGGCATATATGGATCATTGTCGCGCTGCTGCTCTTTGCGGCCGAGATCTTTACGACGGGATTTGCCCTGTTCTGCCTGGCCGTCGGCGCTGCTGCGGCGGGTGTGGCGGCCTGTTATACGGAGGATCTGACGATTCAGATCCTTGTCTTTGCCGTTGTCAGCATCTGCTCGCTGGTTACGGTGCGGCCGTTGCTGCTGCGCTATTTTTTCCGCAAGAACCGGGGTGCGGCGACGAATGCCGGTGCGATGATCGGACGCACGGCGACGGTCGTCGAGACGATCGATGCCGCGCGTGAAAGCGGTCGCGTGCGTTTGGACGGGGTCGAATGGACGGCTGTGACGGCCGACGGGGCGGTCGTCGAGAAGGGGGCCCGCGTGGTCATTGAAAAGATGGAGAGTATCGTATTAACCGTTAGAAAAGTCTGAATTATGGGAAGTGTTGTCATTTTGTCGTTGATCGCGCTGATCATCATCCTTTTTGTGGTGTCGGGCGTGAAAATCATCCAGCAGTCGGAGACGAAGGTAATCGAGCGGCTGGGACGTTATCATCGGACGCTGCCGTCGGGCATCAACATCATCTGGCCGATACTGGATCGGCCGCGCAAGGTTTATGTGCGTTATCCGGTGTTGTGGAACGGTGCGGAGACGGTTGTGATCCGTTATTCGGACCGTATCGATCTGCGCGAGCAGGTCTATGATTTTCCGGAGCAGAACGTCATCACGAAGGACAACGTAACCACGCGGATCAACGCCCTGCTCTATTTCCAGATCGTGGATCCGGTAAAGGCGGTCTATGAGATCGACAACCTGCCGAATGCCATCGAGAAACTGACGCAGACGACGCTGCGCAACGTGATCGGCGAGTTGGAGCTGGACGAGACGCTGACCTCGCGCGATACGATCAATGCGAAACTGCGTGCGGTGCTGGACGAGGCGACGAACAAGTGGGGCGTGAAGATCAACCGCGTGGAGTTGCAGGACATCACGCCGCCCGACAGCGTGAAGGATGCGATGGAGCAGCAGATGCAGGCCGAGCGGGAACGTCGGGCGAAGATTCTGAAGGCCGAGGGTGAAAAGGCTTCGGTCATTCTTCAGTCGGAGGGCGACCGTACGTCGCAGATCAACTATGCCGAGGCGGAGAAGCAGGCGCAGATCCTGAAGGCCGAAGGCGAAGCGCAGGCGAAGATTCTGCTGGCGCAGGCCGAAGCCGAAGCGATCGAGCGTGTGGCGACGGCGATCCGGAGCGGCAGTGCCGATCCTTCGACCTATCTGCTGGCTGTGAAGTACATCGAGGCATTGAAGGAGATGGCCGGCGGCGACCACGACAAAACGATCTATATCCCCTATGAAGCGACGTCGGTCATCGGCGCGCTGGGCGGTATCCGCGACCTGTTCGAGAAGGGGCCGAAATAGTGATTGCCGAAACGGGACGTTATCCGGCCGCAGGTACTGTACGCCTGCGGCCGTTTTTTTCGTGCGGTCTGCTCCTGTCGGCGGGGTGTACTTTGCGAATGCCTTTTGTCTTGCCGGGGCGGTTTGGGGTACGGCCGGTATCGGCGATGGGAAAAAACCGGATGCTTGGGATACGGAACCGGCCTGTCGTTCCGTTTCTCTTGTGTCGGGGCGGGGCCGAATGAAAAAAAACGGCTCCGCGGTTGATTTGGTGCGGTTTGTGCAGACAATCCCGAAAAATAGATTACCTTTGCGGCGCGGTTTACGCCGCTGAACGATGCAGATTCGTCCGGCATGTTCCGGATCTTAATAAGACAGACAATGAAAGATTACAACAGCGATTCGACGGCCGTTCTCGACCGGTTCGCCCGCGACAGGCGGAAGCGTACAACGACGGCGGAACGTGTCGAGCGACGTCCGGATCCCCGGCGTGAGGCCGGTGACACGGCACACGGGCATGCAGCGCGGCGTGCTTCGTTCAATCCCAACTTTACGAAAGACAACCGTCCGGTCGGAGAACATCCGTCCCGTCCGGCGGGAGGTTCGCGATACGGCTCTGCGCGGCCTTCGGGCCGTTATGGGGCGAGGGAGGAACGCGAAGAGCGTTCTTCTGCGGAGTATGGTACTTATGCCGACAGCCGGAGCGAAGGTGAAGGGCGGCCGGCACGTTCCTGCGGTCGTAAGGGCGGCGGCCGGCCGTCGGCGGCAGGCAGGGTCTCCGAAGGACGGAATCCGTTCCGCGCATCTGCTCCGAAGGGCGCTCACGCCGGTGGAGAGGATCGTTCGGAGCGTCGGAGCGGCGAACGGGGCGGAACCCCGTATCGGGGAGGCGGCAAGCCGGCCGGAGGTGTGCGGCGCACGCCGCGCGGCGAGGAGCGGCCGAAGAGCTATCCGCGCTACAATCCCAATGTCCAGACGGGCGAGATCCGTCTGAACCGTTTCATTGCCCAGTCGGGTCTCTGTTCGCGGCGCGAAGCCGACGATTACATTCAGGCGGGGCTGGTTTCGGTCAACGGCGTGGTAGTTACCGAGTTGGGAACAAAGGTGAAGCCGACGGACGAGGTGCGTTTCAACGAGACGCGGGTCGAAGGCGAGAAAAAGGTCTATCTGGTGCTGAACAAGCCCAAGGGGTTTGTGACGTCGCTCGATGATCCGCATGCCGACAGGACGGTGATGGATCTGGTTCGCGGCGCCTGTGAGGAGCGGATCTATCCGGTGGGGCGTCTGGACAAGAGCTCGGTAGGACTGCTGCTCTTTACGAACGACGGTGATCTGACGCGCCAGCTGACGCATCCTTCCTACCGGAAGAAGAAGATCTATCAGGTGACGCTTGACAAGCCGCTCACGCGAGCCGACATGGATCGCATTGCCGAGGGTATCACGCTGGAGGACGGTGAGATCCACGCCGACGAGATCGCCTATGTCAAGGAGAACAAGACCGAAATCGGCATCGAGATTCACTCCGGCCGCAACCGGATCGTGCGCCGTATCTTCGAATCGCTGGGCTATACGGTCAGGAAACTCGACCGCGTCTATTACGCCGGTCTGACGAAGAAGAACCTCAAACGCGGTGCGTGGCGTTTCCTGACGCGTGAAGAGGTGATGCGTCTGAAGACGGGACAATACGAATAGAGATGTGTGATCACGGCTCTTTGGCCGGTATGGTATGGCTCCTCAGCTCACGGCTGAGGAGTTTTTCTTTGCCGCCGGTCAGACGGTCCAGCAGCGCATGGAACCGGGGCGAGTGGTTGTGATGCACGGTGTGACAGAGTTCGTGCAGCAGGACGAAGTCGCGCAGATGCTGCGGAAGCGTCATCAGGAAAAGACTCAGCGAGAGGTTGTTCTGTCCGGAGCAGGAGCCCCATTTGGAGCGAGTGGCACGGATTGTCACCCGACCGTAGCGAAAACCGTGCAGCCGGGCCAGCTCCGCTACGCGGCCGGGCAGTTCGGCCTGCGCCGCGCGACGCAGGGTTTCGATGTCCGGCAGGGAAATGGAGGGACGTGCCGCTGCGCGTGCTGCAAGCCGTTCGCGGGCCTGCACGACCCACTCTGCGCGGCTCTCCAGAAAGGCCAGCGCGCGGGCCCGCGCGATGCCGCAGGGATAACTGAGCCGCACGGCCCCCGACGGACGTACCGAGAGCGTGATGCGCCGTGCACGCCGGCTCTGCGCAAGTGTTACCGGGCCCAGCAGGGGATGTTGCAGCACCTCGTCCATCGGTTATCGCAGGTAGATTTTGTCGATGCCCAGATCGCTGATCCGATGTTCCGCCGGAACCGCACGGATGAAGGTAAAGGTTACCAGCAGCGAATCGGTGCGGAACTGCAGCAGGTTGTCGGCCGTGTAGTTCCGTTCGTCGTCGGGCGGGAGTCCCAATTGCCGGAACCGTTCGACGAGCAGCGAATCGAAGGGCATGCAGAGCAGCATCCGTTCATCGTTGAGCCGGATACGCAGCGTATCGCCCGTGATGTCGTATTGCGGCATCTCCTGCGAATCCGGACAGGGATTTTTCGGGGTGTAGCAGCGGCGGAAGCCCGTGATGTCGATCGGTTGCCGCAACTCGTCCATCTGCAGATAGATGGCCGCTGCGGAGGTCGATACGGCAACGGCACTGTCGTTCCACTGTACGCTGTCTCTCTCTGCGGGAGTGAATGTGTAAAGATAGACCCTCGGATCTTTGATCCCGAAGCGTTCGCTCAGCAGCGACGTGTCGCGTTCCTGCAGGTAGTCGAGCGAGGAGTAGAGTTCATGACAGCGGCCGAGCCGTCCGGTCGTGCAGCTGTCGATCTTCCGGAGATCGATGCGCCCGTGGTCATCGAGGATCCCGACTTCGCGTGCAATCCGTTCCGCGCGTCGGGTCTGTGAACGCAGCGCGAGCCGTTCTGCGGAGAGCCCCGGCAGGTAGGCCGTTGCGGCGAAGAAGAGGAAGGCAACGGCCGCAATGTAGAAGTAACGCGCCGTGCGCGGTGCAAGAAAGAGTCCGACGGCGACGCTCATGACGGCTCCGCAGATAAGCAGATAGACGCGGCTTTCGGTCAGTCCGTAGTCGCCGATGCGTTGTGCCGCGCCGATCCAGAAGAGCACGAGCGGCGGCAGCATGACGAGACCGATCCGGTCGAAGAACCAGTCGTAACGACGCCGTATGACAATCTCCTGCAGGGCTTTGACGATGAAGAGCATGATGCCGAACCCGAAAACCAGATAGGCGACGCCGCCTTTGGGCAGTTCCCATGTGAAGAGGATCTGCAGCGCATAGAGATAGAGGATGGCGGCATAGATAAGGAGTGCGGGGGTAAGGATCCGGTTCAACAGCAGGTCGATGACCTTTGATCTTGGGACTTCATTCTCCAGCATGCGGTCGAGCAGCGAGAAGGTCAGCAGGGGCCAGAGCGTAAGCCCGGCCAGCGCAAAGGCGTAAATGCGGACCTTGTCCTCGACGGATTGCCAGATGCCGAAGATATAGACGGTCGAGTTGAAGAGGGCCAGAAAGCACAGCAGTATCGCCAGGGCGAGAAATCCGCCGATTGTCGCGGCTTCGATGTATCCGGCCGTTTCGCCGACGAAGCGGCGGTTGTCGAGGGCTTTGCGGGCCATGAGCAGTCCCGACGGCGCCAGAACGGCCGCCGTGATGAGATACTGTTCGGTCTGGAACCATGCGTCGCCCATTGTCCACGACAGGGCAGGCAGCAGAACGAGCAGTCCGTAGCAGATGCGGCCGGCGCGGTATTTTCCGAAGAGATCGCCGACGATCATCGCGGCGAAGAGCGTCAGCGGAAGGATGCCGATCACGGCGTTCGGCAGCTCCTCGACCGCCTTCTCCTCCGTCAGCACGAAGAGCACGAAGGCGTATGCCGCCAGTGCCGTCTCGACCGGATAGCGGCGGACGGTCCGCAGCAGGGCCGCGAACGTATTGCCCAGGAAATTTTTCAGCCGGTTCATGGTGCGGAACGTTTTTCAGGTTGTCGGGTTGCAGGATGCGGCTGCTATTCGTCGCTGCCGATGCGCTGCCTCACGACTTCGAAGAGCATGACGGCCGCGGCGGCCGACACGTTGAGTGACTCGATATGCCCGATGAGCGGAATGGCGAGCTGCTCGTCGCAGAGTTTGAGCACCTCTTTCGAGATGCCACTCTCTTCGGCTCCCATGACGATGGCCGTAGGACGCCGCAGGTCGGCATCGTAGAGCAGTTTGCGGCTCTTCTCCGTTGCTGCGACCACCTGAAAGCCCTCGTTCTGCAGCGCCCGCAGCGTGTTGCGGATCGAGCCTACGCGGCAGACGGGAATCGTCGTCAGGGCGCCGGCCGAGGAGCGGATCGCTTCGGCGTTGACCGGAGCCGCGTTCTTGAGCGGCACGATGAGCCCGTGTGCGCCGGCACATTCGGCCGAGCGGGCGATGGCGCCGAAGTTGCGGACATCGGTCACGCCGTCGAAGACCACCACCAGCGGCGTTTCGTCTTCGGGTACACGCTCCAGAATATCCTCCAGCTGCACATATTCGATGGCGGCGATCTGCGCGACGGCACCCTGATGGTTCCCCCGAACCAGCCGGTTGAGTTTCTCGACCGGCACCTCCTGCATGCGGATGCGATGCCGGATGCAGAGGTCGCGCAGGTCGTTCATCAACTGCCCGTCGGCACCCTTGCGGATGTAAAGCTTCTCGATCTGCCGTCCGGCCCCGATGGCCTCGACGATGGGTCGGATTCCGAAAACCAGATTGTTATCCATATCTCCTTGTTTTTGTTCTTTTTTTTGCCGGCGCGTGCTGCCGGCATCCCGTATCGGTCACCCTTCAAGATTTGCGGTAAACAATTCGCCGGACAGCAAGGCCCCGACATGTCGCAACGTCTCCTTGTCGAGCTGTCCTTCCGTGAAATAACAGGTATATTCCGTACACCCGTCTTCGCATGCGACCGAATCCGTGCGCGGTCGTGCAACGTCGGTTGCAAGCGAATCTTCGGCGGTATCTGCAGACGCTTTCGGTGCGGTGCCTGCGGCAGGGCATCCCGTGCAGAGCAGAAGGGGCGGCAACGGAAGAAACATCATGGGAAGAAGGGGCCGTTTGTGCATGGTATCAACTGTTTTCGGTGATCTCCAGCTCGTAGGAGGCTTTCTCCCACTCGTGCATCAGATGCTCGTAGTGCGATTTCAGTTCGTCGTAGGCCTTGTAATCGGCCTCTTCGTAGGTCGTTGCTGCAGCGAACTTCGCATCGTAGGCCGCGATGCGCCGCTCCGTCTCCGCCAGTTCCGCTTCGATGCTTTCGACGGCGCGGCGCAGCTTGCGCAGCAGCTTCTCCTGCTCCTTCTTCTGTTCGTAGGAGAGTTTCGATGACTTCTCTTTCGGCGCGGCCGCAGCGGCCGGAGCCGGAGCATCCTTGCGTTCGATGTCGCGCAGCGATTCCAGCTTGCGCTTTTCGAGGAAGTAGTAGATGCCGCCCAGATACTCCTTGACGCCGCCGTCGCGGAACTCATAGACCTTCTCGACCATGCCGTCGAGAAATTCGCGGTCGTGCGACACAACCACCACCGTCCCGTCGTACCGCTGGATGGCACGTTTGAGAATATCCTTCGACCGCATGTCCATGTGGTTCGTCGGTTCGTCGAGCACCAGCAGGTTGTACGGTTCGAGCATCAGCCGCGCCATGGCCAGCCGCGAGCGTTCGCCGCCCGACAGCACCTTGACCTTTTTGTCTATATCCTCGCCCCGGAAGAGAAACGCTCCGAGGATGTCGCGCAGCCGCGTGCGGATCTCGCCGACGGCCACGCGGTCGAGCGTGTCGAAGACCGTGAACTCGCCGTCCATCAGATCGTCCTGATTCTGGGCGTAGTATCCGATATGGACGTTGGCGCCGATGCGGATCGACCCTTCGGTCGGCGTCAGCTGTCCGATGAGCATCCGCGCGAAGGTCGTCTTGCCCTCGCCGTTGCGTCCCACCAACGCAATCTTTTGCCCGCGTTCGATGGTGAAGCTGGCACCCGAAAAGACATGCTTCGCGCCGAATGACATCCCGGCCTCCTTCACCTCGGCGACAATCTGTCCCGAACGGGGCGCCGGCGGGAACTTGATGTTGAGCGTCGCAAGATCCTCCTCATCGACCTCGATGCGTTCGATGCGCTCCAGCTGCTTGATGCGCGACTGCACCTGATTCGACTTGGTCGGCTTGTAGCGGAACTTCTCGAT
>CALUKI010000009.1 GCA_944321175.1 uncultured Alistipes sp.
GACATTATAGTGACATTTTTAGAATTAACCTTATTTTCTCAATGTCTAAAATTCATATTTATATTGTTGAAATACAATAATATACAACAGAACATAATGTTATTGTTTGTCAGTAGCCTAATACCCCGTCAGCCGCTCGGCGGCGGGAGGGATGCCACACAATCTGCAAGCAGGGGCAGAAACGCTGTACAATCTTTACTCGGATTTCAAGCTGTCCGAATGGACAACACCGAAGTCGCATATGGTGGTCAGGCTTTCGTTATGACAAAAGGGAATGAAGCCTGTACAACCCTCGCGGTTCTTTGCAATCGTCAGGCGGCCGACACCGCGAGCATCAATCATTCCGTATTTGCCGCCGTCGAACTCGCGGATGCCGTACACCGCCGGCCGGTCGATGAAGATCACCATATCGGCATCCTGCTCGATAGCTCCCGACTCGCGCAAATCGGAGAGCAACGGCATTTTATCCGCCCGCTCCTCTACCTTGCGAGACAACTGAGCCAGCAGTAGTACGGGAATATTCAGCTCTTTGGACAACAGTTTGGCCGCACGGCTGATCTCCGCCACCTCACGTTCTCGGTTCACAGGACGCCGCTCCTCGGCCGGTACATAAATCAGTTGCAGGTAGTCGATAATGATCATCCCGCACCGTCCCTTGTGTTGCATTGCGCGGGCCTTTGTACGAATCTGCGGCATCGAAACCAAAGCCCGATCGATAAGATACAACGGCAGCGGCCGCAATGTGTCGGCTCCCGTTTCAATCTGCCGCCAATCATCGGATGATATATTGCCGAGCCGGAAATTCGTCGCATCAATATGCGAAGCTCCGACCAGCATTCGCCCTGCAAGTTGCATACGGGGCATCTCCAGCGAAAAATAGCAGACGGGAATCCCGACACGCGCCGCAGCGAGGGCAAAATGCAGCGAAACGGCCGTTTTCCCCATGGCGGGACGGCCCGCCAGTACAACCAACTGTCCGCCGCGCCAACCGCCTGTAATACGGTCGAGATGCGACAATCCGGTTGTAACTCCCACACATTCGCCACGAAGAGCGACTATTTGCCGCTGTTCGAGGTCATCGATTGCCTCTGCCAGCACCTCTTTTATAGAACGCACTTCGTCGGATCGGGACGCCAGGTCAGCAATACGCTCCACCTCCTGCCGTGCCCACTCAAGCATCTCGTCCGTATCGCCGCCAGACTGTATGCGGGAGGCTAATTCTCGAGCGTAAAGCAGCATACGCCGACGACGTTCCATATCGGCCAATGCCTGTGCATGATGAAACACCTGTACGCCCGACCCGACAGTCTGTGTAAGCCCGACAACGGTGTCGGCCGGAATACCGGCGGCATGCGCGTGCCGGACAACGGTTATCATGTCGGGCGTATCACCATTGTCGTCAAGCCGACAAATAATGCCATACAATGCGGCGTTTTCGGGATTGTAAAACGCATTTTCCGTCAGCACGGCGCGAACATCGGCCACATATTGCGGTTCGAGCAGCAGAGCCCCCAGGACAGCCGCTTCGAGCATCGCATCTTGCGGAATTGTAACGGTGTCGGCATCCGCATTACAGGGCCTGATACTTCGGTCGCGTTTCATCGTCGGAGATTATTTGTTGGGAGGAGGCAATGGCCGGAACCATCTCATCACGGCCCGCCCAGTTACGCACCGCAGCCCGCCAGTCTTTCATCCTGTTGCGTCCGATCATCCAGCCGTTGGCCGTATAGTAGTTGAAAAAACGCCCGGCATCCACTGTTAACCCCGTTTCGGAGATGTAGTCCTTTATCTCTTTTTGGGTCGGAGCAAGCGACATACACTCACGCTCATTCTCTCCACCTGTCCTATTCTCATTCTTATCCTCATTCAGAATAGTGTCGGTTATTTTTCGGTTGTTTCCAGCTTGTTTCTCGGTTGTTTTACACGCATTACGATTACCTTTCGGAGCACCGCCCATACATCCGTTGCGAAAACGGATCAGTCCCGACTCGATATTGGGGCGTATGGCCGTCCAACACAACCGACCCAACGAACCAAGCGTCGAGACATCCGGCTCTATCTGATCGAGGGCATAATCGGCAATGGCCTTATATAGTACCAGTTGCTCATCCGGTGAGGTCATTGCAACCGCATCACGGAAGCTGCGGAAGAAGGTGAAGCCCTGCCGCACCTTCTCCTTGTTGTCGGGATTCGGCATACGGCAATCATTTTTTATTCCGGACACTGGTAGCGATGCGCATGGCGGCCTCGGCCCTGCGCTCCGACGGGCGAGTCATACGCTCCTCCATCCAAGCCAGGAGTTCACGTTTCGAGAATATGGTTCGCCGCCCGAACTTGCGATAGGGAATGTTGTCCTTATAGACGAGATTGTAGAGCGAGGCACGAGTCGTAGGTATGCCCTGTTCGGTTAGGAAGCGAGCCGCCTCCTCGACCGTCATGCCGTCGCTCTCGACAGCCTCGTTCTTGCGGCGGAAATCCGCCAACTTCGGGATAATGGCACCTACGGCGTCACCGATCATTTCTTGCAGTTGCGCCGGGGTTGTTACGATAACCTTGCCTTCCATAGCTGTACTGTTTTTATTGTTCCACATTTGTCGGTAAACATCACACCGCAAAGTGAGGAATAAAAAACAACAGCGCCAAAAAACAGCCAAAAGGCAAACATATGCAAACAATGTTACCAACTGACAGATTACCGTGAAAACATATGACAACAAGAGCAAACAACCATTCGGGAAGCGGTGCGTTTTGTCCAGTCAAAGGCAGGAAATCACCCTGATATTTTTGTGGATTTTTTTAATTTTTCGATGGTTGATTCCACATCAATCCATATTTTACTTGACCGCTTCGTCCGTATTACCAGCAAATCCTTGCGACACCAATCGACGATTGTCTTGCGGTTGCGGCCCGTCGTACGTGCCATTTCGGAAACTGAGAGAATGTGCCTGTTCAGTGTACGGTCATAATGGGATTCGGCCGCCTCGTCTTGCAGAAAAGCCTCCAGCTTACGAACCGTGTCGGCAAACCGATGGCGCTGCCGGGTATCGGCCCGTTTGACGCGAAGATCCACGACACTCCAATCGAAATCGTCCTTGTCTATACCGAACCGACTACTGACCTCGGCGGCAATGGCACGTTGCAGCCTATACGAGAACTGCATCATGAATTTTCCGTATGCATAGCGTCCCATAGTTCACTAAAATTGAGTTAGGAGTTCCGCATTGCGCTGCCGCTCCTCGCGTTCAAAACTGGCGAGGTAATTTTCGGTCGTTTTGAGGTCCTGGTGCCCCAAGCTCTCCGAAATATAGGCGATATTTGCACCTGCGCGTTTCAACACTGTAGCAAACGAATGCCGGGCAGTGTAGGTCGAAATGTTGCCGATGCCCAATGACTGCCCAATGGCGCGCATCCTCACATTGATATATCCCGCCGCGGCGATGGTCTTGGCATGCCTCTGGGCCGCATCCTCGGTACCGTCCAGAATCGGGAAGATGAAGTTGTCCGCCGCCTTCCGGTTGCCCCAGCGGTCTATGATGGCCTGCATCCGCTCCGTGACGACGGCCCGAATCTCCTTGCGGGTTTTCGTTGTGCGCTCGGTCTTCTGGCGAACGAAACATATCTCCCCGTCCACGATGTTTCGATAACGCAGCTTTACGAAATCCGCCACGTTGATGCCGTTGCACAGATAGAGGAACAACCAGTAATCGCGATACCGCGCCGTCGTCACGCTGCCATCATCATAACTGGCAATCCGACCGATCTGTTCAAGCGTAAGCGCCATCTTGCGCCCCTCGCCCGCCTGTATCTCGTAACGGCCGCGGCCGAACGGATATTGGGCCTCCTTGATAATTCCGCTGCGACACGCATCGTTGAGAATAGCCCGCAGATGACGCATATGAATCCCGATGGTCGTCGTGCTTTTCTGCTCCTTCAGAAGGAACTTCTCGTAGCGCCGCACCCACTCTACCGTAACGGTATCCATTGGGATATGCGCGCCGGCAAACCGCTCGATGCCATGCAATACGACACGGTACACCAACATGGAGCCGATGCGATCCTGCGCTTTGAGTTCGGCGATTTTGGCACTGAATGCCGAGTTGAGTAGCATATCACCGCTTTTGAGCCGCTTGTTCAGGCTGTCGAACGAGAAGGTGCCGAGGTTCGCCAGCTCCTCGACGGTATCGCGCACCACATTATAGCTGTTCTCAATGTCTTTGCGGACAGAAACCATATTGTGAGCCTTCGACGTCGGCATTGACTCCCACTCTTCAGGCCGAAGCGCTTTGCCCGTGGGATAATATTGCCGCGAACGTTTGTAGGTTACCCGGATTTTGACCGGGAACCTGCCGTCTTTTTTCGGGTGGCTTGTGTCGATACAGGGAGCGACCGTGATGCCGTCTTTGGAGTAGTTCATGGCTGCCGTTTTTTGCATTCGGTTTTGTGTACCCATTTTTAGATTTTGGGTACACAATTTCGACACAAAGTTACGCAAACAGATGAAATAAGCAAAAAATCCGCGAAATAAAATCACTTGTTTTATACTGTTTTACAGTAAATTACAACAAAACACAAAAATCAGAGGAAATCTACAGAAACGCCCGTTATAGGACTGAAAATCCTTGTGTCCCCGGTTCGATTCCTGGTGGTACCACTTTGAAGAGAAGCAAAAAGTTGCAAAACCCTGATTTCCAGACGAAATCAGGGTTTTCTCTTTTTCCAGGCAGCGCAAAAAACAGCGGTTTTCGGCACCTTCGGGTGGAGCAATCGGTGGAGATGAAAATCACCACGTTCACATGTTGGAAAATGTCGCCAGCATGGCGTGTTCTGTCTTGTGCGTATGATTCCTTTACGCGAAGAATGAAGAAAGTCAGATTTTCCAGATGGGATAATTAAAGACGTTCTCACCTCTCTTTTTGTGATAACAGATCGTGATAACAACAGCTAATGCAATGCTGATAATCCGGGCAATATTGGAAATCACGCCTCCCGCAGCGACTTCAGTACCTTCCATAGTGAAAACAAACCATGCTCCGTTCATCAGTATATGTAATCCGGCAGGAATCCATAGGTTGAAATTCCATTCGACGTACATCCAGCTGAAATAGAGTGCCCCGATAAAGGTTACGCCGAAAGCCGCAAGTGCCGAAAGAACATCGTGTCCTTGATAGAGATGCACGGAGCCAAAATAGAGGGCCGGTAATATGACCGCCCAGAAGAATCCCGTTTTTGCATACCGGAAAAGCAACCCGAACATAAAAGCCCGGAACACCAGCTCCTCCTTGAACCCGGTCAGGATGGCCCTGTCATAAATCACGGAGCATGTCAATTCCGTATTGACGTTTCCGAAAACGGGAAATATGAGATACAGCGGCAGCACACACAGGAGTGCGATTCCGAATCCCTTGAGGATATTTCCACTCAATCCGAGAAAAGAAAACAACTCTTTCGGCTTGATTACGACGGTTGTCAGAATCAAAGCGACAAGAGTAAGGAGCAGTGCCTTTATCGACAGACCGAGGATCGAGTTGCCCGGTACGTCGAAAAGTGCGGTTACAAAGCCGATGTTTCTCCAGAAGAGAATGATAATCACGCTCGCAAGGATGGAATAGAGTATTTTTGCCGCTTTTGATGTGAGTAGAATCATGATTTGACGAAGTTTGTTTTATCCTGTTAATTATCGGGCCATTCCCTCTTAAAGGGTTTCTTTCATGCGCCTGCCGGGCCTGCTGGAGAACGGGTTTCCGGCGAAGGGTTTCGTCGATATCGTGAAAAAAGCCCTCGACCTTCCGGTATGGGGGCTTTGTACGGATGCAGGTTGTAGTTTCCGGAGGAATCAGCAGACTCCGAAGCGGTAGACGATCTTCTGGCAGTAGGTCTCGCCCGGGTGGAGCAGCGGCGACGGGAAGTCGGCGTGGTTCACGGCATCGGGGTAGTTCTGGCATTCGATGGCCACGCCGTCGTAGTCGGCATACTGTCCGCCGTGCTTGGTCTCGGGGCAGCCGCCCGCGAGCCAGTTACCCGTGTAGATCATCACGCTGGGTTGCGACGAGAGCACCTCGACTCGGCGGCCCGAACGCGGGTCGCGCAGCGTGCCCACCTCACCCAGGATGTTGGGCTTCCAGCCGTCGATGACGAAGGGATGGTCGTATCCCTTGAAGTCGCGGATGTGGTTGAACTCGGCGTCGATGCCCGGTCGGAACGTCCGGAACGTCCGGAAATCCTGCGGCGTACCCTTTACGTCGAGCAGCTGCCCCGTAGGGATCTGCCGCTCGTTCATTTCGAGCACCTTCGAGGCGTTGAGCTGCAGCTCGTGGTCGAGAACCGACCCGGAGTCTTCGCCCGCCAGGTTGAAATAGACGTGGTTCGTGAGATTCACGACGGTGGTCCGGTCGGTGCGGGCCAGATAGGTGATCTCCAGCGCGCAGTCGTCGTCGAAGTCGAAGATCGCCTCGACGCACAGCTCGCCCGGATAGCCCTGGTCGCCGTCCTCCGAAAGGAGCGACATCACCACGCGGTTGGTCTCCACACGGCTCTCCCAGACCCGGTTGGCAAAGTTCTTCGTGCCGCCGTGCAGGTGGTTCACGCCGTTGTTCACTTCGAGTGCGTACTCCTTGCCCTCGACGGTCATCCTGCCGTAGGCGATGCGGTTGGCGCAGCGGCCCACGCTCTTGCCGGCGGCGGCTCCGTCGTAGAAGTAGCCCTCGGGACGCTTGTAGCCCAGCACGACATCGGCCATGCGGCCTTCGCGGTCGGGCATCACGGCGGCGACGACTGCCGCGCCATAATTCGAGAGGCGCACCTCGGCGCCGCGGTCGTTGCGCAGCGTGTAGAGGATGATCGCCTCGCCTTCGGGGGTCATACCCCAGACATGCTGTTGGATATCTACCATCTTATTCGGCGGGTTTGAGTGTGGCCAGCAGGTGGTCGATGCGTCGCAGACACTCCTGCTTGCCGATAAATTCCGTTACGTCGTACATGCCGGGGCCCTTGCCGGCGCCTACGAGTGCCAGGCGCAGCGTGTTCATCACCTGGCCCATGCCGTAGCCCTTCTGCTCGATCCAGGCGTGAACGACCTCCTCGGTATGCTCCTTTGAAAAGTCGTCGATGCCCTCCAGCACGCCGCGCAGCTCGCGCAGGATCTCCGGATTCTGCCCCTTCCAGTATTTGCGCACCTGCTTCTCCTCATACTCCGTGGGTGCGATGAAGAAGTAGGAGGTCAGATCCCAGAGGTCGGTCGTCAGCTGTGCGCGCTCCTTCATGATGCCTGCAGCCTTGCCGGCCACCTCGTCCGACACCTCGATGCCGTGCTCGCGCAGGATCGGCTGGTAGACGACGGCCAGCTCGGCGTCCGTCTTGCGGTGCATGTACTGGGCGTTGAACCAGCGGGCCTTGTCGGGCTGGAAGCGGGCGCCGGATTTCGAGACGCGTTCGAGCGAGAAGCTGTCGATGAGCTCCTGCATCGTGAAGAACTCCTGCTCCGTACCGGGGTTCCAGCCCAGCAGGGCGAGCATGTTGATGAAGGCTTCGGGGAAGTAGCCGTCCTCACGGTATCCGTGTGCCGTTTCGCCCGTCGGCGACTGCCAGAAGAGCGGAAAAACCGGAAAGCCCATCTTGTCGCCGTCGCGTTTCGACAGCTTGCCGCCGCCCGTCGGCTTGAGCAGCAGCGGCAGGTGCGCGAATTCGGGCTGCGTATCCTCCCAGCCGAAGGCGCGGTAGAGCAGGCAGTGGAGCGGCAGCGACGGAAGCCACTCCTCGCCGCGAATGACGTGCGAGATCTCCATCAGGTGGTCATCGACGATGTTGGCCAGATGGTAGGTGGGAAGCGCGTCGGCCGATTTGTAGAGCACCTTGTCGTCGAGCGTCGAGGTGTTGACCTCCACGTCGCCGCGAATCAGGTCGTGCATCTTCACGATCTCGCCGGCCGGCATCTTGAAACGGATGACCCACTGGTCGCCCCGTTCGATACGGGCACGCACCTCGTCGGCCGGCAGCACGAGCGATGTGGCAAGCTGTTCGCGGACCGTCGCGTTGTAGGCAAAGGTTTCACCGCGCGATTCGTACTCCTTGCGCAGGGCGTTCAGTTCGTCGGCCGTGTCGAAGGCGTAGTAGGCCCATCCGTTCTCGACAAGCTGCAACGCATATTTCAGATAGATCTCCCGCCGTTCGCTCTGACGGTAGGGGGCATGGGGCCCTCCCTGTTCGACGCCCTCGTCGATCCCGATGCCGCACCATTTCAGCGATTCGATGATATAGGCTTCGGCTCCCGGCACGAAACGTTGCGAATCGGTATCCTCGATGCGGAGGATCATCCTGCCGCCGTGACGGCGGGCAAACAGATAGTTGTAAAGTGCCGTGCGGACGCCTCCGATGTGGAGCGGTCCCGTAGGGCTGGGTGCAAAACGCACCCGTACAGGTCTTGTCATCTCAATATGTCTTTGTTATTGTAATCCGTTTTCCTGTCCGGCCCTGTTCCGGGTCGTTTGTTCTCCCTTCCGGCGGCCTTCTCTTTTCGGGCTCTTCTCATTCCGCTTTTACCTCCTCCGGTTTTAACCTTTTGCCGTTCCCTCCGTTTCCGACTCCTCCGGCGAAGCTGCATTATCCTGCATCTGCGACGTCGCCGTCTCTCTGGCAGTTGTTTGCGGCGCCTCCGTCTGCGCCGTTATCTCCGTCTCTTCCGGAGCGGTTTCCGGATCCGGAATTCCCGCTGTCCTTGCCGTTTCCGCTGCCGTCCTTGCCGCCTTTGTCTCTTCACGGATCTCTTCGCGGATCGCACTCCAGAATCCGGCATCCTCCATGCCGGGCCGTTGGCGGATCTTGTGCCGGAGCGCACGCAGACGGCGAATGCAGTCGCGAATGCCCGCTGCGGCGCCGAGCAGCAGCAATACCGTTCCGCTCCACAGCATTCCTCCGCTCTTCGTGCGGCCGCCGATGATCAGCACCGCCATCGCCAGCAGGAGAAACCATCCCGAATTGAAGATCCGCAACAGTTTTTTCATCTTGGTCCGATTCGATCGCCTTGCTCCGGCCTTGCTACCGGCCGACCGGTTGCCGGCCTGTCATCTTCTGGCACGTCTCTCTTCTATGCATCCGTTTCCGTGCCTTTTTGGAGCGCTCCCTCTGTCGGAGTTATTTGATCCGATACTCGATGCGCATCGTGATGCGTGCTTTCTTCTGACGGCTTGACGTGTTGAACGAGCCGCCGGCCGAAAACTCCTCGTTGGTATTGGCTCCGGTGATCTGGAAGACCCCCATGCGTGCCGATGCAACAGCCCCGATGCCCGTACCGGCATTCTTCGCGATCTTCTCGGCCCGTGCCCGTGCGTCGGCCGATGCCTCCTCGATGAGCGACAGTTTCACGTCGTCGAGCTTCGTGTAATAATAGTCCGGCTGTCGGGCCTCGATCGAGACGCCTTGTGCGATGAGCGCCGAGATCTCACGCGAGACATTCTCCACGCGATCCACATCGGTCGATTCGATGCTGAAGGATTGGCGCAGCGCATATCCCGTGAAACGTTGTCCGGCATAGTTGCCGTTGGCATTGTACACCGTTTCGTACTCCTTCATCACGTCGACGAAGTTCCATACCACCTCTTTGGCATCTATCCCTTGGGCAGCGAGGTATTCGTTGACCTTACGCTTGTTTTGCTCGATCTCGCGGTAACCCTCACTCACGGTCGGTGCATCGGCCGTCAGCGTGCCACTCCAGACGATCAGGTCCGACTCGAACTCCGTCTCGCCCAGACCCGTCACGACAACCGTATCCTGCGAACGGTATTTATAGGTGTATGCCCGTCCCAGCAGATAGGCGCTCAGGATCACCGCTACGCCGATGATCGCATACTTCAAGTTCTCCTTGTTCATGATTCGCTGTTTTTTAGGTATGGTTGGATATTTTTATAATGCGGTGCCCGAGGCGATCAGACGTTGAACAGGAAGTGCATGATGTCACCGTCCTGAACGATGTATTCCTTTCCTTCGATGCCGATTTTGCCTACGTCGCGGCACGCCTTCTCGGATCCGAGCGCGACGTAATCGTCGTATTTGATCACCTCGGCACGAATGAAGCCCCGCTCGAAATCGGTGTGGATGATGCCGGCTGTCTGCGGAGCCTTCATGCCGCGCCGGAAGGTCCATGCGCGGCTCTCGTCGGCGCCGGTGGTGAAGAATGTCTGCAGATCGAGCAGTTTGTAGGCCGCCTTGATCAGACGCGATACTCCCGACTCCTTGAGCCCCAGCTCTTCAAGGAACATCTGCCGCTCTTCGTACTCCTCCAGTTCGGCGATGTCGGCTTCGGTCGCGGCGGCGATGACCAGCATCCCGGCTTTCTCGTCAGCAATGGCCCGTGCAACGGCTTCGGTATAGGCGTTGCCCGTTACGGCGCTCTGCTCATCGACGTTGCATACATACAGCACCGGTTTGTCCGTCAGCAGGTTCAGATCGGCAACCAGTTTCCGGTCCTCCTTGTCCAGTTCGACGGTGCGGGCGCTGCGTCCCTGTTCGAGTACGGCCTTGTACTGCAGGAGCAGTTCGACGGCCCGTTTGGCGTTCTTGTCACCGCCCGACGTCGCCTGCTTCCGGGTCTTGGCCAGCCGGTTCTCGACGGTCTCCAGATCCTTGAGCTGCAGCTCGGTGTCGATGATCTCCTTGTCCCGGACGGGGTCGATCGAGCCATCGACATGGGTGATGTTGCCGTTGTCGAAACAACGCAGGACATGGATGATCGCATGGGTGTTGCGGATATTGCCCAGAAACTTGTTTCCCAAGCCTTCGCCTTTCGAGGCGCCTTTGACAAGTCCGGCGATATCGACGATCTCGATCGTCGTGGGGATGACGCGCTTCGGGCGGTCGATCTCCGCAAGGCGGATCAACCGTTCATCGGGGACGGTTATGACGCCCACGTTGGGTTCGATCGTGCAGAAGGGAAAATTGGCCGCCTGGGCCTTGGCGTTCGACAGACAGTTGAACAACGTCGATTTCCCGACATTCGGAAGCCCGACGATTCCGCATTGTAAAGCCATTGTATCTCGTTTGTTGTTGATTCTTCGGGCAAAGATACGAAAAGTCGAGCGCAGAGACAAATGAAAACGGAGTTTTCGATTTGGCTATGCCGAGACGAAGTATCTAAGGCGGAGCCAAAGTACGAAAAGTCGAGCGCAGAGACAAATGAAAACGGAGTTTTCGATTTGGCTGTGCCGGAACCGGAGTATCTAAGGCGCAGCCAAAGTACGGAAAGTCGGGCGCAGCGGCAAATGAAAACTGTGTTTTCGATTTGGCAGTGTTAGGGCGGAATATCTTCGACGAAGTCAAAGTCTGAAAAGTCGAGCGCAGCGGCAAATGAAAACCGCGTTTTTGATTCGGCTGTGCCGGGGCGGAGTATTCAAGGGCTCTAATAGATCAGCTCGTACAGCCGTTGATTGTCCTGCGGGAGCTTGGGCTTTTCCGGAAACGGATGGCAAAGCTATTCGCAGTTGCCTTGAAAATGATAAACCAACTGCTTGAAATCGGGACAGCGTTCGCCGTTTACCCAAAGCTCTGCAGGCGAAATGTTTAACAACATGAATTTCGTATCGGTCAAGGCGTCGCCTCCGAATAGTTGGTCAAAGACAATCTTGAGTGTCGGAGGGGCGCCGTAGCCTCCGTATATCACAATATCGTTAGGGTGGAGACAGAAATGGATGATGCCGGAGTCCATTTGCATAAACTCGTATCCGGCGCTTACCTCGGCAGTCCCGATTTCACGCAGGCGGGCGGCTGCCGCTTCATCCTTTACAAGTTCGGCAATGGGCAGCAACGACAGGGTGAACCGCAATGAATCACGAGACACGGCTGTGCCGTCGGAGAGATTGGCAATCGTTTCGCCGTTATGGTATGATACCTTTACGCTCCCGTGATAGGTTCCTTCCATGTCGGAGAGCGCCTGCCGGACCTCAGCCTCGGAGAAGTCTGCTTCCTCCTTGTTGCATGCCGTGATAACGAAAAGACACAGCAGTGCCAACAACATCTTTTCCATGAATGACGCTCTTTTCATCGTGATTGCTCTGTTGGTTGTGGTGGTTAGTCTGCTCCGATCCTCTCACACCCGGACGCCTGCTTGCAAAGGACCTATTTGATGTATTCGGAGGGTGCGGAACACAAATGCAAATATAGAAAATTTATAGAGAGTGAAATGCCCTGCTGCGGGTTATTTTCCCGTCGTCCGGTGTTTTCTGTCGAATGCTTGCTGTTTTTTTCTCCGCAGGCATGAAAAAGGAGCCGACGACTTTCGTGTTCCGTGAAAATTTCCTACCTTTGAAAATTAAAACGAACATATATCTATTATCTATGGATCTGGCTACATTGCGTGACGAATTGCACCGTCTGTCCGTGATAACTGACGGGTGGGGTGCGTCGCATGAAATACCTGAGATCGAGCGGGATCTTGTTTTGGAGAAGTTGCGGAACCTCTATGACGCCGTGCGTTTCGGACTCGATGCGGAACCGGCGGCCGCCGAGGAGGTTCCGGAACGGATGGAGGAGGAGCCTGCCGTAGCAATCGACCTCGACATGATGATCGGCGGATCATCCTTGACGGATGATTTCGCCGATGCGGGACATCCCGAGGTGCCTGCCGCAGATCTTCCCGTTGAATCCGCAGTTTCTGAACCGGCCGGCCCTGCCTCGGACGAAACTTCCGGGGATCCCGCTTCTGCCGGGGATCCCTGCGGGCGGGAGACTCCCGGACCGACCGTCCGCAGGGAGGAGGAGATACCGGTCTTGCCGGATGATGAGGTGCATAACGGGGCCGTTGCGCCGGTTCCGGATGCCGCAAGCGAGGCGGCCGGCAGCCCGGAATATCGGGAAATCTCCGTAGAACCGGAATCCGAGGCGATGCCGGTCTCTCCGGAAAGGGGACAGGCAGGCCGTCCGGAGGATGCGGTTCCGGCATCCGTTTCTGCCGCAGCCGAACGGAACGATGCGGCTGTCGGGGGCGGAGCGACTGCTGCTCCCGATGCCGCCAAAAGGCCCGATACGGAGCCCGTTGCCGCTGGAGCGGTGCGGAAAGTTGCGGTCGAATCGGAACAACACTCCGAAGAGGATGGGACGTTGAGCCTGTTCGATATTGATGCGGTTGCCGTAAAGCGCGCCAAACACCGCGTTGTCATGGCTCTCTACGGAGATAATCCCGTTGCGGAGCCCAAGCGGGAGGCGGAAGCGGCTGTTCGCAGAGATCCGGAAAGGAATCCGGTGCGGGCGGCCGATTACGCCGATCCGCCTGTTGCCGGAGAGTTCTTCGCCGCCGGAGAGGGATACGGCGCGGTGCCCGATGCCGTTCCGCCGGCGCGGGATGCCGAAGCCGTGCCGCAGGAACGGCCGTCTTGCGAATCCGCTCCGCAGGCGGTCGAAACCTCGCGGAGCGAACATCCTGCCGTTTGCGCCGATGCAGCGGCGGAGGGTGCCGCACCGGTGTTGGGCGAGATGCTCAATGCCGATGTCCGCACCGTATCCGACGTGATCGCTTCGACGGTGCCCTCTTCGTCCATCGGTCAGGAACCGGTAACCGATCTGAGAAAAGCGTTGTGCAACAACGACCGGTTCCTGCTGGCCCGCGATCTCTTCAATGGAGATATGGAGGCGTGCGAGCAGACGATCGACCGTCTCAATGCCTTCGGAGATCTGGATGAGTGCATGATCTATATTACCGAGAATTTCGACTGGAACCCCAATTCCGACGGTGCGAAACTGCTGGTCGATCTGCTCGAACGGAAATTGGCGTGACGTCATGGCGAAACTCTATCTTGTCCCCACGCCGATCGGCAACCTCGACGATATTACGTTGCGGGCCGTGCAGGTGCTGCGTGAAGTCGATCTCATTCTGGCCGAAGATACGCGCACGTCGTCCGTGCTGCTGCGCCATCTCGGCATCGAAAAGCGCTTGCAGGCGCACCACAAGTTCAACGAACATGCTACGGTCCATGCTGTTGCTGAAGCGATTGCCGAAGGACGCAACGTGGCGCTGATCTCCGATGCCGGAACTCCCGGCATCTCCGATCCGGGATTCCTGCTGGTGAGAACCTGTATCGAACAGGGGGTCGAGGTGGAGACGCTGCCCGGTGCCACCGCCTGTATTCCGGCACTGGTCCAAAGCGGTTTCCCTTGTGACCGTTTCTGTTTCGAAGGCTTCCTGCCCCAGAAAAAGGGCCGCAACAAACGGCTGCAGGAGCTGGCGGATGAGGAACGCACGATGGTTTTTTATGAATCGCCCTATCGGGTGGTGAAGTGTCTCGAACAGTTCGCGGCGACATTCGGTGCCGAACGCCGTGTGTCGGTGTCGCGCGAACTGACCAAAAAGTTCGAACAGACCCTGCGCGGCACGTTGTCCGAAGTCCTGGAGCATTTCCGGTCAACGGAACCGCGTGGCGAATTCGTGCTGGTGGTGGAGGGCCACCCCAAAACAGGTAAATCTCGAACGAATGAAACAACGGAGGAAGAGCAGGAATAATTCCCTGCCGGCAGCGGGGCGGCACAATCCGGAAGATGGAATGCTTGCCGCCAAAACGCGACGGGAGAGATTGCGGGGCGATTTTGCCGGTCGCTTTGTCGGAGTACCTGTCGTTCGACGCTGCCCGAAAAACCCAGGCTGCGGGGGCGATTGCATGTCAAGACACATGCGGAACCGGACGATGCGGAAATCGGGCGGCTTCGCAGCCGGATGGCCGTGCGGACGGGGATGTCGGCGGTGAAACTCTATATCGAATGAGACGACGATCATGGGACACTCTCGCGACAAACTGACTTGGTGGCAAAGAACTACGGTTGAACTTGTCTGGTGCGGCTGCTGGCTGGTCGGCATACTGCCTCACTGGCTGCGTTACCATGTGTTGCAGGATATCATCTATTTCGTGGTTTACCGGTGTTTCCGCTATCGGGTGAAGGTGGTGACCGCCAATCTGCACAACTCTTTCCCGGAACGCCCGATCGATGAAATCAAACGGATTCGCCGCGCCTTCTATCGCAATCTGTCGGAAATTTTCGTTGCAACGGTGAGTCAGGCTGCCATGTCCGACGACGATTGCCGCCGGCAGGTGCGGATCCGCAACCTCGAAGCCCTTCAGGCGGAAATCAGGGGCCGCGACGCACTGCTTTCGACGGCGCATTTTGGCTGCTGGGAGTACGACTCCTTTCTGGCGCTCTATACGCGCGAACATTATGTGGCTGCCGTTTACCATCCGCTGGAGAACCGTGTCATCGACGCCGTTTACATGCGTTTGCGCCATCGCCGCAATATCCGGTTGATCCCGATGAAGGAGATCATCCGCTACTATATCGACCACCGCCTGCCGGCCGGTGCCCCCGGACAACGTATCGGAATCGGATTGATCGCCGACCAGAATCCGCCGCTGCGGCCCAACAGCCATTGGTTCCGTTTCCTCAATCAGGATACGGTCTTCTTCGACGGAATAGAAAAAATGGCGCTCAAGTTCCGGCTTCCGGTCTATTTCTGCCGTCAGCGGCGGGTGCGCCGGGGATATTACGAACTGGAGTTCCTGCGGCTCTACGACGGAGAGGAACCGGTTGGCCCCAATGAGATAACGGAACGTTATGTGCGGCAGCTCGAACAGGATATTATGGCCGATCCGGGCATGTGGCTGTGGTCGCATCGCCGCTGGAAACATCGTCGAACGGAATGTCAGTCGTAAAGGTCGTCATACTCAACTGGAACGGTGCCGCCCATCTGCGGCGCTTCCTCCCTTCGGTGGTTGCAACCGTACCGCCGGATGTGGAGGTCGTTGTCGCCGACAACGGCTCGACGGACGATTCGGCGGAACTGCTCGCCCGCGAGTTCCCCTCCGTGACACTCCTGCGGCTGGCCCGGAACTACGGGTTTGCCGGCGGGTACAACCGTGCACTGGAAAAGCTCGGCGGTGATTATTGGGTGCTGCTCAACTCCGATGTCGAGACACCGGCGGGATGGCTCGAACCTTTGGTCGAAACGCTCGATGCCGCGCCCGATGTGGCGGTTGTCGGACCGAAACTCCTCGCTTGCGCCGCCCGTGATACGTTCGAATATGCCGGAGCGGCGGGAGGATTCATCGACTGGCTGGGATTCCCCTTCTGTCGCGGACGTATTCTTCAGACACTGGAACAGGACGAGGGGCAGTATGACGATGCCCGCGACGTCTTTTGGATCAGCGGCGCCGCCTTCTGCTGCCGTGCCGAGGCATTCCGCGCCGCCGGCGGGTTCGATGCCGATTTCTTCGCCCACATGGAGGAGATCGACCTCTGCTGGCGCCTGCAGCTCATGGGCTGGCGGTTGCGCGTGGTTCCGCGAAGCAGGGTGTGGCACCTCGGCGGCGGAACGTTGGGCAACGATTCGCCGTACAAGCTCTACCTCAACTACCGCAACAACCTGTCGATGCTCGTCAAATGCGCATCGCCCGTGCAGCGCCTCTTTGCGGCCCTCCTGAGGCCCTTGACCGATGCCGCCGCCGCTGCGGCCTACCTGCTCAAGGGCAGGCGGGAACTGTGTTGTGCGGTGTTGCGGGCCTATCGTGATTTCTTTGCCGCACACGGCGCTCTTGTCCGCAAACGACATGAAGTGCAGCGGATGAAACGCCGCGCGGCCCGACATATCTATCATGGATCGATCGTCCTTCGCTACCTGACGGGGCGGCGGACGTTCGGAAAAGGATTGGACGGACTATGAAAAAATTGGTGATTATTCCGACCTACAACGAACGCGAAAATATTTCGCGCATGCTCTCGAAGGTCATGTCGTTGTCCGGAGACTACGATGTGCTCATTGTCGATGACGGATCGCCCGACGGTACGGCCGCAATCGTCCGCGAACGGCAGGCGGAATTCGACGGCCGGATCCATCTGCTCGAACGGGCCGGAAAGCAGGGGCTCGGAACGGCCTATATCGCGGGATTCCACTGGGCGCTGGAGCGTGATTACGACCTCGTATTCGAAATGGACTGCGATTTCTCGCACAACCCCGACGATCTGGAGCGTCTGACGGCCGCCGTCGGAAAGGGTGCCGACGTCGTGGTCGGGTCGCGCTATTCGCGCGGCGTGAACGTGGTCAACTGGCCGATGTCGCGTCTGCTGATGTCCTATTACGCCTCGAAATATGTGCGGATCGTGACCCGCATGCCCGTGTGCGACGCAACGGCAGGATTCGTCTGCTGGACGCGCCGCGTGCTCGAAACGATCGACCTCGATGCCGTGCGGATGGTAGGGTATGGCTTTCAGATCGAGATGAAGTATTCGGCGTGGAAACTGGGTTTCCGTATCGACGAGGTGTCGATCATCTTCGTCGACCGTACCGAGGGAACCTCGAAGATGTCGAGCGGGATCTTCGGCGAAGCCTTCTGGGGCGTGCTGAAGTTGCCGTTCCGGAAGATCAGGGCCAAAGCGGACGTCTGAAAATATATGTCCGTGAGTCCCTGTTCGTTGTGTTTTCGCGCTTGTTATGAAAAACCTCCGGCGACCCCGATAAAGGGTCGCCGGAGGTTTTCAATGCAAAGGCTTTTCGGTTGTCTGCTAAGATAGCCGTCGGAACCGTTATTTGTTGATCTTCGCCCATGAGTCCTTGAGCGTCACCGTGCGGTTGAAGACCGGATGCTCCGGCGTGGTGTTCGTGTCGGGGCAGAAGTATCCTACGCGCTCGAACTGGAAGGTCTTGCCCGGTTCGGCCCCCGCCAGCGACGGTTCGAGCCATCCCTTCGTGACCACCATCGATTCGGGGTTGAGGTTGTCCTCCCATGTCTGTCCCTCTTCGCAGTCGTCGGGATTCTCCTTCGTGAAGAGCGGATTGAAGAGCCGGATCTCGGCTTCGAATGCGTGCGGCGCCGATACCCAGTGGATGACACCCTTCACGCGGCGGCCGTCGCTCGACGACCCTCCGCCCGACTGCGGATCGTAGGTGCAGCGCAGTTCGACGATATTTCCCCCGGCATCCTTGACCACCTCCTCGCACTTGATGAGGTAGGAGTAGCGCAGCCGCACCTCGCCGCCCGGCTGCAGACGGTAGAACTTCTTCGGCGGATTCTCCATGAAGTCGTCGCGCTCGATGTACAGTTCACGCGAGAAGGGAACCTGCCGCGTGCCGGCCGACTCGTCTTCGGGGTTGTTGATGCAGGTGAACTCCTCGACCTTGCCCGCTGGGTAGTTCGTGATCGTGACCTTCAGCGGGTTCAGCACCGCCATGCGGCGTTCGGCAACCTTGTTGAGGTCTTCACGCACGCAGTACTCCATCTTGGCCAGATCGATGACGTTGTCGCGCTTCGCAACGCCCACCATCTCGGCAAAGGCGCGTATCGAAGCCGGCGTGTAACCCTTGCGGCGCAGTGCGCAGATCGTCGGCATGCGGGGATCGTCCCAGCCCATCACGGCACCCTCCTGCACGAGCTTCAGCAGCCGGCGCTTCGACATCATCGTATAGGTGAGGTTCAGGCGGGCGAATTCATACTGGTGCGACGGCCAGATGCCCAGCGCCTCGATGAACCAGTCGTAGAGCGGACGGTGCACGTCGAATTCGAGCGTGCAGATCGAATGCGTGATGTGTTCGATCGAATCGCTCTGCCCGTGCGCGTAGTCGTACATCGGGTAGATGCACCACTTGTCGCCCGTGCGGTGGTGGCGGGCATGGATGATGCGGTACATGATCGGATCGCGGAAGAGCATGTTCGGATGCGCCATGTCGATCTTCGCACGCAGCACCTTCGCCCCGTCGGGGAACTCGCCGGCCTTCATCCGCTCGAACAGATCGAGGTTCTCCTCGACCGTGCGGTTGCGCCAGGGCGACTCCTTGCCCGGTACGGATACCGTGCCGCGATTCTCGCGGATCTCCTCCTGCGTCTGGTCATCGACATAGGCCAGTCCTTTGCGGATCAACTCCTTGGCCCATTCGTAGAGCTGGTCGAAGTAGTCCGAGGCGTAACGCTCCTGCGCCCATTCGAAGCCCAGCCAGCGGATGTCGCGCTTGATCGAATCGACGTATTCGACATCCTCCTTCGTGGGATTCGTGTCGTCGAAACGCAGGTTGCACTTCCCGCCGTACTTCTTGGCCAGTCCGAAGTTGATGCAGATGCTCTTCGCGTGGCCGATGTGCAGGTAGCCGTTGGGCTCCGGCGGGAACCGCGTCTGTATGGCTACGCCGCTGTCGGCGGCCTCCTTGACGATCTCTTCGAGAAAATTCAGCGACTTCTCCTTCGCTGCGGTTTCGTTTGTTTCGATTGACATATCGTGTCCTGTTTTGTATTTCGTCCGTTTGTACCGCAAAAGTACGTTTTTTTCGCTACCGATGGCATCCGATTCCGGAAAAGTGTAACGCCGTTCGGAAAAATCACCCCGCCCTTCCCGCGATGGCGGTCAGCGCATGTGGTTCTTCCGGTCGTAGAGCGTCTGACCCAAACGGACGCTCACCTGCAGAATCTGCTGCGTATAGAGGCCCGTACCCTCGGCATGGAAGATCATAGCGGCCTTTACGGCTACCGTACCGTCGCAGAACGTGCGTTCGTATCCCAGCCGTGTGCGGTTGTAGAAGTGGTTGGGGGTGCCGTACCACCGTTCGCCCGCATACAGTTCCGAGCCGTAGCGTCCGAAGAGCGGCATCAGGTTCTCGCCTGCATAAAGGTTGTTCTCGAATTCAAGCCCTTTCCACCCGAACCGTATGCGCAGCTCGCCGCCCATCGGGGCCTTCCAGCCCTCGTCGGTGATGCGGTCGCGTTGCGGCGCCCAGAGAAATCCGGCGCGGAAATCGTACCAGAAGGGCCGTTCGAGGGCCGTCGATCCGTCGGCATTCCGCCGGAGCAGTTCGGCACGTTTGCTGGCGAACCCGACGTGCGGGTTGACCAGCATGTTGTCAACGACGTTTCCCTGCGTGAGCATGCTGTTCGCAAAGTGGAACATCGAGAGCGCTCCCCCGACATACCAGCGCTTGTCGGCGGCGGTGTTCCACTCCTTGCGGATGGCGCCGAAGAGCCGGAACTTCTCCCGTGAATACTCCGAGTACATTCCTTCCCAGTTGATCGCCATTTCGGCCTGCAGACCCTTCCGGTCGCGGTAACGGAGTGCCATGCCCTGAATCGTGGGATCATAGACCCGCAGCGAATCGTTGAAAAAGGCGTGCGAATAGTCGCCCTGCAGTTCGTCGCGGGAGAAGATGCCGGCGTCGGCCTCCAGCCGCTCGGTGCGGTAGGCATAGGCCGCCAGCGGCCGCACCTCGGAGAAGAAGCTCCGGTTGTCGCCGAAATCCTTTTGCAGGTTGATGCCGAAGCGGAACGTATTGCGATCCATCCAGCTGTAGGTGACCGCCGTGGTCAGGTCGGCCAGAAAGACCGTCTGTGATTCGTTGCACGAACTGCCCGTGAATTCGCGGTTGTCGAAGCGCGTCTTGAAATCGGCCTCCCAGCCGATACGCTGTGCCTGTACGCCGATTGCGACGTGCAGAACCGCCAGCAACGTGATGAGATGTCTGCTCTTCATGCGTTAGGAAAGAATCGTCCGCAAAATTAACATATTTCTCTCGATTTATATTACATTTGCCTGCGAAAATGACCCTGCAATATGCGAAAAATCACCAATGAAGAGCTGCACCGCCCGACGATCGACGAATTTGCCGCGATGCCCAAACTGCCGCTTGTCGTCGTACTGGACAATGTGCGTTCGGCCCAGAACGTGGGTTCGTTCTTCCGTACCTGCGACGCTTTCGCCGTCGAACGGATCGTCCTCTGCGGCATTACGGCGCTGCCGCCCGGACGCGAAATCCACAAGACGGCGCTCGGTGCCGAAATGAGCGTCGCATGGTCGCACGAGGCTTCGACTGCGGATGCCGTCCGTGCGTTGCGTCGGGAAGGGTATCGGGTGCTGGCCGTCGAGCAGGTCGAAGGTGCGGCGATGCTCGATGCGCTGCGGATCGATCCGGAGACGAAATATGCGCTGGTCTTCGGAAACGAGGTCGAGGGCGTGGCGCAGGAGGCGGTCGATCTTTGCGACGGCGCGATCGAGATCCCTCAGCTCGGAACGAAGCATTCGCTCAACGTCTCGGTGTCGGGCGGCGTCGTTTTGTGGGATTTCTTTTGCCGGTTCCGATCAAAAATGTAACTTTGCCGCCTGAAAACGCCCTCCGGAACAATCTTGCGGCTGTCGGGCCGCCCTGTGCGATGCCGGCCGCCGGAACGGGCGAACGATTTAAATAGTTGGAAGAAGGTATGTCTGTTGAAAGCAAGGTCCGGGCCGTCACGACGCTCCGGCTCAAGGAGATGAAAGATCGCGGCGAGAAGATCGCCATGCTGACCTCGTATGACTATTCGATGGCCAGGATCGTCGATGCCGCAGGCGTCGATGTGATTCTTGTCGGCGATTCGGCCGCCAATGTCATGGCCGGATATGAAACGACGCTGCCCATTACGCTCGATGCGATGATCTATCATGCACGGGCGGTCGTGCGTGCCGTGGAGCGGGCGTTGGTGGTTGTCGATCTGCCCTTCGGCACCTATCAGGGCAACTCCAAAATTGCGCTCGACTCGGCCATCCGCATCATGAAGGAGACCGAAGCCGATGCCGTGAAGATAGAGGGCGGCGAGGAGATCCTCGAATCGGTGGAACGCATCCTGACGGCCGGAATCCCGATCATGGGACATCTGGGACTGACGCCCCAGTCGATCCACAAGTTCGGAACCTACAACGTGCGGGCGAAGGAGGAGGCTGAAGCCGAAAAGCTCGTCCGCGACGCTCATCTGCTGGAGGAGGCGGGGTGTTTCTCGGTCGTGCTGGAGAAGATTCCGGCGCTGTTGGCCGAACGGGTGTCGAAAGAGCTGTCGATCCCCACGATCGGAATCGGCGCCGGCGGGGCTACCGACGGTCAGGTGCTGGTCATTCATGACATGCTGGGGATAAACAAGGGATTTTCTCCCCGGTTCCTTCGCCGTTATGCCGATCTGCATACGGTGATGACCGAGGCCGTGAAGAGCTATGTCGGTGATGTGAAATCGCAGGATTTCCCGAACGAACAGGAACAATATTGATTCTGTCGCCGCTTCTGCGCCGATGTGCCGGAATCGTGTGAAAGACCGGCCGGGAACCGAAGGAAGAGAGAAGTCGGGGGCGGCGGAACGGAAAGTCGGCAGCCGGCGGAACAGGGAACGCGAAGCGTGAAGGGGACTCCGTTGAAAAACGGGGTCTCCTTTGTCGTTTCAACGCTTTTTTGTATTTTTGGCCGCAAACGAAACAGGGCTTTATGAAGAAACGTACTTTATCTCTCCTTGCGGTTTCGGCGGCCGCGCTCCTCGCGGGTATTCCTGCCGCCGAAGCCTGCACCAATTTTATCGTGACGCCGGGTGCGTCGAGCGATTCGACGACGCTGGTAAGCTATTCGGCCGATTCGCATACGCTTTACGGCTGTCTCTACAAGTTCAACGCTCCGGCGGCGGGTTACCTCCCCGGAACGATGATGCCCGTATATGAATGGGATACGGGGCGTTATCTGGGCGATATACCGCAAATTGCGCATCCCTGCTCTACGGTGGGAAACATGAACGAACACTCGCTCATCATCACCGAGACGACCTTCGGCGGCCGCAGCGAGCTGGCCGACCCGACGGGCCGCATGGACTACGGATCGATGATCTACATCACGCTGCAGCGGGCCCGCACGGCGCGTGAGGCGATCCGCGTGATGGCTGATTTGGCCGATACCTACGGATATGCGTCGGAGGGCGAGTCCTTCTCGATCGCCGATCCCGACGAAGCGTGGATCATGGAGGCGATCGGCAAAGGGTATGCTCCCGACGGCCGGGGCGGCAACGCCCGACGGGGTATCGTCTGGGTGGCACGCCGCATCCCCGACGGCTATGTATCGGGCCATGCCAACCAGTCGCGCATCTCGACCTTCCCGCTTGACGATCCGGAGAATTGCCTCTACAGCGAGGACGTGATTTCGTTCGCCCGCGAGATGGGGTATTACGAAGGCCCCGATGCGGAGTTCAGTTTCTGCGACGCCTATGCACCGGCCGATTTCTCGGCGCTGCGGGCCTGTGAAGCGCGCGTGTGGAGCTTCTTCCGGCGCGTGGCTGACGGCATGGACGCCTATACGGACTATGCGATGGGCCACAACAGGGCCAACCGGATGCCGTTGTGGGTGAAACCCTCGAAACGGGTCTCTCCGAAGGAGGTCTTCGATGCCATGCGCGACCACTTCGAGGGTACGCCGATGGATATGACCAGGGATCTCGGTGCCGGCGGCAACGGCCTGCCGTATCGGTGGCGTCCGATGTCGTTCGAGGTCGATGGCGTGGAGTATGTCAACGAACGGGCTACGGCCACACAGCAGACGGGTTTCTGGATGGTCGGACAGGCAAGCCGTGCGGCGGGCGATGACCTGGGTATTTTGTGGTTCGGCGTCGATGATGCCGCCACGTCGTGCCTGACACCGATCTACTGTTCGATCGATCGGGTGCCGGAGTGCCTGAGCGAGGAGAACGGATCGATGCTGTCGTACTCGCCGACCTCGATGTTCTGGCTGTTCAACCGTGTGACGAATTTCGCCTATCTGCGTTACAACCTCATGGCGGCGGATCTGCGCCGCACGGCCGACAGGTGGGAGAATGATGCGCTGGCTGAGGTGCGCCGCGTGACGGCCGAAGCCCGGCGGCTCGACGGCAGGGAGCGGATCGATTTCGTGACGGGCTATTCGGTTGCGAAGGCGCAGCAGCTCTTCGAGCTGTGGCAGCGGATGGATGCCTACATGCTGGTGAAATATATCGACGGCAACGTCAAGGTCGAGAGTGAACCGGGCAAGTTCAAGGAGAACGGCAACGGTTGCGGCATTCCCGACGAAGTGCTCTTTCCGGGTTACGACGAGAAGTGGCAGCGGGCCGTTGCGGCCGACAACGGCGAGATCCTCAAGGTGGTGGATTGACAAACCGGATACCGAAAATATACGGAGATGGAACATTACGAATTTCTGGTCGTCGGCAGCGGGCCGGGGGGCATGGCTGCTGCGGTCCGTGCCGCCGAACTGGGGCGCCGCACGGCGGTCGCCGAACGTGCCGAAGCGGGCGGCGTGTGTCTCAACTGGGGCTGTATCCCGACCAAAGCCCTGCTCAAAAGCGCGCAGGTCTATCACTGCTGCCGGACGGCCGAGACGTATGGCGTTACGCTCGACGGCACGGCCAAACCCGATATGGAACGGATTGTGGCGCGGTCGCGGGCGGTGGCCGAGACGATGCGCAAAGGGGTCGAATTTCTCTTTTCGAAGCACGGTATCGAGGTGTTGCGCGGCTCGGCGCGGCTGTTGGGTGACGGCCGGGCTGCGATCGGCGGGACGGTCGTTTCGGCCGACCACATCATTTTGGCTACGGGGTCGCGGCCGCGCGAACTGCCGGCATTGTCGGTCGATCACGAGCATGTCCTTACGTCGCGCGACGCCTTGCAGCTGACCCGCCTGCCCGAATCGATGATCGTCGTCGGATCGGGGGCCATCGGTTGCGAATTCGCATCGTTCTATGCGATGCTGGGCGTGCAGGTGACCGTTGTGGAGTACCTGCCGCAGTTGATGCCGCTCGAAGACGAGGAGATCGCCCGGACGATGGAACGGGCCTTCCGCAAGCAGCGGATCACGGTGCTGACCTCGACGGCGGTCAAGTCCGTAACGGTCGAAGAGGGCCGCTGCCGCGTCACGGTCGAAGGAAAGAAGGGCGAGGCGGAGCTCGTGGCCGAAAAGGTGCTGGCTGCGACGGGTATCAAGTCGAATATCGAGGAGCTAGGGCTCGAAGCGGCCGGTGTGCGGGTCGAGCGCGACAAGGTGGCCGTCGATGCCCATTACCGGACCGATGCCGCCGGTATCTATGCCATCGGAGACATCGTGGCGGGGCCTGCGCTGGCACATGTCGCTTCGGCCGAGGCGCTGCACTGTGTCGAGTCCATCTGCGGCCTGAACCCCGAACCGGTGGATTATGCCGCCATTCCGTCGTGTATCTTCACGCAGCCGGAGGTGGCGTCGGTGGGGATGACCGAGCAGCAGGCCCGCGAGCGCGGGATCGAATACAGTGTCGGCCGCTATTCGTTCATGGCTTCGGGCAAGGCTGCGGCGGCGGGCGATCGTGACGGCATGGTAAAACTGCTGTTCGATGCGGACCGGAAGCTGATCGGCGCCCATCTGGTCGGTGCAAGCGTCACGGAGATGCTGGCAGAGCCGGCGCTTGCCTGCCGTCTCGGAGCTACGGCCCGACAGTTGGCGCGGACGATCCATGCCCATCCCACGATGAACGAGGGGATCATGGAGGCCGCCGCCGCGGCGGAGCGATAATGCACAGGCTTACCGTCTAATACAATGAGGAGCCTGAGCCGGCCTTAAGGGTCGGAATTGTATGGGAAGAATCCGGCTACCATTGGCTGCCGGATTCTTTTATGAAAAAGCGGGAAAATGGTGCTCCGATCTGTGTGATACATAAAAAAATGGTCTGAAAATTAGGAGGGGGGGGGGAATTTTTGCTTACTTTTGGAGCAATAGATCGTATCGGAAGAGATGAACCGCTGTTGCTTCTCTATCTCCATCCTGTTCATCGTAACGGCCTTTGTTCCTTCCCTGCCTGTCCGAGCGGACAAGAATCCGTTTCTGGAGCAGATCCGGAACTTCCCGCAGGAGAAGATCCACGTTACGACAGACCGCGACAGTTATATCGCGGGGGATACGGTATGGCTGCGGGCTCACTGCGTGGATGCCGCGACGCTGGAGCCGCTGACCGTGAGCCGCTATGTCTATGTGGAGCTTCGCACGCAGGACAACCTGCTTGTGCGGCGCGTGAAGATCCTGCAGCGCAACGGCATCTATGCGGGATATATGCCCTTGCCGGCCACACTGTCGAATACCGAATATGTGTTGTGTGCCTATACGCTCTATATGCGGAACCAGGGCGGAGACTATCTTTTTTCGAAAGCGATCTCGGTAAATCCCTACAAAGAACCGGAGAAGAGGAAACGCCGCAGAACGGACAGCGCCTTCGATGTGTCGTTTTTCCCGGAAGGGGGCTATCTGATCGACGGACAGCCGTGCCGTGTGGGCTTCAAGGCGCTGGGCAGCGACGGCCTGTCGTGCCGGGTGTCGGGCGTCGTGCGCGATGACAAGGGACGCATCATGGCCCGTTTCACTTCGCGCCACGCCGGTATGGGATCGTTCGAGTTCACGCCGATGCAGGGCCGGAAATATATGGCGGAGTGCCGGCGCGACAACGGCAAGCCGCGTCGATTCGCTCTTCCGGCTTCGAACAACTATACGTTCGTTCTGCGCGTGGAACCCAACGATACGTCGTTCGTGGTTTCGGTCCGTTCGGCCAAGCGCTGGCGGGCGCAGGGGTTGAAACTGCTGGTGCACCGCTGCGGCACGCAATGTTATTACAAGGAGTGGGATCCGCAGGTCGCGTCGTTGACCTTCCTGCGCGAAGAGCTGCCGGGCGGATTGTACCAGATCCTGCTCTTGAGTGCAACGGGCGAGGCGTTGTCCGAGCGTCTGGTCTTCAACCGGCGGGACGAGATGTCGGAGGTGCGGATGCAAACGACGGGCACGATGGCCCAACGTTCGAAGGTGGTGCTCAACGTGGAGGTTCTTGACGACAAACGCCATCCCGCACAGGGGAATTTTGCCCTTTCGGTTACCGACCGCCGTTCTTCGGCCCCCTCGTCATCGGGCGGTATCTATTCGACACTGCTGCTGTCGTCGGAGCTACGGGGTGTGGTCGAGGATCCCGACTGGTATTTTGCTCCGGAGAATGCCGATGGGGCGACAGGGCTGGATGAACTGCTGCTTACACAGGGATGGCGGCGGTACGATGTTCCGAAGTTGTTGCGTTACCAGTATCAGGAGCCTTACTACCCCCTGGAGGCGGGACAGGAGATTACGGGGCGCATCGAACGCACGAATCCGTTGCGGAAGAAGAAAAAGCTCGACCGCTATACGATGCAGATGCTGGTGCCGCAAAACGGCTATGCAACGTCGTGTCCGATTGCGGAGGATGGGACATTCGCGCTCAACGGCTTCGATTTCCCCGACAGCACGACTTTCGTATTGCGGCCTACGGTCGGAAACCGGACGATTACCGATGCGCGAATTCTCATTACACCCGATTCCTTCCCCGAATATCGGGTGCTGCCGCGCCTGTATGAGCCGGATCCGGTATATGTGGCACAGGCAAGGCAGTATATCGAACGGAAAGGACAGGCGGATATGCGCAACATTCTGATCGATACGGTTGTCGTTACGGCGAAACGTCCGGATGACGGGATCGATTTGAACGCTCCGGAGCATCGTCTGGCTGCGCGGTCGTGGGATGCGGAGCAGATCAAGGAGACGGGTGCGGGGACGATCCTCGACTTTATCAGCCGTATGCCGGGTATGCAGGTAATGGGTCGCCGTGTGTATTACAAAGGATATACTCCGGCATTTATGATCGATGGCCGTTTGGAGGAAACGGTCAGTACGCTATCTGGGGAAAATGTATATGGTGAAGGAGAAACTGATGGATGGGAGGTGCGACAACAATCAGGTAAAGGGGAACGAGGTATTTCTGCAAGCATCTTAAATGCTTTAATAAATATAGAAAATGTAGCACAAGGAGGGTCTGCTTCGGATGTAAGACAAGCGGTCAGAGAGTTTCAAAGGATAGCTCAACAAGGAGAACAACGTGGTATACAATATTTTGATAATTTCGATAATGTCCCGGATTGTTTGTATTATCCGATTGAGCAGGTGGCGCGAATTGATTTGATCGATCGTAATCAGTCAAATCTTTGGGGCGCTAACTTGAAAGGTGGAATTATTGCTATTACGATGAAAAAAGGCAAGGCGTTGGCCGAGGCATATACCGCTGCTCCTTCACCGGATATGAGCGTCTTTACCCCACTGGGATTTCAGACGCCTGCGGAGTTCTATGCTCCAACCTATGAGACCGAAAAAGCGCGTCGTTCGATGGTGCCGGACTATCGCACGACGCTCTATTGGAATCCTTCGGTCGTATTGGATGAGTTCGGTCGCGCTACGGTCGAATTCTACACGTCGGATGCGCCCGCGGATTACTCGATAATGGTCGAAGGTGTATCGCAACAAGGCAAGATCATCGATCTCGATACCTCGTTTCCCCAAAAATAATGCTTCCCTGCTTTTTATCTTGTATTTCCGTCGGAATTATTTAACGGCAGGCGCGCGGATGCAATTTTTTATTCGAATTATAAAATCATATATACAATATATTATTGTATATATGAACGAACCTGTATCCGGCCAAATGCGAATTGCATGGACGAACAATCGTTCCGTTCTACTCTTCGAATAGGATTTCGTGGTTGGTTACCCGAAGCCGGTATTCGCCGTTGAAATACTCGATGATTCCGCAAAGTGTCCCTTCCCCTTTCGGCAGCAGTTTGCCGGCGTAGTCGCAACGTCGGTCCGTGCGAACCGTAAGCGCTGTTCCATTGCGGTCGAGCAGCGTCCGGTCGGTGGTTTCCGGTTCGCCCGTTTCGGGATTCCGATCGCACCATGTCTTGCCGCTGTCGGCAAAACGGACATTGTCGAAGCGGACGTAACGGCTGATATGATGCGGCGCAAGAGTTTCGAACGTCAGCAGAATCGGTTTCCTGCGGGCTGCAGCTGTCGTGACGGAGAGATAGCGGTTCCGCTCGGCTGCCGGAATCCGATCGACGACATATTCGCCGGCAGGGTAGATCCCCAGCATCAACGTCCCGCCTTCACTGCCGAGCGCCAACCCTCTGCAGTTGACCGTCACAAACGAGAACAGCGGACATACGGCATACAACGCATCGTCATCGATGCTGACCACGATGCCGCCCGTGTCGTCCTCGACAACCACTTCCTTGTAGAACTCCCCGGAATCGTCGTTGGCTACAATGTAACCCTGAATCGACAGATCCTGTACAATACGCGTCGGGCCGCTGTTGTAGAGCGACTTGAGAACACTGATGCTCTGCACGCCCGTGACTTTCGATCCGTCATCCTCCGCACCCTTCTCGAAATCAAGGCGTCTGCCGTCGCAGCCCGTTCCGGCAACGGCCAGCGCGAGCATGGCGGCAAGCAGCTCAATATGAACAGTCGCCCTCATCGCGCATCTGAAGAATGAATCGTTTGCCATAGCCCGTGACGGAGCCGTATTCCAATATCCCCGTGAGTGAACATGCCGCCGTCGGTACGGCACGGTCGGCGAATCGGGCATAGCCGCTGGTGTAAACGGCAATCATCCCTCCTTGCGGATCGGCAAACAGCCGGTAACCCGCCCATGTCGGGACAGGCTCCGCCTCGGCCATGTCCGGAAGATCGGATCGTTCCGGTGTCACGGCGTTTTCCGACGTCGAAGAGTCGTCCGGCGTCGTATCCGAACCGGTGTCCGAAACCGGGGTTGTCTCACCTGTTTCCTCCGGCTCGATGATCAGCCGCAGGCCATCTATACGGACAAGCCGCCCGCACAGCGACTCGTCCAACTCCGAGAGCGAAAGCCGCAGCGGTTCGACCGGTCTCCGCTCGCCGCTGCGATGCAGAATGCGGTCGAGCATTTCGCGCGAGGCGATGTATTCGGTGGGGTAGGGACTCGATGCCTCGGAGACAAGCCCGATTTGCAGAATGCCGTTGCGCTCGCTCAATGCGCAACCCTCCAGCGATGCGGTCAGATAACTCCCCGGAGCATAAAGCGTATGAAGATTGTATTCGGCGATGCGGAACTCGGCGGCTCCCGTTCCATCGTCGAGGAGCAGTGTCCGGTAGAAGTTGCCCGCTTCGTCGCTCGACGTAACGCTCCCGCCTACGACGACAGGCTCGCTGATGCGGAGCGGTTCCCCGCGATAGAAGGCGTGCAACGCCGCAAACGTGATGTTCGGCGCGGGAATCTCGTCCGCAGCGTCCGGTTGTGCGAACCGCTCGCCGCAGCCCGCCGACAACATGCAGACCGCAATCGTCACAATATCCGCCCGCCGTATCATTGCCTTGCCTTCGTCAGCGCTCGATCCACGAATCCTTGAGTCCGAGGAAGTAGAGGATGCCGTCCAGCCCGATCGTCGAGATGGATTGTCCGGCCGTAGCCTTTACCTTGGGCTTCGCATGGAAGGCGATGCCCAGACCGGCCAGCGACAGCATGGGCAGGTCGTTGGCGCCGTCGCCGACAGCGATCGACTGGGCGATGTTGATGTTCTCGAACTGGCACAGCAGACGCAGCAGTTCGGCTTTGCGCCGCCCATCGACGATTTCGCCGATGCAGCGTCCCGTGAGACGTCCGTCGGCGATCTCCAGTTCGTTGGCATAGACATAGTCGAATCCGAAACGCTGCCGCAGATAGTTCCCGAAATAGGTGAATCCGCCCGACAGAATGGCCGTCTTGAATCCTACCCGTTTGAGAATGGTCATCATGCGTTCCAGTCCCTCGGTGAAGGGCAGATGAAGGGCGATCTCCTCCATGACCGAGACATCGAGCCCCTTGAGCAGCGCGACACGCTCCGTGAAACTTTCGCGGAAGTCGATCTCGCCGCGCATGGCGCGCTCGGTAATTGCCCGAACCTTGTCGCCGACACCCGCCCGCTCGGCCAACTCGTCGATGACCTCCGTCTCGATGAGCGTCGAATCCATGTCGAAACAGATCAGGCGCCGGCACCGGCGATAGATGTCGTCGCGCTGGAACGAGATGTCCGGCCCGTTGTTCGAAAGCGCCATGAACTGTTCCTGAATGTCGGTCGTCGCCTCTTCGGAGAGCGATCCGCGCACCGAAAATTCGATGCATGATTTGGGTGCCCGCTCGTTCTCGCGCAACGGCACGCGTCCCGTCAATCGCTTGATGGCATCGATGTTGAGCCCCTGACGCGACACGACACCCGCAACGTCGGCGATGTGCCGCGCCGTGAGTTTCCGCCCCAGCAGCGTAATGATGTATCGGTTCTTGCCCTGCATGCCCACCCATGCCGTATAGTGTTCCTCGCTGATGGGGGTAAAACGGATGTTGATCCCCAGCTCCGATGCTTTGAAGAGCAGCTCCTTCATGATGGCACCCGATTTGTCGGATGTCGTCTTGATGAGAAGACCCAATGTGAGCGACTGGTGGATGTTGGCCTGTCCGATGTCCAGTATGAATGCGTCGTATCGGGCGAGGATGTCTGTCAGTGAAGCGGTAAGGCCGGGCTGATCCTTGCCCGCGATGTTGATCTGGATGATTTCTACCTGAGGGTTCATGTTGAATGTTTCCTGTTGTGATGATATGCTCACAAATTTAATGGTTTTTCGGAAGATTTTGGCTACTTTTGTGGGATAAATACGAAAAAGAATGATGTTGAGGTTTTTTCTGACGGCGGAGACGCTCATTGTGCCCGACAGCGTACAGAAGGCGCATTGGAAAGAGGTGGTTGAGAAGTTCACATCGATTGATGTGGAGACGTTGATCAAAGATATGACCGGACAGTTGATTTGGGTCGTGCTGAAGATTGCCGTCGCACTGCTGATCTATTTCCTCGGCCGCTGGCTCATTCATCATATCATCCATCTGATGGACCTGTCGTTCGAGCGGAGGAAAGTCGATCGGTCGGTCCGCTCTTTCCTGAGAAGTCTGGTCCGGGGTACGGTCTATACGATCCTTGCCCTGGTCGTCATACAGCTGCTGGGGTTCAATACCACGTCGCTTGTGGCCCTGCTCGCCGCTTCGGGATTCGGTATCGGCATGGCCTTGAGCGGTACGCTGCAGAACTTTGCCGGCGGCATCATGGTGATGTTCATGCACCCCTACCGCATCGGCGACTACATCGAGGCGCAGGGACAGGCCGGTACGGTCAAGGAGATCAAGCTTTTTTCGACGGTCATCACCACGACCGACAACAAACGCATCTATATCCCCAATTCGTCGATCTCGAATGCCATCGTCAACAACTATTCGGCCGAGACGATGCGCCGTGTCGAATGGAAGATTTCACTTGCCTACGGCGATGACGTCGATGTGGCAAAACAGACGATGTCGGCCATGATCGAGGCGGATCCGCGTGTCCTGCATGCTCCCGAAGCGCCGGCCAATCCGTTCGTTGCATTGTCCGAACTGGCTGACAGCTCGATTGTCATGTTGGCCCGCGTGTGGGTCCGGACCGCCGATTATTGGGATCTCTATTTCGACATGAACGAGCGCTTCTATCGTGAACTTCCCGAAAAGGGGCTGCATTTCCCCTTCCCGCAGTTGGATGTGCATCTCGATAAGCAATAAACGGCATGTCGTGCGGCAGCCGGAGGACGTGGCAGCCGGAGACGGGGCCGCTCATCGGAGATATTGGAGGATGATAAACTTAATAAACAGGAGAAAATGAAGAAACTGATTGTTGTTCTGGTCGCTGTCTCATGTGCGGCAATGTTTTCGGGCTGTCTGGAGGAGTCGGAGCAGGAGGGTTGTTCCGTGCCGGAGATTACGGCCGTGAACTATCTGCCGCGCAACCCCGGCCCGACGGATGCGGTAACGGTGACGGCAAAGATCAAAAATGACCATTGCCCGTTTCAGGCGCAGGTAACCTATCAGGTGGCCGAAGTGGGAGAGGAGTGGAGCAATTCGGCGGACAGTTACGAATCGACCGCTCCCGTGCATTCCACCGTTGCCGGCGAAACCTGCGACTTCGAAGCGAAGATTCCGGCTGCGGGGAGCGGAAACCGGAAAGTGCGTTTCGTGATCGAGGTGGTCACGCAGCATCTCTATTACCTGACCTCTGAGGTGCAGGAATATACGGTATTCGAACCGGTGTCGGGCGATGGAAATGAGTGAAACGCACGCAAATCGGTTCGTCTGAACCATTGCCGACACGATTTTTTGTGTAACTTTGTACAAACTTATAATTGAATGGTATGGAACTGAAGGAGATTCTGGCAATATCGGGACAACCCGGCCTGTACAGATATGTGGCGCAATCGACGCGCGGCGTGATCGTCGAGTCGTTGCTGGACGGCAGGCGCATGAACGCCTCGGCCTCGGCGAAAGTGAGCGCATTGTCCGAAATATCGATCTTTACCGAAGGCGACGATATTCCGTTGGCGGCCGTTTTTACGAAAATTTATGAACATACGGGCGGCAAGGAGGCAATCAGCCACAAGGAGGATCCCGAAAAGCTGAAGGCCTGTATTGCCGAGGTGCTTCCGGAATACGATCGCGATCGGGTGCATGTGTCGGACATGAAGAAGGTCTTCATGTGGTACAACATCCTGCTGGGCGCGGGATTTACGGAGTTCAAGCTCCCCGACGAGAACGAAGCCTGACCTTCGGCCCGGCACGGCCGTCGAACGTCTGCCTGAAAAAGGCGGACGTTTTTTTGTGCATGCGTTCTACAAAAGCGGCGCTGGAACATGAAAATCCCGTAATTTGTACTATTTTTGTCAAGAAATCCGAGCCTGCGGTTCGGATTGCGGATATAAAACGATGAACGGATGAAACGGAAAAAGAAAGTGGCGCTGGTTGCCCACGACAACATGAAACGCGATTTGGCCGAATGGGTCGAATGGAACTGGGAGACGCTCCTGCGGCACCATCTGGTATGTACGGGCACGACCGGCAAGATGGTGACGCGGACGCTGATGGAGCGCGGCTGCGGCCTTTCGACGTCGCAGTTCGACATTACGCTGCTCAAGTCGGGGCCTCTGGGCGGCGACCAGCAGCTCGGATCGATGATCGCCGACGGCGAGATCAGTGCGCTGATCTTCTTCTGGGATCCGATGTCGGCCCAGCCGCACGATGTCGATGTGAAGGCGCTGTTGCGCATAGCGACGCTCTACAATGTCCCGACGGCCATCAACCGTTCGACGGCCGATTTCCTGATTTCGTCGCCGCTCTTCGGGCATGACGACTACGAACCCGTCGTAAAGGACTACACCTCCTATATCGAGCGGGTGCTCAAATAGCCCCTTTCCGATGCCTGAATACCAGATACGACAAACGAAAACCTGAATACGACAATGAAGATGAAAAAGAACCTGTTCTGTATGCCGGCCGTATGCGGCATTGCGGCCCTGACGATCTCCTGCGGAGCGCCGTCCGCAGAAAAGACGCTTTCCGGACTGGATCCTGTACGGTTCCGTACCGAACTGTCGGGCCGCCCGACGGATCTTTACCGGTTGACGAACGCTGCCGGCATGGAGGTGTGCGTGACCAATTTCGGGGCGCGTATCGTCTCGGTCATGGTTCCCGACCGGGAGGGGACGATGCGCGACGTGGTGCTGGGCTTCGACAACATCGACGACTATATCCATGTCCCGTCCGATTTCGGGGCTGCAATCGGCCGTTATGCCAACCGGATCGGTCACGGGCGGTTTGTACTTGACGGCGATACGGTCCGTCTGCCGGTCAACAACTACGGCCATTGCCTGCATGGCGGTCCCGAAGGGTGGCAGTACAAGGTTTACGAGGCGCATCGGGTCGATGACCGCACCCTTGAACTGACGCTTCATTCGCCCGACGGCGATTCCGGATTTCCGGGGGCCGTGACGGCGAAGGTTACCTACCGGCTGACGGACGACAATGCCATCGATATTTCATATGAGGCCCGAAGCGACCGTCCGACGATCATCAACATGACCAATCACTCCTATTTCAACCTGTCGGGCGACCCTTCGTATCCGATTCTCGACAATCTGCTGACGGTCAATGCGGAGTGCTATACGCCGGTCGATTCGACCTTCATGACGACGGGAAGCATCGACTCCGTGGCGGGTACGCCGTTCGATTTCCGGCGGGCGAAGGCCGTCGGTGCGGAGATCGACGCCGACAATGAACAGCTGCACAACGGCCGCGGCTACGATCACAACTGGGTGCTGGCAACGGAAGGCGATCTCTCGCAGCGTGCCGCACGGCTTGTATCGCCCGTATCGGGCATTGCGCTCGACGTATATACCGACGAACCGGGCATCCAGATCTATGTGGGCAATTTCCTCGACGGAACGGTAACGGGCAAGAACGGGGTGCCGTATGCGCATCGCACGGCGGTCTGCCTCGAAACGCAGCACTATCCCGATTCGCCGAACAAGCCCCAATGGCCGTCGGTTGTCCTGCGTCCGGGCGAGACCTACCGCAGCCATTGCATATACCGGTTCTCGGTCGATCGGTAGGCACGGCGCACTTTATGCTGCATTTGACCGATATTCGCCTGCGGGCCCAGCAACTTGCCGCACCGCGGTTCGACGATCCGGTCGATCTGGTGCGGTGGATGGGCATGGTGCAGGCGCAGAATTATCCGATGGCGAAATGGGCCGTCGGCCTGCGGCTGCGGTGTCCTGCACGGAGTCGTGTGGATGATGCTCTGCGTGACGGACGTCTTTTGCGGCTGCATGTGATGCGTCCCACATGGCATTTCGTTGCGGCGGAGGATGCCGTATGGATGATGCGGCTGTCGGCGCGGCGTATCCGGTCGGCCAATGCGTCGTTCGCACGCGGACATGGCGTCGATCTTTCCGATTATGTCCGTTGTCTCCGAAAGGTGGAACATGCCTTGCGCGATGATAATCATTTGACCCGTCCGCAACTCGTCGATGCTCTGCAGCGGATGGGAATGACGATCGACATGTCGTATTTGAAACGTTTGCTGATGCATGCCGAAACTGATTGCGTGGTGTGCAGCGGGCGGGACTGCGCCGGAACACCCACCTATGCCCTTTGGGCGGAACGGGTTCCCGCCGCCGCTCCGCTGGACGGGGATGAGGCAGCAGCTGTCTTGGCGCGCCGCTATTTCAGCAGTCATGCCCCTGCCCGGCTTTCGGATTTCAGCTGGTGGTCGGGACTCCCGATGACCGAAGCGCGCCGGGCCGTCGAGTCGCTTGGCGGCGAGTTGAGACGCGAATGTTTCGGCGGTGAGGAGTATCTGATGCATGACACCTGCAGTGACGGACAGGTCGCACCGTGTGCCTGCTTGCTGCCATCCTATGACGAATACCTGATCGCCTATCGGGATCGTTCGGCCGTGCTGGCCGATGCGCATCGCAGTCGTGCATTTAATGCTTACGGCCTTTTTTATCCTGTTGTTCTGTTCGGCGGGCGGGTCGTCGGCAGGTGGCGGGAAGAACGCAGCCTCCGGACGGAATTCTTTGCAGGTGAAAAATATCCTTCCGACCGGCAACTGCGACAGGCCGCCGAGCGGCTGTCAGCCTATCGGAACCGGTGACGAGGAGATGATAAATGCCGGTCGGGTCTTGTCGTCTTTTTTCGCTTTGTGCTATACGTTGTGCCTGAGCCGTCAAAGGTTGTGCGACAGCGGTGCCGGCACGATCCGCGAGACGTCGAAATCTCCCCATCGGTCGGCGATGGAGTCGATCGTGGCGAGCAGCTCCGGAATGTCGGTGAGGGTTACGAGCCGCAGGCGCGTCTCCTTGAAGTTGGGCAGTCCCTTGAAGTAGTTCGACAGGTGGCGCCGCATCTCCAGCACACCGACATACTCGCCCTTGACCTCCACCGATTTGAGCAGATGACGGCGGGCGATGGCCGCCCGTTCGCGGACGGAGGGCTGCGGAAGCTCCTCGCCGGTTGCCAGGAAGTGCTTGACTTCACGGAAGATCCAGGGCCGGCCGTAGGTTGCACGGCCGATCATGATGCCGTCCACGCCGTAGCGGTCGAACATCGCAGCGGCTTTCGGGCCCGAATCGACGTCGCCGTTTCCGATGATCGGGATCTGGATGGCCGGATTGTCCCTGACTTTGCCGATGAGCGTCCAGTCGGCTTCGCCGCGATACATCTGCGCCCGTGTGCGGCCGTGAATCGTGAGGGCCGCGATGCCGACATCCTGCAGCCGCAGGGCGATCTCTTCGATGTTGCGGTTTTCGTCGTCCCAGCCCAGACGGGTCTTGACCGTCACGGGCGTGTGATCGACCGCCTCGACGATGCGGCGCGTCATCTCGACCATCAGCGGTACGTCGCGCATCATGCCCGATCCGGCGCCGCGTCCGGCGATCTTCTTCACGGGACATCCGAAGTTGATGTCGATGATGTCGGGCCGGGCCGCTTCGGCCATGCGGGCCGCTTCGACCATCGGTTCGATCAGGTGGCCGTAGATCTGGATGCCGACGGGCCGTTCCGCATCCGATATTTCGAGCTTCCTGAGCGATTTCGCCGCGTCGCGGATCAGACCGTCGGATGAGATGAACTCCGTATAGACGACGTCGGCGCCGAACTCCTTGCACATGCAGCGGAACGATGGATCGGTGACATCCTCCATCGGCGCAAGGAACAGCGGCTTTTCACCCAGATCAATGCTTCCTATCTTCATGCATCTTCCGTTTCGTTCTTAGCCGGCGGCGTGACCAGCACCTTGTCGATGCGTGCGCCGTCCATATCGACGACCTCGAAGCGGAAATCCTTCCAGTCGAGTTTCTCTCCCGTCTGCGGTATGTGGTCCAGCTCGTCGAGAAGCAGACCGCTGACGGTCTTGTAGGTCGTATGGGGGATGATGTCCTCGATGCCGAAGTAGGCGAGGAAGTCGTAGAAGGGACACTGTCCGTCGATCAGGCAGCTGCCGTCGTCGCGGCGGACGATATCGGGTTCTTCATGTGCTTCGGGGATTTCGCCGACAAGCGCTTCGAAGATGTCGCGCAGCGTCACGATGCCGCGTGTCACGCCGAATTCGTCGCAGACGATGCCGTATCCCAGCTGTTCGTTGCGCAGCTGGTCCATCGCATTATAGACTTCGCAGCTTTCATGGAAGAACTTGACGGGCGAGAGCCGTTTGCAGAGCGTGAATGCCGGATCGGAGAGCTGCTGGAAGAGATCCTTGAGATAGACGACGCCTACGAGTTTGTCGAGGTCGCCGTCGGCAACGGGGTAGAGGCTGTGCGGTTTCCGCCCGACCAGATCGCGGATCTCGCCGGCCGTCATGCGGATGTCGAGCCAGACCATCTCGCTGCGGGGCGTCATGATCGAATCGACGGTGCGGTCGCCCAGCGAAAAGACGCGGCCCACGATCTTCTGTTCGACCTCCTGCACCACGCCGTCATCGACGCTCTCCTGTATGATCGAGCGGATCTCCTCTTCGGTGACTTTGGCTTCCGATTCCCGAAGCCCCAACAGACGGGTTACGCCCGATGTGCTGTGCGAAAGCAGCCATACGAAGGGCGATGTCGCTTTCGATAGGATTCGCATGGGACGGGATACGGCACAGGCGATCCGTTCGGCGGTGTTCATGCCGATGCGTTTGGGGACGAGTTCCCCGAAGATAAGTGTCAGGTAGGTGACGATGATGACGATCGTTATCTGGGCTATGAGCGTTGCCGTGCGCAGCGGTATGCCCAGCATGGCGAGTTCCTTGCCGAATTTCGCCGCCAGCGTGTCGCCCGAATAGATACCGGTGAGGATTCCGATGAGGGTGATTCCGATCTGTATGGTTGAGAGGAACTTGTCGGGATCCTCGACGAGCCGCAGTGCGCGGCGTGCACCGGCGCTTCCCTGCCGGGCCCGCAGTTCGAGATTTGAACGCCGGGCGGAGATGAGCGCGATTTCGGACATGGCAAACAGCCCGTTGAGCAGTATCAGCAGCAGGATGATGACGATTTCCATAAGGTTGCTATAATTTATGCGGACAAAGATACGAAAAGTCGCGCGCAGAAACAAACGGTCGTTTGATTCTGCCGGTGCGGAGTATCCGGGGCGCAGCCAAAGTTACGGAAAGTCGGGTGCAGAGAGGAATGAAAACGCGGTTTTGGATGCGGTCTCGACAGGACCATGCCGCAACGGAGCTCCAGGTCGAAGCTCCATCGGCGGATTTTCCGGATCAGGGCCCGAATACGACGGGCTGCGTCATGCGGAAGACGTGAGGGCGATTTTTACGGAAACGGCGGCAGGCGATTGGTTATTCACCGAAAAACGTTAAATTTGCAGGCAAAATCGACAAACAGTTGAAGAAGATGAATATCGATCACTATATTTCGGAGGCCGTGAGCCGCTCGGTAGAGGCTTTGTACGGGCCGCTGGGCGAGGAGCCGTTGCAGATTCAGAAGACGCGCAAGGAGTTCGAAGGCGATTATACGCTGGTTGTATTCCCGCTGTTGCGGCGCAGCCGCAAGTCGCCGGAGGCGACGGCAACGGAGATCGGCGAGCATCTGGCGGCCCATACGCCCGACATTGCGGCGTTCAATGTCGTCAAGGGATTCCTGAACCTGTCGCTGTCCGCGTCGTTCTGGGGCGCCCGTTTCGAGGAGATCGCTTCGGCGGCGGAGTATGGGCAGATGCCGGCTACGGGCCGCAGCATCATGATCGAATATTCGTCGCCCAATACGAACAAACCGCTCCATTTGGGACATATCCGCAACAATCTGCTGGGATATTCGGTCGCGCAGATCCTCAAGGCCAACGGACACCGTGTCATCAAGGTGAATCTGGTCAATGACCGGGGCATCCACATCTGCAAGTCGATGCTGGCGTGGAAGCTCTACGGCAACGGGGAGACGCCGGCGTCGTCGGGCATGAAGGGCGACCACCTGGTCGGCAAGTACTACGTCGAGTTCGACCGCCGCTACAAAGAGCAGATCCGCGAACTGACGGCTGCGGGCCGTTCGGAAGAGGAGGCCAAACACGAAGCGCCGCTGATGCGCGAGGCGCAGGAGATGCTGCGCAAGTGGGAGGCGAAAGATCCGGAGGTCTATGGCCTCTGGGAGATGATGAACGGCTGGGTCTATGAAGGTTTCGATGTGACCTACAAGGCGTTGGGAGTCGATTTCGACAAGGTCTATTACGAATCCCAGACCTATCTGCTGGGCAAGGACATCGTGCAGAAGGGTCTCGACATGGGAATCTTCTTCCGCAAGGAGGACAATTCGGTCTGGATCGACCTCACGGCCGACGGACTGGATCAGAAACTGCTGTTGCGCGGCGACGGCACGTCGGTCTATATGACGCAGGATCTGGGTACGGCCTACCGCCGTTTCACGGACAACAACCTCGACGACATGATCTATGTCGTGGGCAACGAACAGAACTACCATTTTCAGGTACTCAAACTCGTCCTCAAGAAGTTGGGCTATGACTGGAGCGATCATATCACCCACCTGTCATACGGCATGGTGGAGCTGCCCAACGGCAAGATGAAGTCGCGTGAGGGTACGGTTGTCGATGCCGACGACCTGATAGCCGACATGGTTGCTACGGCCCGCGACATGTCGGCCGAGCTGGGCAAACTGGACGGCTGCTCGGAAGAGGAGGCCGATGCCATCTCGCACATGGTGGGGCTCGGTGCGCTCAAATACTTCATCCTCAAGGTCGATCCTAAAAAGACGATGCTCTTCGACCCGCGCGAGTCGATCGATTTCAACGGCAATACGGGCCCCTTCATCCAATATACGCATGCGCGGATCCGTTCGGTGCTGCGCAAGGCGCAGGAGATGGGGGTCTCCTGTGCGGCCGCTGTCGCGACGTCGTTCCTGCCCGAGGAGATCGCGCTTATCAAGCAGCTGGCGGATTATCCCAATGCCGTGCGTTCCGCCGCCGAAAACTTCGCGCCGTCGATCGTTGCGGCCTACGCCTATGAGCTGGCCAAGCAGTACAATGCCTACTACCACGACCATTCGATACTCAAGGAGAGCGACGGGACGGTGCGGGCCATGCGTCTGCGTCTGTCGGAACAGGTGGCGCGCGTCTTGAAACTGTCGATGCGTCTGTTGGGCATCGAGGTGCCGGAGCGCATGTAGGACGGTTCGGGCCTGCAGGCGTTTGCAGCCGACGGGACGGTCGGCGCGGATGCGTTTCCGAGCGGAACCGGCGCATGGCGCTCTATACGGCGGCCCCTTCCTCCTGCGCAGAAGCGTGCCGGCGGCCGGCGGTTCGTGACAAGAGGGGAGCAGGGAGCTCTTTTCCGCTGCAGATCCGTCAAGGTGCAGCTCCGACAGGGGAGCGATACGGCGGAACGGCGACAGTGGAAAAATCCGTTTGCGGGAGAGAAATATTTGATAATCCGAAAGGTTTTATTACCTTTGTATGCGAAAAAATTAAAAAATCGAATCCTATGGCAAATTTGAGAGATCTGAAGAAGGAGATCGACTATCGTCTCGAAGAGGTGGTGTTCGACTGCGATATGGCCATTGCATTCCAGCCTTCGAAGGAACAGGAGATTTTCGAACTGATGCAGAAGGCCGTAGCTCTGCGCAATGAGTTGATCGCCAAGGTCAGCAATCCGACGGAGCCTCACAATAAATCGCTTGTCCGCAAGTACTACACGGCGTTGCGTGCCGACATCGTGAAGTCGTTCGAAGCGCTGTTCGAGGAGTTGAGCAAGATCAACGAGGCAAAAAAAGAGTAAGCCGGAGTCGCTTCGGCATGGAAATCGGAAGAGGGAAGACGGTTTCGTTTTCTCTCTTCCTTTATGTTGGCAATTATGAATATCTCGGAACTTGTTTCCGCACAGCGGCGGTTCTTTGAGTCGGGAGGTATGCGCGACCTTGCGGTGCGCCGTGCTGCGCTTCGACAGTTGCATGCGGCGATTCGCTCGCATGAAGGGGTCTTGCGTGACGCCTTGCGGCGCGATTTGGGCAAATCGGCCGTCGAAAGCTACATGACGGAGATCGGCATCGTACAACACGAAATCGGATTGTCATGCCGTAAACTGGGGCGATGGGCACGGCCGCAACGGGTTCCGACGCCGCTTTTTGCATGGCCGTCGCGCAGCCGTGTCCGTTATGAGCCGTTGGGGGTCGTGCTGGTTGTCGCTCCCTGGAACTATCCGGTGCAGCTTTCGCTGCTGCCGCTTGTCGGTGCGCTGGCGGCCGGCAACTGCGTTGTGTTGAAACCCTCGCCGACGGCACCGGCAACGGCGGCGGCTCTTCATGCGCTGATCTCCGAGGCATTTCCGGAGGAGCAGGCCGCAGTGGTGGAACACACGCCGCAGGCAATGGATGAACTGTTGGCGCAACGTTTCGACCACATCTTTTATACGGGAGGCGGAGCCTATGCGCATCGGATCATGGCGGCTGCGGCGGAACATCTGACCCCCGTGACGCTCGAACTGGGCGGAAAAAGTCCCTGCATTGTCGGGGCCGAAGCCGATCTGCGGCTTGCCGCGCGGCGCATCGTGTGGGGCAAGACGCTGAATGCCGGTCAGACCTGCGTGGCGCCCGATTATCTGCTGGTGCACGGGTCGGTCTGCGAGAAACTGCTGGCGGAGCTGCGCCGTGCTTTGCAGCGGCAGTGGGGCGAGGATCCGCGTCATGCGGCGGATTATCCGCGTATGCCCGATGTCCGGCATGCGCAGCGTGTTGCCGAACTGCTTGCGACCTGCGGCGGCGGGGTAGTATGCGGCGGTGACGTGATTGCCGGGGAACGATACGTCGCCCCGACGGTCGTCCTCGAACCCGATCGCCGGAGCAGGTTGATGCAGGAGGAGATTTTTGCCCCCGTGCTGCCCGTGTTGACCTACCGTGAGCGGAGCGAGGTCGAGCGATACGTTCTCTCCGGCGAACGGCCGTTGGCGCTCTATTATTTCGGTTCGGTGCGGCGCGGCAAGGAACTTTGTGCCGCTTTGCCGTCGGGAGGGGTTGCCTTCAACGATGTGGTGATGCAGGTTTCCAGTTCGTGGCTGCCTTTCGGTGGTGTCGGCGCCAGCGGCATGGGACGTTATCACGGCCGTGCGTCGTTCGAATGTTTTTCAAACCGGCGATCCTATCTCTCGGCCCCGACATGGCTGGATCTTCCGCTGCGCTATGCTCCCTATCCGCAATGGCTGCTCGGCTGGCTGAGACGGATCATGGGGTAGGGTAACCGGATGACCGGTTATATGATGATTGGCGGATAAGTGGACGGAGCAGGCTTTTCAACGGCATGCTCCGTATTTTTACTGTGCTATTGGCGGTTCCTCAGAAACAGAAATGCAAGGAAGGAAGAGCCGAAAAACTCCCTGAGAAATGAGAAACGAAGGTATTCGCGTATGAGATCCGAGAAACGCATGTCCAAATATACGGAATATTCTGAATATCCGATGCTTTTTTGCAATAATTTGTTTTGCCGGAATTCTGTCATTGTAAAGCGGGAACTTCTCTTGCACGGCAATGCAAGAAAAGCAGTGGGGCAGTACCCTGCAGCTTTATTCCTGTTCGTGGCAGGCGAGTACCGTATGGGGTACGGGGCCGTGAGAGATGAGCTGGATGGGGCAGCCGTAATTGCGGAGCTGCTCTTCGTCGATACGGTTCGAGTCGTGGCGATGCACATGCCGGTTTACGCATACGATGTTCTTCACGACCGACGAAATGGTTCCCAGATCGTGTGAGACCATGACAATCGCCATGCGCCGGTTCAACTCAGCAAGGAGGTGGTACAATTCGTTCTCGAACTGGTTATCGACGAAGTTGGCCGGCTCGTCGAGGATCAGCAGCCGGGGTTCGGAGATGATGGCGCGGCACAACAGGGCCCGCTGCATCTGACCTCCGGAGATCTCGCCGACAGGACGCTGTGCAAGTGGGGCGATTCCCGTCAGTTCGAGCAGCGAGAATGCCTGTTCCCGGTCGTGGGCAGTGTAGCGATGCCTGAAACGCTTGCGTCCCTGCAACCCCGAAAGAACCGTCTCGATCACCGAAATGGGAAAAGCCCTGTCGAAAGCGTTCTGCTGGGGCAGATAGCCGATCAGCCGTTCATTGCCGCGATACAGTTCGGGGGCGTACCGAATCGTTCCCTGACAGGGTATATTTCCCAGAATGGCGCGCACCAGCGACGTCTTTCCGCCGCCGTTGGGGCCGATGACACCCAGGAAATCATCGTCGAAGATCTCCAGATCGACCTGTTCCAGTGCGGTCGTCGTATCGTAACGGACCGTCAGGTCGTGGATCGAAATCAGCGTTTTGCTCATTTTCCGTCGGTAATTTGTCGGGTAATGTCCCCGATATTTTCGATGACGTCCTCGCGCAGCGGATCGATCCGTATGCATTCGGCTCCGATGTCTTCGGCGATGACCTTTACACTCGATACGGGGTATTGCGCCTGATAGAAGATCTGCCCGACGCCCCTGTTGCGGGCTGTTTCGATCAATTGGGCCAGATGTCGGGCCGAAGGCTCCTTGCCGTCGCGTTCGATGGCGAGCTGCTCCAGCCCGTAATCCGCCGCGTAATAGGTAAGGGTAGGGTGGTAGATGACGATGCTCCGCACGGCGGCCTGCTGCAGCGCTTCGGCGCAGGCGGCATCGAGCGAATCGATTCTTGCGGCGAGTTTCCGGTAGTTTTCCGTATAGCGGATCGAGTCGGGCCACTGTGCATGTATGGCCCCGTAGGCGTTGGCGGCCATGCGCTTGAGTGCGCGCGGCGAGGTCCAGATATGGGGGTCGATTCCATGCGCGTCTCCGATGTCGCCTCCGTGATCCATGCCGCTGTGGTCGTGCCCGCAGCTTCCCTCCAGCAGACGGATGCCGCGACTCAGGTTGACCAGTTTCCTGTCGTCGGGAAAGTCCCGCAGGAGGTTTTGCTCGAAATCCATCAGACCTGTGTTGAAAATCAGCACCGAACGGTTGAGTGCGACGTATTTTTTCGGGGAGAGCTCGAAACTTTCCGGACTGGCTCCGGCCGGAACCAGCACTTCGATCGTGAAATCGTCGCCGACAATCTGTTCGACAAGTGACCGCAGCGGCAGTATGGATACATACAGCCGTTGCTTTTCATCGGATGCCGTGCGGGGGGTGCAGGCTGCAAGCATCCCTGTTGCAATGACAAGCAGCGCAAGTCGCCCTGCTCTATGGAACAATCGTATCATTTTATATCTCAATGCCTTTTGCCGGCTGTACAAACAAGTTCGACGCCGTTGGAGCCGTTCTGCTTTTTTTGCATTTGGAGCGCGGTCTGCTTTTTTCTGCATGCGGCCGCTTGTCCATTTGATACCGCTCGATACTGTGCGGCCGATGTATCGTTCTGTTTGTCAACTGTTTGTTTCTTGCGTTCGGGTTCCGGTCTGCCGAGGGCGTGACAGGCGGGCTGAAGTTCGCCGGCCCGTTTTCCGTTCCGCCTGTCGGAGCCCGAAACCCCATTCATTTCATTCGTTTTTGCGTGGTTCGTTGCTGCTTTTGGGTGCAGGGCCTGGCGATCGATGTTCGCCGTGCCGTTTGTCCTGACCCGTTTGTCCTGATGCCGTTCTGCAAATCGTCACTGCGGGACGTCCGCTTCTTGCTGCTGCACGCCGGAACTTTGAGCGGCCGCATGCAGAAAAATGACCGTCCGTGAATGCGATATTTCCGTACCGTCGATCAGGCCGTCGGGTACACGCGATTCTCGGAGAGACAAAAATAATGTTTTTTCGGCAAGGTTGTACCGGATCGGACTCTTTTCCGGAATACGCCTCCTTAAAATCTCTCCGGTTGAAAGCCGGTTCCGTTACTCCCGCGCATCGTCGTGTATCCTGCATCGTGCATCGCGTGCATCGAGATGTTCCGTCCATGCGTCGCGGGCATCTCCATCCGTTACTCCCGCGCATCGTCGTGTATCCTGCATCGTGTATCGCGTGCATCGAGATGTTCCGTCCATGCGTCGCGGGCATCTCCATCCGTTTTCCGCAACCAAAAACATATAGGTGTGTATCGGTTCTCTCTGTCTGCGTATATCTGCAAATAAATGATGTAATATTTGTATTATGTTAAATTATGCCGATGCAAGACGATCGACCCTTCCGGATCGGCGTGGATTTGTCCATGCTGTGGTGTTTTGTGGGGACTCCCACTTCTGTAGAATAATATACATAATAAAAAAAAGAGTAGTATGAAACTACTCTTAATCGAACTCAACAATGCCTAAAAGATCAAGCATCATCTGGAGCCATACTATAAAAATTGTAACGCCACACAAAAACAAGACAATTCTCCTTAACCACTTCGGCGAATTAACTTAGGATTAACAAAAATAAGCATAACAACAATATCTTTTACTCAATCAAAGATCGGAATAAAATTATCAATCATCACGATAATATCTTTTACTCTACGAACAAAATTAAAAACATCTCTTTAAGTAACCAAAAGCACGCCATAAAAAACATAATACCGCAAAGCGTTAAAACGATATATTTTAACCACTTCGGCAAATTAAACTTGGGATTAACAAAGACAAACATAACGATAAATATCTTTTATAAAAACGAAATCTTTTGTAGATTTGTTCCGGAAAGCCGTGCGTTTGAATGCTGATGACGCTATCAAGCGTTTGACACAGGCAGGGCTTTTCGGCCAAATAAACTTGCCGAGAAGCTTTTACAGTCTATCGCTTCTCGTTCTAATACTCAAAAAGCCCCCATCCAAATAAATCAGAAAGAATCTCCAACATACCGCAAAGCATACACACTAGGTAAATCAAACTTCGGATTAATAAATACAAACATAATAATAAGTATTTTACAATAATACGCAAGACAACACTAAATTGTTTCACTTATTCCTGCCTTGCAATTGTCCCTGCTGCCCGATTACATTATCCTCTGCGCCATAAATTGTCGAATTTGGGTTGTTGAGCCCTTGAACACCAAGAGATGCTCCGCAGAGACCGGCGGCAGCAACAGTAACGGCAGTATCAATACCATTTCAAAAAACACCCCCCCCCTTCAGCCTTACGAATTGAGCGAGTTTCGCAAGATCCTTTTCTTTGCATGTCCGAATCTGCGCGAGGGTGGCACGCAAGCGATATTCGTGGTCTTGATTTTCGGGACAATCCAAATAGAATCCTTCGGTATCCTGCCGTTTGAAATTACTGTGCGGCCGATGAGCCGCAGAATGAGCACAACCTTGTGCGGGAGCGTCTATCCGTACTGAATGGGATGAATGGCAAAATGCGCGGTGTCCCGCACATGCCGATAAGTTCCATCATTCCATCTGCATCGCGCGTGTATGCCTGTTCCGTGTTTGTTCCGCTCCTCTTACTGTTTCGGCGTAAAGCTTTCGAATGTCTTGTCGTCATAGATGACGATTACCCGTCGCACGGCCGGAGACAAAGGCTGCGATTGAGGCTGTTGTTGCGGCTGCGGGGCCGGCGCCACTTTCGGCCCTTCGTTCGAGAACGGCAGCTGCAGGCCGTTGTGCTCCGTTGAAAGGGGCGGCTCTGTGTCATGCTGCGGATCCGAAGAGCCGGCTTGTTGTTGTGTGGCCGACAGGACGGCATCGGTGGTCTCTTCGGCCCGATACATTTGTTCGTCGTCGAGTAGCAGCCAATCGGGATTGATCCGAGGGAAGCAGAGGAGAATTTTTCGCAACAACTCATAGCCGGGCTTGCTTCGGCCCGAAATGATATGTGAAATATTCGATGCTCCCGTACCGAGTATTTCTGCGAGCTTGCTTGACGTCAAACCCTCGCTCTTCATCAAACGCAGCAATTTCTCTCTCATTTCCGTATTTTTTACAAATATAAATACTTTTATTTTGTAAACCAAGCGAAATTTAACAAATGTTAATTATCAACAAACAACAAGGATATTTACAATTGTAAAAACACAGGTAATGTAAAATACCCTTTCATTTCTCTATTTCATTAAAGATTTATATGAAACAGCGTAATTATCTGATAATGCGGTGTTCTATGTGTATTAAGATGTGAATAAGATGTATCTGGGGTTATAAGGCTTCTTTATCGCGTTATTTATTGGATTTAACTTTAGTTGAATCTTGTATCTATCTGATAATACGAATGTTTGTTTTCAAAATACAAGGATTTAACCTGTGCGGGTTGTTGTGGATTGCGGCACTTTCCATGGCTTTTGCTGATTTACAATTTTGAAACAATCGACATAGCTTCTCTCTTGATGTGGTTTACAAATATAATCTTGCGACGTGTCGAGACGGTTTCTTTCTTTTTACAATTGTAAAATACCCTCCCCTCATGGACATTTTTTGATCATTTTTCCTCTCATTTTATCCATTATTCGGCGCGTTCATTTTGGTTTTTTCTACAAGCAGATATTATGTTGAATTTTCAGCGCACACCACTGTTGATAACTTTATATATTGTTGTATATCACTATGTTAATTCGCTGTTTCGTTTTAATATCAGGGTATTTCGGAAGCGATTTTTTTAATCGCATCCGGCGGAATTTGGGCCGGTTTTATGCAGGATCCTACCCTTCTGACCTCTTTTTCAATCGGGGAAAGGAGCCGTTTTTAGCTGTTTTGCCGCCTAATTACCCCACCCGTAGGTGTCTTTGATGTGATGGTGGCCTGGAAGCGTCGGCTCCCACGGACGTAGGTTTTTTCCTTTGCGTCTGTCACCCCCCCCTGCAAGGAATTTTTTCTATGAAGCCTGGAACTCGGTTCGTTTGGCGCCGGCTGTTTGCCGGATTGGCACCCTCTTTTCTTGTGCCGCGCATACGCCGGCCGGAGGCTGCTTCAACAAATAGGTTTGTCGAACAGGACGGCTAACCGCCTTGGCCGTTGATCTTGTGCCGGCCGGAAATTTCACGCGGAATGAGGGCTTCCGACCGCTCCGATTCGTCGGCGGACGGTGCAGGCCCATGCTCCTGATACACCCGATCGGGATTTCACAAAACGAAAAGTTTCGGCCGCTCCGATCCGTCGGCAGGCGCGCATCCTCTGTTTCTGCCGCGTTTCAGCTGGATATTTCAACAGAAAACCGGCGCTTTCACACGTTTTGCTCCGTACAGACCTTCGGCGTCGGCCGCATTCCGATGCTAACGGGTTGCGGTGGTGGTTCCGGGACTGGAGGTTCCGCACGTCCGCATCCATTCGGCGATTTCAATAGTACAGGTGTTCTTGATCCGCTTTTGCTCCTTGTTTGTCCGGCCTCAAGACATTGTTGGCGCCGCTTTTGTCTCAACAGTTGGGTTCCGTGCTTTTTCTCGATTCCGGCGGGCCGTATCGGCGCTTCAGCAGGCCCGATGCAACCCCGTTTTAACAAAACCTGCGTGCCTTTGGCCTTTATCATTTACTCCGGAAAAAGAGAGAGTCCGGCGTCAGCACGCCGGACTCTTCCGTTGTGGTCGGTTCGACCGACTCTTCACGAGATATTTTCTCCCTGTCTGCCATCTCCGCCCGCCTAACGGCTCAATTTCTCCGCAATGGCCTGGAACTCCTCCGGACTCAAACGAAGCTTCTCGCGATGGAAATCTACATCCTCCTCGCTCTGAATCGGAATCAGATGGATGTGGGCGTGCGGAACCTCCAGTCCCAGAACCACCACCGCAACCCGTTTGCAGTCGATCTCTTTTTCGATCTTTCGGGCGACCTTCTTCGCAAAAAGAATCATGCCCGCCAATGTCGAATCGTCGAGGTCGAAGAGATAATCGACCTCCTTTTTGGGAACGACGAGCGTATGTCCCTCGGTCAGCGGATTGATGTCGAGAAATGCGTAATAATTTTCATCCTCTGCGACTTTGTACGACGGAATCTCTCCGGCGATGATGCGTGAAAAAATCGATGCCATAATTTATCGAATGCTTGTTTGTGAAATATAGTCTCCTTGGTGTGTGCGCCTGCCGGCCGTTATGCTTTCATCATGCTTTCATCATGCGGCCATTATCCGGCCATTATGCAGTCCCCCCTCTTGAACGGCTTTGCCGGTTATTCCGCTGTGAATTTTTTCTGGCGGCGGACTCGGAAAAGCGCTTCTTCGGCCGGAACAGCCGGAATCTCATTCATCGAACTTCGGTTTCAGAATCTCACTGTACAGCACGGCATGCCGCAGGTTGAACGGTTCACCAAGCGCATGTTCCAGCCCCTGTGCCGCTCCGGTTTCCGATTCTGACGGAGCCTTTGCTGTCGGACGGCTCTCCGCCGCATGGCGGGAGGGACCGTCGAGGGCCGTAATATCGAGATCGCTGTGCTGCAGTGCAAGATCGGCCGTGACCGTTGCCCTGATCGGGGTCATACATCCCCTGCTTTCATCCGCAGCCTGCTCCTGTTGCGGTTCTTTGGCGCCTTTTGCCGCCCTCCCTGCAAATGGGGGATCCAACGGCCGTTTCCTTCCGACCGGTGCCGACGGCTGCTCCGCAAGGCCTCTTTCCCGTACAACGGGCGTTGCTTTCGGGGCGGTGGCGCTACCCTGCCGCTTGCGCCTGTTGTTCTGATCGACTGCCGTCTTGACACTCCATGCAATGAGGATAACGGCCCACAACCATCCGATGATGCTTCCCATATACCTCTCCTCCTACAAATTGCGTTTTACACTCTCCACACCTTTGATCTTCCGCAGCTTGTCGAGAATCACGCTCAGACTCTCGGCGTCCTTGACATAGAGGCTCAACGTCCCTTCGAAGATTCCGTCATGGCTTTGAATGCCGATCTCGCGGATGTTGATGCTGAAATCGCGGCTGATGACATTGGCCAGATCGAGCAGGATTCCCGTGCGGTCGATTCCCCGCAACTCGATCGTCGAGAGATAGGAGACCGCCTTGTGCTGCGACCATTTGATTTTGTCTTTGATGATGTTCCGCCCGTATTGCGAGGCAAGGCGGTTGAGCTCGTCACATGTAGCCTTGTGAACGATGATTTTGCCCGACTGCGGATCCCTGAACCCTACGACCTGATCCCCCGGAATGGGCTTGCAGCACTCCGCAACCTCGAATTGCGGTGCCGGTTCGTCGGAGGAGGACGCACCCTTCTCCTGCGTCTCTCCTTTCGACTTTCCCGGAATGAACAATGTCCAGAACTTCAGGATCTTGCTTGCGGAATTGGCCTTGAGGTGCTTCTCCAGATCATCCAGCCGGATGATTCCCGCCCCCAGCTTGCTGTAAAATTCCTCCTTGTTCGAACAGTCGTAGGAGGGTACCAGTTTCCGCAGTACGCGGCCCGACAGGTTGATGTTCAGTTCGGCAAGACGCTCCGCAAGCATCGCCATTCCCCGTTCGATGTTGTTCTGCTGTTCGCGCTTGAGGAAATTCTTGATCGACTGCTTGGCCTTGCTCGTTGTGACGATGTCGAGCCATTCGGCCTTGGGACGCGAGTTGTCGGCGGTGATGATCTCGATCTGGTCGCCGCTCGAAATCTGTGTCGTGACGGGTTCGAGCTTGTGGTTGATTTTCGCGCCGATCGCCTTGTTTCCGACGTTCGTGTGGATGTCGTAGGCGAAATCGAGCGCCGTAGCGCCGAACGGCAGCCGTCGTGTTTCACCCTTGGGTGTGAAAACAACGATCTCCGAGGTGTAGAGCGACAATTTGAAATTGTCCAGAAAGTCCACCGCGTTTTCCGTCGGCGAGTTCAATGCGTCGCGGATCTTCTTGAGCCATTTGTCCAGCTCGTCCTCACTCTGCGAGATGGTCTCGTGCTTGTACTTCCAATGGGCCGCAACCCCGCGCTCCGCGATGTCGTCCATGCGCTGCGTGCGGATCTGCACCTCGACCCATACTCCGTCGGGGCTCATGACCGTCGAATGCAGCGCCTCGTATCCGTTGGCCTTCGGGGTATTGATCCAGTCGCGCAGCCGGTCGGGCTTGGGCGTATAGATGTCCGTGATGGTCGAATAGATCTGGTAACACTGCGTCTTCTCCGACGGAAAGGGCAACGGTTTGAAAACAATCCGTATGGCGAAGAGATCATATACCTCCTCGAAGGGAATCTGCTTGCGCTGCATCTTCATCCAGATCGAATAGATGCTCTTCACGCGCGCCGAAATCTCGAAATTGAACCCGTCGTGCCGCAGCGCCTCGATGATCGGGGCGTTGAACCGCGCAATGAACTCCTGCCGCGACGCCTCCGTTTCGTTGAGCTTGCGGCTGATCTCCTCGTACTGCTCCGGAAAACGGTATTTCATACAGAGATCCTCCAGCTCGGTCTTGATGGCGAAGAGCCCCAACCGATATGCCAGAGGAGCAAAGAGATAGATCGTTTCACTCGTGATCTTGATCTGCTTGTTGAGCGGCATGGCGCCCAGCGTGCGCATGTTGTGCAGGCGGTCGGCGATCTTGATGAGAATGACGCGCACGTCGTCCGAAAGCGTGAGGAGCACCTTGCGGAAATATTCGGCCTGCTCGGAGGTGTCGGCGTTGAAGACGCCCGACATCTTCGTCAGTCCGTCGACCATCGAGGCGATCTTCGGTC
>CALUKI010000010.1 GCA_944321175.1 uncultured Alistipes sp.
GCGCAGAGAATATTTTCTGAATCTTTCTTTGGGGTCCAGCATATTTTTTATAACTTGCCACTGTTTATCAGTCAGGTTGGTTGGGTATTTGTGCATAACATTAATGTCTTGACAACCTTAAAGTTATGAAAATATTTCAATTAACCTACTGATTTACAATTAATTATAAATAAATTTAAACAACTTCTTAAAATATGAAGAATATTCTCCTCTTTATTTTACTTCTGTCCTCAATCAAAGTTGCAGGACAAGAAAATAATCCGACAGAATCAACGGATTCAATAAATATGGGTCACTCCTATTCCATAACAGCAATGACCTCTGAAAAAGAGCGATTGGAAGATGCCATATATATGGCAACGACTGCGGCCATAGATGCAAATGAGAGCAAAATGGCCGAAAGATACAAATTGTATCCAACTGAAAACATGTGGACCTTTTTGAAATTGGATACCAAGACCGGACGCGTATGGCAGGTTCAGTATGCCATAAATAGCAATAGCAGAATTCAGTCTCAATTTGTTTCCGTTCGATTATCATGGGACGAAGATTGGGGTGCATTGTCAAACATCGGACGATTTGAACTGTATCCAACACAAAATATGTATACTTTTTTATTGATGGATAAGAAATTGGGAACCATATGGCAAATACAATGGTCAACTGATCCAGACAATCGGGGAGTAGTGGCGGAAATCAAAGAATAAATCATATTCAGACCAAAGTCCATCCCTTGTCGGTGGCAATGGCCTGTTGTTCGGTTGAGAGTTTTGCGAGATTCCTGGAGCCGATGCGGCACTCCTTGTCGGTGACACCTGGTGCCAGCGCATTGAGCAGCGACAGCAAAGATGCGACCGTCAGTTTCGGACAGCCGTTCACGGCCACATCGGCATGAATGCTGCCGGCAAAGGTCACCTCCTCCAGTGCCGCGCAGGAACATTTCGAAGCAGGTGGCTGGCAACACGAGGCCGAAGAGACGGTCAACGACAGGGAACGTATGGAGGACCTCGGCAACAAACGCGATGAGTTTACACAGAAGAAAGGTCTTTCACGCGTGAAGCAGCAATTGGTACTGTTGTGGGATTATTTGAGTGCCGTGACTTCCGGACGCTACAAAGAGTATTCCATGTGGGCCTATCTGAAGGTAATCGCCTGCCTGCTCTATGTGGTGAGTCCGTTCGACCTTGTGCCCGACTTCTTCCCGTGGGTCGGCTGGCTGGACGACATCGCTGTCGTAATCTATGTCTGCGGGCTGGTCAAGGAGGAGTTGGACCGGTTCTCGGTTTGGCAGGCGCGGCAGCATCTGTCAACGGAGTATTAAACATGCAGTCGGTCCCGGGCGGACGGGTATAACCTCCGCCGAAAGCATTGAGGTTCCGAATGTGCAGGTGCGCGGCACAAGGCCCGAACAGCGGGCCGCCTGAAAAAGTCACCGGCCGAGCGGTAACGTAGCCGGGACCGATTGTTTTTTTCACTCGGAGTTTCCCGAAACGATGTTTTCCATTTATTGGTTGTTGCCTCGGTCAAAAATTGACCGAGGCAACGCTTTATTTTGTATCAGCAATCTACAACTTATGAAATGGAAAAAAGCAAGACATTGGGCAATGGCGGCAGGAGTGATGTTACTCCTGCTATTGGCCATACATGTATTGATTTACTGCTCAGGGTATCGCGGCGACACGCTGCGCTGGATACCTACCGCACAACTGTTCGATTCGTTAATGGATAAACTGAAATGATGATGGATTTCAATCTGAATCAAATTGCAACCACACACTTCGATGGCGAAGGAGAAAATTTGTGACAATCTATTTGAACGATTAGCGGAAATTCTCTTCCGCGCGTCAAATCGCCCTGTCGTCCCTCATTGTGGTCAAGAAGGGGAATTTGCAACCAGTGATTCCGAATGAGCGCAAATCATGTGCAGGGAATATTTCTTCGTCCGGATTTTTCGTCTCTATCCGGCTGAAGGAAGGTGTTTCCTGCAGCTACGATGAGGCCCTAAATTTACCGCAGACGATTCAACGGGCAGCTCGTCGGACGGCACGTCCCTGCAATGGGGACTTAACATAAATGCTCAGAAAAACATGAGAACAACAAAAATCCTGCTTCTGTATTGTTAGAAGCAGGATTTCAATGACTTTTAATGTTGAGCGGGAAACGGGATTCGAACCCGCGACCCTCAGCTTGGGAAGCTGATGCTCTACCCCTGAGCTACTCCCGCCTGGATTATCTCTTCACCGTTCTCCTGCACCTCTCTGCGCCCTGTCTCGGCGAAGCGAACGGTGCAAAGGTAGGCAAAAAACATCGAAAACACAAACTCTTCATCGCTTTTTTCCTCCGACCGGCAGATTCCTCCGACCCGCACGAAGATTTTTTTGGGGGGGGGAGAGAAGCTCCGGAACGGAATCGACGTGCGGAATAGCGCCTTACAACCTTTCACGATGCAGAAACACCCCGTCGAACGGAGGGAGGTAACGTTCGGCCCGTACCGCATCGTCGAAGATTCCGAATATCGCCGCACCGCTGCCCGACATCGCGGCATAGAGCGCTCCGGCATCCAAAAGACTCCGTCTGACTTCAACCAAACGGGGATGCGATGCAAAGACATGCGGTTCGAAATCGTTTTTTATCCTGCCCTGCCACATACCGACCGGCAGCCGGATCAATTCTGCCAGCGGCACAGCCGGCTCCGACGGCCGCACACCGGCATAAGCTTCGCGGGTGGAGACCTTCTCGGAGGATTTCACCACGACAAGCACATGTCCCGCCAACGGCAAACGGACCGGAGCCATCACCTCTCCGCGTCCCGTACAAAGCTGCGGCGTATTGCGCACGAAGAAGGCCGTATCGCTGCCCAATGCCGCTGCACAACCGATCAGTGCAGACTCATCAAGATGCAGTCCGAAAAGACGGTCGAGCGCGCACAACACCGCCGTCGCATCGGACGACCCTCCGCCCAGTCCGGCTCCGAACGGAATGCGTTTGCGCAGAAGAATATGCACGGGAGCGACGCCGTAACGTTCATGCATCAACCGCCACGCCCGCAGACAAAGGTTCTCCGCAGGCGGACAGTCGATCTCCAGCCCTTCCACCTCCATCCGAAGCGTATCCGCCGGATCGATTTCCAGTTCGTCGCAGAGCCCTCTGACGGGCATCATGACCGTCGAGAGATCGTGATAGCCGTCCGTCCGTCGGCGAAGGATGTCAAGTCCGATATTGATCTTGCAGTTGGCTCGCAGTTTCATTTCCGAATCGTTTCGTCGCACAAAATTAGGAAATTTCCGCAGAGCGAAAGACAAATCGCGAAAATTCGTACCTTTGCGGCATGAAATTCCGCACCGAAATCGAACTCCGGCCCTACGCCCGGCAACTCTCGCATGCCGACCGCATGCTGGCACTCGGTTCGTGCTTCACGGAGGCGATCGGCGGACGGCTCTCCGAGGCCAAATTCTGCATTGCAGTCAATCCTTCGGGCGTACTCTTCAACCCGTTGTCAGTTCTCCGCACGCTGGAGCGGTACGACCGGGGCGCAAAGGTCGGGGCCGAAGAGCTGCACCAGGCCGACGGACGCTGGTTCCATTACGACTTCCACGGCAAACTCGCCGATACGACGCCCGAAAAAACGCTCGCGCGCCTGAACAACGCTGTCCATACGGGATCACAGGCGCTGCACGATGCCGATGCCGTACTGATTACGTTGGGAACGGCTTGGGTTTTCGAGCGTCGCGATACCGGAGAGCCTGTCGCCAACTGCCATCGTCAACCGGCCGGACTGTTCCGTCGCCGGCGGCTCTCGGTCGATGAAATCGTCACGGCGCTCGAAACGGCTCTCGACGGGCCGTTGAGCGGGAAATACATCATTCTGACGGTCAGTCCCGTGCGACATCAGGGAGACGGACTGACGGGCAACGCCGTAAGCAAGGCGGCGCTGCGGCTGGCCGTCGAGGAGCTGACGCTTCGCCACCCCGGAACGACCGTCTATTTTCCCGCATACGAAATGCTGAACGACGACCTGCGCGACTACAGGTTCTATGCCGATGATCTGGTTCATCCGTCGCAACAGGCAATCGGCTACATTTGGGAGCGCTTCGCCGAAACCCTTCTGACTCCCGACACGCAACTTCTTCTGCCCCATATCGCCAAAATCGTCGCTGCGACGCGACATCGCCCCATCGTCGAGACATCGTCCGTCTATCGGGATTTCTGCCGGCGGCAACTCGAAGAGATCGCCCGCCTTCCGCAAACGGACTTTACGGAAGAAACCGCATTTTTTCAACGACAAATCGAAATTAATTCCTAAATTTGTCGTTCCATATTCGCTATGACAAGAGTCCGTTATATCCTGCCCCTGATCATGGCCGCGGCAACGCTCCCCGCATGGAGCCTCGCACGGCCGAAAGTAGTGGTACAGATCGTCGTAAGTTCGATGCGCGCCGAAGACCTCAACCGGTATTGTGAGAATTTCGGCGAGCGGGGATTCCGCCGCCTGATGGAAGGGGGCACCTACTACCCCGAAAGCCACTATGACTACCTCCATACATCGACCCCCGCATCGCTGGCCACGCTGACCACCGGAGCCAATCCTTCGGTACATGGAATCATCGCAGCCCGATGGATCGACTATGTAACCAACAAGGTCGTGTCGCTGACCGAAGACCGCGCAACGATGGGTCTCGAATGCGACGCCGGCGTGGGCAACTGCTCGCCGCGCAATCTGGTGGCCCCGACGCTCGGAGAAAGCCTCCAGCAGACATCGCCCAAAAGCCGTGTGGCGACTGTCGCGCTCGATCCGACATCGGCCGTCGTGGCCGGAGGCTATACGCGCAACGTCTTCTGGATGGATGCGCCGCGCGGCAACTGGGTAACCTCGTCGTTCTATGCCGAGACGTTGCCGGCATGGCTCCGCAAATACAACCTCAGCCGCGAAATTCTGGGATACATCCCCTTCCTGTGGGAGTTGAAGTATCCACGCGACCACTATCTGAATTCGCGGGCTACGGCCATCGAATTCAACAAGCCCGAACAGCTGCGCCGCAAACGCAGGCAGAATCGGACGGCAGAACCGATGACGGATACGTCCGGACCGACAATTCCTTCCGGTATCGAGCGCATGCTTTACACGCCGTCGGGCAATGCGCTCACGCTGGCTTTCGCCCAACGGGTATTCACGATGATGGATCTGGGAAAGGATTCGGCTCCCGACCTGTTAACCGTCTGTCTGGATGCACCGCGCCGCATCGCCGAATACTACGGGCCGGAGTCGATGGAGGTCGAGGACATGTATTATCGGCTGGATGAGGATCTTGCGCAATTCCTCGATTACATCTATGCACAAATCGATCCGGCCGATGCTATGGTCATTCTGACATCGGATCACGGCACGAGCCCTTCCTATGACGGCGGCGTTTTCGAACGCGACCGGTTCAACGCCGCACAGTTTCAAGTCATCATCAACAGCTTTCTCTCGGCGCAGCACGGTTCCGGAGAGTGGGTCATCGATTACGAAGACAACAACCTCTACCTCAACCATACGCTCATCTACAACAAAGGGCTCGACCTTGCAGCCATACAGAACGAAGCGGCGACGTTTGCCATGCAGTTCCGGGGCGTATCGCATGCGCTGTCATCGACGGCCATGCGATCGAGTTATTTCGGCAGCGGCTACGGCGAGAAAATGCAGAACAGCTTCTATCCGCGACGTTCGGGCGACGTGGTCATCAATCTCATGCCGGGCTGCATCGAGGAGCGGCCCAACGTCCGCTCCAAATCGGGTTCGATGTACGGATACGACACCACCGTACCGCTGCTCTTCTACGGCGGCGGAATTCCGGCCCGCAAAATCGGCCGGCAGGTCGACATGACCGCTGTAGCTCCGACGCTGGCCTACCTGCTCAACATACCGGAACCGGCGGCTTCGGAAGGGGCGGTATTGGAGGAATTCAGAGAATAAAGACGAAAGCTATGGATAAGATTCAGGAGGAAATCATCGACGAATTTTCGGTTTTCGACGACTGGCTCGACAAGTACGACTACCTGATCGAACTGAGCCAGACGCTGCCCGCCATCGATGCCAAACACCGCACGGACGACTATCTGATCAACGGCTGCCAGTCGCGCGTGTGGGTCGATGCCCGCATGGAAGAGGGAAAGGTACATTATACGGCCGACAGCGACGCCATCATCACCAAAGGGATCATCGCGCTGCTGATACGGGTGCTCGACGGCCGCACGCCGGAAGAGATCCTTACGACCGACCTCTACTTCATCGACGCCATCGGCCTGCGCGAGAATCTCTCGCCCACACGTTCGAACGGTCTGCTGGCCATGCTCGAACAGATGAAACGTTATGCGCTTGCATTCGAAACGGAGGCGCACGCGCACCATTGAACAAAAGAGGCGACTGCTTCCGGAAACCGCAGCCGGATGACCTCCGGCCGTTCCGACCGGCAAGGAATCGTCCGGAGACAAACACGCAAGGAAATGACTCCCGAAGAGATACTCAAGGTTGAAAAAGAGATCGTACTGACGCTCAAAAACATCTACGATCCGGAAATCCCCGTCAACATCTACGATTTGGGGCTGATCTACGAAATCGACTATACGCCCGACGGCACGGCCAATATCCGCATGACGCTCACGGCACCCAACTGTCCGATGGCCGAACAGCTGGTCGAGGACGTGAACCGCCAGGTTGCAAAGGTCGATGGCGTCAAGGAGGTCAACATCATCCTGACGTTCGATCCCGTGTGGGACAAGAGCATGATGTCGGAAGAGGCGCTTATCGAACTCAATCTGTTGTAGCAGGATGACGCGTGCAGAGAGGGAGACATCGCAGGAACTGGAACGCCGGCTGTCGGCCGGCGCCGCGACCTATGCCTGCGGGCATTACATCGTCCGGCTCGACGAGTTGCACCGCCACGAACTCTACACGCGGCTTGCCTACGACCGTCTCGAACGCAAATACGGCGTTTTGAGCGCCCTGCTCTCGGAAAGCGGGAACAACTGGAACCAGACCTTCTATGCCATGCTGTTCCGCACGATCGGAGATGTTACCAATCGCGAAGTCTTCATGGCCCTGTCGCGGATTGTGACCTACCGGATGGTGCTGCGTGAACGCATGTCATTGCATGCCGTCGAATCGATGCTTGTCGGCGCATCGGGGCTCCTCGCCAACTATCGCGACGACGCCTATACGCTTGCGCTCAAACACGACTTCGACTATTACGCCAACAAATACGGCATAACGCCGCTCGACGGGTCGCAATGGAACCTGCGGGACATCCGCCCCGCGAATCATCCGTTGCTGCGGCTGGCACAACTGGCCGCCTTCCTGTCATCAAACGATTTTCTGGTTGACCGGCTGCTCGAATGCCGCACGGCGGAGAATGTAAGGCATCTCTTTTCCGCCGAAGCCTCCGACTACTGGTACACCCACTACATTCCGACGGTTGCATCGGCCGAACTGCCCAAACGCATCGGCCGGATGAAAGCCGATCTGCTGGGGATCAATCTGGTCGCCCAGATCCAATACGCCTACGGAGCCTATACCTACGACGATACGCTGCGGGAACGCGCCATCTCCCTGCTTGAGGCCATTCCTGCCGAGGAGAACCGTTTCATGCGCCGCTGGAGCCTTTACGGTCTGCGGCCGCGCAACGCCTTCGATTCGCAGGCGCTGCTGCAGCTGGCCACAGAGTATTGCGACCGCCGGCGTTGTGCGGAATGCCCTGTCGGACGCCGGCAGATGGCTGAAGCCCGTCGGTTCAGGGAGAGGGAGTGACCTCCGCAATCGGACAAAAAACGACTTTCGGAGCGTTCGGCGCCGAAAATGCGGATTATTGCGCATTTTTGCTTATCTTTGTGGGATTATGAACGCAAAACAAAATAAAAACAGGATAAATCCCTATGGATATCGTTAGCAACATCATCAAGCTCCTATTCGGTTCGAAAGCGGACAAAGACCGCAAAGCCATCGAGCCGTATGTCAACAAGATCAAGGAAATCTACCCTTCGATTTCGGCGTTGTCGAACGACGAACTGCGGGCTCGGAGTCAGGCATTGATGAAACGCATTGCGGATTTCATCGCCCCCGACGAGGAGCGCATCGTCTCGCTGAAGGCACAACTCGAAAGACCGGAGACGGAGCTTTCGGAGAAGGAGAAGATCTCCAAGGAGATCGACGAGATCACCAAGCGCATCGATGACAAGATCGAGCAGGTGCTCGACGAGATTCTGCCCGAAGCCTTCGCCATCATGAAGGATACGGCACGCCGTTTCACGGAGAATGAACGCATCGAAGTGACGGCGACCGATTTCGACCGTCAGCTTGCCGCGGCGAAGGACTTCGTGACCATCGAAGGCGACAAGGCGGTCTATGTGAACCACTGGCAGGCCGGCGGCAACGAGATCCGGTGGGACATGATCCATTACGACGTCCAGCTCTTCGGCGGCGTCGTGCTGCACAAGGGCAAGATCGCCGAAATGGCGACGGGCGAAGGAAAGACGCTTGTGGCTACGCTGCCGGTATTTCTCAACGCCCTGGCCCGCAAAGGCGTCCACATGGTCACGGTAAACAACTATCTGGCCAAGCGTGACTCCGAATGGATGGGGCCGATGTATGAATTCCACGGGCTGTCGGTGGCCTGCATCGACGATACGCAGCCCAACTCGGAGGCGCGGCGCCAAGCCTATCTGGCCGACATCACCTTCGGAACGAACAACGAATACGGTTTCGACTACCTGCGTGACAACATGGCCTCGTCGCCGAAGGATCTGGTGCAGCGCAAACATCACTACGCCATTGTCGATGAGGTCGATTCGGTGCTTATCGACGACGCCCGCACGCCGCTGATCATTTCGGGCCCCGTGCCCAAGGGCGATGACCAGATGTTCGAGCAGTACCGTCCTGCCATCGAGAACCTCTACAACCTCCAGAAGAACCTGGTCACGAATCTCGTTGCCGAAGCGCGGAAGCTCATGGCCGAAGGAAAGAGCGAAGAGGGCGGCATCAAGATGTACCGTGCACACAAGGGTCTGCCCAAATACAAGCCGCTGATCAAGTTCCTTTCGGAACAAGGCGTCAAGGCGCAGATGCAGAAGACGGAGAACATCTACATGCAGGACAACAACCGCCGCATGCCGGAGATCACCGACGATCTCTACTTCGTCATCGACGAGAAGCTCAATTCGGTCGAACTGACCGACAAGGGGCACGAGGCGCTGTCGAAATATTTCGACGAGGAGGGATTCTTCGTAATGCCGGACATCGGCGCCGAGATCGCCGAAATCGAGAAGGGCGAAGGTTCGGCCGAAGAGAAGGCGCAGAAGCGCGACGCGCTGATCAACGACTATGCCGTCAAATCGGAACGTGTCCATACGGTACACCAGCTGCTCAAGGCCTATGCAATGTTCGAGAAGGACGTGGAGTATGTCGTGATGGACAACAAGGTGAAGATCGTCGATGAACAGACGGGCCGTATTCTCGACGGACGCCGTTATTCGGACGGCCTGCATCAGGCCATCGAAGCGAAGGAGCGGGTCAAGGTCGAAGCGGCCACGCAGACCTTTGCGACGATTACGCTGCAGAACTACTTCCGCATGTACCACAAGCTGGCCGGCATGACGGGTACGGCCGAAACGGAGGCTTCGGAGTTCTGGAGCATCTACAAACTCGACGTCGTGGTCATCCCGACCAACAAACCGGTCATCCGCGACGACCGTGAGGATCTGGTTTACAAAACGAAACGCGAGAAATACAACGCCGTCATCGAAGAGATCGTGCGGCTGGTCAAGGAGGGGCGTCCCGTCCTGGTCGGCACAACGTCGGTCGAGATCTCGGAGTTGCTGAGCCGCATGCTCAAGCTGCGGGGTATCAAGCACAACGTGCTGAACGCCAAGCAGCACCAGCTGGAGGCGCAGATCGTCGCCGAGGCCGGACGCACGGGACAGGTAACCATCGCCACCAACATGGCGGGCCGTGGTACGGATATCAAGCTCACGCCGGAGGTCAAGGCTGCCGGCGGTCTGGCGATCATCGGTACGGAGCGGCATGAAAGCCGCCGTGTGGACCGTCAGCTGCGCGGTCGTTCGGGACGTCAGGGCGATCCGGGATCGTCGCAGTTCTTCGTCTCGCTCGAAGACGACCTGATGCGTCTCTTCGGTTCGGGGCGTATTGCCGCGATGATGGACCGCATGGGAGTTCAGGAGGGCGAAGTCATTCAGGCCCGCATGATGACCAAGGCGATCGAACGGGCGCAGAAGAAGGTCGAGGAGAACAACTTCGGCATCCGCAAACGGCTGCTCGAATACGACGACGTGATGAATTCGCAGCGCGAGGTGATCTACACGCGCCGGCGTCATGCACTCTACGGCGAACGGATCGAGATCGATCTGAACAACATCATGTACGACTTTGCGGAAGCATTCCTGCAAGCGCACGAAGAAGTCGGTTTCGACGACTTCACCTTCGAGATGATCCACGAGGCAGCAATCAAACCTACGTTCGATCAGGCCACCTACGAGAAGGCCAAGCATGACGAACTGGTCGAACTGATCGTCGCCGATCTCAAAGCCGCCTGCGCACGCCGTGCGAAGCAGATCGCCGATACGGTTCGTCCGGTCATGGAGCGCATCTACGAGGATCGCAAGGATCAGTTGGACGGCAACATCTACTTCCCGATCACGGACGGGCATCTGGGCTACAACGTTCCGGTCAACCTGCGCAAATGCAAGGAGACGGACGGCGCGGAGATCTTCCGTGTCTTCTCGAAGGTGGTGATGTTCACGACAATCGACGACGCCTGGCGGGAACACCTGCGCGAGATGGACGATCTGCGCCAGAGCGTGCAGAATGCCACCTACGAACAGAAGGATCCGCTGCTGATCTACAAGTTCGAATCGTTCGGGCTCTTCTCGAAGATGCTCGAAAAGATCAACCGCGACGTGCTGGCGACGCTCAACAAAGCCTATATTCCGGTACGGGAACAGAATGCCGAATCGGTACAGCGCGAGCGTCAGCAGCGTGCAAAGGTCGATGTGAACAGATTGCAGGCATCGCGTATGCAGGCTGCGGCACAGGCCGGTCAGAGCGATCGCGGCCCGACGGCTCCGATCCATGCGGAGAAGAAGGTGGGCCGGAACGATCCCTGCCCCTGCGGATCGGGCAAAAAATACAAGAACTGTCACGGTAAGGGGCTCTAAACGGCCGCACAGAAGCGACGGGCGGAAATTCCGATACGCAAAGCTACCCTCTCCGACACCGGTGGTGAGAGAGGAAGGGAGTCGGACTTACAATAATATAAGAGGCCGGCAAAGCACCCGACGGGCTGAGCAGGAGAGGCGGAACAAAGAGAAAAGGGAAGGGCGAAGGAGAGATTCTCGCCCTTCATTTTCGGAGGCTTCGCGCACAAGCGCCTCTTGAAGAGGGAACGGCCATCGTCCGACAAACAGAATTAATCGGGGTTTTGGAAGAGTACCGTCCGAATCTCCGCACAACCTGAAACAAGAACAAAAAAGCGCCTATGAAACGACCGGCACTTTCGGTTGTCATGATGCTGTCGCTCCTGCTGATTTCGTGCAATCCGCTCGAAATCTTCCGGACAACCAAGCCTTCCAACGACGGATACTGGTATGTCAAGAATCAGACCTCGGAAACCCTTCGGCTCCGTCAATTCTCCGAAGAAGGGGAGATCAGGGATGATGACCCACTGAATCCGGGAGACTCGATATGCATCAAAATGTGCGGCGTCGAAGAGGGATTATATTTTGGCTTTGAATGGCTCTGCAGGAGCCGATATGACGGATATCTCCGCGTAGAAATCCGCTCTTCGACGGGAGCACTGCTGAAAAACTGGCCGTTGACCGGCCAGGGACATCCCGAAGACCGGTTTTACGAAGAGTCGTCGTGGCGTTACTACCACCCTTTCAGGTTCGTGCACAGCTGGGTCTTCGATCTTCTGCCGGAGGATCTCGAACCGCAGAATGCCGCATCCGGAACAGAGCCCGAAGGTTCCGCATCCTGAACGGACCGACACCGGCCGGCAAAATGGAGTTGTACGCAAGGGCGAGAAGGGATATTTCCGAAGCGGATCGAAGGATCGGCAAGCGGGAAAAAACAACAAACACACAGACGGGAAACAGACCGACAGACAGGAAAAAACATCGGGAAACGATCGGATGAAGGCTTCGGACGGGAAATACGGAAGCCGCCATTCATCCATACGATACGACAATGGGTTACAACGAAGAGAAACAACGCCAGCTCGACCGCCGCTACCTCCGTATGGCGCGGATCTGGGCTGAAAACTCCTACTGCGTAAGGCGCAAGGTGGGAGCACTGATCGTCAAGGACAAAATGATCATCTCGGACGGCTACAACGGCACGCCGTCGGGCTTCGAAAACATCTGCGAGGACGAGACGGGCCGTACCAAATCCTACGTCCTGCATGCCGAAGCCAACGCCATTACGAAGGTCGCCAAGAGCGCCAACAACTGCGACGGCTCGACGCTTTACATCACGGCAGCACCCTGCATCGAATGCTCGAAGCTGATCATTCAGGCGGGAATCCGCCGCGTGGTTTACTGTGACGAATACCGTTCGGAGGAGGGACTTGACCTGTTGCGCCGTGTCGGTATCGAGTGTCTGCAGGTAACCGATCTGGAATAAGGTCCGGTACTGCCCTGTTTCCCGCAGGTTGCTGAGTACCGGATGGGAAAGCGGCACGGCTCTTTCCCATCTGCGGCAAGAAGACAGCAGCGTAAAACCGGAATACGCTCCGGTGGCGCGGCTTCTGACAAAAAAGCCTCTTGCCGGAGAGAACCCGTGGCGCCGGAGGAGAAGCATCACCGACTGACACGGAGCGGCGTACTCCGGATCTGACAAGACAAGAGCCGGAGCATCCATTGCCTGTATGCGACAGCAAGGACAATAAGCGATAATACGACGCAAATGAAACGGATTGTCATCATGGGAGCCACATCGGGAATCGGCCGTGCAACGGCCGAGCGGTGCATTGCGGCGGGTTGGCAGGTCGGAGCCGCAGGCCGGCGCACGGAGGCGCTGGAACAGTTGCGGCAGCTTGCGCCGGAACAGGTCTCCACCGAAACGATCGACATAACGGCGTCCGAAGCCCCTGCAGCGCTCGAACGGCTGATAGCCAAACTCGGCGGCATGGATGTCTATCTGCATGTGTCGGGCGTCGGAAGTCAGAACCCGCAACTCGATCCGGCGGTCGAATTCGATACGATCCGCACCAATGCCGAAGGGTTCACCCGCATGGCAACGGCCGCCTACAGCTATTTTGCGGCGAAGGGCGGCGGACACATCGCCGTCGTCAGTTCAATTGCCGGAACCAAAGGACTGGGCGTCGCGGCATCCTATTCCGCCACGAAACGATACCAGAACATCTACATCGATGCCCTCGACCAGCTGGCACACATGAACGCCCAGAAGATCCGTTTTACCGACATCCGTCCGGGGTTCGTCGCCACACCGCTGCTGCACGACGGCCGGCGCTATCCGATGCTCCTGACGCCCGAATACGTCGCCGCACGGATCGTCCGGGCTCTGGAACGCGGCAAACGGCGCGTGACGATCGACCGGCGTTATGCCGTGCTTGTTTTCCTGTGGAGGCTTATTCCGGCCGCGTTGTGGGCCCGGCTGCCGATCCGCAACCGCCCGGTTTCTGAACGATAACGGGACATCGTCGGGCATAACAGCCGGACAGCCGAATGAATCGGCGGCTATGCTCTTCCGCATGAAAATTCCCAAACAAACACTCCGGCAACATTTATTTTCCGTTCGTGCATACGATCGGACAAACACGGCAAAGGGAGGACGACATCCGTGTCATCCTCCCTTCGTTTAGATCCGTTTCCTTCATCCGTACATGTGCGGCGCCTTTACCCGCATTTGAGACCGGAGTACAAAATCGGACAGGGAATTTCCGATAAGGAAATCTCCGAGCGCTTTAGAAGGGCAGATCGTCGGGATCTTCGGCCGGAGGCACGACGGTTGGCGATTGGGCATTATCGGCAGCCGGTTGCGCATATCCTCCGCCATAAGCGTTTGCACCCGATGATACATAACCGCCCTGACCGCCGCCCTGCTGCTGACTGCCCGGCTGCGACGAAGAACCGCCGGATAACGCATCCGGCCGTCTCCCCAACAGTTTCATCTCGGATGCGATGACCTCCGTCGTAAAACGCTTCTGATTCTCCCGATCCATCCATTCGCGGGTCCGCAGACTCCCTTCGATATAGAGCTGGCTGCCCTTGCGGACAAAACGGTCCACAATATCGGCCAGGCCGCGCCACAGAATGACCGTATGCCATTCGGTATGCTCTCTCCATTCGTTGGCCTGCTTATCGTAAATGCGTTCCGTTGTAGCCAGACGCAAACGGGCAAGTTTCACACCGCTCTCTACCGTTCTCACTTCGGGATCCATCCCGACATTACCCACCAATATGACTTTGTTTACCATACTGAAAATCTATCGTTTATCTTGTTACAATCTCTTTTTCGCCGACGAATGTCAGAGTTCCTTGAGCATCTCCATAAAGAGTTTGGCCATCTTGACGCCGGCCTTTTTACCTTGTCGCTGCACATCTTCATGGTCGCCGACCTCATCGCTCAGGCCGCAATTCGTGATGACCGAAACCCCGAATACCGGCAGCGACATGTGCCGTGCGACAATCACTTCCGGAACGGTGGACATGCCGGCCGCATCCCCGCCGATAGCCTTGAAATAAAGGTATTCGGCCTGCGTCTCGAATGTCGGGCCCGTACCGCCCACATAGACCCCGTACTGCAGCTTGATGCCCTCGCGTTCGGCAATGGCCGTAGCCTTCGCACGCAGCGCCTTGTCGTAACAGTTGTGCATGTCGGGGAAACGCGGTCCCAGCTCGGCGATGTTCGGGCCGACAAGCGGATTGGGCATCAGGTTGATATGGTCGGTTATGACCATCAGATCACCCGTGCGGAACGTCGTATTGATTCCGCCCGAAGCATTCGACACGAAGAGGTATTTGATTCCCAGCTGCTTGAGCACACGCACGGGGAAGGTCACCTGCTGCATGGTATAACCCTCGTAGTAGTGGAAGCGGCCCTGCATGGCCACGACCTTGCGGCCGGAAACCGTCCCGAAGATCAGACGTCCCTTATGTCCTTCGACCGTCGATACGGGGAAATGCGGGATCTCCTTGTAATCGATGGCGCAATGCACCTCGATGTTGTCGGCGAAATCGCCCAATCCGGTACCGAGGATGATCCCTGCCTCCGGCTCGAATTGCGCCGTCTTCGTTCGGATGAAGGCGGCCGTTTCAAGAATCTGATTTAACATCTCGTTCCAAATTTTGAAGAAAATCCGTTGCCGAATCGTCTATGAATGAAATATTTATCGGTTGATAAAACAAACGCTTCCGGATCTCGGCGGGCACCTTGTCCCTCCCCGCCAGTTTCACGGCATCCTTTTCCGTCGTCAGCACCATTGCTTCCGGATGACGGTTGAGGAGTCCCGCCAGCGCCCGCAGATCCTTTACACGATAGACATGATGGTCTTCGAAACGCAGCCGCTCCACGACCCGATAATATTTGTCCAGCCCCGCTTCGAACGATGCCGGATTTCCGATGCCCGACATGGCGATTACGGCCGTACCGGGGTCGAACCCTTCGGCCGGAGCCTCCCCGAAGACGGGTTGCGGACGGAAAGCCTCCATTCGGGTAAAGTAGATGCTTTGGTAAGCCGCTTCGATCAACACCTTGCGCAGGATGCGCCGATCAAGAGGACTCATGTCGTCGGGACATTTCGTGACGATGAAATAATTCGCTCGGTGCAACTGTGCCGGAACATCGCGCAACGTTCCCAGCGGCAGCATCCGGTCCTCCTGCACGGGACGGGTGGCATCGATCAGCACAACATTGATTTTGGGATCGACATAGCGGTGCTGGAACCCGTCATCCATCACGATCAGATCGACCTCCGGATGGGCCGCCCGAATACGACGAATCCCATCGGCCCGACGTTCGCAGACCGCAACGACCGTACCGGGGAACTTGCGCTTGATCTGCAACGGTTCATCGCCCACGTCACGGTAATGGTCCGAGGGCTGCACCTCGCGATACCCCTCCGTCCGGCGTCCGTATCCGCGGGAGAGCAATGCCACGCAATGCCGCTGCGACATGTAGTCGATAATCATCTCGGCCAGGGGTGTTTTCCCCGTACCGCCGACGGTGATGTTGCCGATGCAGATAATGGGAATATCGAACTTTTCACTGCGCAGAACGCCCCAATCGAAGAGCTGATGACGGAAAAGGACCGCCATCTTGTAGAGCCACGAAGCCGGAGCAAGCAGGAAGTTCAGCATTGCGGGAAGCACATTGTTTCTCAATTTTCAAAGGTACGCAAAAGATTCCGAATGCCCAAACTTTTCCCCGAAGAAAGTCCTATGTCGCAATCTTTTAGTGATTTCCGACAATTTCCAGCAACGCCGCCCGAAATAAAGGCGAAATGACGCCTTTCCGGAAACCGTTTCCGGCCCGACACGCGGCACGCAACATCCCTCGCAAAAGAGGTGACACTGCGACGAATTCCGCGACGGGAAAGTGTCGATCGACCCACCAATCGACCGGCGAACCGACATCCCGAAAAAAGCTCCGAAAGCGATCCGACCCTTCCGGAAAACGGACGGGCATCGTCCGATCCCTCGATAGATTTTCATGAAAAAACAGTGCGGGAGATCTGCTCTCCCGCACTTGACAGCCACGCCCTTGCAGGCCGCAACATCCGGAACCATCGCCTACAACAGCATGTCCATCTGCGGAAGCGGTTTCTCGATATTGTTCGGATCGCCGGCGATACGCGACACACATTTGACATTCGGATAGCCGAACCATTTGCCATTCACCTGATAAGCCGAGCAGCAAATCTGACGGACTACAAACTCCTTGGTGGGATTCTCAAGGACAACCGTAAATTCGATGACCCGTTGGGAGGTGTCAAACGCCTGATTGTAAGAAATGGTCTCATTGCTCAACGGGATCGTTTCGGTTTTCAACTCGAAAGCGGGCACCGGTTTGAATTCATCACCATCCTTGTATTCGATGCGCCAATACTTCGCGCCGAAACTGCCGGGATTGTAGGTATAGACCATCCGGAGTTGCGTACCCTCCTCGAATTCGTTGCCTCCGGTGGTTTCGAACTGCCAGTAATCGCCCGCCCAAGGCCCGCTCATGACCGGCTGACCGCCATTCGAAACATTCAGGATATTCAGACCGGCCGCATCGCCCGGCCAGGCCCGCTTGTCGACCTGCACATAGCTCAATTTGCCCGAACCCTCTTCGTTGGCAAGGAAATAGCCCCGTTCGCCGGGTTCATTGCTGTAGCGATAGACGCCGGGTTCATCCTGTCCCGTCCATGTTCTGCAGCCGCCGTCCGCCACTGTCCGTTCAGGGCTGAAATACCACTTTGAAAGTACCGTATGCGGCACCTCCTCGTCTTCACCGGCCGGTTTCTCGAAGTATGACAGGTCGGTGACGGTATAGGGATGTTCGCAGGCTTCATGTGCCGCCGTCTGACAGACAAGAGCCGTTGTCTCCGAGATTGTAGAGGGCCGATAGGGATTTCCGACAACACTCTGTCCCATGATCTGCTCGAACCACAGGCAGCCAACCGTATAACGGCCGGTCGTGTAGTTGAGGTGCCAGCCGTCACGGGTCATATTGTCGCCGATATAGGAAGTCCGGGCATTCTGAACCGCATCCATGCTGTTCATCACCAGACTGAACTCCGGATGAGCCGCAACGGCCTCCTTCGTTGCGGTGCATATCATCTCGTACATTTTCGCCTGATCGAAGCCGTAATAACTGAATTTGGTGCCGAGATAGCCCTCTTTCGCAGCCCAAGGAGCATGATATACGAGTCGGGCTTCGGGGCATTTGTTCCGGACATATTCCAGCAAATTCGTAAGATCGGGCTCCATCGAATGGGTCGTACCGTTGTAGGTCGTATCGTAGAAACCATGATAGCCGGCCCCCTCCTGAACGGAGATGAATGTCCAGTCCTCATCGGCCAATGCCGTCGAAAGCTTTACGGACGAGGTTGTTTTCATCACGCCATCTACAATCTTGCGATAGCTGTATGCCGCCGCATCGGATGCCGCATTCGCGGTGTGTGTCGCGAGCGGGCTTCCGCCGATGTACATATTGCCGATAATGACTTTTTGACCGACAGCCTCGAACAGTCCATAGAGTTCCTGTTCGACGGCGTCTGCCGAGAAACTGTTGCCGATGGCAAGGATCTTGACGGTTTCGGGAAGTGGTTCGGGCGGTTCGGGTGCAGGATCCGCATTGTCTTCCGCCTTGGCGCAATTTACAAAAATCAACACGATGGACAGCAAACAGTACATCGAGCCCAATCTTTTCATCAGGTTTTTCATCCGGGTAGTTTTTAAGTTTGACATTTGTTTAACCTATTGTTGTCCAGTCTCATCCACGCTGCCTCCCCTCTCTCGAAATCTCATATCCACTGACGGATGCAACAGAAACAATATTCAGAACACGGGCGACAATAAACACAGGTATTGGGGATTAACTCTCCCTGTTCCGACATATCATCGCGCGCAACCGCGCAACAATTTATGTATAAAAATTGGAAAATACAAATAACGAGCGGTTTTTTGTATGAAAATCAGCGCCTTTTTTAAGCAATATATAACGAAATTCGACGTTTTTTAGTAACTTTGTAAGGTTATGAGACACCTGATGCTATGGGCGGCGTTGAGCGTCGCAGGAATCGCTGGAGGATGCTGGAACAATACTCCTGCGGCGGATGACGAAATTCCGGAAGAAGTTGCCGAAGAAAATCTGCTCTACGGCATTCCGATCGACAATTACCGGCTTGAACAGAATGAAATAGTCTCCGGAGAGACGATGGGCGGCATCCTCGGCCGTTACGGCGTAAGCGCCGTGACGGTCGATCGGCTCGACCGTGCCGCCAGGGATATTTTTCCGTTGGGCGGCATCCGCGCCGGAAATCCCTATACGGCCTTCATTCATGAAGATTCGCTCAATTCGCCGCACCTCGACTATCTGGTCTATGAACGCAACGCCACCGAATATGTGGTCTTTGCGCTGCACAATCCCGACTCGGTAAGCGTAACATTGGGCGAAAAACCCGTAACGCTGCGCCGCCGGAAGAAACAGGCGACCATCGACAGTTCCCTGTGGGGTGCGGTCATGCGCGAAGAGATGCCCTATGCGTTGGCATCGGAACTGGAGGACATCTATCAGTGGAGCATCGACTTTTTCGGCATCCAGAAGGGCGACTCCTTCACGGTCGTATATGACGAACGGCTCATCGACACGACGGTTGTCGGCATCGGCCGCGTCTGGGGCGCCAAATTCACCCATGCCGGCAAGGATTACTACGCCATCCCCTTCCGGCAGAACGGCCGCATCCAATATTGGGATCAGGAGGGTGGAAGCCTGCGCAAACAGCTGCTCAAGGCACCGTTGAAATACTCCCGAATCAGTTCCCGATTCTCCAACGCACGGCTGCATCCGATCTACAAGGTTTACCGTGCCCATCACGGTGTGGATTACGCCGCACCGAAAGGTACGCCGGTCCGGGCCGTCGCGGACGGGGTCGTCATCTTCAAAGGTTGGGGCGGAGGTGGCGGCAATACGCTCAAGATCAAGCACCCTGGCAACCTGATGACGGGATACCTCCATCTGAGCCGCTTTGCCAAGGGCATAGCTCAGGGGACAAGGGTCGTACAGGGACAGCTGATCGGCTATGTCGGCAGCACGGGGGCATCGACGGGCCCGCATCTCGATTTCCGGCTCTGGCGCAACGGCAAGCCGATCGATCCGCTCAAGGCGCCGTCGGAACCCGCCGAACCGATTGCGGAAAAGAACCGCGCCGCTTTCGAATATGTTCGCGAACGCATCATGGCCGAACTGAACGGGGAGATAGCCGATTCGCTCCGGATCACGCAACTCGACTCCATCCGTATCGGCCGGTAAACAGGCCGGACACCTCGGAAGAGAACAGGAGAGGCTGCCGGACTACAGCATCGACAGGTTGCGGCAATAATCCGTGTTGCAGGCTGCAAAAGCGTTTTCGCTCAAGGCGCGACCCGAACCGGAATCCGCCCGATTCGGGAGTTGCGGCGGCAACAGGTTTGAATGGATAAAAACAACATGGAACAGCAGACAATACATACCGGTGTAGTCATCGTGGCAGGAGGCACCGGTTCCCGCATGGGCGGCAATCTGCCCAAACAATTCATGCTGCTCGACGGGCAGCCCATTCTGGCACGCACGATCAACAATTTCGCCGAAGCATTGCCCGCAGCGGAGATCGTCGTCGTACTGCCGGCCGACTACATTGATTTCTGGAACGACTACGCCCGCCGCTTTACGGTCGCGGCACACCGCACGGCAGCAGGCGGCACCGAACGGTTCCACTCCGTAGCCAACGGGATCGCGGCACTCTCCCCCGCGTGCGAACTGATCGCCATACAGGATGGGGTACGGCCGCTGGCTACCCATGAATGCATCCGTCGGATCGTACGGTGCGCAGCGGAAAAAGGATCGGCCGTTCCGGTCGTCCGCGCCGTGGATTCATTCCGCGAGGTCGCGCCCGACGGGACTTCGCATCCGCTCGACCGTTCGGTTCTGCGAATCGTACAGACGCCGCAGGTATTCCGCGCCGATCTTCTGCGCCGGGCATACAAGCGGCCCTACAATCCGGATTTTACCGATGACGCAACGGTCGTCGAGGCTTCGGGCGCAGCGGTCGAACTGGTCGAGGGCGAAGCGCTGAATCTGAAGATTACCACACACGACGACCTCGCGATGGCCGAGGCGTTGCTCGCCCGCCGGAAGGAAACGGCATGAAACGGGTTTTCAAATATCGCTTCAGTCGCAGGACGCTCCTGCTGAGTGCGCTGTATCTGGCCGTACTGGCTCTCATTGGCGCAGGGTTGCACCGTCTTTACATCGGCGGCTATCTTTCGGCGTGGTTTCTTTCGCTGGTCGGTGCGCTCGTCGTGCTGATGGCCCTGTCGATTCCCCGTAAAATCGTGGTAAAACCGGCAACGGTGGAGATTCTCTGCCTGCTTGACATGACCGAAATCCCCCGTATCGAAATCGCCTCCGCAGGGCGTGTAGAGCCGCGTCAGATGCGGTGGGTCGTTCCCCTGCTGGGAAGTTACGGCTTTTTCGGATACTACGGCTACTATTTCGACCTGAAGAGTTTCGAAAAGGTGATCGTCTATGCTTCGGAGTGGAAGAATCTGGTAGAGATCGTCGATATTTACGAACAACGCTATTACGTCTCGTGCGCGGATGCCGATGAATTGGTTGCACTGCTCCGACCGGAAACGGCCGACGGGTCCGAAGCAGAGCGGCCGGAAAGGTCGGCGGACGACGCCTGACACGGATGCCGCGCGGCAAGGAGTCACGCCCAAAGTAACGGGAGCCGTTCCACACCGCAGTGATTCCGTTCGACCCTCCCCTCTTCCTGTCTGCCCGATACCGGCTTTTCGGAATCGTTCTGCCCTTCTCCGGATTCGGCTCTGCTCCTTTTGCGCCGCATTCGGGCCGGACCATCCCTGTCATACGGAAGGCTGACGGGTCGTCACTCCAGCCCCAATAAGGTCATCAGCCGATTGGCCAGTTCGGTATTCTCCATGACGCCGTTTATCCGCTCGGCGCCTGTACCGTAGAGATAGACGGGCAGCATCACGGCCGTATGGCTTGTGGAGCCGAAAACGGTCAACACCCCCGATTCGGCCTTCGAAAAATCCGCATCGCCGCTGGGAAGCGTCAGGCCGCCCGTTTCGTGGTCGGAGGTCACGACAAGCAGTGTCCCCGGATGGGCATCGACAAAATCCATCGCCGCACGCACGGCTCGGTTGAAATCGCGCATCTCGGCGACAATCGCCTCCGCATCGTTGTCGTGCGACACATAATCGATCATCGAGCCTTCGACCATCAACATGAAACCGCTGTTGCGGGCTTCCGCATTGTTCGAGAGGATCTCCAGCGCCTTGTCCACCGCTTCGGGGAGGTAATTGCCGCGCCCCTTGTGCGCATAAGGCAGATGCTTGGAGGCAAAAAGCCCCACCACGCGCCCCGACCGGATCGTATCGGCCTGCGACAGGGAGTCGATTACCCGATAGCCCTTTTCCCGAAGACGTTCGACAGGGGTCCTGCCATCCTCGCGCACCGATGAGAAATAGCGCCGGCCGCCGCCGAACGCCACATCGATACCGCTTGCAACGAACTGGTCGGCAATCGGTTCGAGGGTTCGCCGATAGATCTGGTGGCCGTAAAAGGCTCCGGGTGTTGCATGGTTGATGTAACAGGTCGTCACGATCCCCGTCGTCATTCCGCGCCGCACGGCCTTCTCCATCATCGACTCGACAGCCGTACTGTCGGGCAGAACACCCAACATGTCGTTGTTCGTCTTGTGTCCGGTAGCCAGCGCCGTACCGGCCGCACCGGAATCGGTTACGCGGTTGTTGGCCGAATAGCTGCGGATCAGAGCGATATTCTCCGCACGATCGAAAGCGACACGGTTTTCATACCCTTCCGAGATCTGCAGCAACGAAACATGCGCCAGCCCCATGCCGTCGCCGATCATATAGATCAGGCTGCGGACCGAATCGCATGCTGCGGCACGCTCCTGCATTCGGAGCCTGGCCTTCCGTTCGGAACGCCGGGCACCAACCGGCTGCACACATACGAGCAGCAGCAACAGCCAGAACCATTGTTTCATCTTCATCATTGTATCGGATTCTTTCCGCACAAAAGTAGGGATATTCGCAAAGATGTGCAATTTTTTCACTACTTTTACCGAAAATCAGCAACGGAATGGAAGTTAAAATCGCTGCAGACTGGTACGCGCTGCTGGCTCCGGAGTTCGAAAAGCCCTATTTTGCACAACTGGCGGAGTTTGTCCGCCACGAATACGCCACACAACGGATCTATCCGCGTGGCGGCAACATCTTCCGCGCCTTCGACAAATGCCCGTTCGAGAAGCTCAAGGTCGTTATCATCGGACAGGATCCCTATCACGAAGAGGGACAGGCCAACGGACTCTGTTTTTCGGTGGGAGACGGAGTGCGTTTTCCGCCGTCGCTGCAGAACATCTTCCAGGAGATCTCGGACGATATCGGCACTCCCGTACCCGCGTCGGGGAATCTCGACCGCTGGGCCGAACAGGGGGTGCTGCTGCTGAATGCCGTGCTGACCGTCCGCGCACATCAGGCGGCATCGCATGCAGGGCGCGGTTGGGAGACCTTTACGGATGCTGTCGTGCGCGCCATTGCAGAGCGGAAAGAGGGTATCGTCTATATGCTGTGGGGCAATTACGCCCAACGGAAAGGCGCCATTGCCGATCCGCACCGCAACTGCATCCTGAAAGCCGTCCATCCCTCACCGTTATCCGTGTACCGGGGATTCTTCGGCTGCAAGCACTTCTCCCGCGCCAACGAGTATCTTATCAGTCGGGGAAAGGAGCCGATTGTCTGGTAACAGTCCGCCGAAGCGTTCCGAAGAGACAGGATGCCGGACGCCGGAGCACCGAAGTTTTCCGGCGTCCGGCATCCACTCCGCCTTGCGGGATCCCGCCTACATCGCCTGCTCGATGTCCCAGACAAAAGCACGCAGGCCCTGCATTTTCGTCGCGGCATCAAGGCGCTGCAGCGCGTCGAGCAGCGGCCCGACCTTTTCATCCCCGACGACCGCCAGAACCGACGAATTCATCGATGGCCAGGCGTGCGTACCGTAATGCGGTTCTCCATCGACGGATCCGCGGCCTACGGTGAGTTCCCACTTCGTAAAACCGCGTATCCCCTGTCGGTCAAGAATCTCCTGCACGGGATCGGTCAGTGCCTGATTGTAAGAGAGAAATAGGGCTTTCATATCAACATACACTGTTAAGTTACACCAACGGTTCGGCCTGTCCGGGCAGCGTCTTGCGGATACGGCGGTTCACGAATACGGAGTAGAGGACCGGCACGACAAGCAACGTCAGCAATGTCGAGAAGGTCAGGCCGCCGATGACGGCAATACCCATCGGCTGCCATGTTTCGGAACCTTCACCGGTACCCAATGCCAACGGCAGCATACCGAGAATCGTCGTGAACGAGGTCATCAGCACAGGCCGCAGACGGCTCTTTCCGCCGGCTACCACCGCATCGAAGAGACTCGCGCCGCGTTCGACGAGCAGGTTCGTATAATCGACCAGTACGATACCGTTCTTCGTAACGATGCCCACCAGCATGATGGCGCCGATCAGCGCGATGAGCGACAAGGGGGTTCCCGTCCCCCACAAGGCCAGAAAGACGCCTGTAAACGCCAACGGGATGGTAAACATGATCAGGAAGGGGTAGACCAGCGACTCGAACTGTGTCGCCATGACGATATAGACCAGAATGACGATCAACGCCAGCAACGTCAGCAGGTCGCCGAAGGCGTCGCCCTGATCTTCGACCGTACCGCCGAGTTCGAGATCGACACCCGCCGGCACGGCGTAATCGCGCAACAGGCCGTTGATGGCCGTCACCACCTCGCCCAACGCCACACCGGCGCCCAGCGACGCCTCGACATAGATGACACGCTGGCGGTTTTCACGTTCGATCGAGGGCGCCGCAAACTCTTCGCGCACCTCGCCGACCTCCTTCAACTTCACGGGCCGTCCGTCCGAACCGTACAGCACAATCTCCTCCACATCCTCAAGGCGTGTACGGTACGGCTCGCCGTAACGCACCACGATGTCGTATTCGTCGCCGTCCTCACGGTATTTCGAGGCGTCCAGCCCGTTGATGCGGTTGCGGACAGCCTGAGAAGCCGTTGCCGACGTCAATCCGTAATAGGCAAGCCGGTCACGGTCGAAGACGACGTTGTACTCCGGGCGCAGGTCGTCGCGCGACAGGTTGGCGTCGCGTATTCCGGGAATCCGTGCGATCCGGTCTTTCAGGTCGTTCGCCACATCGTTGGTAACATTCATGTCGTAACCATAGACCTTGATCTTGACATTCGACGAACCGCCCATCGATCCGGTGCCGCCGGGAGAGACCGTGTACTCCTCGATCTCCGGAATCCGGTCGAGATCCTTGCGCAGCAGGTCGGAGATGACGTAGATAGACCGTTCACGCTCGCTCGACCGGGGCAGGCGCAGGTTGTAGTTGATGATGTGCGAACCGGTGGTCTGCATCGCCGAAAAGGCATTGTCGGCGGAACTTGCTCCGGCCGATGCCGAGACGAGAATCACTTCGGGATATTTTTCATAGAGGATGCTGTCGATCCGGCGGGCGACACGCGCCGTATATTCGACGCTCACGTTCTGCGGCAATTTGACCACAGCTTCGATACGGCCGTTGTCCGAAGGCGGAAAGAATTCGGTCGGCACCTGCGTCAGCAGGAACAGCGATGCGACAAACAGCGCACCGACCGTGCCCAACGTCCAGCGGCGGTGAGCCAGCACGCCGCGCAACGCCCTGGCATAGGCGTTGTCGAGCCATGCAAGCGCCCGATCGATGGGTTTATAGACGATTCCGATCCCCTTGTAGTCGTGGATGCCGCCCTCCTTGTGGAGAATGTAGGCCGACAGCATCGGCGTCAGCGAAATGGCCGCCGCCGTCGAGACGCTCACCACGATCGAAACGATCCATCCCAGTTCACGGAACATGATGCCGGCAAATCCCGAAATCATCGTCAGGGGCAGGAAAACCGCAACGGTAACCAGCGTCGTGGCGATGACCGACAGCCACACCTCGTTGGTGGCGTAAATGGCCGCCTCCTTGGGTTTCGATCCCCGCTCGATATGGGTCGTGATGTTTTCGAGCACCACGATGGCATCGTCCACAACCATGCCGATGGCGATCGACAGCGACGACAGCGAAATGATGTTCAGGGTCGAACCGACGGCATAGAGGTAGATGAACGAACAGATCAGCGATACGGGTATCGTCAGACAGATGATGAAGGTTGCACGCCACCGCCCCAGGAAGACCATCACCACAAGAACGACGAAGATGAAGGCATAGAGAATGGTCTCCGACAGGGAGTTGATGGCGTCCGTAATCTCCTGCGAGCCTTCGAAGATCAGCTCGATATCGACATCCGAGGGCAGGGACTCCTCGATGGCCGGCAGGCGTTTCTGAATTTCGTGGACAATGTCCACGGTATTCGCACCCGACTGTTTCTGGATGATGACGCGCACGCCCCGCTGGCCGTTCACCCGTTCATCCATCGTGGCCTTTTCGAGCGTATCGCGGATCTCGGCCACGTCGCACAACAGCACCTTGCGGCCGCCTGCATTGGCCAGCACGACCTTGCCGAGCTGCATGCCGGCGTCGGTAAATTCACCGTCGGCCTTCAGGTTATAGGTGTTGTTCCCGATGTCGATCGTACCGCTGGGGACATTGACGTTCTCTGCGGCGACAATGCTCCCGATCTGCTCGATGCTCAAGCCGTAGGCCTCGATTTTCCGGGGATCGACATTGACCTGCACCTCCCGTTCCGGAGCTCCGGTTACCGATACGGCACCCACGCCGTCAACGCGGTTGAGCACATTGACGAGTTTGTCGTCGAGAATCTTGTCAAGGGCCGGATAGCTCTCGTCGGCCGTAATGGCCAGCATCATCACCGGCATCATCGACGACGAGAACTTGAAGATGGTGGGATAATCCACCTCGTCGGGCAGGAGCGACTGCGTGCGGCTCACGGCATCGCGGATATCGTTCGCCGCCTCGGTCAGGTCGGAACCGTACTCGAATTCGAGCGTGATCATCGAGAAGTTGTCCGACGACTTGGAGGTCATCTTCTTGAGGTTCTCGACCGTGTTGAGGTTGTCCTCCAGCACGCGGGTAACGTTGGTCTCGATATCGGCGGCATTCGCACCCGCATAGGTCGTTATGACCGAGATCTGCGGGATTTCGATGTCCGGATATTGATCGACGGCGAGATTGCTCAGTGAGAAGAGGCCGAACACGATGACGCCGACAAAGATCAGAATGGTCGAAATGGGCTTTCGGACCGCTGTTTCATATATTTTCATCTTCGAATCGTCCTTTGTTTTATCTGCACTGTCACTCCACGACATCGACCTCCAGCCCGTCGTCCAGCCGCGACAGGGAGGTCACGGCAACGGCTTCGCCGGCTTCGACTCCCGAAAGAATATCCACTTCGCTGCCGATCTGCCGGCCGACCTTCACGCTGCGGCGTTCGGCCCTGCCCTCCTTGATGACATAGACGTATCGTTCGGATGAGCCGACCTGTTTCTGCACGGCCACATCGGGCACCATGACACCGGTTTTGTCTCCCATGTTGAACGTCGAGCGGGCGAACATGCCCGGGCGCAGTCTTTCATTGCCGTTGGGTACCGTGACTTCGACCGTAAAGGTCCGTGTCGAAGCATCGAGCGCCGGATAGATCAACGAGACCTTTCCGGCAAACACCTCGTCGGGGAAGATGTCGGTGCGGATCTCGACCGGCATGCCGAGTTTGACCTGAGGATAATACTGCTCCTGTATGTTGGCGATGATCTTCAGGGGATTGATCTGCATGACATGCAGAATCGGCGTATTGGCGAAGAGGTTTCCGGGCTCGTAGTTCCGGGCGGTCACGACCCCCGTGATCGGCGACCGCATCTCGATATTCTTCCTGAGGTTGTCCAGCACCTCCTTCTGTACATCGACCGAGGCCTTTGCCTGCTGCAGCTGCTGTGCCGAGATGCCGCCGGCCTCATAAACCGGAGCCAGACGGTTGTAGTCGTCCAGTACGGTCTGGTACTGCACGGCCTGCTGGTTGTATTGCGTCGGATCGAGCGTCACGAGCAGATCGCCCTTTTTCACGCGCGAGCCGACATCCACCAGAATCCGGTCGATATGGACGCCCGATGCCGCCGGCGTAATGTCGTTTTCACGGTAGGGCTCGATTTCGGAAGTATAAGTCTCATTCTGTTCGATGGTGCGCTCTTCGGCGACAGCCGTCTTTGCGAGCACTTTCTGCTCCTCGACAGCCTGCCCTGCCTGTTTGTTCCCGCCGGCACAGGATACGCATACCGCAGCGGCAACCGAGATTGCCAATACTCTTTTCATCTTGTTGTCTGTTTTTTACGGTTTCACCTTTTCATTCCGTTCCGGCTCCTTTCCCACGATCTGATCGTAGTCGGCCTGAGCCGAGAGGTAGTCATAGATCGCCTGCGAATAGTTCAGATGAGCCTGCGTACGATTCAGCTGTGCGGTATTGAGTTCGAGAATCGTGCCCGCACCTGCACGGAAGCGGGTGTCGGAGATCCGATAGGCCTTGTCGGCCTGTTCCATCGTCTTGGCCTGTGCAAGCATTGTTTCACGCGCGGTCAGGAGGTTGTTGATGGCCGACTGCACGGCTACGGCCGTCTGCCGCCGCGCATAGTCACGCTGCAGATCGAGCTGCACGAGCCGGTTCCGCACTTCGCGGGCCTTGTAAGAGTTGGTCAAGCCCGAAAAGATCGGGATGGAGATCTGCAAGCCCACCGTAATCGGATGTGTCCAATAGTATTTGCTGCTGTTCAGAGCCGCAACGGCCTCGCCGGTACCCGATTCCGCACCGCCCTGCATCATCTGCCGGAAATCCTCCATGTCATTTCCGGTAATCGTCGCCGAACCGAAAGCCGCGATTGTCGGGATACGGGCGGCATTGGCCGCCTTGAGCTGGTAATGCAGCACCTCGGCCTGAATGTCCAGTGCACGGAGGTCACTGTTCTGCGACACATCGGTCGAGAGCGGTTCGCCGTCGGTCAGGACAAGATCGCGCAGCGCATCGAGATTCCCCACCGGTTCGACCGCCACCGTCTCCGGAATCGAGAGATACATCTTGAGCTGCAGTTCGGCCAGATCGATCGAATTTTTCGTTTGGGTGATCGTCGGCAGCAGGTTGCTCAGCTCGACCCGTGCGGTGAGGTAGTCGTACTCCGAGGCCAGGCCCTGTTCGTATTTCATCTTCGTATCATCGACGGTTTGCTGGATCGTGCGGCGCGACTCTTCGAGTGTTGCGAGCGACTGCCGGGCAAGCAGAATATTGTAAAACGCCTTCTTCACCTCGGCCACGAGCGTCAAACGCGACGAGCGTGCCGACTCTACGGCTGCGGCCATCTGCGTACGGTTGAGCTTGAGCGTGCGATAGACCGCCGGCGCGAACAACGGCACCGAAAGGTTGGCCGTCGCCGTATAGGTATTGTCGGCGCCGAACGAGATACCGCCCCGCATGGTCGATTTCACGATGGAGCGCTGGTAGGTTCCTTCGGCCGAGAGTTGCGGCAGCAGGCTGCCGCGCGTCTGCATCCGCACATAATCGCAACGCTCCACCTCCAGATCGGCGATCCGGACGGTCGGATTCTCGCTCAAAGCCATCTGCACGGCCTCGTCCAGCGTCAGACGAAGTTGTGCCGACACGCTCCCGACCGCAAGAAGGCCGGCAGCGATCAACGACAGCCGGAGTTTCAGATTTCCCATATTTCGCATCAATGTTTGTTTTGTTGTTTTTCAAGGAAGTCGTCGATAAACCGCATTCCCTTTTCCGTTGCTGTTCCGCGCAGGAAATTGACGACCAAAAAGATCAGCGCATCGTGCGTGGTTTTGTTGTGCGACAGCAGCACGTCTTTTCGTACGACGAGTCCCTCGACCGAATAGCGCAGCATTTCGATGGCGAGGTCGAAATCGACGATCCGCAGGAAGAACCCCTCCTCGACACCTTTGCGCAGAGCGACCTTGAACTTGCCGAAGCCGTCTCTGCAACGATGTTCCGCCGCGATCCGTTCATACACTCTCGGATAGAAACGCTGAAGGTCGTTCCGCATCCGGTGGTTGACCTCCGTAAAGTTCATCACCTCGCTGAAGACGCGAAGCATTGCTTCCAGGACGTTCTGTGCCCCTGCCGCCAGTTCCGCGTATTTTCGGTCCTGCTTCGCGACAAAAAAACTCAGAGACTGATAAATGAGTTCCTCCTTGTCTGCGAACTGTTCGTAGAGGGTACGTTTCGACACACCGATCTGACGGGCTATATCGTCCATACGCACCGCCTTGATGCCCTGCTCGACAAACATTTGTGCTGCCGCAGCGACCATCTCTTCACGTTTCATCTCTCTGCATGTTAGGGTTCAGCCTGTTCCGCATCGGCAAAACCGGCATCTGCGCCGGATCCCGACAGCGGCCGCCGGCCGCCGCTCTCTGGAAATTTCGCCGCTCTCTGGAAGTTTCGGAGAACAGAGACAAAGATAGTCAGGAAAACCCGGAAAACAAAAAAAGTTTCCATCATTCAAAAAAGAGGAGTTCTTTGTGCGCCACCCGATTGCGGGAATGGCCCGAAGCCAGACAAGATCGCCGACAGGCACGTCAGACAGGAGGGCGTCGGGCGTGCGGAAAGACGGAAGGGAGCGATGCCGGCGGAAAAGGGAAGAGGGAAACGAAGCGCGTAACGAGCGAAAACAAAAGAGACGGAAACGGGCGTCGGAAAGGCTGAAATCACGGAAACAAATCCGGAAAAGGCGGGAAGAGAGGCCTTTGAAGCGGGCAAGGCAATAAAATCCCGAAGGGCAGCGGCAGAAGGAGAAAAACGAAAAGTTCAACGAAGGAGCGGCTCGTCCGCGAGACAATCGATCGCTGCGGCTGTCGGGTCAGGAATCCGAACATTCGTTTTGCCGGGATTCCTCGTCATAGAGACGGTCGAAATCGGCCCGCAACAGCGCCTCATCGGCAATACGGCTTCTCAAGGCTTCAAGGCGGGGGACATTCCCCGATTCGGGCAGCCAGAGCCGCAAATATCCTCCTGCGGCGTATTTTTTGCGCAAATGGGCGACAAAACGCGCATATTGTCCTTCACGGTCGAGCTGCGGCTCGTGTTGCAGGCCGTACTGGACAGTCCGCCGAAGCGTCGTATCGCAATCGATCACCCGATCCGCCTCGGCGACAATACGTCCATAAATCGAACGGGGCGGAGCACCCGCCGAAGCGCGGTGATCTTCCACCGCATCGGCGATCATTGCGATCTCCTGTTCCGAGAACCAGCGGGGCAGATTCCGGTCGTCGCGGACGATCCGGGCCGAAACCTCATGGTGGCGCTCCCTTCCTGCAACCAACCCGGTATCGTGATAGGCGGCAACGGCATAGACCACGTTGCAATCCACGTCGTAGTATTGTGCCAGACGCAGGCTCTCGCCGATAACCGTCCGCGCATGGTCAGTTTGATGGGCCTTGTCGAACGTTTCGTATCGGGGCAGAATCTCCGTTTCAATATAACGGATCAATGTTTCATCGACGGGCTGTTTCATGTAGCAAAGATACGGAAAGTCGAGCGCAGAAGCAAACAATAGTTTGATTCTGCCGAGACGGAGTATCCAAGGCGGAGCCAAAGTACGGAAAGCCGGGCACAGAGACAAATGAAATGGCAGGGCGCAAAATCTTCGATGCCGCACATAAAATAAAAAAACCGCCCCGGCAACCGGAGCGGCCTGTCGTCAGAATCAATCTGATCTATTCCTTTTTCTCGGACGCTTCGTCCGCCTGTTTCTCGGCAGGCGCCTCAACCGTTTTTACCGGTTCCGCAGCCGGCTGAGCCGCTGTCTCACCCATCACGCCCTGCGCACCTGCAACCGCAGCGACCTCCTTGGGATTGGGGCCATAGGCGTTGTCTCCGGGCTGCGAGTCAAGGCACATCCATACAAGCATCCAAATAGCGGCGATAAGGATCGCTACAAATCCCACAAAAATCAGAACCATTCCGGTTGAGCTGCCCGCTATACTCATTGCCAATCCAATAACCGCAAGGATGGTGCAAACAAGTGTCAAACCATAATAGCCGGCCACCCACCATCCGCTGCGCCCGATATCATGCAAGCGTCGCACAATAACGGCCAGCGAAGGCAGGAACACAAAGAGTCCGAATAACGAAGACAAATACCCCATCTTTCCGGGAATGATGTACGCGTTAAAGAATATCGCATCGAAAATCGAGAGGATAACCGAAAAGATAAGATTGAACAGAATGAACATCCAATACTCCTTGCGGCGTGCACGGCCTTCGAATGTCACATAGTTTTTAATGCACTTGAGCCACCAATTCATAATTTTTGTTTTTTAATAGGTTAAAGATCATTCATCGTCCGGATGTTCAGAGGATGTCACCGCCTTGGGATTCGGCCCATACCGGTTCTCCTTGGGATCCGAATCGATGCACATGACCAGCAGTCCGAGCAGATTCAAAGCCACAAGTGCAAAAGCCAGCGGCCGGGTCGAGACCCACATTGCCGCAAGAGAAAGGCCCTGCGAGTCCGACATCTCCTCACTTATTGCTCCCAACTCAATAATATTGCCGAATATGGCATACATGCACAGCGCATAGAGCGCATAATAGCCGATCAGCCATTTCGAACTCCACCCTATGTCATGCAAACGCCGTGCACGCACGGCAAGACCGGGCAAAAGAGTTCCATAAATCAGGCCGATCGACAAGAACAGCCATACGATGGCAACAATGGCCCAACCGAAAGACTTACTCTGAAAAGCCATCCAACCGATGCCGACAGTTGCACCATAGGACAAGATTACCAACAAGGTGTTCACCGCCATGAAACACCAGAACTCGCGCCGCCGCGCCCGGCCGCGAAAATTCACATAATTGCGCATGCACACGAGCCACCATTTCATGTCAATCGAGGATTAGGAGCAGATCGATAAAACAAATATACGCAAAATCGGGGAAAGAAAAAGTTTTTCGCCGAGAAAAATATGAAAAAGAGCACGATATACGGCATGGCATGAAGAAAAAGCAAAAAAAGTCCGGAGCGAAGGGAGTGATCCGCTTCGTTCCGGACGCAGCAAGGCTATTCGCGGTATGATGCTATGCGTTGGTCGTAGTAGCGTTTTCGAGTTTCTTCATCATCGCGAACATGAACACCGCCGAAAGCAGACAGAGGATGATGAAGACGGTCCACACAAGCCACAGGGGAATGTTTCCCCAGAGGAAACCTCCGACCGCGACGAGCAGATTGCCGATGGCCGTAGCGACAAACCAACCGCCCATCATCATGCCCTTGTACTTGGGCGGCGCCACCTTCGATACGAACGAGATACCCATCGGCGAGAGGAGCAGTTCGGCAAAGGTCAGGACCAGATAGGTCGAGATAAGCCAGTTCGAGGAGACGAGCTGCAGCTCCTCTCCGGCATTTCTGGCCGCCTCCTGGGCATCAGGCGTGGGCAACCCGATAGAACCGATGGCCATGATGGCGAAACCTGCCGCCGCGACCATCATGCCGTAGGCGATCTTACGCGGCGCCGAGGGCTCCTTGCCCTTCCGTGCCAGCAACGAGAAGATGGCCATCGACACCGGCGTGAGCGCCACTACATAGAACGGATTGAACTGTTGGAAGATCGGAGCGGAAACAGCGATCGAACCGTTCAGACGCAGGTATTTGCAGCAGAGGACTCCGATTACCGCAGCCACAACCACACCCGATATGATCCGACCCTTCTTCGTATCGGACTGAAAGAGCGAAAACAGCGCATATACGCCAATGACAACCAGCACAAGGTTCCATACGCTGAAGAGCATGCTCTGGGCGCCTTCCGAGCTCTTGACGTTGAATTCGTCGGCAAAGTAGGTCAGCGTCAGTCCATTCTGATGGAAGGCCATCCAGAAGAAGATCACCACGGCAAACACCAGGCAAAGAGCAATGATGCGCTGACGTGTTTCGGCAGGCGAGAGTTCCACCGCGGCGGCTTCTCCTTCGCTGCTCTTGATCTTTCCTCCCTCAACGTGACGGAACGAGGGGCGGAAAACATAATAAATCCCCATCGAGACGATGAGTGCCACGCACGCCACGGCAAACGAGAAATGATATGCGTCGTTGGGCGAAAAGCCGAGACTTGTCTCTGCCCACTGCTTGATCTCGACGGCGGCCGTCGGTGCGAAAAGAGCACCCACGTTAATGGCCATATAGAAGATCGAGAAGGCGGCATCGCGCTTCGAGGCATACTTCGGATCATCATAGAGGTTGCCGACCATCACCTGCAGATTGCCCTTGAAGAGGCCCGTACCGACACTGATGAAAAGCAGAGCCGCCAACATGCCGATCATGGCGATCGTATCGCTGCCGAGCGGAAGCGAGAGCAACAGGTAGCCGGCAAACATCACGAAGATACCGATGGTCACCATTTTCCCGTAGCCGAACTTGTCAGCCATGATGCCGCCGATGAGCGGCATGAAATAGACCAGACCGAGAAACGTGCTGTAAATGGCTCCGGCCACACCGGCCTCCAGGCCGAAGTTGGCACGCAGGAAGAGCGCGAAGACGGCCAGCATGGTATAGTAGCCGAAGCGCTCGCCGGTATTGGCCAGCGCGAGGGCAAACAAACCTTTGGGTTGTCCTTTGAACATAGAGAAACGTGTTTTTTGAGGTTATGGAATTACATCTGAAAATTCACGGAGGACAAATATAGCAAAAAAAACGAAGAAAAGGCCGTCTGTTGAAAAAAACCTGTCGCGAAGGGTTGCGAGGCGCAGGGAAGGGAGCCCGACATGCCGGCGAGGCGGCAAAAGAGCGGAACAAGGAGCGGCAGCCGTCCCGCCCCGCAGCGACCTGTCCTGCGGCGGGGCCCCGTTGCAAAGAGGAGGGAATACGGCAAACGAAAAGGGCGGTTCCGGAAGAAGAGGATGCGGGCGGGCGACGGATGAAAAAGTTGCGTCGGCAGGCCGGTTGTTCAATAAAATTCGTTATATTTGGAGTATCGTCATTCCGATTTTTGCAACGCCTATGGGAAACGAACAACGACTGAAGATGGTCGAGCGCGATGCGTGGCTGCAACCCGTCGAGCAGGCGCTCGTCGCGCGGCACGAGGCCTATGAACGACGGCTCGCGGAGATCCGCCGCACGGCAGGATCCCTTGTCGATTACGCCAACGGCTACCGCTATTTCGGCTGGCAATACGATGCAACGCTCGAAGGGTGGTGGTTCCGCGAATGGCTGCCCGGCGCCTGCGACGTCTATCTCTTCGGGGACTTCAACAACTGGCAGCGAACCGAACTGCGACTCGACAAGGATGCTTCGGGCGTATGGAGCATCTTTCTGCCCGACGCCATGTACGGCCACCGGCTCACGCACGGTTCGCTCTACAAGATCCATGTTCACGGCCCCAACGGCTGGCTCGACCGCATACCGGCCTATGCCACACGGGTCGTGCAGGACGAACGGAGCAAGGATTTCACGGCCCAGTTCCGGATCCCGCAGCCGTTCGACTGGTCGGACGACGGGTTTGACATCGGGCAGCACGATGACCTGCTCATCTATGAAGCCCATGTGGGCATGGCGCAGGAACGGGCGGGCGTGGGCACCTATGGGGAATTTACGGAGAAGATTCTCCCGATCATCAAGCGCGACGGCTACAACACCGTCCAGCTGATGGCCATTGCCGAACACCCCTACTACGGCTCGTTCGGCTACCATGTATCGAGTCTCTATGCGCCGTCGTCGCGCTTCGGCACGCCCGAAGAGCTCAAGACTCTGATCCATACGGCCCATGAGATGGGTCTGGCAGTGGTCATGGATCTCGTACACGCCCATTATGTAAAGAACCTCAACGAAGGGATCAACGAACTCGACGGCACCGACCATCTCTATTCGCAGCCGGGCGCGGCGGGCGACCAGCCCTACTGGGATTCGAAGCTCTTCGACTACGGCAAGCCGCAGGTGGAGCACTTCCTGCTGTCGAACATCAAATACTGGATGGAGGAGTACCATTTCGACGGATTCCGCTTCGACGGCGTCACCTCGATGCTCTACCACCATCACGGATATGCAGACTTCGGCTCCCGCGACCGCTATTTCGACGACGAAGTCAACGAAGAAGCCGTCACCTACCTGTCGCTTGCCAACCGGCTGGTGCACGATCTGCACCCGTCGGCCGTCACGATCGCCGAGGAGGTCAGCGGCATGCCGGGCATCTGTTTTCCGCAGGAGGAGGGCGGCATCGGCTTCGACTACCGGCTTGCGATGGCCATCCCCGACTACTGGATCAAACTGCTCAAGGAGGTTCCCGACGAGGCATGGAATATCCACGAGATGTGGAGCGTGATGACGGGCCGCCTGCCGGGCGTAAAGACCGTCGCCTATGCCGAGTCGCACGATCAGGCGCTTGTAGGCGACAAGACAATCGCCTTCCGGCTGATGGACAAGGAGATGTACGACCACATGGACCGTGCGTCGGAGAGCCTGACGATCGACCGGGGGATGGCCCTTCACAAGATGATCCGGCTGATGACGATCACGACGGGCGGCGACGCCTACCTCAACTTCATGGGCAACGAGTTCGGGCATCCCGAATGGATCGACTTCCCGCGCGAAGGCAACGGCTGGAGCTATGCGCATGCGCGGCGGCAATGGTCGCTGGCGGAGAACGGGTTGCTGCGTTACTCGCAGCTGGGGGCCTTCGACCGCGCCATGCTGGAGCTGGTCAAGCGCGACGGCATCCTGCGCGACGGCTACCCCTACAACCTGCAGATGGATGCGGACAACCATACGATCGTCTTCGCACACGGGCCGCTGCTCTTCGTCTTCAACTGGCACCCTTCGGCATCGATTCCCGACTACCTTTGCCGGGTGCGTGACGCCGGCCGCTACGAACTGATTCTCTCGACCGACGAGCTTCGTTTCGGCGGCACGGAACGGGCACGCATCGGCAGCGAACATTTCACGGAGCCGCTCGACAACGGCGACGGCACCACGTCACCCGCCATCCGCATCTACAACACGTCGCGTACGGCGGCGGTCTATCGTCTGAAACAAGAGACGGCGAATTGAATTTTCGCTCTGCAAGACAGGGCACATACAACGATACGATGCCGTTGCATGCCGCAACGGCATCGTATCCGAACGGCCTCAGACTCCGGCCAATACGGTCGACGGATTCGCTTATTTCTGAGAGAGGGGCGTGGCCGGATCGAAAAACGCGGTAATGATGCCAAAAACGCCGCATTCGTCCCATATGGCTCCACATGGCGGAAGCTCCTCCCTTCCCGTGCACGCTCCGCCTGCGGCGGTATCGAATGCGAAATGCCTCGCGGGAACCCGCTTCTCAGATCCGCACCTTGACGATAACCTTGCGGATCACGCTCTCGCCTATCATCGGGGCATGGGCATCCTCCGGAAAGAGCAGCACGAACTCGCCGGGCGTTACGTCATAACAGGTCTGGGGCACGTCGTCGAAGAACTGGATGTCCTTCTCCTTGTCGAAATCCCCCAACGGACGTGCGATCCGCTCACGGGGGCTCCAGCCGAACGTCTCGCTCCGGCCCGTCACCAACACCTGAATATCGAGGTAACGGTCGTGGATCTCCAACTTGGCATCACTCGGACGTTTCAGATCCACATCCATGACATTCATGAAGATGTCGTCGCCGTCGATGTCATGGCGGCCGGCAGGAAGGCTCCTCAGATCGGTCGAAAGGATGTAGTCGAACGCCTTCCCCAGACGGGGATTGAGCACATGGTAACGTGCATGGTTTTTCAGGGAATCGAGTATCATGGTTCAGTTTTGTATTTGAGCCGCACGAATACGGGATGATGATCGGAGAATTCGACCGCCGGCACCTCGTAGGAGAGGAACTCGAACTCTCCGGAAGCAAGGATATAGTCGATCCGGAAAGTATTGTAAAAGCCCCGATAGGTATGCGAGAATCCGCGCCCCTTCTCCCGAAAGGCATCCTGCAGTCCCTGGGACATGCGGCGATAGGTATAGGACAACGGAGTATCGTTGAAATCGCCGCAGACAATCCGCGCATGGGGCGTCGCGGCAATGAGACGGGCAATCGTATCGACCTGCAGCGACCTTGAAATGCTGTTGTACCGCATACGGTTCAGAATACTGCGCAGTTTTTCATGACGCGCCGTATCGGTCAGGAAACGGTAATTCATCAGGTAATCCCCATCGTCGGACTTGATGTGCGTTGATCGCAGATGGTTGCAGAAGACACGCACCGTATCGTTCCAGATCCGCAGATCGGCCCAGACGGAAACGGTGCGGGAAGTATCGACCGCATTGATGCAATCGACCCGTCCGGAGTTCAGAATGCGGAATTTGGAATAGATGGCCAGCGTGGTACCCTGCGTGCCTTCGCCGTCGCGGGAATAGACGACACGCCGATAATCGGGATCCGCGAGCGAGTCGAAACGCACATTCCCGACTGCGGCATCGTTGAACTCTTCCAGACAGAGGATATCGGGATCGTAGCGGGCTACGAAAGCCGCAAGGCTGTCGGCCGTACTCCTGCCGTCATCGCCATAGAACATGCGGACGTTGTAGGCCATTACCTTCAATGCGGAACGATCGTATGAGGGTTCTCCGTAATGACGCATCATATCGATCTTGTAATAGAGCGAGATCCGAGGCACGCCGAGCAGCAGCAAAAGCAGCATCACTCCGGCAAAACCCCATCGCCAACGGATCACCCAGTAGAGGAAAATCACAAATCCCAGGACGTAAATTGCCGGAGCGACCAGCCCCAGCAGGGAGAAGATCCACGATGCCTTCGGCGGAATATACGGGGCGAGATACATGAGTGCCAGCAGCATCGCCATGAGTATGGTGACGACGGCGAGCACCTTGTCGAGCAGCCACAGGAAAAGATTGCGCGGTTTTTTGCGCCGCCGCTCCTCGGTCGTATAGGTCCAGTTCTCCATCGGCGGAAATCGTCAGTAACGGATAATTCCCTTTTTGCGCCAATAATACAGCAGCGCCCAGCCCCACAGCATGCCGCCGATATGGGCAAAATGGGCGACACCGGGCTCACGCCCCGTGGCACCGAGCAGGAGTTCGATGACCGCATAGATGATAACGAACCATTTCGCCTTAAGCGGGATGGGCGGGAAGATCAGCATGATGATCGAATTGGGCCACAGCACGCCGAAAGCCAGCAGCAGCCCCATGACGGCGCCGGAGGCACCGACCAGTTGAATGTAATACTCTCCGGTCAGGCCCGCTACGGCCATCTGTACGAGTGCGGCGCCGATTCCGCAAATGATGTAATAGGTCAGAAACCGCTTCGACCCCAATGTATATTCCAGTTCCCGCCCGAACATCCACAGGGCGAACATATTGAAGAACAGATGATCCCATCCTGCATGGATGAACATGTAGGTGACGAACTGGTAGGAGTGGTAATACGGACTGGAGAACCAGTACAGGGCACCGTATTTTGCCGCCAGATGGTTGACCGGCTCGATCAGCATGACGGCCAGAGCCACAAGGCAGTTTATGATGATCAGGTTCTTGACTACGGGCGGGGTCGAAAAATAGTTGCTGTTCATTGTCATTCGTTTTTTCAGATCGTTTTTGGCAGGGCTGCGAGAATCGGTATTCTGGTTCGGGGAAGGGGGATCAGCACAGTTTTGCACGCAGTTCGTCGGGTGTTATTTCCGCCAGAATCGGCTTTCCGGAGGGGGCATAACAACGGTTTTCCGCGCTGCACAGCCGTTCAAGCAGGTTCGCGGCCTCTTCCTGCGATGTGCAATGCGACATCGGTCGGGCGCCGCTGCGGGCAAGTTCGGCGGCAATGCGCGAACGCCGCACGTCGGCAGCCGATTCGCGGGCAAAGGTCTGCAGCAAATCGTATATCAGTTCGTCGATTGTCTCCAGCGGCATGTCGGCCGGCGTTCCTTTCACATCGACCGCGCCATCCCCCAGCCGCACCAGATCAAATCCGACAGCCGCAAAATCATCGGCATACTGTCCGAGCAGTTCATCTTCGTCATGCGACAGGATCAAACGCTCCGGGAAGAGCAGCTGCTGGCTTGCGGCCGAGCCGTCGGAAAGCATCCGGCAATAGGATTCGAAAAGCAGCCGCTCCTGAGCACGCCGCAGATCGGCCACGACAAGCCGTCCGCCGTACAGCGCAACGGCATATCCGGGAGCCGCGACCATTACCGAACGGAACTCCGCCGCCGCATCTTCGATGAGCCGTTGTTGTACAGCCTCCCCGGCATCGACATATTCCAAAACGCTCTGTCGCGAAGCGTCCGGATCGCCATCGGCACCGCCCAATGACGAGGGGAAATCGTCAAGGGCGGAATCCCGCCCAGGGTATTCCCCGCCGCCGGCAGCCGATGCAAACTCCTCGTATGCGGCATCGCCCGAAACGTCGGACGCCCCGTTCAACGGCAATCGGGCGGAAATACGCGCAGCGCCAATGCTTCCGCATCCCGACCGACCCGTCGGCGTATAGGGCTGCAGCTCCTCCCGCAAGGCCGATTCGACGTAATCCTCGCCGGGGAACTCTTCGACCGGAAGATCCTCCGCATCCGCCGCCACATATCCCTCGGCAAAAGGGTTGTAGGCCTCATTGCTCATCGCCGCCGGTTCGTCATACACGGCACCCCGCTGCGCGACGGGAATATCAATCCGGCCCTCGGTCGTGAAATCCATCATCGGAACCGCACCGGTCTTCCCCAGCGTATTGCGCACGGCGGCGTGCAGGATCTCCCATACGGCGTCCTTGTCATCGAATTTCACCTCGGTTTTCTGCGGATGGACATTGACGTCGATCCGATCGGGAGCGATGGTAAAATAGAGGAAATAGGAGGGATAGCAGGTATCGGGAATCAATTTGTCGTAAGCCTTGAGTACGGCCTTGCGCAACGAGGGGTCGTTGAAATAACGGCCGTTGACAAAAAAATACTGCTCGGCATTGCTTTTCTTTGCAGCTGCGGGACGTCCCACGAACCCTTCGATACGCACGATCGAGGTGTCGGCCGACACCTCCAGAAGATTCTGTTTGATATGCCGGCCTACGACATCGACGATCCGATTTGCAAGGGTTGCCGGCTGCAGCCGATAGACGGGAGCGTCATTGTCATAGAGTTCGAAACTCACATCGGGATTGCAGAGGGCGACCCGTTGGAACTCGGCCTTGATCTGCCTCGACAAAGCCGTACTTTTGTCCAGAAACCGCCGGCGTGCAGGCACGTTGTAAAAGAGGTTGCGCACGAAGAACTGCGAACCGACAGGGCACATCACCGGTTCCTGCCGCTGGAATTTGCCGCCATTGACCAATGCCAGCGTTCCGATCTCATCCCCGGCCTGCCGTGTACGCAACTCGACCTGTGCGACAGCCGCGATCGAGGCGAGTGCTTCGCCGCGAAATCCGAAGGTATGGAGGGCATAAATATCGTCGATCGAAGAGATTTTGCTTGTTGCATGGCGGTCGAACGCCATCCGTGCGTCGATGGGCGACATTCCGCAGCCGTCATCGACGATCTGGATCAGATCGCGTCCGCCTTCACGGGCGTTGACCGTAACGGTCCGGGCGCCGGCATCGATGGCATTCTCCATCATCTCCTTGACCACCGACGACGGACGGTTGACGACCTCGCCGGCAGCGATCTGATTGGCGACGACATCAGGCAGCAGTTTGATCCGATCGGCCATAAACTACTCTCCCTGATAATCGTTGGGCACCACCGTAATGGGCATTTCGCGCCACTCTTCATCGGATATCCCCGAATAATCCAGCGGATCGGCGGGATTCCGCCGTTCGGCTTCTACGGATGCCGCCCCCCGGCCCGCATCGTTCACCAGCGCCATGATGCGGGGATATACGACCGCCGAGAAAAACAGGATCAATAGCACACCGGCCAGCAGCAGTCCGACACGTTTCTTCGAGTGTGCGGCGCGCTCTTCTTCGCGGCGGGCGGCACGGGCGGCATAGGCAGTCCGGATATACTGACCGGGTTCATAATCGCCTTCGGCACCTTCGGGGCGTTCACCGCGCAATTCGGCACGACGCTGCGCACGGCGCTCCTTTTCGGGGTCGTAATAACGCGGCGTATAGGAGAATTTGTTCGCGTGCTTCTTAAAGGGAGTGAAACCTAACATACCTCGATACGTTCTTTTTTGCGAAGATACGACTTTTTACTGGAAAAAGTTCTTCATCCGCTCGAAGATATTCTGTTTTTTGACCGATTCGGCACGCTGGAAAGAGGGCTGCAGGGCGAGTTGTTCGACGAGTTTCCGCTCTTCGGAGGTCAATTTCGAGGGAATCGTAATATCGACGACGACCAGCAGGTCGCCCGTGCCGTAACCGTTGACATCGGGCAGGCCCTTTCCTCTGAGGCGCAAGACCTTTCCGGCGTGGGTGCCGGGATCGATCTTGATCTTCACGCGGCCATCGACGGTCGGCACCTCGACCGACCCGCCCAGCAGGGCCGTCGTAACGGTAATATTGAGATTGTGAATCAGGTCATTTCCGTCACGCACGAGTTCCGGATTGCGCTCCTCGTCGATGACGACCAGCAAATCGCCGTTCACGCCGCCCTGACGCGCCGCATTTCCCTTTCCGGCCACCGTGAGCACCATTCCTTCGCCCACACCGGCGGGAATGCGGATCTCGACGATCTCCTCGCCGCGCACGACCCCCTCACCGCCGCATTTGTCGCATTTGGAGGTAATGACTCTCCCCGAACCGCCGCAGGCAGGGCATACGCTCTGCGTCTGCATACGGCCGAAGAAAGTGTTCTCCACCCGCGTGACATATCCCGAACCGTTGCAGGTCGGGCAGGTCGAATAGGCATTGGTGTCTTTTGCACCCGTACCGCCGCATTTGTCGCAGGCGATGTATTTTGCGATCTTGAGCTTTTTGGTCGTACCGCCTGCGATTTCGGCCAACGTCAGTTTCACGCGCACGCGCAGATCCGAGCCTTTGCTCACACGCTGTCCACGCTGCGTGCGGCTGCCGGAGAAACCGGAAAAACCGCCGCCGAAATGTCCGCCGAAAATATCGCCGAACTGCGAGAAAATGTCCTCCATCGAGAAGCCGCCGCCGGAAAAGCCGCCGAAACCTCCGGCACCGGCAGCACCGCCCATTCCGGCATGGCCGAACTGATCGTAACGGGCGCGTTTTTCAGGATTCGACAAGACATCGTAGGCTTCGGCGGCCTCCTTGAACTTCTCTTCAGCCTCCTTGTCGCCCGGATTCTTGTCGGGGTGATATTTGATTGCCGCCTTGCGGTAAGCCTTTTTTATCTCATCGGCATTGGCATTCCGTTCGACGCCCAACACCTCGTAATAATCTCTTTTTTCTGCCATAATCCATATCGGCGGTCTTACGACCGCAACCTCCTCATTTATTCCGTCTGCATCCGTTCAACGTCCGTTCCGACCGTTTATTCTCCCACGACGACCTTGGCGAAACGAAGCACCCGATCACGCAGTTTATAACCCTTCTGCACCACATCGACAATTTTGCCGCGTTGTTCCTCTCCGGCCTGAAATCGGGCGACAGCCTCATGGTGATCGGTATCGAGTTCGAGCCCTATCGCGTCGATTTCACTCACGCCGCAGGCTTTGAGCGCATCATGGAATTTTTGCGCAATCAGCGCAATGCCGGCCCGCAACGCCTCTATATCGTCGCTTTTGGCCATCGCGTCGAGCGCGCGGTCCATATCGTCGGCAATGGGCAGCATGGCCTTGATGACATCGGCGCCGCCGCGTTCCACCAGCTCCATCTTTTCCCGCAGGGTGCGTTTGCGATAATTGTCGAACTCGGCCTGCAGACGCAGGTACTTGTCTTTCCATTCGGCGACTTCATGTTCGAGGCCGTCACGGCTGCCGTTTGCATCGGGCTGCTCCGGACAGCCGTCGCCGTCCGCCGGCTCATCTGCCAATGTGTCAGTCTGCGAAGCGTCATCGACTGACACATTGTCGCTCGAAGTTCCTTCCGCCGCCGCACCGCCGTTCTCGGACACCGGCTCTTTTGCATCATCAACAGGCTCAGGATTAGATACTTTTCGTTTCATATCTCTTGTTTTTTAACTTTCCTTCCCGATAGTTGCACAAATTATATACCAACCCCCTCGCTCCGGTATCCACCGCCGGACGGGATTCCGTTTCGTTCCCGACGGAACATTTTCCATTCATCCGAGGATAAAAATCGCCGGTTTTTTATTCAGATCGGGCAGCGGCATCCGGCGCCATTCGGCCACACTGTGCGTTGCGACCGACTCCGCCGCTCCCGTCAGATCGAGCGCGATGGTCAGCAGCGTCTGCGGAGCGCAGAGCTGCAACAGCTGCTCGACGAGCTTCACATTCCGATAAGGTGTTTCGATGAAGAGCTGCGCCTGATGTTCGGCACGGGCACGGCGTTCGAGCGCCCGAACCGCCCGTGCACGCTCATCGGGCTTCACGGGCAGATAGCCGTTGAACGCAAACGACTGTCCGTTCAGGCCCGACGCCATCATCGCCAGCAGAATCGACGAGGGGCCCACGAGCGGCACCACGCGGATGCCGTGCCGGTGGCAGGCCGCCACGACCCACGCGCCGGGATCGGCCACACCCGGCACACCGGCTTCGGAGATGACTCCGGCCGAACGTCCCGCCACGACCGGCGCCACCAGCTCCTCGACCTCGCGGCCGGGGGAGGTATGCTCGTTCAGTTCGCGGAATTCGAGCTCGTCGATCGGACGTCCCAGTTCCGCCTTAGCGAGGAACCGCCGCGCCGAACGGGTATTCTCGACGATGAAATAGTCCAACGAAGCCATCACCGTGCGGTTGGCTGCGGGAAGAACGCCCCACACGTCATCGCACTCGGCGATGGGACAGGGAATCAGATAGAGGGTTCCGGCCATGTCCGTAGTTTTACTCCTTGAGATAAATCCGTTTCACACGGCCCGACACCGAGGTCATGATCTCATAGGGGATCGTGCCGAGCACGGCGGCCATTGCTTCGGGGGTGTTCCCCGCCGCCGGCGAGAAGACCAACGCTTCGTCACCTTCCGCCACGCCTTCAATGTCGGTAATATCCAACATGCAGCTGTCCATACAGATACGGCCGACGATGGGGGCCGGACGGCCCTTGACGAGCATCGACCATGCGCCGCAGCCCAGATGGCGGTCCAGGCCGTCGGCATACCCGATCGGCACGGTTGCCGTCACCGTCGGACGGGTCAGCACACCGGCACGGCCGTATCCGACCGTTTCGGGGGGTGCAAGCCGCTTGATCTGCACGATGCGCGTGCGCAGCGTCGAGACGGGATGCAGCGCCTCGTTGTGCTCGAATCCGAAGCCGTAGAGCCCCAACCCCAGGCGGCACATGTCATACTGCGCTTCGGGGAAACGCTCGATAGCGGCCGAATTGGCCGTATGACGCAGCACATCGTAGGGCAGCGCCTCTTTCAGTCGCGAACTCATACGGTCGAAACGCGCAATCTGCAACCGCGTGAAATCATCCTGCGAGGGGTCGTCCGACGTACAGAGATGTGCAAATACCGTTGCCGTGCGGAGACTTCTCCGCCGACGGCCGAGGGCTTCCAGCAGTGCCGGCAGCTCCTCCTCCATGAATCCGAGACGGTGCATGCCGGTATCGAGTTTGATATGGATCGGATAGTTCCGTTCGCCGTAGCGGTCAACGGCATCGGCGAACTCCGCAAGCGAATGCAGGCTGTAAATCTCCGGTTCGAGCCGGTTGGCCACCATGACGCCGAAGCTGTCGGCATCGGCATTGAGGACGACAATGGGCATCGAGATACCCCTTTCGCGCAGCAAAACGCCCTCGTCGGCAAATGCTACGGCGAGGTAATCGACTCCCTGGTGTTGCAGCATCTGTGCGACTTCGAAATCTCCGGCGCCATAGCTCGAAGCCTTGACCATCGCCACGAGCCGCACGCCCGGGCGCATCCGCGCACGGAAGTAGTTGAGATTGGAAATCATGGCATCCAGATCGACCTCCAGCACCGTCGTATGGCTGCGGCGCGAGAGGGCGTGTTCGAGCCTTTCGAAACGGCTGTCGCGGTTTCCCTTGAGCAGGACGGCGCGGCCTGCAATGTCCGCGCGGTCGATGCGGCGCAGATAATCGTCGGTCGAGAGATAGAAAGCCTTGTCGCCCGTAAAGCGATCGGCCTGCGCCGAGAGATGCGGGCCGATGCCGATGACCTTCCCCACTCCGGCCGCCGCGACCATCGCTGCAACCCGCGCATAGAGTTCGTCGTCGGTCATGCCGCTTTGCAGAATATCCGAAAGGATCAGCGTCGTGGGACGTCCCGCCGCCACATTGTGGAGGTAGTCGAGGGCGATGGCCAACGAATTCATATCGGAGTTATAGGCGTCGTCGATCAACAGCGAACCGTTGATGCCCTCCTTCACTTCGAGCCGCATGGCAACGGGCTGCAGACGCCCGAAATCGGGTTTCGGCTGCCCCATCATCTGCCAAAAGGCCTCCACAAGCTGCGAATTGCGCTCCGATGCGCCATCGGCGAATCCTCCGCCGGCATACGGCGCGGCGTCCGTCAGTTCACGGCCGTCGGCATAGACCTCCTGCAGCATCGACGCCATCGGTTCGTAGGCGCCGTGATAGAGGATGCGGCGGGCATGCAGCCCCAGCAGGAGTTTCTCGGCACACTTCTCCTCCAGCGAAGCGAAATGCTCCTGATGGGCATCGCCCAACGAGGTGAAGAGCGTCACGTCGGGCGCGATCATCCGTTCGAGCCGCGCCATTTCGCCGGGCTGCGAAATTCCCGCTTCGATCAGTGCGATCCGCTCGTCCCCCTCGATCATAAGGAGCGACAACGCCACTCCCAACTGCGAATTGTAACTGCGCGGCGAACGGAAGAGTTTCAGGCCGGCGGGCACCGTCTGGGCAATCCACTCCTTGACGACCGTCTTGCCGTTCGAGCCGGTTATCGCCACCACCGTACCCCGGAAACGGCTGCGCCAGTCGGCCGCGAGCCGCTGCAGGGCGTCGATGGCATTCTCGACCGTCACACAACCGGCATCGGGTCCGGTCTCAACCGGACGTTCCGTCAAAAACGCCCTTACACCCCGTGCATACATCTCGCCCACATAGGCATGCGAATCGTGCCGCGCCCCTTTCATGGCCACGAACAACGGCTCGGAGGCCATGTCGCAACTCCGGCTGTCGGTCACCACATCCCGCACATGCCGGTCCCGCCCTGTAAACGAGCCGCCGCAGATACGGGCTATTTCGCTCAAGGTATAGTCCATCTCTCCCTCCTCTTTCTCTCTGGATTCCGAGGCCCCGTCTTCCCATATGCCGAGGTCTCATTTCATCGTATGTTTTCGGGATCCTGCGCCCGCACATCCGTCATTCCGAATATTCCCGGCACGAATCACGGCCTTTCTCCCGTTGTTTCTCACTGCTTCGTCCGTACTCAAGTACGGAAGGTCACCACCGTAATCCCTGCACCTCCACGGTCGGCATGTTCATCGACCGCACTCTCCACATCGGGAATCGTCCGCAGATAACGCCGTATCTCCTCCTTGAGGGCCCCTGTACCCTTTCCATGCAGGATCGTGACCGAACCGACACCCACCATCAGTGCATCGTCGATGAAATTCTGCACGGCTTCGACCGCTTCGGCAGCCCGCATGCCGCGCACATCGATATGATCCTTGAAATTGAGTTTCCGAGCCGACACATCGACCGACACGACCGTGCGGGGCGTTACGGGACGCATCGCCTCCCGATAGGCATTGTTCGACACCACCCGCAGCCGCTCCTTGTCAACCATCGTCAACAACTGTCCGAAAGCCACCTGCGCCTTGTTGCCCTTGATCATCCGCACCTCGCCGGGCGTCTGCTGGCCTTCGAGCACCACCTTCGCACCGACCGTCACCTCACGCGGTTTTTCGGGTTCGGGCGCGGCAGCCTGTCCCGACGCAGCCGCTCCCTGCCGGCGCCGCTCCTCGCGGCGCTCCCTGCGACGGCGCAACCGCTCCATCTCCCGTTCGATACGCGCCTCCTGCTCCGGATCGGCGGCATCCGGCCGTTCGACCTGCTCGCGGAACTCATCGAACTCCCTGCGCACCGAGCGCGTCGCCTCGCGTTCGGCCTGCGCTTCGCGGATCTCGCGGATCGTCCGTTCGATCCGGCGGTTCGCTTCGGCCATCAGCTCCTTCGCCTCGGCCTTCGCCGCACGGATGATCTCGGCCCGTTCCTGCCGGATCCGCGCCAACTGCGCCGCATAGCTCTGCTCCAGCTCCTCCACCTTGCGGTCGGTCTGCCGGATGCGGTTGCGCTTCTGCTCCCAGTAGTGCCGGTCGCGGGCGATTTCACGCAACTGCCGCTCCAGATTGATATGGTCGGTTCCCGCCTTGTCGCTCGCCGCGCGGATGATCTCCTCCGGCAATCCGATCTTGCGGGCAATCTCGACGGCAAACGAACTGCCGGGCTTGCCGATCTCCAGCCGGAACAGCGGACGGATATTCTGCACGTCGAACATCATCGCCCCGTTGGCGATTCCCTCCGTGTTCGACGCATAATATTTGATGTTGGCATAGTGGGTCGTGATGACGCCGTAACAGCCGCGTTCGAGCAGCCGCTCCAGAATCGCCTCGGCAATCGCACCGCCGATGGTCGGCTCCGTCCCCGATCCGAACTCGTCGATAAGCACCAATGTACGGTCCGACGCTCCGGCCAGCATCTGCTTCATGTTGCGCAGATGCGACGAATAGGTCGAAAGATCGTCATCGATCGACTGTTCGTCGCCGATGTCGATGAAGATCGACCGGAAAACGGGCAGCTCCGAGACCTCGGATGCCGGCACCGGATAGCCGCACTGGAAAAGGTATTGGATAAGCCCCGTCGTCTTCAGACAGACCGACTTGCCGCCTGCATTGGGGCCGGAAATCACCAGAATATGCTTGTTGCGGTCGAGCTGCAGGTCCAACGGCACCGCTTCGCGCCCCTGCGCCTGCAGCGTCTGCTGCAGCAAGGGATGGCGCGCCGTCCGCAGTTCCAGCCGGTCATCCGTCGATACGATCGGTTTTCCGGCCTTGTTGGCCAGCGCCCACCGGGCCTTGGCACGGATCATGTCGATCTCGGCCAGATAGTCGCCCGCATCGGCAATCAGCTCCGCGTCGGGGCGGATCGACTCCGTAAACAGCGTAAGCACCCGTACCACCTCGCGGCGCTCGGCATACTCCAGCTCCTTGAGCTCGTTGTTGATCTCGACCACCTCGACCGGTTCGATGTAGAAAGTGCGGCCCGTTGCCGATTCATCGTGGATGAAGCCCTGCAGTTTCCGTTTGTTGGCGGCAGCGACGGGGATTACCGTCCGGCCGTCACGGACCGACAGCACGGCATCGGCCTCGACAATTCCGGCCTGTTTGGCCCGCTGCAGCACCTGCTGCAGCCGTTTGGCGGCCTGCCCTTCCCGTTCGCGGATAGCTCGGCGCACCTGCTGCAATTCGGGTGAAGCCGTATCCTTCACCTCCCCGTAAGGATCGAGAATCGCATCGATCGCCCGCACGATTTCAGGGAAGGTCGTCACCCGCCGGCTCAGCGCCCACAAACGCGGATAACGCTCCTCTCCGCGTCCCAGCACAAACCCCGCGACAGCGCCGACCGTTGCAAGGCCCCGACGGAGCATCGCCGCTTCAGCGGCCAGAAGGTAGCTTCCCTCGACCCGTATCTTGGCGGCGAGGGGTGCCAGATCGGGATAATCGTCATTCGGGAAATCGTGTTCGAGCATCAGCAGCGTCCGCATCTCGTCCATCGACGACAAACGACGCTCAATCTCTTCGGCGGATGTCGAGAAACCCTCCCGTGCGAGCCGTTCTGCGGCCGACGGCATCGAACACAGGGCCGACACCTGTTCACGGATACGGTCGAAACCGATCTTCTCTTCGAAATTGGCGGGATAGATCATGGCATCGTCGATCAAAGATGCGGCAACGGATGCACTACCGTGCCGCCGGCAAAGTATCGGTTGGCGCGACAGCGGCGGCCGGCGCCGTTTTGCCGCTCTTGTCTTTGCGGCCGAAGAGCGAGAAATGGACATAGCGCTTGGGATGCGCTTTCAGATCTTCGAGCAGCAGCGCGAGATTGTCGCTTGCCGCACGCAGCGATTCGTAGAGCTGCGGATCGTTCATCAACTGCCCCACCGTACCCGTACCGTCATTGATCCGCGCCACGGTTGTGCTCAGTTCATCGAGCGTCACACGCAATCCTGCGGCCAGCGAATCGATAGCGGCATCGGCAAGCTGTCCGGAGAAACGGTCCAGGTTGCCGATCATCGATGAAAAGCGTTCGGAATTTTCACCCAGAACGGTCGAGAAACGGCTGATATTGCCGAGTGCCGTCTGCAGGCTGCCCTTTTCCTTCGACAGGACGTCGTCCATCGTTCCGGAGATCGAATTCAGATGCGCCAACGTTCCGTCGATATGCGTTTTGTTGTCACTCAGGATTGCATTGACACTTTCGAGTGTCACGGCAAGATTGTCCATCACACGCGTCAGGCGCTCCTTGACATCGGCCAGCTCCGTACCGGCGGCAGCCAGCATGTCGCGCGTCTCGGCAGCATGCAGCGTATCCCCCTTCTGGAGCATTGCATCACTGTCTCCCATTTCGATGGCGATCGCCTTGCCGCCCATCAAGCCATCCGAATAGATGCGGGCCTCGGAGTCTTTCGGAATGCGGAAACTGCGCCGCACGGACAATTGCAGCACCACATCGCGGTTGACCGCAGGATTGAAGGCAATGGCCGTCACCGTACCGACCTTCACGCCTTGAATGGTCACGGGCGTGGCGGTCTGGACTCCTCCGATTTCGGGATAAGCCACATAATAGGAGACATTGCGGCTGAAAATATCGATACCGCTCAGGAAGCGGATTCCGCCCCACAGACAACCGATCATCACAACGGCAAAAACACCTATTTTAACCTCTCTTCTCATACTCTTTCATCAAACATGTTAAACTTCACGCATGCAGCAACCGCCGGCACTCGCGGAGACGAGACATGCCCGCCGGACGACCGGATGCCGATTACCGCGCCACCGAATTCCCCTCGTAACGCACGACATAGGCATCATGGAAACTCTTGCGCACGACGGCAAGATCCGCCTTGGCCTCGGCCTCCGTACGATAACGGCCCACACAATATTTATAGCGATAACGGCCCTTGCTCCGCAGTTCGATCACCTTGTTCTTGTAGCTTTTGAATTGCCAGTCATTGGGCCTCAGCGGTTTGGTGCTGGCAAGAATCTGTATCGTATAGCCTTTCCCGATTTTCGCATCCCGCTTTTCCGGTTCGCCCGCCGGCGCCGCCGCATCCTTTGTCGCAGACGCAACCGTCTTCGCCGGCTGCGCCGTCGCCGCAGAATCGTCCTTCACATCCGACGCCGGCGATGCGGGCCCCTCTTCGATGAGTTGAATGCCCTTGACAAAATCCACATAGTCCCGGACGGCATTGAACAACGACCGGGCGATTTCAGTCTGCCCCTTTTCGGAACACATGTACCGCAGCTCTTCGGGGTTGGACATGAAACCGATCTCGGTAAGCACCCCCGGCATGTTCGTGGCATAAAGGACCTTGAGCAGCTGCGGCTTCACGCCCCGCACATGCCGTCCCGCCGCCTTGTAGCTCTTCTGGACCAGATTGGCCATCGCCTCGCTGTATTCGCCATAGGTAAAGCGCAGGTTCTCGATATAGGCACGAACGATCGCTGCGGTTTTCTGATCGCTCATATCGATGAACTCCTCCTTGTTGTTGGCAAAGAGCACTTCGTCGTTGAGCCGTTTTTCGAGCGGACTCTCCCCCATGATAAGCGTTTCGACGCCGCGAGCGGCCGTCGAACGGGCCGCATTCGTATGGATCGAGAGAAACAAATCGCCTTCGGCCTTGTTGGCGATGTCGGCACGGGCCTGCAAATCCTTTGTCAGCGACGTCGAGAACTGTTTGTCGGTTTTGCGCGTATAGACCACTTTTATTTCAGGCAGCTCGCGCTCGATCATCGCCCCCAGCTTGAGCGCGACCTTCAGGTTCAGGTCTTTCTCATAGACGCCGCGATAGTGGGCGCCGGGGAAATTCGGCCCCCCGTGTCCGGCATCGATCACGATAACACGGACACCGCGCGCAATATTTTCCGCCGCCGCACCGTTCGCACAGAGTGCGAAGGCTACGCAAAACGACAGAAGAAAAACGAGACGTCGCATGGCAAAAGTGGATTTGACTGTGGTGTATCTCTAAATTTTTAACTACCTTTGTCGGATGCAAAAACGGCTTCTGAACAGCGCAGAACTCCGATTTTTGCGGTTTTGCCGACTCGTCGGCAAAGGTATGAATTTTTTTGGAATTTTGAAGCGTTTACCGTTAAAATATCTCGTTTCGATCACGACCGTCTTTCTCGTTGCAGAGATGGTTTTCGGCTTTGCGCCGCACGCCGTGCTGCAGGAGCCGGAGAGAAGTGTACGGCCGGACAGCGGCACCGTACAGGATGAACGCTCCATCCGACGCCTCACACGCCGGGAACGCCGCCGGCTGCAACGCCCTGCAGCCGCAAGACAGGATACGGTTCCGGCCGAACTGCGCGACTCGCTGCAGCCGGCGGCCGACTCGCTGGCGGCGGCCGATTCGCTGGTTGTGCGCAACGACACCTTGAAACGCGACACGACACGCCGCAAAAAGGGCGGCGGATCGTTCCTTGAAGACATCATGACCGGCAAGAACACCGACTCGCTGGTCTATGACATCCGCAACAAGATGGTCTATATCTACAACGAGGGCGACGTCACCTATCAGGACATGAACCTCAAGGCGGATTTCATGCGTGTGAACATGGATACGAAAGAGATCTATGCATACGGCAAGCCCGATACGGTCGATGGCGTTCCGACCCCCACCCGGCCGGAATTCACCGAGGGTTCGGCTTCGCCCTACATGATGGATACGATCACCTACAACTTCGATTCGGGCAAGGCGAAGATCAAGGGCGTAGCGACACAGGAGGGCGACGGCTGGCTGATCGGCGGCAGCGTGAAGAAGATGCCCGACAACAACATCAACATCCAGAGCGGCAAATATACGACCTGCGACCAGACCGACCATCCGCATTTCTACCTCGCGATGACCAAGGCAAAGGTCATTCCCGGCAAGAAGGTCGTCACAGGCCCTGCCTATCTGGTCATGGAGGATGTTCCGATCTATTTCCTCGGCATTCCCGAAGGATTCTTCCCGATCAGTTCGGGACCGAAATCGGGCTTTCTGATGCCGACATACGGCGAAGACGGCCAGCGCGGTTTCTTCTTCCGCGATTTCGGTTATTATTTCACGTTGGGGCAGCATATGGATCTTTCGCTCACGGCCGGCATCTACACATTGGGGTCATGGGAGGCGGCCGCAGCCTCGCGCTACATCAAGCGCTACAAATACACGGGCAACTTCAACGCACAGTTCTCCAGCATCCGCACGGGCGAGAAAGGCGAGCCGGACTTTCTCAAGCAGAACAGCTTCCGCCTGCAATGGACCCATTCGCAGGATGCCAAGGCCAATCCGGGTTCGACCTTCTCGGCCTCGGTGAACTTTGCGACGAGCGGCTACAGCAAATATGCCGCGACGACGCTCAACGACATTCTTCAGACACAGACCAACTCGACGATCTCCTATTCGAAAAGCTGGGCCGGCACGCCGTTCTCGCTCTCGATGAACATGGCCGTATCCCAGAACTCGAACCAGGCAACGATCTCGATGACCCTGCCCAATGTGGTGTTCAACGTTTCGCGATTCTACCCCTTCAAGCGCAAGGAGGTGCAGGGCAAGGAGCGTTGGTACGAAAAGATCTCGATGCAGTACACGGGCAAGATGACCAATACGGTTTCGACGACCGAGTCGGAGATCTTCTCGAAGGAGACGCTGCAGAACATGCGCAACGGCGTCGAGCACTCGATACCGGTATCGGCGTCGTTCAACCTCTTCAACTACATCAACGTATCGCCGTCGTTCAACTACACGGAGAAGTGGTATTTCAAGAAACAGGAACGCGAATGGAGCCCCGTGACCAACTCGGTGCGTTACCTCGATCCGGAATACGGGTTCTACCGGCTGTACAACTACCAGACGTCGGTGAGCGCATCGACGACGGTCTATGGCATGTACCAGTTCAAGAAGAAGACGAAGAAGATACAGGCGATCCGCCATACATTGACGCCGTCGTTCGGCTTCTCGTATGCGCCCGACTTCTCGAAGCAGAAATACGGCTACTACAAGACCGTGCAGAGCGATTCAACGGGGCGTTTCCAGGTCTATTCCCCCTTCTCGGACAATGCCTACGGCGTGCCGAGTTCAGGCCAGAGCATGTCGATGAACTTTTCGCTGTCGCAAACGCTTGAGATGAAGGTTCTCTCGAAGCGCGACACGTCGGGAATCAAAAAGATCAAGCTCATAGACAACTTCTCATTGAGCGCCTCGTACAACTTTCTGGCGGACTCGATGAAACTTTCGACCATACCCGTACAGTTCCGCACGACGCTGTTCGGCTCGAATTTCGGCATTCAGCTCAATGCCACGCTCGACCCGTACAGGGTGACGCCGCAGGGCGTGCGGATCGACAAGCTCTTCTTCCCGGGGCGTATCGTTTCGACGGGATGGTCGTTCGGTTATACGTTCAAGTCACGGCAGGACAGCTCCACACCGGCCATCAACGACATCAACAGCATCCCGCCCGAATACGCGAATCCGTTTTACGATCCCTACGGCATCCTCGATCCGGTATTGCGAAGGCAGTACATGGCCCAATCGTATTATGATTTTTCGCTGCCCTGGAATCTGGGGTTCAACTATACGGTGTCGTATTCGATCAGCTACGTCAACAACGGTACGACGGGCTATCGCAAGAACATCACGCAGAACGTGGGATTCAACGGCAGCGTGAACCTCACGCCGAAGATGGGCATTACGTTCCAGGGCGGTTACGACATCAAGGAGAACAAGCTGACGACCTCGTCGGTAAGCATATCGCGGGATCTGCACTGCTGGCAGATGTCGTTTTCATGGATTCCGTTCGGCGCCCACCGCAGCTGGAGTTTCAATATCGGCGTCAAGGCGGCGTCGCTTGCCGATCTGAAGTACGACAAGAGCCAGTCGATGTACGACAACATGTATTGATTTCTGAGAGGCACGGGGAGAGGTGCGTCCTATTTCTCCTCAACGGAATCCGCGCCGTATTCTCCGACCGCGGAACCGCTTCACAAAAGGTTCTTTCTCCTGCATGCGGAGGGTTTCACCCGACCCGCCGCACCGCCCCTCCATCCCATCGGAGAATCAAAAGGGCGATCCGTCCGGATGAACCGGCGTTCCGTCCCGACCAAGGTTTTCACACAAACAAAAAAACAGTCATGTCCGGATGAACCTCCTGCCGAAAAAACGAGGAGAGATCCCGGCCGTGCACGAACAGGCCAACGGCACACGAGCAGAATAGGGCCGATTCTCATTGACGGGCAGAAAAACAAGCCCCACACGCCCTCGTTAATCGGCAACAAAAAAGAGACGACCCTCATGGATCGTCTCTTTGCGTTGAGCTACCCGGACTCGAACCAGGAAAAACAGGACCAGAATCTGTTGTGTTACCATTACACCATAGCTCAATACCTTGCGGAACTCCCCGTTCTACGCCTCCTTCCGACTGTCGCACCCTCCGGACTTCCGGTCCTCCGTCCGTCCTCTTCTCCGACGAACCGTCATTCCATCCCTCCGTCCTCGCCGTCATTCCAACCGGCATCCGGGGTTCCAATCGTTTGGTGATGCAAAAGTAGCATATAATTTTACTCCGTGCAAGAAAAATCCGAAAAAAATTTCTATTTTTGTTTCCGCCCGTTCTGCGCGGAATATGGAGGAGGGGCAAATTTGCAACATGGCATGCCAATTCTTTATTAAACCTATACGAATGAATACAAAGATTCGACTAACCGTAATGAATTTTCTCCAGTACGCCGTCTGGGGTTCCTACCTCACCTCGATGGGTTCGTATCTGGTCACGGTCGATCTCTCATCGAAGATCGGACTTTTCTATGCCATGCAGGGCATCGTATCGCTGTTCATGCCGGCAGTCATCGGCATCATTGCCGACCGGTGGGTTCCGGCCCAGCGGCTTCTGGGCATCTGCCACGTTCTGGCGGCCGGCTTCATGGGCATGGCCGGATGGTATGCCCTTACGGCCGGTGCAGGAGTCGGCTTTGCAACGCTCTTCACCCTATACTCGTTGAGCGTTGCCTTCTACATGCCGACAATCGCCCTCTCGAACTCCGTAGCCTACAGCGTCCTCGAACAGGCCGGGTACGACACGGTCAAGGCGTTCCCGCCGATCCGCGTCTTCGGCACGGTGGGCTTCATCTGCGCCATGCTGCTGTGCGACGGCATGGGATTCCAGATCTCCTGCATGCAGTTCCTCCAGTGCGCCGCAATCGGCATCGTGCTGGGCCTCTACTCCTTCACGCTGCCGCACTGCCCGATCGACAATTCGGGCGGCAGACAGACGCTGACCGATGCGCTGGGGCTGAAGGCCTTCGCCCTGTTCAGGCAGAAGAAGATGGCGCTGTTCTTCATCTTCTCAATGCTGCTGGGCGTATCGCTCCAGATCACCAACGGCTTCGCCAACCCATTCATTACCAGCTTCAAGAGTATCCCTGAATTTGCCGATACGTTCGGCGCGAACCATGCCAATGCCCTCATTTCGCTGTCGCAGCTCTCGGAGACGCTCTGCATTCTGCTCATCCCCTTTGCACTCAAGAAATTCGGCATCAAACGGGTCATGCTCATCGCGATGTTCGCATGGGTGCTCCGTTTCGGGTTGTTCGGACTGGGCAATCCGGGCGGCGGCGTATGGATGTTCATCCTCTCGATGATCGTCTATGGCGTGGCGTTCGACTTCTTCAACATATCGGGATCGCTCTTCGTCAACAACGAAACCGACGAGAAGATCCGCTCGTCGGCACAGGGGCTCTTCATGATCATGACCAACGGCATCGGCGCCACCATCGGCACGCTGGGGGCACAGGCCGTTGTCAACCGCTTCGTCTTCTCGCAACAGACGGCCGAAGCACAGACGGCGGGATGGTCAACGGCATGGCTTCTGTTCGCGGCCTACGCACTTGTCGTGGCGGTCGCTTTTGCTCTTGTTTTCAAGTACAGGCACAACCCCGAAGCGGTCAAATGACATTCGGACACGGGTTTCGTGGAAGACTGCCGGCCTTTTCATCCAAGAGCGGGAAGAGACGATTCTCCCGCTCTTCTTTTATTCAGAGGAAAGGCCCCGGCCCCGGCACATCGCGCAACAGCCGTTCATAAAAAGGTCCCCGAATGAAACTCCGGAAAGCATAAGGGAGAGGGCTTTCAGGAAAAATCCGGCAGTACGGAAACACTGCGAAAGAAGAGGTATTTCCCGATACCGTTCCCGTTGCGTCCGACACATAAAACGGGAGTTCCGGAACCTGCATGAACTCATTTCCTCGCAACGGCAGACAAAGACGAACGGCGCAACCTGCAGCGGTTGCGCCGTTCATTGTCCTGCGGCAAGGCCGGCGATGCTATTTCGCCAGCCCCATCTTCTCGATCAGCGCCTTTGTTTCGGGCTTGTGGCCCCGGAACGCAACATAGAGTTTCATCGGATGCTCGTGTCCGCCCTGTGTAAGGATATGCTCGCGGAAAGAGTCGGCAGCCGGACCGCCGAGGATGCTGCCGGTCTCCTCGAAAGCCTTGTAGGCATCGGCTTCGAGCACCTCGGCCCATTTGTATCCGTAATATCCGGCAGCATATCCGCCTGCGAAGATGTGCGTGAAGGAGGTGTTCATCGCCGTACCCTCCACGACGGGCAGCACCTGCGCGGGAGCCATCGACTCCCGCTCGAAAGTCTCGACATCGCCCGTAAAAGGCTCTTTCAACGTATGCCATGCCATATCGGTCATGCCGAACGACAACTGCCGGACGTTGAGATAGGCTGCCAGATAGTTTTTCGATGCGATGATCTTCTCCACCAGTTCCGCCGGCATCTTCTCGCCCGTCCGGTAGTGCTCGGCCCACAGATCGAGCCATTGTTCCTCCGTAGCCCAGTTCTCCATGATCTGCGACGGCAGCTCCACGAAATCGCGGTAAACGCTCGTACCGTTGAGCGACTCGTATTCGCCTCGGCCCAGCATGCCGTGCAGCGAATGGCCGAATTCATGCAGGAAGGTCGTCACTTCGTCGAAGGTCAACAGCGAAGGTTTCGTTTCGGTCGGCTTCGTAAAGTTCATTACCAGCGATACGAGCGGCCGCGTCTCCTGCCCTTCGACGATTTTCGAACCCCGGAACCCGGTCATCCACGCACCGGCGCGTTTCGAGGCGCGGGGGAAGAAGTCGAGATAGAGAACGGCTTGGAACCGGCCATCGGCATCGGTCACCTCATAGGCCGTCACGTCGGGATGATAGACGGCAATGTCGTCCCGCTGCGTAAAGTTCAGGCCGTAGAGTTTGTTGGCCAGCAGGAAAACGCCCTTCTTGACCTTCTCCAGTTCGAAATAGGGCTTCACCTGTTCATCGCTGAGCGCGTATTTTTCATGTTTGTACTTCTCGGTGTAGTACGACCAATCCCAAGGCATCACTTCACCCTCGAAGCCCTGTGCACGGGCATACTCCTCGATCATGCGGTAATCGGCACGGGCATGGTCGATCGTCTGGTCGAGCAGCTCCTTCAGAAAGCCGTTTACCGTCTGCGTATTCTCGGCCATACGCTCCTCCAACACGTAATCGGCATAGGTCTCATACCCCAACAGACCGGCGATCTGACGTCGCAGATCGACAATGCGGCGGATGTTTTCGCAATTATCGAATTCGCCGCCCAGCGCCCGCGAATTCGAAGCACGCCACAGCTGCTCCTTGGCCTCACGGTCGGAGGAGTAGGTCATGAAGGGAACATAGCTCGGCGCCTGCAGGGTTACGGTCCAGCCCTTCTCGCCGCGCGCCTTCGCTTCGGCCGCCATCCCCTCCTTCACGAAATCGGGCAACTCCTCGACCCGTTTCGGATCGGTGATGTTGAGCGTAAAGGCGTTCGTTGCAGCCAGTGAATTCTGACCGAAGCGAAGCGTCAGCTCCGCCAGTTCGGAGGTGTACTGACGGTAGAGCTCCTGTTTGTCGGCGGGCAGTGCGGCACCGTTGCGGGCAAAGCTCTTGTAGGTCTTCTCCAGCAGCATCTTGTCCTCCTGCGAAAGGAACCATCCGGGATGTTCGTAAACGGCCTTCACGCGGGCGAAGAGCTCCGGGTTGAGCGAGATGTCGTTGGCCAGCTCGGTCAGTTTGGGCTGCACGTCGAGGGCGATGCGCTGCATCTCGTCGTTGGAATCGGCCTCCAGGAGGTTGTAAAAGATCCCTTCGATACGTGCAAGCAACTCTCCGGAGCGCTCCAGCGCCACGATCGTGTTGTTGAAGGTCGGGCGTGCCGGGTTCTTCACGATAGCGTCGATCTCGGCGCGCTGTACGGCAATTGCGGCATCGAAAGCCGGTTCATAATCCGAAAGTTGAATCTTCTCGAAGGGAGGCGTTGCGTGGGGCGTCTCCCACTCGGCCAGCAGCGGATTCGACGTATCGATCTCGGGCAGCTGTGCCACCGGCATCGAACGATCCGCACATCCGGCCACCAATAAAGTCAGTGACATAAAAGCGAACAGATTTTTCATTGCGAGTGTGTTATTTGAGGTTTCCTGATTTGTCGAGCATTCCCTGCGCACGTTTTCTCCAATACTCTTTCGTCGCGGGGAGCCGCCGCACGGCAGCGGAGTCCGTCTGCAGCGAATCCGCCGGCTCCTTCCAGAATCCGGCAGCCTTGAGCAACGCCGTCTTGTCGGGATCCGCGCCCCGGAACGCACGGTAGAGCGTCATGCCGTCGGCCTCGCCGCCCCGGGCAAGGAGCTTCTCTCGGAAGGCGCGGGCCACCTTTTTGTTGAAGATGTCACCCGTCTCGCTGAAGGCCGCATAGGCATCCTTGTCGAGCATCTGCGCCCAGATGTAGAAGTAATATCCGGCCGAATATCCGCCGTCGAAGATGTGGCTGAAATAGGGATAGCGGTAACGGGGTTCGATCTGCGGAATCAGCCCGCGCCTGTCGTAAAGCACCTCGCGCTCGAAGGCATTGACATCGAGCGGTTCATACTCCTTGATCGAGTGGATGTCCAGATCCGACAGCGCCGCGGCAAGCAGTTCGGTCATCTCGAAGCCCTGATTGAACTGCGCACTGCGCCGGATCTTCTGCATGAGGCTTGTGGGGATTCTGTCGCTGGTGCGATAGTGCAGGGCATACTGTTCGAGCATTTCAGGTTCCATCGCCCAGTTCTCCATCACCTGCGAAGGCAGTTCCACGAAATCGCCCTCGACATCGGACAATCCGCGATACTCCACCTGACGGAAAAGAGCGTGCAGTGCATGTCCGAACTCATGGAACAATGTTTTCGTCTCGTCGATATTGAGCAGCGTCGGGGAGGTTCTCGTCGGACGGGCATAGTTCGTCACCACCCCCACGACCGGCGCCACACGTTCGCCGTTCTCATAGGTCTGCTCCGTAAAGTTGCCGCACCATGCCCCGCCGCTCTTTCCTTCGCGCACATAGTAGTCGAAGTAGATCACGCCCAGATGGCTTTCGTCTTCGTCAAGCACCTCATAGACGCGGCAGTCGGGATGGTAGAGCGGTGCGATGATCGGGCGGAAGGTGATGCCGTAGAGCCGGTTGGCAAGGAAAAAGATGCCGCCCTGCACATTATCGAGCGTAAAATAGGGGCGCACGGCTTCGTCATCGAGCGAGTAGTCGCGGCGGCGCACCTTTTCGGCATAGTACCACCAGTCCCACGGCTCGAACGTTCCCTCCGGCTCGTCCGCCCTGAAGAGTTTCTCCATCTCGGAAAGCTCCTCCTTCGCCCGGTCGAGCGCCGGCGTCCAGATCTCGTCGAGCAACGTATAGACGGCCTCCGGAGTGCGGGCCATCTGCTCCGAAATCACATAGCCGGCATAAGTGTCATACCCCAGCAGACGGGCTTTTTCGGTGCGCAGGCGGATGAAATCGTTTACCAGCGCCTTGTTGTCGTGTGCATCGTCGTGGTTGCAACGGCTCAGATAGGCCGTATAGAGCTCTTCGCGCAATTTACGGTCGTTGGCATAGGTCAGGAAGGGCAGCATGCTGGGCTTGTGCAGGGTGAACAGGTATGTTCCGTCGCCCAGTCCCGCTTCACGGGCGCGCTCTTTGGCCGCATCGCGCACGACCGACGGAACGCCGCCGAGCTGTTCGACCTTCAATTCCAACCGGAACCCGTCGGTCTCGGAGAGCAGATTGCTGCCGTATCGCACGGCCAACCGCGCCAGTTCCCCGTTGATCTCCTTGAGCCGTTTTTTTCCCGCCTTGTCGAACAGTGCTCCCGAACGGACGAATTCGTCATAGATCTTCTCCGTCAGGCGCAGCTGTTCGGGGGTGAGCGACGTCGAATCGCGCCGGTCATAGACCTGTTTTATCCGCCCGAACAGGCGCTCGTCCATCCGTATTTCATCGGCATGGGCCGTCAACAACGGCATGGCCTCCTCTTCGACGGCCTGCATCTGCGACGTGGAGTTCGACTCGGCGAGCATGCCGAAGATGAGCTCCGCACGCCGCAGCATCTTGCCGGCATTGTCATAGGCCAGCACCGTATTTTCGAACGTCGGAGTTTCGGGATTCTCCACGATGGCCGCGATCTCGGCGTTGTGGAGCGACATGCCCCGTTCGAACGCAGGCAGGAAATGCTCCGTGCGGATACTGTCGAAGGGCGGAACGCCAAAGGGTGTCGTCCAGACGGTTTCAAAAAACGGATTGGGAATTTCGGGAGCCTTTTCCCGACACGAGAGAAGCATCATGGAACTGAAAAATATCGGCATCCACCGAAGGAAACGTTTCATGCAATCGATCTTTTACAACTTTTTATAACTTTGCAAAGTTAAAAATTATTGTACACCCATGCAACTCTTTTACGCACCCGACATCGTTCCGCCGCTCTACACGCTCAGCGAGGAGGAGTCGAAACACTGCATCCGTGTTCTGCGGCTTCAGTGCGGCGACACGCTTCACCTGACCGACGGACTGGGCACGCTCTACCGCTGCCGCATCGAGGAGGAGAATGCCAAACGGTGCACGGTCCGTGTCGTGGAGAGCCTCGCCGAGTTCGGGCGCATGCCCTACCGCCTGACGATGGCCGTCGCGCCGACAAAAAACATCGAGCGGTTCGAATGGTTTCTCGAAAAGGCCACCGAGATCGGCGTCAGCGAGATCGTGCCGCTCGACTGCGACCATTCGGAGCGTCACGTCCTGAAGCGCGACCGTGCACAAAGGGTCGTCGTGGCGGCAATGAAGCAGTCGCTCAAAACCTATTGTCCGGAGTTGCAGCCGCTCACGCCGTTACGCGAACTCCTCGCCCGCCCCTTCGACGGACGTCGGTTCATCGCCCACTGCGATACGCCGCGCACGGCCAGGCACTACCTTCCGGCAGCACTCCGCCCCGGTGAAAACCTGCAGGTTCTCATCGGCCCCGAAGGGGACTTTTCGCCTGCCGAAATCGACGCGGCCCTTGCCGCCGGATTCGAAGAGGTCACCCTCGGCGAACAACGGCTGCGGACGGAGACAGCAGCAGTCGTTGCAACGGTCATGGCCGCCGTCTGCAACCGGATGGCTGCCGGGAACGGGCAGGCATGAAAAAATGTCGGGGAGAGGCCATCGTCCGCACCGGCAAGCAGCCGGAACAGCCCGCCGCATTCCCGCGGCGCGGACACCGCACAGCAGCAGGCTCCGGCACTGGAACGGAAAAGCGGTTGAATTGAAACAGAAAAGCATCACAGAGCGTTATGACAACCACACTGTTTACCCTGTTCCGATCGTTCTTCAAGATCGGACTTTTCACCTTCGGCGGAGGCTATGCCATGATTCCGCTGATCGAGGCCGAGATCATCGACCGCCGCAAATGGCTGGCCCGCGATGAATTTCTGGAGCTGCTGACGCTGGCGCAATCGGCGCCGGGGCCCATTGCAATCAACACGTCGGTATTCATCGGCTACAAGGTGCGCGGCATCCGCGGAGCCGCCGCTTCGGCACTGGGCGCCGTCATGCCGTCGTTTCTGACCATCCTCACAATCGCCGTCTTCTTTGCCGAGGTACGCCACAACGCCGTGGTCGATGCCGCGTTCAAGGGAATGCGGCCGGCCGTTGTTGCCCTGATCGTCGTCCCGACCCTCTCGCTGGCACGCGGCATGCATCCGGCCCTGATCGGCGTGGTGATTCTCTCGGCGCTTGCCGTCTGGTGGTTCGGATTCTCGCCGATCTATCTGCTTGTCGCCGGCGCCGCAGCCGGAATCCTCTGGGCAACCCGCATACGGAAGGAGGTGCGGCGATGATCTACCTCCAGCTCTTCATCAGCTATCTGAAAATCGGATTTTTCGGATTCGGCGGCGGTTATGCCATGCTCTCGCTCATCCAGAACGAGGTGGTCGTACAACACGCATGGATGACCAATACGACCTTTACGGACATCGTAGCCGTTTCGCAGATGACCCCCGGACCGATCGCCATCAATTCGGCCACCTATGTCGGCTACACGGTGGGGGCACAGGGAGGTCTCGGCTGCTGGGGCGGCATTCTGGGATCGGTCATTGCCACCATTGCGGTCTGCCTGCCGTCGTTGACGGTCATGCTGCTGCTTACGCGGTTCTTCCTCAAGTTGAAAGGGAACCGCTATATCGAGGGGGCGATGGCCGGCATGAAACCCGTCGTCATCGGGATGATCGGGGCGGCGGCGCTGCTGCTGATCTTTCCGTCGTCGGACGAAGGGGCCAGCTTCATCGACGGCTGGAGCTGGGTGCTGTTCGGGCTCTGCATCGTCGGTTCGCTCCGCAAGTGGAATCCCATTCTGCTGATCGTACTCTCGGCCGTCGCAGGCATCGCCATCTACTACGTCCCGACAGTGATCTGACCGGCAGGGCCCCACTCCACAGACAACAGACACCGCACCCCGTCGCATGACAGGGTGCGTATCGTCTTACGACAGGGGCGTCCGGCGCGGACTACATGGCAACGAGCACTCCTCCGGCGAGCACCAAGAAGAGGAATGCGACCAGAAAGAGCAGGCCCAGAATGCCCAGCGACGTTCCGATACACCCCAGTCCGCGATCGGCGCCGGCCGGCAGCGGATCGGAAACCAACGTAATGAGAAGCCCCACAAGGGGTGTAAACAGGAGGCTTGCCAGAAAAGCCCAGCCGAAACCGATGCGGCGCTTGCTGCCGATCAGTCCCACGAGTACCGAGAGGAAACAGCCCGACATGAGGCCGAAAAGAAGCGCAAGAAAAGACATAACGACAAATTTCAGGAAGTTAAGGATCCGGCATGCCCGATACGACCTGTCGGACACAGCCGTCCGAAAATATCATCTGACCAAACGGTAATAGATGCCCAAAGGCAGTTGCTTGCCGAAGGGATCTTCGAAATAGAGTTCTCCGCAGGCTTCGTGCGCCGGAGTGCCGAACGCCTGCCGCATGGCGGTTCGTGCAAGGAGCGCGGAAAGCCCCATCGAATAGAGGTTGAGCACGACGAAAGCCCCCTCATCCGGAGCAAGCAGCCGCGCACAGCAGTCGAGCATCTGTCCGATGTGCTCCTCCAGAATCCACTTTTCGCCGGCGGCGCCGCGGCCGTATGCCGGCGGATCGAGGATGATTCCGTCGTAACGGTTTTCGCGCCGCACTTCGCGCCGCACGAATTTGAGAGCATCCTCCACGATCCAGCGCACACCGTCCAGCCCGCTCGACTCCATGTTCTCGCGGGCCCACGTCACAACGGGCTTTACCGAATCGACATGCGTCACATCGGCTCCGGCGGCGCGCGCGGCAAGCGTTGCACCGCCCGTATAGGCAAAAAGATTCAGCACGCGCGGCACGGCGCCCTTCCCTGCCAACGACCGGCAGCGGTCGTAGATAAAGTCCCAGTTCGCGGCCTGTTCGGGGAAGATCCCGACATGCTTGAACGACGTAAGCCCCAGACGCATCGTCAGATGCATTCCTTCATGCTCGTAGCGCACCGTCCAGCGGTCGGGCGTGCGGGGCCGAAGCCTCCACACGCCGCGTTCGTCGCTGCGGGCATCGCGCAGAAACGCGGCATCTGCACGGCGCACCCACTCCCCGTCGTCGAGCGACGGCCGCCAAATGGCCTGCGGCTCCGGACGGCGTGTGACATAAGGGCCGAAACGTTCGAGTTTCTCGAAGTTGCCGGAGTCGAGAAGTTCATAATCGGCAAAACAAGGCGTAAGCGGTTCGTTCATATCTCGTAGTTAACGTTCATCGATCAGTTTCATTTCACAGCGGGCACAGTCGAACTGCAAACGGTAGCGGCGCGCACCGCGCACCAGATAGAGTTCCTCACGCAACGGCGTCCCTTCACGCAGACAGGCGCCGATCTCGCGACGGATGCAGTAGGCCGTGCGCATCACGCAACGCCCTGACATCGTCGGCGAAAGGTCCAGACCGCGTTCGATCCGCTCCACCCCGTGATCACGGTAAAAACGTTCGGCCGCACGGTTCGTAACGTTCCCGTCACCGGAGAGTTCCCGCTTCGGGAACCGCGCTTCGGGATCTTCGGGCAGGATCCGGTGCGGGAAAACCCGTCCGATACGCCGGTTCCGCAACGTCTCCAATGCTTCGCGGCGAAGCTCCCCGACAAGCGACAAGGGAACAAAGCGCTCTCCGCCCGTCACCTCGACGCTCCGCACGGCAAACGGCGTGTCACCGCTTCGGGCCGCCTGCGTCCGCAAGGCTTCTGTCGTCCGTTCGGGGTCACGCGCCGCCCCGAACACCCCCATGCGGGAGGCTTCGGCCGACAAACCCTCGCAATCGACATAACGGAGCGTCACCCGCTCCCCTGTAATCTCCAACCGTGCGTCGGCTGCAATCACACGCCGCATGCGGCTGTGTTCGAGCTGTTGCCGGAACCGGTTGTCGGAATTGCGGTAGATCTCCGCCCCCTGCCGGAACGTGTCGAGCATGCGGTTGGGCGTCACCCGCCGTCCCGCGACCGAATTGACGTTCGTACCGTCATTGCCGGCACAGATTCCGTCGCCCGCGGCAAGCGCCGCATCACGGTCAAGGAGAAAACTTCCACCCTCGCAGCGCGCGATCCGGCCCACGAAGGCTCCGACGGATTTGGGGGTATCGAACGATGCCACACCGGCACGGCGTCCGTCAAAGAAATACTCCGACTCGCCGCGCGTGAAGCTCTTCGACGGATCGGGAGCAAAGTCCGGCAGGGACTCGCCCACCGACGAACGGCAGCAGTCGCCGCGCACGGCGATCAATCGATCGAGCTGCTGTCGATAATAGGCCACCACGTTGCGGATATAGCCCGCGTCCTTGAGCCGCCCCTCGATCTTGAAGGAGGTTACACCGGCCTCGACCAGATCATTCAAGCGTTGCGACAGATTCAGGTCCCGCACTGAAAGCAGGTGTTTCCCCCGCACGATGCAGCGGCCCGACGCTCCGACCAGGTCGTAGGTCAGCCGGCACGGCTGGCTGCACTCTCCGCGGTTTCCGCTGCGCGACGACATCGAACGCGACAGATAGCACTGTCCGCTGTACCCTACACAGATCGCGCCATGCACGAAACACTCCACTTCGGCCGGCGTCGCACGGCAGACGGCCCGTATTTCGTCGATCGACAACGCCCGTTCGAGAATCACGCGGGCGAATCCGCACTGCGACAGGAAGCGGGCCATTTCGGGGGTACGGATCGCCGTCTGGGTCGAGGCATGGAGTTCGACGGGGAGATTCATGCGCCGCAGAGCCATATCCTGCACGATCAGCGCATCGACGCCGGCAGCAATCAACTCGCGGGCCTGCCGTTCGGCCGTTTCCAGTTCATCATCGTAAAGCAGCGTATTGAGCGCAGCATGGACACGCACGCCGTACAGATGGGCATACTCCACCACACGACGGATCTCCCCGACCGTATTTCCGGCAGCATGACGCGCACCGAAGCGTGCACCTCCGATATAGACGGCATCGGCACCTGCATCGACCGCAGCCGCAGCCGCGGCGTAATCCCGTGCGGGAGCCAACAATTCGAGTCGTTTCAATGTCATTGTCTCAACCTCATTCGACGGATTTCTCTCGATAAAAGGAGAGTCCGTCATGACAAAGATACGCAAAGTCGAGAGCAGAAGCAAGCGCCGGCTTGATTATGCCGAACGGGAGTATCTTCGGCGTCAGCCAAAGATAACGAAAAAAGCGGCGGTACGGTATACGCATCGCCGCTTTTCGCCCGCAACCGCCGCCCGTGCGGAACCGGAGCCGCGCCGCAGGGTAAAAAAAGAGGAGCTCCCTTGCTCGGCTCCCCGGAAACAACACACACATGACACCTGTCCGCAGGCTAACGGACGCAAGGGAGATGACAGTAGAAATTCTGGTCGATGACCGCACGCAGCAACTCGTCGCCCGAGACATCCGTATCGCCCGCAAAATCCATCATCACGACGCCCGTACAACCGGGATGCGCTTTGAGATAGTCGCAGGTGGCGGGATTGAGCGTCCGTGCGTTCGACTCCGGAGTCGTAAAGACGGCCGTCGCCAAGCTCGTGAAGTTGAAGAGCCACTCCGACTCCGCCTTTTCACGCGCCTTGTCCAGATAGGCGATGATCGCATTCTTCTTGTTGTCGATACCGGTCGTACCTCCGTACTTATCCTGAATGAAGAGTTTCGCGGAAGCCGAACCGTTGACGATCGACGAAATTTGATCGGTCACATCGTCCTGCCACGAGGCGATCTTCCCGCCGACGAGCGCACCGTCGTAATCGCTGCGGGTGAGCACGAGTATCTTGCCGCGCAGTTCGCCCAGCGTCAGATCGGGCCGGAAATCGACGAAACGGTCGCGGTAGGCGCTCGACGAATTGAGGTAGTCGCCCATGCGCGAACGGAACGTCGCATCGTTGCCCGCATCGCCCTGCCGCTGCATCTGGACGATGCAGCCCTCCGAAGGACAGGCCGCCAAGTAACGATCCATCGCCGCGATGGCCTCATCGAACGTCACGCCGGTCGATGTCCCGTGGTAGATCATCAGATCGTCGGTACCCGTCGGACGCAGGTCGAAGCACCGCACGCCGGCGTTCAACTGCGCTCCCAAACTGAGGCTCTGACATTTCGACCAAAGGTTGAGCGTCGAGGTCGCCGCATCGTGCGTGCCGGGAATCGACAGTGCCGAAAGCAGCGCATCGTCGGGCAGATAGCTCATCCACGAAGCATAGAGCTTCCTGCGTGCGGCGTCGTTCATAGCCGGCAGCGCACCCAGCTCGATCGCATAGCGTTTGCCGCCCACGAGCGGCTCGGCGCAACTCCGCCCTGCAACGCCGGCGGCCGTCACCACGTCGACCCGCAGTCCGACGAAAGAGCTCTGCGACAGCACGACGGCAATCGCACGGCAACTCTCGCCCGCGGCGAGTTTCACGCCCGGTGTTCCGTCGGACTGCAACATCCGCACGGCCACGACATTCGATCCACCGTCGACCCTGCCGAGACGGTCGGCTCCGAGATCGTAGACGAACGTCCCCGCCAGTTTCTCGCCTGCCTGCGTCGAACGCACCACAATCTGCCGCACCTCGGTCGCCTCGGACGCCGCGAACGAGATGTCGAGCAGCGTCACGACCGGCCGGAAATGCAACGTCACGACCGAAGACTCGGGCGAGATTCCCTCTTCGGCAGAAGCCAGATAGAGCAGCGCCGGATCGAGGAGGCCGTCGCGGCACTCCTGCACCGAAGGGAGCGACGCCTTCACGGTACCGTCTCCCGATATTTCAAGATCGGGAGCGTCCGCAGGCGAAAAGGCGTAGAAATCGTGCAGACCTTCGCCCCACTGCTGCAAATCCCCCGAGCCGAACGAGGCCGAAACGGAAAATTCGTCGGGACACGTCAGCACATAGCGCCCCACGGAGGGCGTAGCCTGCGCACAAACGACCGACACGGCGTCGCCGTCGCACCAATAGACCGGCACCTTTCCGTCGGCGGGATCGCCCGGTACAGCGCGCGTGGCATCGTCGCACCTCCCTTCGAAACGAATCGCCCGACCGGCGTCGGCACTGAAATCGACATCGACCGCATCACGGGAACATCCCGTGGACGCGATCGCCAACCCGAACAAAGAAAAAGCAACTATTCCGTATCTCATATCAATCCCAATCGCTGAGGTCAGGGGCTCCGCCGTCGTCGAAACCGTCGGAGACGAATTCATCTTCATCGTCGAAATAGGACGCGGCGAAACCGCGTTCCGCCGCCACGGCCAGATTCGTCAGGCAGGGCGGCACGTAACAATCGAGCGGACGGCGGGGAAGGGAATCGCAACCGTCATTGAGTATGGATTTCATCATAAAATAATTAATCCGGGGAGGGCGTCGGCCGACGCCCTCCCCGGATTTCGATACTATTTGTTTTCGTAGGAGAAGCAGATGTTTTTGATATAGACCATACGGCCCTTGGACGAAGAGGCGCCCACCTGGCCATCGAGTTTGAATCCCATATGAGCCGCCGATCCGTCCTTGTTGGGTTCCATGAACTGATCGATTCCGGCAATCGTCTCGGCAGGGATTACGACCTTGTAACTCCTCCAATACGTCGCATCCTCCGGATAACCGCCGTTCTCCTTGGCCTCCTTGGCCGTCATCAATGCGGGCTCGGCGTCGACACTTGCCAATGCGACGAATCCGCCGTCTCCGGTGTCCCCATTCGTCCGCGTGCTGCAATGGTTGAAGCCGACAATAATCGGACACGGATTCTTATCCTTGCCGCTGAACACGACATGGGCATCGAACGTCACGGCGATATCTCCCTGCGTATACCCCTTCAACACGGTCGAACTGGGCATATAGAATGCAGACTGCGCGTACAGCCAGGAAGTACCCAAGATCCACCTATCGCTCGTATTGTCCAGAACGATCATCCGCTCCTTGTCCGCTGCATCCCTAATCGATGCATGGAACCCGAAACATTCGCCTTGCTTATCAAACCAGATACCGGCTCCGTGCGCATAATCTCCGGCAGGAGCGAAAGCCTCGGTAAGCTGCACGTCGACGGGCGTCCAGTCGTTCTCGAGTTGCAGGCTGACTGCGCGGAAATGTCCGGCAGAGAACTCCATGTCGCTGTCGCTCGTCAGAACGAGCGTCTGCGTGATCTGTTCGTCCTCTCCGGTATGGATATCCTTACCCGTACCTCTCAGCGTGACCAGAATCCGGTCGTTCGTATTGCCGTCGGTGTTCGCTTTCAACGTGAAGGGCTTCACGACCACCAACGCATACTGATCGTCGTTGGCCTCGCCCGATTCGTCCTTGTAAGACTTCTGCGGCGTCAACGGAGCATCCAGATCGACGATCACCTTCCGGCTCGACGCCGAAGCGACGTAACCCTCGCGGAAATTCACCTTCGTCTCGCCGATGACATTCTCCGGGAAAACGATCTCCATGTCCTTGATCCGGATGTCGTCGAAGGCCGGCTCGGCCGACTCTTTCACATAGAAGCGCAGCGAAGTGAGCAGATGCTCGAAGGTAACCGGCGGCCGGCCCACGAGAAGCGACGATCCGGTAGTCTCGGCACGCATCAGGTTGTAGATTCCCTCGAAGGCATCCTTCAGCACATAGCCGTCGCCCTCTCGGGTACCGATCGTATAGGTCACTTCATCGCCGTTGACACCCGACGTACCGGCATAAGGCCACGGATACATCAACACATAGTTCTGATCGTCGTATCCCATCTCGCTCAAATCGTACTCCGTCCGGAGCGAAAAGGCGGTTTTCGCACCGGCCGATTCCGCCACGAAAGGATCGCCGATGAGCGTATAGCCATAATCAGGAGCCGAAGCTGCGGGCGCATACCACACCATCACCTGCTCCGAACCGTCCCACGTATACGTCAACGCCGTATGGTCCAGCGACACGCGCGTACCCTCAGTCGTTGCATCGAACGAATAGACATTCATCGGCAGCGCAGCGTCGTCCTGCGTGCCGTCTTGCTGACAGGAGGCTAAACCCGAAACGGCCGCCGCCAGTAACCAGTAAAGCGAAAAAGATCTTTTCATTACCGTAATTTTTAAATTCGACTTTTTCTTGCTGTTCCCGTGCGGAAAAATCAATTGCCCAATTCGGGATCTTCTTCTCCGGGAGCGATCTCCCCCTCGCCCGACAAGGCGAACCCCTCTTCGACTTTCACGTCAAAAACTATTGCCCGAGGCACCACGTAAGCCTCTTTTTCCGATTGGATAGTAGAGTAGTTCATAGTTCTAATTAGATAAATTAAAATTACATTATGTAAAATTTTCGCGAGCGTTGAATAATATCCTAAAATGTTTGTTCTCACCTTGTTGGATCCAACGATGGCAAAGGTAAATATTTTTTTTGAAAAATCCCCCCCCCCTTGCCCGACTTTTTTATGAAATATTTTGCCGAAATTAAAAAACTGCATTACAGCGGTTTCGAAAATAAACGCAATATACCACTGTATCGCAATAGGTTATCCGAAAATCCGATCGGAAGATAGTTTTGAACATAATGTAATTTTTATCAGAGAATCTCGCCCTGAAAATCCGTTTTACCCTCAGATTCATCCGAATAGTTAGCATCCTCGACCCACCGCCCTTCGTATTCCGTAGCGTACATCCTTCGTCGCACCCGACAGCAAACCGCACGGACGCCCCGGATAAACTCGATTTTTACCGCTCTGCGCATCGTTTTTACCAAGTATTTTATAACTTTGCGATTCGGAAACGTTTAACGATAATTAACGATGCTTACACTCAAACAACTCCGGGACGACAAGGAGGCGGCCGTCCGCCGGCTGGCCAAGAAGGGCGTCGATGCACGCCCCGTCCTCGAACGCATCGAGGCGCTGGACGACCGTCGCAAAGCACTTCAGCAGGAACTTGACAGCTGCCTTGCCGAGCAGAACAAGGCCGCCAGGATGATCGGTGCGCTGATGGGACAGGGCAAACGCGACGAGGCCGAAGCCAAAAAGGCAGAAGTCGCGGCACTCAAGGAGAAATCCGCAAAATTGTCCGCCGAGATGAAAGAGACGGCCGATGCCCTGCAGGCCGAGATCGTCCTGCTACCGAACTTCCCTGCGGAGATCGTCCCCGAAGGCAAGACGGCCGAGGACAATCTGGTCGTAAAACTCGTCGAAAACTACACGACGCTGCCGGAGAATCCGCTGCCGCACTGGGAACTGGCCAAGAAATACGACATCATCGATTTCGACCTGGGCGTGAAGCTCACCGGTGCAGGATTCCCCGTTTACAAGGGCAAAGGCGCACGTCTGCAGCGGGCGCTGATCAATTACTTCCTCGACTACAACACACGGGCAGGTTATCTGGAGGTGGAACCTCCGGTCATGGTCAACGAAGCATCGGGATTCGGCACGGGACAGCTGCCCGACAAGGAGGGCCAGATGTACCATGCAACGGCGGACAACTTCTATCTCGTACCTACGGCCGAGGTTCCCGTTACGAACATCTTCCGCGACATGATTCTCGACGAGAAGGATTTTCCGGTCAAGATGACGGCTTATACGCCCTGTTTCCGTCGTGAGGCGGGTTCCTACGGCAAGGATGTGCGCGGCCTGAACCGCCTGCACCAGTTCGACAAGGTGGAGATCGTGCGGCTGTCGCTGCCCGAACATTCGTATGAGGCGCTCGACGACATGGTCGCCCATGTCGAGGGTTTGGTGAAGTCGCTCGGACTGCCCTACCGTATTCTGCGGCTGTGCGGCGGCGACATGTCGTTCACCTCGGCGCTGACCTACGACTTCGAGGTCTATTCCGAAGCGCAGAAACGCTGGCTGGAGGTGTCGTCCGTCTCGAACTTCGAGTCGTTCCAGGCCAACCGGCTGAAACTCCGTTACCGCGACGCGAACAAGAAGATCCAGCTGGCCCATACGCTCAACGGTTCGTCGCTGGCATTGCCGCGCATCGTGGCGGCGCTGCTGGAGAACAACCAGACGCCCGAAGGAATCCGCATTCCGGAGGTGCTGGTACCCTACACGGGATTTGATATTATCGATTAAATCGCTATCTTTGCCGACACACTTAACACAAAACAATAAAACAATGGCTTACAAAATTTCCGATTCGTGCGTTGCATGCGGAACGTGCATCGACGAATGCCCGGTAGAGGCGATCTCGGCCGGAGATATTTATGTGATCGACCCGTCGAAGTGCATCGACTGCGGCACCTGCGCAGGCGTATGCCCCAGCGAAGCGATCGCTCCCGAGGAGTAGTCCTGCGGACCATCCGATTCGCCCCGCACCGGCCTGGTGCGGGGCGAATTCGTATTATTCCGGGCCTGTCTCTCCCCGTGCGGTCTTCCTGCCACGGCATCTTCAGCGGGAAGAGCGGTCCATACGCTGCCTGCCGGCATGGTACAAACCGGCAAGGCCGGCAGGCAGCTGAAGCCAGCAGGCCTTGCCGCCCCTCATATTCAGAATACCGGAAAGGGTCCCGAAGGAGAGCGGAACTTTCCGTCAAGGCCCAAACAGAAAAGGCGCCCGAAGCCATCGGGCGCCTTTTCTACGATCGGGCGAACGGATCAATACCCGAACAGTTCACGTTGGCTGACCTCATGTACGGGACCGAGCGTGCGCAGATAGTCCATATCAATATCATTGCGGTCGCCCAAGATGCTGAAGACATACTTGCGGCCCTTGATCCATTTGTCATGGAAAGCCTTCACATCGGCAAGCGTCATGTCCTGCACCTTCTCGTAGATGGCTTTGTTGCGGTCGTAATCGACCCCCATCTCGCGCGCTGACACGAAGCTCCACAATACATTGGCCCGTACGGTGCGCTGCGTTGCAAGATTGGCCAGAATACTCTGTTTCGCCACGTCGAACGCCTTCTCCGATTCGGGCATGTTCTCGATGATCTCCTCAAACGCCTCGACAGCCTGACGCATCTTGTCGTTCTGCGTAGCGATGAAGGCATAGAAGATATAGGGGTCATCCTTGTCGCGCGATTCCGAGATATCCGCCGATGCGGTGTAGGCCAGCGACCGCGCCTCGCGCATCTCCTGGAATACGACGGCATTCATACCTCCTCCGAAATAGCTGTTGAAGAGGGTCATGGCAGGATCATTCTCCGTCGAGAACTTCTCCCCGCGATTCGAATACTGCAGATAATAGATCTGTTTGGCATCGTATTGCGCGATATTGACTTCGCTTTTGTCCACCGTCAGCAGCGGGAACCGTTTCCGTTCGACGGGCTTCAGGGTCGGAGCCGTATGGTGGATCTCATCGAGCGTTGCAATCAGGTCACTCTCCTTATCGGGCCCGTAATACATCACATAGTGCCGGAGGTCGCTCAGGCCCTTGATCCGGGCAAGCAGTTCGTCGGACGTAAGCGCCATCAACTGCTCATCGGTCAACGTTCCGGACTGAATGGCTTCAGGCCCATAGAAGGTATAGCGCTGCAACGCATGGAAATTGGCGATCTGACTGAGCTTGGCGTCGCTGCGGGCCTTCATTTCATTGGCTTTGAGTTGCGCCAGCACCGCATCGTCCCCCTTGACATTCTTCATGTACTCTTCGGCAAGCGCGACCGCCTTCACCATGTTCTCCGCAAGTCCGGAGATGATGACATAGATCCGCTCGCCGCCGGTACGGATGCCGAAGGTGCAGGCCAGATCATAGAATTCGCGCTGAATCTCCTGCAACGACCTGGTATCGGTACCCAGCAGGTCGAAATAGCTCGACGCGAGGCCGAATGCCGGATCGGTCGATGTGCCGAAGTCATAGACATAATAGAGATTGAAGAGTCCGTTGGATACGTTCTGCTTGTAGAGCAGTTCGATGTCCTGCTTCATCTTGCCGACGGACATGTCGGCCGCATAGTCAACAAAGACGGGCTGGATCTCCTCCACCGGCGTGTTCTGGATCTCGACAAGGAAACCGGAAGATTTGTCGCGGTTCGTGGCGATCGGCGTAATCTGCGGTTTCTCGATCTTGCGGATGTTCGTATCCTCGCCCTGACGTTTGTAGATGACGGCATAGGCCTCAGGACTGAGCTTCTCGTTCGCCCAGGCGACGACGTCCTCCTTGGTAATTTCCGAAAGGCGGTCAAGCTCCTCAACGGCCTGTTTCCACTCCACGCCGTTGATGAAGGAATAGACATAAGCCATTGCGCGGCTGCGGTTGTTCTCAAGCGCGCGCATCTCGCGGAGTTTGTAGTTTGCGATGGTCGATGCGAGCAGTTTCTCATCGAAATCGCCGGCCCGCAGTTTCTGAATCTCTTCAAGCAGGAGATCACGCGCCTCTTCGAGCGTCTGCCCCGGTTTGGGGTAACCGACAGCCGCCAGCACACCGTAATCGGCGAACTGAATGTCTTGGGCGGCCACGCCCAGCATCTTCTGCTGCTGCTGAATATCGACATCCAGCAGGCCGCATTTGCCGTTCGAAAGCAGCGAGCTGACAAGCTGGATCATGTCGGCATCCCGGCTGGAAGCGCCGTCGGTCCGCCAGCCCAGATAGACCATCTCGGCCTCCTGCCCCAGCACCGTCTTCTCGACCGGAGCGGTCATTGCCGGTTCCGGCGTAAAGTTCCATGCCGCAAGGTCGGGGTTGGGCTGCAGCGACCCGAAATAGCGGTCGATCGTAGCGATCATCCGGTCGGGATCGAAATCACCCGACAGACAGACGGCCATGTTGTTGGGGACGTAATAGGTCTTGTAGTAGTTCCTGATATTGGTAATCGATGGATTCTTCAGATCCTCCTGCGTACCCAATACGGTGTGCATGCCGTAGGGATGGTGCGGATAGAGCGCCGCCATGAGCGAATCGAACATCCGGCCGTTGTCGTCCGTCAACGACATGTTGTACTCCTCATAAACGGTCTCCAGCTCGGTATGGAATCCCCTGATCACGGCATTCGCGAAGCGGTCGGACTGGATTCTGGCCCAGTTGTCGATCTGATTCGACGGAATTTCGTCCGTATAGACCGTCATGTCATACGACGTGAAGGCATTGGTGCCGTCGGCACCGATAGCGGACATCAGTTTGTCGTATTCGTTGGGGATGGCCAGTTTCGAAGCCTCCTGCGATACGGAATCGATCTGCGCATAGATGGCGCGGCGTTCTTCGGGGTCGCTCTTCGTACGATAAATCTCGAACAGGCGTTCGATTTCGTCGAGCATCGGTTTTTCGGCTTCGTAGTCCTGCGTGCCGAACGAGGCGGTGCCCTTGAACATCAGGTGCTCGAAATAGTGCGCCAGACCGGTCGTTTCGAGCGGGTCGTTCTTGGATCCCACACGCACGGCGATGTATGTCTGAATCCTCGGCGCCTCCCTGTTTACCGACATATAGACCTTCAGCCCGTTATCCAGCGTATAGATACGGGTCTGCATCGGATCCCCGTCAACCGTTTCGCAACGGTACTTCGAGCAGGACGTAACGGCAAGGCTCAGCACCGTCGCCGCCACCAGCAAAAATACTCTCTTCATATAGTTTAGTGTTAAAAGTGTTTTGTATTACGAAGCAAACAGTCCGACGCACCACGCCTTCACGGCCGGCCATGTATCGGCAATGACAAGGGCGAACATGGCGCCGGCGGCAACCAGTTTGAGGCCCGTGCCGACCAGGAACGACAGGAACGAACCGACACCCACACGGAACGCATGGGCCGTATTGCTGCGGTCGTGCATCAATTCTCCGATGACAGCACCGACGAAGGGGCCGAGCACGACGCCGATGAATCCCCCGACAAAGAGTCCGGCAAACATGCCGACGGTAGCGCCGATCGTACCGGCACGGGTGCCGCCGAAGAGTTTCGCCAGATAACCCGGCAGGAAATAATCCACAAGGACGACGACGAGCGTCACGGCGGCCCAGATCCACATCGACGACGGAGCGATCGAGGAATAGTTGCAGGCATAGGCACAAAAAAGCCCCGCATAGCTCAGCACGGGGCCGGGCAAAACGGGGATTATGCAGCCTGCGATACCTACGAGGCAACAGACGAAAGCCAATATGGAGAGAAACACATCCATTTTTCAACAATAATAAGGTGTCTCCGCAGCCGGCACGACGGGATGGAGACGCACAAGGGCAACCGATCAACCGATCAGGCGGTTGGTCGCCGTATCGGGGAATACGACCCAGGGTCGGAATGTCTTGGCCTCTTCGAACTCCATGCGGGCATAGGAGGCGATGATGATCACATCGCCCACTTGAGCCTTCCGTGCCGCGGCGCCGTTGAGACAGATGGCACCGCTCGAACGCGGGCCCCGAATCACATAGGTGTCGAGACGTTCTCCGTTGGTCACGTTCCAGATCTGCACGCGTTCGCCTTCGATCAGGTTGGCGGCCTCCATCAACTCCTCGTCGATGGTAATGCTGCCCACATAATTGACATTGGCCTCGGTAATCGTCACCCGATGGATCTTCGACTTGAGGACTTCGATCTGCATCATCTTTCGCACGGTTTATTTGAGCCGGATATTGTCGATCAACCGCACGGCACCCGCCTGCACGGCGATACAACCCTGAATACGGTCGCTGTCGTTCCACGCCTCAACCGGCTGCATCGTCAAGGCATCGACGGCTTGGAAATAGATGACCTTGAGCAACCCGCTGCGCTCGGTTTCGGCAATGACGAGTTCCGCCAATTCGGCGGGTGTCAGCTGAGCGGCACGCTGGGCGCCGATTTTCAAGGCACGGCAGATATCGGGGGCGGCGGCGCGATGTTCGGCATCGAGCAGGGCGTTGCGCGAGGAGAGCGCCAGCCCGTCCTCGCCCCGCACGATCCCGCATTCTACGATTTCAAGCGGGAAACCCGACTGTGCGACCATCGATTTCACGACGGCGATCTGCTGGAAATCCTTCTCGCCGAAATAGGCCCTCGCGGGCTGCACCATCGCAAAGAGTTTGCTGACGACCTGTGCCACGCCGTTGAAGTGTCCGGGGCGGGTGGCGCCTTCCATCACTTTATCGATTTGTCCGAAATCGTACTGCCGGCGGTCGGGCACCGGATACATCTCCTCGACCGAGGGCATGAAGACGATGTCTGCACCGGCAGCCTCCAGCAAAGCGCAATCGGCCTCCGGCGTTCGGGGATAACTGCGCAGATCGTTCGGATCGTTGAACTGCGTGGGGTTGACGAATACGCTCACGACGACCGTATCATTCTCCCGACGGGCCCGTTCGACGAGGGAGCGGTGTCCGGCATGCAGTGCGCCCATTGTCGGCACCAGTCCGATTCCGACGGAATCGACCTTGGAGAGCGTTTCACGGAGCGTTTTGACGCTTGTCAGAATTTTCATTATCTGTTTCAAATAGTTGAGCCCGAAAGCTGCGGCAAAGGTAGAAATAACAATTAAGATTTGAAAGCGAAAATCAAAAAATGTGTCTATCGGGGCAGCCGGAGCAAAACACGGAGAGATCACGGGCGCGGTTCAACACGACACACAAAGCGTCCCGACGATGGATTTGCCGGATCGAACGATCCACTCCGCATTCGGCAGGGGCACTCTCCCGCGACATGACCGGCGCGATACGGGTTCCGGCACGCGCCTTTTCGCAATCGCCCGCTGCGCTCCAGATACTCCGCCCCGCACAGCCGAATCGAAAACTGCGTTTTCATTTGGCTATGCTCCCGACTTTTCGTATCTTTGGCTCCCGATTTATACTCACTAATCCGCACGCGAATGAAAACAACCGCTTGGTTAACGCTTATGACAGCAACCGTTGCAACAGGCATCTCCTGCTCCGGCGACAGGAAAGAGACCGCCGAACAGCCATGGATCGTCGATCGGTTCGACGACATCAAGGTAATCCGCTACGAAGTGCCGGGCTTCGAGCAGTTGCCGCTTCAACAGAAAGAACTGATCTACTACCTGAGTGAGGCGGCGAAATGCGGCCGCGACATTCTCTACGATCAGAATTGCCGGATGAACCTGCCGGTCCGCCGGACGCTCGAAACGATCTATCGGCAATACGGAGGAGACCGCACGACCGACGAGTGGAAGGCACTGGAGAAATATTTGAAAAAGGTATGGTTTGCCAATGGCATCCACCACCACTACTCCAACGACAAGTTCCGGCCGGAATTCTCCGAAGCCTTCTTCCGCCAGGCCGCAGCCTCGATCGGCATGGAGCAGTTTCCGGAGAATTTCGACTACATCTGCATGGCGATCTTCGATCCGGCACTCTACCCCACGCGGTTGAACCAGAAGGCCGGCGACGATCTGCTGTGGACATCGTCGAGCAACTATTACCGGAATGTCCGGCAGGCCGAGGCGGAGAAGTTCTACAACGGCATGGCAGCCGCGAACGCAAAGGATCCCGAACCGATCTCCTACGGGCTGAACTCGCAACTGGTCAAGGAGGAGAAGACCGGCCGCATCTACGAGCGCACATGGAAAGTGGGCGGCATGTATTCGCCGGCGATCGAACAGATCGTCCATTGGCTCGAAAAGGCCCGCGATGTCGCCGAAGGCCCGCAGCGTGAAACGATCGCGGCGCTGATCGGCTACTACCACACGGGCGATCTGAAGCAGTTCGACCGTTACAATATCCTCTGGCTGAAAGATACCGTCTCGAACGTCGATTTCGTGAACGGGTTCATCGAGACTTACGGCGACCCGCTGGGATACAAGGCGTCATGGGAATCGATCGTCAACTTCGTCGATTCGGCGGCCTGCCGGCGCACGCAGGTCATCTCGCAGAATGCGCAGTGGTTCGAAGACCATTCGCCCGTTGATCCGGCCTACAAGAAGAAGGTCGTGAAGGGCGTTTCGGCCAAGGTCATCACGGTAGCGATGCTGGGCGGCGACTGCTACCCCGCCACACCGATCGGCATCAACCTGCCCAATGCCGACTGGATCCGCAAGGAGTACGGATCGAAGTCGGTGACGATCGACAACATCACCTATGCCTACGACCGTGCGGCGCACGGCAACGGCTTCGAAGAGGAGTTCATGCTGCGGCCCGAAGACCGGGAACGGGTGGACAAATACGGCAAGTTGGCCGACGACCTGCATACCGACCTGCATGAATGTCTGGGTCACGGTTCGGGGCAGTTGGCTCCGGGGATTACCGGCGGGGAGCTGCGCAGCTACGGTTCGACGCTCGAAGAGGCCCGCGCCGATCTCTTCGGACTCTACTATCTGGGCGACGAAAAACTCGTCGAACTGGGACTTGTCCCATCGTTCGATGTCGCCAAGGCGCAATACGCCTCCTATATCCTCAACGGTCTGATGACGCAGTTGGCCCGCATCCAGCCGGGCAAGAACGTCGAGGAGTCGCACATGCGCAACCGCAAGCTGATTGCCGAATGGTGTTACGAAGCGGGCAAGGCGGAGAACGTCATCGAATGGCGCAGGGAGAACGGCAAGAGCTATGTCGTTGTGAACGACTTCGAGAAGTTGCGCAAGCTGTTCGGAGAGTTGCTGCGCGAGATCCAACGCATCAAGTCGGAGGGCGACTATGAAGCAGGCAAGGCGCTGGTCGAGCGTTACGCCGTTCAGGTCGATCCGACGCTGCATGCCGAGGTGCTCGCCCGCTACGAAGCGTTGCATATCGAGCCCTACGGAGGTTTTGTCAATCCGGAGTACGAACTTGTCGAGCGCGACGGCCGTGTCGTGGACGTGAAGATCAGCTATCCGGCCAACTATGTCGAACAGATGCTCGGCTATTCGAAGAACTACTCCTTCCTGCCCGACCTCAATTAGGAAGAGACAGGGAAGGCCATCAGGGAAACGCAATAGCGTAACAGGAGCGTCGGGAACTTGCCCCGACGCTCCTGTTCTGCACGCTCCGCCCATGCATCCTTTCCCATTTCGTTCACCGCGCCTGACAAATTCCCGTCCGCCCAACCGCTCTCTTCCGGCATTTCCCCGCTGCTGTTTTCATACTGTTCCGCCTCGCAGCGTTGACCGATTGGCCGTTTTCACTGCCGGAACAGACCGCCGCATACCGTTTTCTGACCGATCCGGCATAATTCCGGCTCCGAAGGCCTGACCGCAAAACCCATCCGGAAATTTTCGCCGCACGATATTGGAGTTCAGCGATAAATTGGCGATCTTTGCAACACATTTGTGAATCCGCACGGAAACAGGGAGAAATTATGGATTGGCTGATCGATCTGGGATATCTGGGACTCTTTCTCGGCACGTTTGTGGCGGGGACGGTCATTCCCATGAGTTCCGACGTACTGATGGTCGGAATGCTGGCCGTCGGCGCCAATCCGATCGCCTGTCTCTTCGTCGCCTCGATCGGCAACTGGCTGGGAGCGATGACCTCCTATGTACTGGGCTGGTATGCCAAATGGGCATGGCTCGAAAAGTGGTTCGGCATTCGTCCGGAGACGCTCCGCAAACAGCAGCAGCGCATCGACCGTTACGGCGTATGGCTCGCCGCAGTCTATTGGGCGCCGTTCATCGGCATGATCTGCATGATCGCACTGGGTGTTTACAAGGTGCGTCCGCGCACGACGGCACTGCTGGCTCTGGCCGGAGCGTTCATCCGTTTTCTCTTCTGGATCCTGCTGCACGCCGTATGGCAGCAATAGGCTGCGGCGGCATCCGCAACAGCATGCTGCCGCCGGCCCCATAAGGCGGCACGGTCTTTCCATACGGACATCCATTCCGGCCGGTTTGCGGCAGTATCCACCGCACCAACAGCTTAGATGACATTTTTCGGCGCCGTTTCGTTCCGCTCCGGCGATACGGACGTTCACTGCCGGATTCGGGAATGGCCGTTCGGGGGCCGTCTCCGACTCTTTTCCCTTCCGCCGCGCCCGCCGGAAGCTGTTTTTTGCAATGGCGCACCGATCCGAACGTCAGCGGGAACGGAACGGTATTTGATTGATAGCGGGTCGATAGCAACTCATTAAAAAATTTCTGAACTATGACCGCAAAAAATCTACTCATGTCATTGCTCTCCATGCTGGCCGTCACGGTCGTGTCGTGCCAGAAGGAGCCGTCCACCTCCGGTCTTCACGAAGACTTTCTGGTCTATACGGATTACGACCGGCAGACCGATTTTTCGGACATCGAAATTTTCTATCTGCCCGACAGCATTCTGTTGATCGGCAATTCGGATCAGACCGAATACTGGAAAGATGCCGATGCACAAGAGATCATCGGCACGGTCGCCGAACAGATGGAGGCCCGCAATTTCATCCGCACGGATGACAAAACGGCTGCGCAGGTGGGACTTCAACTGAGCTACGTCGAACAAGTGACCTACTTCGTAGGGTACGACTATCCCTACTGGTGGTGGTACTACCCCTACTATTGGGCGCCGGGCTACTGGGGCGACTGGTTCGGCTGGCACTACCCCTATCAGGTCTATTACGGCTATACGGCGGGGTCGATGCTCATCGAGATGGTAGATCTGACGGCCGAGCAGGAGAGCCGCAAACTGCCTGTCATCTGGGACAGCTACATCGGCGGACTGCTCACCTCGTCACAGGAGATCAACATGCAGCGCACGCTCAATGCCGTCGATCAGGCCTTTGCGCAGTCTCCCTATCTGATCACCGATTCCCTCATCCGTTAATTACACATCGCCATGAAAACAAACAACATATTCCGTCACAAAATCCTGTTGCTGGCCGTTGCATCGTTTGCCTTTGCACTGCCGGGCCGCGCCCAGCTCTTCCCGAACACCTACATGAACATCGACTGGCAGATGAATGTTCCGCTGGGAGATGCCTATGCCGACAAGACATCGGGTTGGGGCATGAACTTCGAAGGCGGCTACTTCATCACGCCGGAATTTTCACTCGGCGCCTTCATCTCCTACCAGACCAACATCCAGTCGATCGATCGTCAGACGCTGCAGCTTCCGGACGGTTCATCTCTGACAACGGCGCAGAAGCACACGCTCTTCGAACTGCCGTTCGGTGTTGCGGGCCGCTACAACTTCATGAAGCACCGTGTTTTCCAGCCCTATGTGGGAATGCGTCTGGGTGCCGATTACGCCGAAATGTCCTCCTATTACTATACGATCCAGCAGTACGAGGATTCGTGGGGCGTCTATCTCTCGCCGGAGATCGGCGCGAGCATCTTCCCGTCGCCGGACCAACGCTTCGGCTTCCATGTGGCGCTCTTCTACAGTTACGCCAGCAACAGCGACAGGCTGTTGATCTACTCGATGGACGGCATCAGCCGCTTCGGGCTGCGCGTCGGTATCTCCTTCTGACCGGCCGCCGATCCGGCGGCAACAGACGGGAGCGCCCCTTTATATGAGGCGCTCCCGTTTTTCCACATGTACCGGCCCGTTTCAATTCAGCGCAACCAGCATCCCCGCTACGACAGCGCCACAACAGCATACCGGCCTACGACATCGCACACCTCGGCCGTCGGAACGTTTTTCTCCAGCTCGCCGAGCGAACGTACCGGCAGCATCAGCACGGTGCCGTGCAACTCTCCGGCCGCGATCTCCTCCCACGATACGATCCGCACATCCTCGCCCAGATAGACATCCATCCCTTCGGGCCGCGAGACACCGCAGACGCAATATCCCGACAGGTTGCGTTGTGCGGCAACCTGCATCGACGTGCGGCACAACTCACCGTAGCCGATCTCGCCGTTGATCTTCGGCAGGGCCCATCCGCCGACAAAGACCGCAGCGAAAAGCCCGCAGGCAATCGTCCGGATGGCGGTATCGAGCCGCCGCCGGCCGTAGAGCCGGTAAAGCGCCGTCGCACCCGCCGCCGAGAGGAGCGTTGCGGCCGCATAGAAGAGCACCTGCCCCACAAAGCGCGTATCCTCCAACCGAGCCAGCACGATTACCGCCGGCAATGCAAGGCAGAATACGACGGCCGGTACGGCAACGGCCGCCGCCTGCCAACGGTTCCACCGGAGGTCGGGCGACACAAGAAGCGTCAGATAGAGGACAAAGGGGAATGCCGGCAACAGATAAACGTCTATTTTGGAACTGATGGCCGACAGCATGACGAACGTCACCGCCGCAATTGTCAGGAAAAAGCGTTGTTGCTCGGTACGCACGACGCCCCGCCACAAGGCGACGGCGATCGTACCGATTGCCAGCAGCGACCAAGGGAACATCGAGTACCAGATCGAAACGGCATAGAAATAGAAGGGCTCCTCGTGATGGAAGGCGTTGACGGCGCGGTCGAGCGTCTGATGGAAGAGCAGATTGTCGAGATAATCGGCACCGCCTTCGGCATAGACGCAGCCGAACCACGCACCGCACAAGAGCAGCAGAATGCCCCATGTACGCCAACCCCAGTAACGGCCGATCGTGCGGATGCGGCGTGTCAGCAGGAGATAGACGACCGTCCCGACCAGCGGGACCAGTATTCCGACAGGGCCTTTGCTGAAAATCGCCAGAAAGACATAGAGCGGAAAGAGAAGCTGTTCGCGCCGCAAACGGCCCTCACCCGTCAGCATCCGATAGAAGCTTCTCAACGCGAGGACGATGAACATGCACATGAGCATGTCCTGCCGCAGGATGATCATCATGCCGAGGAACAGTCCGCAGCTGAGCATCATCCACCGGCCCGTACTGCGCGTCTGCCCGGAAAGCGCACCGGCCGTCCAACGATCCATCACGCGGGTGATGACGAAGGCCGGAATGAGCGAGAAGAGCGACAGGAAGGCCATGCAATGGCCGCCGAAGAGCCACCGGCCCAACATGATCGCCCAGAAATAGAGGGGCGGTTTGTCGGCATAGGGGACACCCTGATTGGTAAAGGCGAAGAAACTGCCTTCGCGCAGCGCCTCATCGACGATGCTCAGGTAACGCAGTTCGTTGCTCGGCGTATAGTCGCGCAGCAGCAACACGGGCAGCAGGGCCGCCAATACGATCAGATAGACGGCGTTATTCTTTTTCATCGGTATCGGGATTGGGATGACGGTACCACAGATAGAGGTTTCGGGCATAGGCGACCATACCGAACGACTGGCCGAGGATCAGTACGAGATCCCAACGGATGAAGCCGTAGGTAACGATGATCGACGAACCGACGAGACTGATGATCCAGAAACCGGCGGGCAGCACCGAGCGTTTGCGCCGGTAGGAGTAGAACCACTGATAGAGGAAACGGAAGGTAAAGATCACCTGTCCGGCCGATCCGAAGATGAGCAGGCCGAGGGGTACGTCTTCGTTTTCGAAGAAGTGCTCGATCAGGACTTCGGGATGCTGCAGCGTAAAGGCGACCGCCGCGACGGGAATCAGCAGGAATGCTCCGCGCACAAGCGGATGCAGCCGTTTCCATAGGCCCTTCTCGTTGAGGTTCCACAGATAGACGTAGTAGGAGATGAACTGTCCGAGTACGATCGAGAAGTCATCGCGCAGCCAGCCATAGGCGCACAACAGGAAGGAGCCGGCGAGACTGAGCACCCAGAAGACCGTCGGCGAGACGACCCGCCGTGCTCGTTCCGAGAGAACCCACTGCACGAGGATGCGTGCCGAAAAGAAGAGTTGGGCCAGAAAACCGATGGCCAGCAATCCGATCTGCGTCATTCCTGCCTACGCGATATTCTGTTCGTTGACACGGTAGTTGATGTAGCGTTTCTTCATCCAGCGATAGACGAAACAGTCGAAGAAAGGCGACACGAGACGGTTCCACAGGTGGTATTTCGACGTTCCCGCCACGCGCGGGAAATGGCGCACAGGAACCTGTTTCACACGGCCCTCCTGCAGGAGGATCAGCGCCGGCAGAAAACGGTGCATGCCCGTGAAGAAGGGAATCCGCTTGGCGCAGTCGGTATGGAGCACCTTCAACGGGCAACCCGTATCCTGTACGCCGTCATGGGTCATCATGCGGCGGAATCCGTTTGCGATTTTCGACTGAAGCCGTTTGAAAAAGGTATCCTTCCGGTTGGCGCGGATGCCCATCACCAGTTCGTACTCCGGAATATCGCGCAACAGCAGGTTGAAATCTTCGGGCGCAGTCTGCAGATCGGCATCCATATAGCCGACATAGGGCGACTGGGCGGCATCGATACCGGCCTTCATGGCGGCGCTGAGACCGCAGTTCCGCTCCAGCGACAGGTAATAGAAATGGTCGTTCCGCGCGCAGACGGCATGAATCCGTTCGAGGCTGCCATCCGTCGAACCGTCATTGACGAACAACACGCAGGAGGGATAGAGTGACAGCGGCAGAAATGCGGAAAGTTCACGTTCCAATGCGAAGATGTTATCGACTTCGTTATATACCGGCACTACGATCGTGAGCTGATAATCGGCAGTCTTGTTCATGTTTTAGCACAAAATGATGGCGAAATTAGGGAATTATTCCGAATCTTCATGAAAAATAGGGAAAAATCGCCATCTTTCCATGAATTTTCAAACAAAAGAGGGCGGCTCCTGACCATTATGGAGCCGCCCGTCGGTTATCGTTCGCTGGTGGATGGAGCATCCAAAGACCCGTTCCTCTGCGGGTTCCGGTCCTTCGCTCTACCCCACCCTTGCAAACTGACGATTGTTTACTTTTGCTTGTTCCGGTTTTTCTTCGACTTCGACTGGAAAGCGCGGTTCCCCTTGATCGCACGATCCTGCAGCGCATGGATTTCGGCGCGGGTCCGGGGCAGATCGACGAACTCCGACGGATAGTCGGTTTCGATGAGATCGGGCTCCGACACCAGTTCGCGGAGGTAGCTGACGCGACGATCGCGGGCATTCTTGACCTTGTCCGACGATCCCGTAATGGAGATCATCGTCGAGACGCCGCGTTCATGCAGCAGGTCATAGACCTCCTGCAACTGCGGATCGACCGACAGGCGGATGTAGGCCATGATGTAATCCCACGGGATCGGACTGGCGTCATAGGCATCGAACATCTCGCGGGAGCTGATCTCGCAACAGAACATCACGTTGCGGATCCCGTTGTTCCAATAGTACAACGCCTCGTCGAGCGAACGCACACTGAGCATGATGTTGTGATACATCGACCAGTCGCCGCCGGGCTTGAGCTGCCGGATGTAGTAGTCGAGACTCGCCTTGCGCACCTCCTCGCTCACGCCCTTGGTGTTGATGTACTTGTTGTCGAAGTTGAAGGCCACCTTGTCCTTTCCCCACTCCAGCATATCCTTGAGCCGGGGAATCTTGTAAGGCGTGACGTTCCTGTTACGATCGACAAGGTTGAACTGCTGCAGCTCCTCGTAGGTGTAGTCCGCCACACGGCCCTTACCGGTCGTCGTACGGTCGATCGTAAGGTCGTGCATGAGCACCATCACGCTGTCTTTCGTGAAACTGAAATCGATCTCGAAGAAGGTCGGCATCAGCGACAGCGTCTTTTCGCACGACTCGATGCAGTTTTCGGGATAGCCGGGCATCATGCCGCCGCGATGGCCGCTGACAATGATGTCGCGGTCGGGATCGTAGGCGAAATAGGCTTTCAGATCTTCGAGACTGTTGATCTGTACGGTATGGAGTTTCGGCTCCCCGCCGTTACGCTCTTCGGCAACAGCCGGAAAGGTTGCCGGTACGACAACCGCCAGCGATGCAATCAGGATATGGAATCTTCTCATACGGAACCTGTTCTTAGCGTACGATCATTTCCACCCCGGCATAAGCGGCAGCGATTTCGCCGATTACGGGATCGCCGGCCGGTATCGACGTGATCTCCGCTACGGCGGCATTCAACCCCTTTTCTGCGATCAGCTGCTGCATCTGCACGCTCTGGGGATCCTCCGGATTATTGTAATGGAGCGCCGCACCGATACCCAGCAGCAGCTTGTCGCAGGGCAGGCCATACTCGCGGGCGGTCATCATCGGTTTGACCAGCCGGTCCGTCGAGGAGAGTTTGCGCAGCGGTTCACGACCCACACGCGCCACATCATCCTTCAGATAGGGATTTTTGAAACGTCCGATGATCTTGTCGATGTACTTGAAATGGGCGTCGTGGTCGAATCCGAACTTGCGGACCAGCGCCTCGCCGCTCTGCTGCATGGCGGCCTTCACAACGGCGAAGATTTCGGCATCGGCAATGCTTTCGTCGATGGTCTTCAGCCCCTTCATGCGGCCCAGATAGGCCGTAATGGCATGGCCCGTATTGAGCGTAAAGAGTTTGCGCTCGATGTAGGCCAGCAGGTTGTCGGCCAGATTCATCCCCGCAATATGGGGAGCGCCGCCCACGAACGACTTCTCCTCGACATTCCATTCGTAGAAGTTCTCCACCACCACGTCGATGGGATTCTCGCTCCGCACGGGCGGCACGATGCGGTCCACCGAGCAGTCGGCAAAACCGACATGTGCGGCAGCCCATTCGGCATCTTCGGCCGCAAGGTGCTTGTAAACCTCCTCCTTGAGCTGCGACGTGGCGCGGATGCCGTTTTCGCACGCCACGATGTTGAGCGGGCTCTCCACGCCTGCGGCGCGACGTGCGGCAATGCCTTTGGCGATTGCCGGAGCGATATAGGGCAGGATGCGCAGTCCTACGGCCGTCGTGATCATCTCGGCCCGCACGATCTCATCGACGATGGCGTCGCCGCCGGAGTTGACGCCCGAAATATTCGTGATACGCACATCGCGGCTCTCCACATCCATGATATGCACGGTATATGCACCGTCTTCATTGATCCGATCGATGATCTGCTGATTGACATCGGCGAAAACCACATGATAACCGGCCTCCGAGAGGACGGCGCCGATAAAGCCTCGGCCGATATTGCCTGCGCCGAATTGAATTGCTCTTTTCATAGCTGTTTATTTGAAAAAAATTGGGTATTATCGTTAAAATTGTTCGAGCCAGTCGAGGACATAGGCTTTCCACTGGTCGATATACTTGAATTCGGATTTGATTCCCCAGCCGTGATCGCCCGTCGGGAAGACATGCATCGAGGCCTTGACGCCGTTGCGTTTGAGCGCCTCATAGAAGAGCATGCTGTTAACGGGCGGGACAATACGGTCGTCGTCGCTCAGCAGCAGCAGGGTCGGCGGCGTCAGCGCCGATACGCGCTTTTCGAGCGAGTAGTTGCGGGCCTTCTCCGCCGAATAGCCTTTGCCGAGCAGACATTCGAACGACCGTTTGTGGAGCTTGCCCTCTTCGGCCGTAATGACCGGATAGAAGAGAACCATGAAGGCGGGTTTGTCGTCCGAGATGGTACCGGTGCTGGCTGCGAGGTGGCCGCCGGCCGACGAGCCGACGATTCCGACGCGTGCCGCATCGTATCCCCACTCTTCGGCATGTTCGCGCATGATCTTCAACGCCTGTTCGGCATCGTTGCGTGGCACTTCGCAGTGGCCGTTGGGCATCCGGTACTTGAGTACGGCGGCCGTCGTTCCGTTCTCCGCGAGCCAGCGCGCCATGTCATGGCCTTCATAACCGATCGCCAGATTGTGGTATCCGCCGCCCGGGCAGACTACAACGGCACGGCCGTTCGGCTCCTTGGCTTTATAGACGAAGAGTTCGGCGACGTTGTTGTTCGCCTCATAGACGCCTTTCTCGATAAAGGTCGGGCCGAAAAGTCCGCTCGATGTGGGGGCCGACTCATTGTCCCAGATGACGATGTGTTCGTCCTGCGCCTGCGCTCCGCAGACGGTTGCCGCACAGCAGAAACAACATAACAGAAAATTTTTCATAGAGGTTTGATTGAAATATAAGGGTTATCTACCTGTTTGTCCATGTCATTCGGATTTGCGCCGGTCGATCAGGGCATGCACCTCCGTTTTCGTAGCGGACGCACAAATGCTGCCGGCAAACATACGGGCCTTTTCGCCGTCGAGACGGCGTATCCGCTCCTTGAGAGCCGCCACGGCCGGCGCCGCAACGCTCAGTTCGTCGAAACCCAGTCCCGCCAACAGTTCGGCATGTTCGGGAGCGGCGGCAAATTCGCCGCAGATTCCCGCCTCGCGCCCGTGCCGGTGAGCCGCCTCGACGACCCGTCGCATCGCCCTGACAACAGCCGGATGCAGCGGATCATACATCGCAGCAATATGGTTGTTGCCACGATCTACGGCCAGCATGTATTGTGTGAGGTCGTTCGTGCCGACACTGAAGAAATCGACCTCGGCGGCAAGCTCTTCGGCCATCATCACGGCAGCCGGCGTCTCGATCATTACGCCGACGGGCAGCGTTTCATCAAAGGCAACCCCTTCGGCCGCCAGCTCCTTTTTACAGCTCTCCAACAGTGCACGGGCCTCGTGCAGCTCCTCCAGCGACACGATCATGGGGAACATCACCCGTACATTTCCCGCCGCACTTGCACGCAGGATCGCCCGCAACTGCGTCCGGAAGACCTCGCGCAGTTCCAGACTCACCCGGATGGCCCGCCAGCCGAGGAAAGGGTTCTCCTCATGCGGAAATTCATAATACGGCAGCGCCTTGTCGCCGCCTATGTCGAGCGTGCGGATCACGAGCGGCCTATCGCCGCAGGCCTTTGCCGCTGCAGAGTAGGCTGCCGCCTGCGCCGCTTCATCGGGGAAGGCCCGTTGCTGCTGCATGTAGAGGAGTTCGCTGCGGAACAGGCCGATGCCGTCCGCACCGCAGGCGATGGCGTGACGGGTCTCCTCCGCATCACCGACATTGGCCGCCACAAGGATTCTCCGGCCGTCGCACGTTACGGCCGGTTCCGCCGCACGGATGCGGCACGCCGCATCGGCCCGCAGCCGCTCCTCGGCGCGCCGCCGATACGCCGATTCCAGTTCCGGCGTCGGTGCAACGACCAACTCCCCTGCCGTACCGTCCAGCACAACCGTCTCACCTTCCGCCAATGTCTCGAATACATCTCCGAGCCCCACAATGGCAGGAATCCCGCGATTGCGGGCGAGGATGGCCACATGGCTCGTTGCACTGCCGCGACGTGTCACCAGTCCGCAGGCCTGCGAGAAGTCGATCGCCGCCGTATCCGACGGCGCCAATTCCTCGGCGGCAAGCACACATCCGGCCGGCACGGCAATCACCGCAGGCTTCGCGCCCTGCAATGCCCGCCGGATGCGCCGACAAATATCCCGTACATCGTCGGCACGGCTGCGCAGATACTCGTCGTCGATCTGCGCAAAGAGTTCGGACAGCTCCTCCGACGCCGCATGCAGGGCATCAGCGGCCGTTGCACCGTCGGCGATCTTCGCCTCGACGCACTCCGCCAGCATCGGGTCCTCCGTCAATTCGAGATGGGCGGCAAAGATCGTCTCGGTCGCGGCCAGCCGTTCCAGCTCCTGCCGCACCGCAGCAACGGCCGCCGTGAAACGCTGCCGCTCCGTCTCCCGTCCATCGGCCGGCACAACACGGCCCGAAGGGGTGTAAACCTCTTCGCCATAGTGCCATATACGTCCGACGGCAATGGCATCGGCCATCGGTTGTTCGATCCGGATCCGTTGCATCGCCGCTACTCCCTGATTGCCTCGATCGCCGCAACGATTTTATCGAGAACCGCCTGTTCGCCCTCGCCTTCGACGAGAACCTCCACCTCCGTGCCGCGTTTCAGGCCGAGCGACAGGATGCCGATCATGCTGGCGCCGTTGACCGTCTTGGCCGGCGTGCGCAGCGAGACCTTCAATCCCGACTCCTTGACCAGCGCAACCAGCGCCGTAACCGGACGGGCATGCAACCCGTTGGGCGCTTCGACCATCACTTTTTTCGATACCATATCCTTCTTTTTTACATTTGTTTCAATGCAACCGGCCCGTCGCCGCGAACCCGCTCTTCTACCCCCTCCGCACCGCTGCATCCGCACCGTGCGTCTCCGGAAAGAGACATTCCGGCACCGTGTCGGAGTTCGGACGCAAATGCCTGCAAAGGGCAAAGGTCAAGCATTCAGTATTTCCAAAATGGAACGGGGATCGTCCGTTGTCTTGAGCCGTTCGAGCACCTCCTCGTCTTCGAGAGCCGACGTTACACGCGACAGGATCTCGATATGCTCGTCGCCGACACCGGCAATGCCGATGATCAGCTGTGCCCGTTCCCCGCCGAAATCAACCCCTTCGGGATACTGCATGACCACGATTCCGGAGCGGTAAATTCCGGCTTTTGCTTCGCCCGTACCGTGCGGGATCGCGATTCCCATCCCCAGATAGGTCGTCGCCACCCGCTCGCGTTCCACCATCGCCTCGGCATAGGATGCATCGACATATCCGCATGCGGACAGCAATGCTCCGGCAGCACGGATCGCCGACTCCTTGTCCACCGGTTCCAGGCCGACCCGGATGCCCTCCAGCGTCAAAATACCCTTCGCGCCGGAATCCTCCGCCGCAGTCCCAGCCGACAAGGCCGAATCGCCGGTTCCGCCCTGTTGCGGCAAGCCGGCGTCAGCCGAAACAGCTGTTTTGCCGCTCTTTACCTGAGCCGATTGATCCGCCGCCGCAACTTCTTCAGCGGTCTCCGCATCCGCTTTATCCTTGTCCCGCATCTGTTTTTCGACCCTCCCGAACAAGACATCCAATGCGGGATCAGCAAGGAAATTGCCGATCGCAACAATCTCGGCGTCCGGTGCGGCACGTTGCGCCCGTTCAACCAGCTGTGCCTGACAGACGACGACATCCGTCCCTTCGGGAATCGTATCCACCGAGGAGTTCGTCACGGCGACACCGCAGCCAAGCGGCTCGATACGTTTGCGGAACCGCGTAGCACCCATTGCACTCGACCCCATTCCGGCATCGCAGGCGAAGACAATCGAACGGATCCTGCCGTTGCGGGCGATTCCGGCCGCGGCTGTTCCGCCGATGATCCTGCCGTTGGGTTTCCGGATGGGTTTCACCTCATCGAGATGGGCACGTTTGACTATCGGCGCCGCGACGAAAAACGATACGGCGGCAGCGATGACCACACCCGCCAGCACCAGCAACATTTGCCCTTTCGGAGCCATTGCCAGCACGGCAATGATACTGCCGGGCGAAGCGACCGCCGACAGGCCCGCACCGGTAAGCGAATAGAAAAGAATCGCCGCAGCCGATCCGAGGATGGGCGCCAGAATGATGGCGGGGCGCATCAATACATAGGGGAAATAGATTTCGTGGATGCCGCCGAAAAACTGGATGACAATCGCGCCGGGAGCGGAAGACCGCGCGGCACCGCGAGCAAAGATCCAATAGGCCAGCAAGACACCCAGGCCGGGGCCGGGATTCGTTTCGAGAAGGAACATGATCGACTCGCCGGTCTGCCGGGCCTGTTCGATCCCGATAGGCGAGAAAATTCCATGATTGATGGCATTGTTGAGAAAAAGGACCTTTGCAGGTTCGATGAAGACCGCGACGAGAGGCAGGAGGCCGTGCTGAACCATCAGTGCCACGCCGGATGACAAAAGCGACGTCAGCGCCGCAACGACAGGCCCGACGGCATAATATCCGAGGATGGCACAAAGCATGCCGAGAATCCCGACGGAGAAATTGTTGACGAGCATCTCGAAACCGGCAGGAATCCGATTTTCGGTCCACCGGTCGAAAGTCCGGATAACCCATCCGGCGAAAGGCCCGATCGCCATAGCGCCGATGAACATGGGGACATCGCTGCCCATGATGACGCCCATGACGGCGACGGCCGCGATCACGCCTCCGCGATCACCGGCAACACGCCGGCCGGCGGTAATAGCGATCAACAAGGGCAGGAGATAACGCAACATCGGATCGACGAGTTGGCCGAGACTTTCATTCGGGCACCAGCCGGTAGGGATAAAGAGAGCCGTGATGAATCCCCAAGCGATAAAGGCCCCGATATTGGGCATAACCATACTGCTCAAGGATTTGCCGAATCGTTGAATCCGTTCTTTCATGTGCGGGTCGAATTGGAGTTTTCGTATTCGGACGAATCGATCGCATCGAAACGTCTAACAAAGATACGAAAAGTCGAGCGCAGAACCAAATGAAAACGAAGTTTTCGAATTTGGTTTTGCCGAGACGGAGTATCTTCGACACAGTCAAAGTACGGAAAAGTCGAGTGCAGAACCAAATGAAAACGAAGTTTTCGAATTTGGCTTTGCCGAGACGGAGTATCTTCGACACAGTCAGGGAGACGAAAAGACCGTGCGTAAAAGCAAGCACGGCCCGATTTTTCCGATGAGCGAGACCGCCGGAGCGAGGCCGAAGGCAGTGGAGCGGCCCGTATAATCGTCCGCTCACGCAAAAAAGGTCACACGCGCCGCCGCATCCGACCGTACGCGACGCCCCCTATCGCCACCTTGCCATTGCACGACAGCGACGCATTCCGATATGCGCCGCACTATTTCCGCTTCCTGCGCTCACGCATATATATAAAAAAGCGGGCCGGCATACGCCGACCCGCAGAAAGGCGAATCCGCTCCGATCAATCCTGAAGGCAGCGAACCGTAAGACCCACACCCGCAATGAAGTCCGACCCTTCCGTCACGAAACGCTGGTTATCCGACCACATGCGCACCACGGCACAGAAACCCTCGCCCATCGTGCCCTGCGTCGAGGACCACCAGCCGGCGCTGTACGACGCATGATCCCACTGCACGCCGCCGTCAGCCGCATTGAACGAGTAGGCCCGAAACCCGATCGGGATCCCGCTGAATTTCGTCGCATTGTTCTTCGGCTTATCGATGCCGGGCCATGTAGGCTGCGGATCGCCTTCGATCATCGAAGGAAGGTTCCACATCAGCTCATCATCCGGATAATCCATGGCCAGCGCCTTGGCTATGGCCGTCTCATCCACCTCGCCGTCGCTTCCGACCGCCGCCATGCCCGCATCGAGCACATACTGTGCCAGCTGCTGCCACTCGGCCTGCGACGGAATGTGCCACCCCTCAGGGCAGACGCCGCGGACAGGAGTCTGACCGGCCGACGTCTGAGGTTCGGCCCCCTGCAAGGCGGCCGGCCAATTATAGAAGGCCCCGTAAACCTTCAGCGCCTCGGCACCGAGTTGTGTATCCTTGTCATAGTCGGCCCAGATATAGTAGCGCGGCTCCGTATTGGAAACATCATTGTGCTGTTCGGGCAGATAACGCAGATTTTCCGCCATCCACACCTGGTCGGCCAGTTTTACGGTCTTATAGACGTTGCCGTCGCGGGCATCGGTCATGGTGCCCTCTACGGGAGCGGCGGGACCTTCCTTTCGATAGGTCGTCACCGTCACTTCAGCCGATGCCGTCGCTCCGGCGTCGCCCTCGACCGACAGCTCCAGCTTCAGTTCGCCTTCGGCCTGCCCTGCAGGAAACGTGTATTCGATCTCGAAAGGCACGTCGGCCACCTCCGGAACGACTGCGCCTCCCACTTTCAGAACGACCTTTTCGATCTCGCCGACAGTAACGGCTCCCATTCCCGCGATCGTCAGTTTCTCCGCAAGATTGACAGAAGCACCCCCTTCGGGCTTCTTGATGCCGCAGACGGCCTGCTGCTCCTTATCGGGCGGAGGCGTCGGCCCTTCCTCGTCAGGCTGCTGCGCAGGATCACTGTCGCTGCAGGCGACAGCACAAGCCATCCAAAGCAGCATGAACAAATATTTTTTCATTCGGATTTTCCTATTTTGCACAGAACCGCACATCGCCGCACGTCACACCGTCCGGCAATACCCTGAGGTCCTGTATATATAATTACACGATAAGGCATCAGTCTTTCAGACAGCGCACGGAATAACCGCGCTGAGGCTGCGTACCGAATTTGGAATATTCGAGTCCGTACTGCAAGTTGTTGAGCACGACATAACCGCTGCCCTGCGTCTGCATGTCCGTCGTCCAGAAAGTCGCCGACGACTCCGAAAAGCCGAACGAACCGGTCTGCCAGCACTGTCCGGCGGGGATGCCGTTGAATCCGAACGTATCGCGAGGCCCGTTCGCCAGATCGGGGTTCTCCTGCGAAGTACTCGACTCGCTCCAACCTTCCTTGCCCGCCAGAGCCGACCAGACATTTTTGCAGTCGTCATCGAACACCCACACGTTGTCCAACTCATTATACCAGCCGTTCCCCTGCACCGGCGACAGCTGCGAAGCTACATAGTTCTCCAGAACCTGCCATTCGGCCTTGCTGGGAAGATGCCAGCCGGCGGGACAGATACCCTGGACACCGCTCGGAACGGCATCGGCGCTGCCGCCCGGTGCATTCTCCTGATTCATGGCTCCGTACCAGTTGTAGAGAACGCCGTATTTCTTATACTCCTCCGTCGCCATGGCCGCCGCCACATCCTCGCCGTCGTAATTCAGCACGAAGTAAAGCGGGACGGTAGCTCCCACGGTAGCCGACGGTTTATTCACGGAGGGGAGATAGGCCAGATTTTCGGCCATCCACGTCTGATCGCCGATCTTCACGGTGCGATAAACATGGTTGTCGCGCGGATCGACCATTTCATCGTCACCGGGCTGGGGTGCAGACTTCTTCACCGTTACATTCACCTCCGACGAGGCGCTGCCACCCTTGTCGCCTTCGACCGCCAGCTCGATTTTCAACGTTCCTTCGGCCTGGTCGGCCGCAACAGCATATTCATAAGTAAACGGCACGTTCGTCACCTCCGCGATCGTCTCACCGCCGACCTTCAATACGGCCGCAGAGACCGAACCGATATCGGCCGTCGCATCGCCCTTGATCGTAATCGTCGCACCGAGGTCGAAAACCGCCCCCTCGGCCGGCTCCGAAATCGTACAGGTGAGATGCTGTTCGGGCGCTCTGAGCGTAACCGTCACCTCGTCCGAAGCCTTCGCACCCGCATCGCCTTCGACCGCCAGCTCGATTTTCAACGTTCCTTCGGGCTGGTCGGCCGCAAATTCATAATCATATGTAAAAGGTACAGACGTAACGTCGTCCACGACCTTGCCGCCTACGGTCAGCGTCACTTTCGAGATTTTCCCTGCATCGACCTCCGCATCGCCCTTGATCGTCATCTTTGCAGACATATCGACCTCTGCACCGTCGGCAGGCGCCGAAATTTCGCACGTCACATGCTGGTCAGCAGAGGGGGGGGGTACGTCGTTACCGTCATTGTCGTCGCTGCAAGCGACCGCTGCCAACAATAAAGCAGGAAGCATCCACAATTTTTTCATCATAATCCGAAAACTAACTAATAAATTAACAAAAAGGGGCGCAATACAGCCCCACCGGCCGCAAAAATAAGAGAATATTTCCATATTCTCAAATCGAAAAGACGGTACTCCGCAAATCAGCCATAACAATCCGGAGATAAAACAGCGGCATCAGAAAAGGTTTATCGGAATTTCCCCCGCATACAGATTCCAATCGACAACAAAACGAAGAAATAATCAACAGATTGTTACTTTCCGTTTCTGGATTTTTTTGTATAGAAAACGCTATTTTTCATGCTTCACCGGCAATGGAGCACCTTTTTCCCTGAAACAGGAATAAAGCCTGTTGAAAAAACAATCTCTTCATTTCGAAAGCGAGCTTCCGAACCAAGCCGCATGTAGAAAACAGGGGACGCGCCTGACAAAACCGCGCAGTGCGGGTACTATGAGACACGGCCGTATCCGATGGGGCAACTTCTGCCGAAGAATCGAGACGATACGGAAAAAGGCCGCAACCAACCGATCCGGCCCTGCAGTCCGGCAGCTCCTCAGGAAGCCCCGCCCGCATCACAGCCGTCATCCTGCACGACAGCTTCACGGAGCCTGCTCCGCCGCAGGAGGAGGGAAGGGCGAAGAGGAGCGGCGCTGCCCCACCCCACCTCTTCCACGCACTGAAACAACAAAAAAAGGTCAGACCCTGCGATCTGACCTTGAAGAGGCGGCTACCTACTCTCCCACACGATAAGTGCAGTACCATCGGCGTTAGTGAGCTTAACTTCTCTGTTCGGAATGGGAAGAGGTGGAA
>CALUKI010000011.1 GCA_944321175.1 uncultured Alistipes sp.
CCGCTTGTCGATCCGGCACATCCGCAGATGATCGAGACGGCAAGCAGGAGTACAATGGCGACCGGCGTCCACAAATTGGTATCGACCGTTGCGAATCCGGTTGTCGAGATCAGCGATACGACCTGAAAACTGGCATGCCGGAATGCTTCCGGAAGGGTCTTGTATGTCTCTCCGAAATAGAGGCTCAGCGTTACGCAAACGATGACGATTGCGACGATTGCAAAATAGCAGCGCGTGACCTCCGAACGGAAGATATTGTTGCGTTGTCCGGTGATGGTTGCATAAATCACGCCGAAGTGGAGACTTGCAAGCAGCATCGTCACGATCAGAACGAACTCTACGGCGACGCTGTCGAAATAGGCGATGCTGGTGTTTTTCGTTCCGAGCCCGCTTGTGGCGACGGTTGACATGGCATGGGTCAGGGCGTCGAACCAATTCATCCCTGCCAGTTTGAGCCCCAGCGTCGAGCATAGCGTCAGACCGACATAGATGAGCAACAGGATCTGGGCGATCATCGTTGCCTTGTAGTGGTAGTTGTGTTTGGCCATCGGCGACAGCTCGACATTTGTAAGCATCGCCTTGTTTGTTCCCAGCGACGGGAGGATAAGCAGGGCGAACATCACGACCCCTACGCCGCCCAGCCATGTGGAACAAGCCCGCCAGAAGAGTATTCCGCGCGGCAGGGCTTCGATGTCGACAAGGATCGACGCTCCGGTGGTGGTATAGCCCGACACGCTTTCGAACCATGCGTTGATGGGGGTGAACTCGCCGCCCCAGATCAGGTAGGGAAACATCCCGACAAAGCAGGCGAGAATCCACGAACTGACCACGATGCAGTATCCCTCCTTGCTGCTGAGCTGTTCCACGCGATCGACGAAGATCAGCGGAAAGGCCCCCAGCAATGCGGTAAGCAGCGAGGAGAGCAGCAACGGATAGAATCCCGAATCGATGTTGTTCGCATACGATACGCCGGCCGACAGCAGCATGAAAAGCGCTATGACCAGCAGGATGATCCCCACATATCGCAAGACGACATTCAGTCTCATCGTTGTTCCGCTTTAGCTTTCTTTGCCGATTGGATTACCTCGCCGATCCGCTCCTTGAGTTCTGCGGCTTCGTCCCTGCATTCGGCTTTGACCTTGAACGGCAATCCGAACCGGAGGTAGTCGCCGAGCGCCTTGTTCATCGTCAGAAGCGGACGTGTCAGGTAGGCTGAAATGAAATAATAGAGCATCACGACGATGGCGATCATCACCATCAGGGAGATTAATACGGGCGTAACGGAACGGTAGGCATTCCGTTTCAGCTGTTCGGTTTGCGGGGCCAGCGAACTCTGGGTCGAAATCATGTAGTCCTTGATCGAACCGGTCAGTTTGTCGTAGGCTTTGGAGTAGGTCTCGGCATACCAGCGGGCGCCGTCGAAGTTCATGGGAATGACCCGATGTACGGAGTCGCTGTCTGCGGGCAAATGCAGCCGGATGGTTTTGGCGGACATGCGGTTCGCCTGTATGCGGATATACTTCTGCGTCAGCCGTTGGACGTCGGTGACGGCCGACGAGAGAGAGTCGAGATAGGTCTGGTCGAGCGCCTCTTCGCGGACAATCTCCATCGTCTGCGCCATGCGGTTGATGCTGGCCCGCAGTACGGTGTCGTATCCTTGCTGTTCGAAGACGATGTTGTGGACGACGGCTTTGTTCTGAAGTGCTGCGGCATCGAGCATCTCTTTGGCCAGTTCGAGGTTCCGTTCGCTGGCGCGCAGAATCTCCTCCGTGTCGGAGCTGACGCGCCGCAGTTCGAACAGCGACACCAGTCCTGCGAAGAAGAGCAGGAAGACGACGCTGAGAAAGCTGACCAGCACTCGTTTGCGAATCCCTTTCATTGTTCGATGGGTAATGATTGTACAAAGATACAAAATATCGGGAGAATAAAAAAGCCGTTTTGTCATTCCGGCAGGATGCGGCCCGCAAGGTCGTGGTCGTCATCCATTGCGCCGAGCGCTACGCGACAGATCCGGTTGACGGACTGCCGGTCGCAGGGGGCCTTGACACGGATGTAGTTTCCCGTATATCCGAACATCATTCCACCGCGCAGCGTGCTTTCGAACAGGACTTCGGCTTCGGTGCCTTCGGCTTGGCGGCAGAACGAGCCGTGCAGCTCCTTGCACAGGGCTTCGAGCCGCTTGACACGATCGGTCACGACGGAGTCCTGCACCTTGCCGGGCAGCGCGACGGCCGGTGTTCCGGGACGCTCCGAGAAGGGGAAAATATGAAGGAATGCCGGGGCCTGCTGTTTCAGAAACCCGTATGTCGTGCGGAAGTCGTCGTCGGTCTCTCCGGGGAATCCCGCGATGACGTCGATCCCGATGAAGGCATCGGGCATGCAGCGGCGTACCGAAGCGATCCGATCGGCAAAACGGGCTGTCGTGTAGCGCCGCCGCATGAGACCGAGAATCCGGTCAGAACCGCTTTGGAGCGGAATATGAAAGTGGTGCTGGAATTTTGCCGAGGCGGCGCAGAACGCGATGATCTCATCGGTGAGCAGATTGGGCTCGATGGAGGAGATGCGGTAGCGTTCGATCCCTTCAACGGCATCGAGCGCCCGCAGCAGATCGATGAACCGTTCCCCCGTCGAGCGGCCGAAGTCGCCCGTATTGACTCCCGTGATGACGATTTCGCGCTGTCCGGCGGCGGCGATGCGCCGTGCTTCGGCTACGGCATCGGCGATCGGAAGGTTGCGGCTGGCGCCGCGTGCATAATGGATCGTGCAGTAGGAACAGCAGTAGTCACAGCCGTCCTGTACCTTCAGAAAGGCGCGGGTGCGGTCGCCGCCGGAGAAGGCGGCAAAGAAGCGTGTCAGTTCATCGACCGTGCAGGACGTAACGATTTTCCGTCCCTTCTTGCCGAGGGAGAGTACATGGCGGTAGAGATCGCCCTTGTCGTTGTTGCTCAGCACGATGTCAACGCCTTCGATCGCTGCGATCTCCTGCGGCTTGAGCTGCGCATAGCAGCCCGTCACGGCGATGACGGCATCGGGGTTGCGCCGGTGGAGCCTGCGGATCAGATTGCGGCACTTTTTGTCGGCATGTTCCGTCACGGAGCAGCTGTTGATTACGCAGATGTCGGCCGGAGCCGTCGGCGCGACCCGTTCGAATCCCCCCTCGACGAATTGACGGGCAAGGGTCGAACTCTCCGCGAAATTGAGCTTGCAGCCCAACGTATGAAAGCTGACACGTCGTTTTTGCATGGATTTCCAATCGTTTCTCGACCGCGAAATTACGAATTTTCACCCGAACACAAAAATTCCCGGATTATTGGATCTTTTAGAGAATAAAATTGCGGAGAGATGTTTTTTTGCTTATTTTTTATCATATTTGAGTCGTTGAACCCTGAAATATACTGCCGTTTATAAAAATTGCCGTTGCCTTATGTAACAATCCCTGCAGGATCGAGAACTGCAGTTCACGAAATAAATGATACATATTATCGATATGATGATTACGGTTGGACTCAAGTTTCACGCACATTGGAAATCCACGACGATTCGATTTTGATAATGAGCAACCCGAACCATATAATCATGGAGTAATGAAAACACGTTTCTTGCTGTACCGCGTTGCCGCCGTTCTGTTCTTTGCCGCACTAATGGCCTGCGACAAAACCTCCGAAGAGGAGATCCGCTACTATACGGTGGCGTCGGAACGCCTGCTTGTCACCCGCGAGGTGTAGGGCAGCGACGAGCCTGTCACCTATCCGGTCTATCTGGTCAAGGAAGGCGATGCGACCGAATGGACTCCGTTCGACCATTACATCTCGGGCTTCTCCTACCGTGCAGGGTTCGAATACCGCATCTCGGTCGTCGTCGAACCGTTCGACTCTTCGGAGGTCTTCGATGATGCGCCGGACAAGACCTACACGCTGCATCAGATCATCTCCTGTTCCGAGTGCCGCTCCGACGGGCTGCCTGAGGGCACCGTTTGCGAATAGGCGGGTACCGTCCAGGGGCAACACAGTCGGATACGTGAAATGTGTCCGGCTGTTTTTCGTCGTTTTTTACAGCCGTTTTCTCGCATAAAATCCCTATTTTTGCGTTCGATTACCGGAAAATTCCGATTGGAGGCAAAAAGCGGAGATACGGACTTGAAACCGGAACTTCAACTGTCGGAAGAGAACGAATTGAACAAAAGTCGATACGGATGGATTTCTTCTGCGATATTACCCGATACGCCTACCTCCACAATGCGCTGTTCGCCTGTCTGCTTGCGGGCATCGCCTGCGGGATCGTGGGAACCTACGTCGTCTGCCGCCGCACGGTCTTTCTTGCGGGCGGCATTACGCATGCCTCGTTCGGCGGACTGGGGCTGGCCTTCTACTTGGGTCAGAACCCCATTCTCGGTGCAATGGTGTTTGCCGTACTCTCGGCGCTCGGTATCGAATGGGCGAGTGCGCGGGGGCGTATCCGTGAGGATTCGGCCATCGGCATCATCTGGTCGGTCGGGATGGCCCTGGGCGTTCTTTTCATGAGTCTGCGTCCCGGCTATACATCGGGAGATCTGGCCGCCTGCCTCTTCGGAAATATCGTGACCGTGACCGATGCCGATGTGGCGGCGCTCGGTGTGCTGACGCTCCTGCTCGTACTCGGCGCCCTGTTGTGGCTGCGCCCCGTGATGTATGTCGCCTTCGATCGGGAATTCGCCCGCAGCCAGGGTATTGCCGTCCGCGGCATCTCCTATGCGATGGCGGCGCTGACGGCCGTGACCCTTGTCCTCGCGATCCGCGTCATGGGCATCGTCCTCCTGCTCTCGCTGCTGACCATCCCGGCCGTTGCGATGAATGCGCTCTCGACATCGTTCCGCACCATAACGGCCGGCGCTGCCGTATTGGGTGCTGTCGGCGGCGTGATCGGACTGGCTGTCAGCTATGAATGGGAGATTCCGTCGGGCGTGGCCGTCATCTTCGTCCTTGCCGCTTCGCTTATTGCCGCAAAACTATTATCTTTGTTGCGCCGAAGAGCCAAAATACGCCACGCATGAAAACGATCCACAAGCTCGTTCTGAAATCCTATCTGGGCCCGATGATTCTGACCTTCTTCATCGTGATGTTCGTCCTGATGATGAATTTCGTGTGGCGCTACATCGACGAGCTGGTCGGCAAGGGGCTCGACGCAGGGGTCATCATCGAACTGATGTGTTATGCGATGGCCAACATGATTCCGATGGGACTGCCGTTGTCGATGTTGCTGGCGGCGATCATGACGATGGGCAATCTGGGCGAAAACTACGAACTGCTGGCCATGAAATCGGCCGGCATGTCGCTGCCCCAGATCCTCAAGCCGCTGATCATTGTGGTGGGAATCATTGCCGTCGGGAGCTTCTTCGTGGGAAACAACCTCGTGCCGTATGCCAACAAAAAGATGCTGAGCATCCTCTACGACATCAGGCAGCAGAAGCAGGTCATCGAGTTTCAGGACGGGCTCTTCTTCAACGGCATCGAAGATATGAGCATCCGTGTCGGGAAACAGGATCCCAAAACCCACTTGTTGCGCGACGTGCTGATCTATGACAACCGCAACGCCAACGGCAATATGACCACAACGGTGGCCGATTCGGGCTACATCCGCCTGTCGGACAACAAGAAATACCTCTATGTGACGCTTTACAACGGCGAAACCTATGAGCAGACCCGCAACTACCAGTGGTACAACAACAGCGCCCTGCGCCATCATATTTTCGAGAAGCAGGACGGCATTATCCCGATGGACGGATTCGATTTCGAACGTTCGAATTCCGATGCATTCTCGAACAGTACGACCAAAAACATCGCGGAACTGGACCGTGCCATTGACTCGCTGGATCAGACGGTCAACGCTGCAACGACCCGTTCCTATGAACCGCTGCTCAAGGAGCAGATCTTCTCGCGCGACAATCAGGTGCTGCCGCTGCCCGACAGCCTGAAAATCGACAAAAGCGGGTTCAAGGACCGGCTGTACACGGACTCCCTGATGCTGATGCCGCTGCGGGACAAGGACAAGGTGTGGGGGATCGCCTCCTCGAATGCCAAGAATTCGCGCGGGTTGTTTTCCTTCGACGAATCGACCGCCAAAGAGGCGCTCAATCAACTCTATCGCAGCCAGATCGAATGGCACAGGAAGATTTCGCTGCCCTTCTCGATCATGATTTTCTTCCTGATCGGGGCACCGTTGGGTGCGATTATCCGCAAAGGCGGTCTGGGTACGCCGATCGTTATTTCGGTCATCTTTTTTGTCATCTACTACATGATCAGCATTTCGGGTGAAAAGGCAGCCCGCGAAGGGAATTGGGATGCATTCTACGGGATGTGGCTGTCGTCGTTCATCCTGGCGCCGATCGCCGTCTATCTGACCTACAAGGCGACCAACGATTCGGTCTTGCTCGATACGGACTGGTATGCCGGCCGCATAAAACATATCATGGAAAAATGGGGTATCCATACTCCGGCGTGGTGGAAAAAACGCTCCGCCCGCATCAGGTGCAAACATAAACATTAGATTCGAAATATGGGAAAGAAGTCCATTTTCAATACGGTCGAAGAGGTCGTCGAGGATTTTCGCGAAGGGAAAGTCGTGATCGTCGTCGATGACGAAGACCGCGAAAACGAAGGCGATTTCATCGTCGCGGGGGAGAAAATCACGCCGGAGATCGTCAATTTCATGCTCAAGAACGGCCGCGGCGTGTTGTGTGCACCGCTTTCGGAGTCGCGGTGCCGCGAACTGGAGCTCAACATGATGGAGGAGAACAACACGTCGCTGTTGGGAACGCCCTTTACCGTTACGGTCGATTTGTTGGGCAACGGATGTACGACGGGCGTGTCGATTCACGACCGTGCGGCAACGATCCGTGCCCTGGCCGATCCGGCGACACGTCCTTCGGATCTGGGGCGTCCGGGGCATATCAATCCTTTGCGGGCGCGGGAAAAAGGCGTATTGCGGCGTCCGGGGCACACCGAGGCGGCCGTCGATCTGGCCCGTATGGCCGGGCTGCAGCCCTGTGGCGCACTGATCGAGATCATGAACGAAGACGGTTCGATGGCACGGTTGCCGCAACTGTTGGAGATTGCGGAGCGGTTCGACCTGAAAATCATCTCGATAGCCGATCTGATCGCATATCGTTTGCGCGAGGAGTCGATCATCGAACAGGGCGTGACGGTCGATATGCCGACCAAATGGGGCATGTTCCGCCTGACGCCGTTCCGCCAGAAAAGCAACGGGCTGGAGCATGTGGCGTTGACCAAAGGCGAGTGGAAGGATGATGAGCCCGTATTGATCCGCATGCATTCGTCGTGTGTTACGGGCGACATCTTCGGATCGTACCGTTGCGATTGCGGCGACCAGCTGCATGCCGCGATGAGCATGATCGAGAAGGAGGGGAAAGGCGCGTTGGTCTATCTCAATCAGGAGGGGCGCGGCATCGGTCTGTGCAACAAGATCAAGGCCTATCAATTGCAGGATCAGGGACTCGATACGGCCGAGGCGAATCTGCGGTTGGGATTCCGTGTCGATGAACGGGACTACGGGGTCGGCGCGAGCATCATCCGCGAGTTGGGAATCAAGCATATGCGTCTGATGACCAACAATCCGCTCAAACGCGCCGGACTGGAGGGCTATGGCCTGCACATCGACGAGATCGTTCCGATCGTCATCGCTCCCAACAAGTACAACGAGCATTATCTGGAAACCAAAGAGATCCGGATGGGGCACACGCTCGGATTGTTCAAGAAGGCGGAAAAGGAGGAGCAGTAGAGCGATGCGGATAGATCATGTTGCCTTGTGGAGCAGGGAAATCGACGCGCTGTGTGAATTTTACGAGAGCTATTTCGGCGGAAATGCCGGCCCGAAATACGAAAACCGTGCACGGGGATTCAAATCCCGTTTCGTCACGTTTGCCGACGGCGGTGTGCTGGAGCTGATGTCGCGCAGCGACGTGAAGGAGTCGGCGATGCCGCGTACCCATTTGGGTCTGACCCATTTGGCTTTCGACTGCGGCAGCCGGGAGCAGGTGGATGCCTTGACCGAACGGCTGCGGGCCGACGGTTATCCGGTCCTGGGCGAGCCCCGCATGACCGGTGACGGTTATTATGAAAGCGTCGTCGGCGATCCCGACGGAAATCTTGTCGAACTGGTTTACAAACAAAAATCCTAATGGTAATGGATCCCAAATCGCTGCGTATCGTCTTTATGGGTACGCCTGAATTCGCCGTTCCGTCGCTGCGGCGGCTTGTCGCAGAGGGGTATCGTGTCGTGGGGGCCGTGACCGTCCCCGACAAGCCGGCAGGTCGCGGGCAGAAGCTTCATGAAAGTGAGGTGAAAATCGCAGCGCGCGAACTGGGAATCCCTGTTTTGCAGCCGGAGAAGTTCCGCGATCCGGCGTTTTTGGAGGCCCTGCGGGCTTTGCAGCCCGATTTGGGCATTGTCATTGCCTTCAAGATGCTGCCGGAGGCGGTGTGGGCGATGCCCCGGCTGGGAACCTTCAACCTGCATGCGTCGCTGCTGCCGCAGTATCGCGGTGCGGCGCCGATCAACTGGGCGTTGATCAACGGCGAGCGGGAGACGGGACTTACGACCTTCCTGCTCAATCACGAGATCGACAAGGGAGCCATCGTCGCGCAGCAACGCGTGGAGATTCGCCCCGACGACAATGTCGGAACGTTGTACGGACGTATGATGACGTTGGGCGCGGAACTCGTTACATCGACCGTCGATCGGATCGCTGCAGGCGATTATACCCCCATCGAGCAGCAGCACATCGATGAAAATACGCTGCGTCCGGCGCCGAAGATCTTCAAGGAGGATTGCCGGATCGACTGGCGCCTGCCAGGGGAGCGGATCGTCAATTTCGTGCGGGGACTGTCTCCCTATCCTGCGGCATGGACAACGCTCTGCAGGGAGGGGCGGGAGGCGGCTGCGGCCAAGATCTTTGCCGTGCGATTCGAAAAGGGATGCGGCCGCGGTGCGCCCGGTACGGTGCAGAGCGATGACCGAAGCTATCTGGCCGTGACGTGTGCCGATGGGCGGCTGTTGATCGATGAGATACAGATTGCCGGAAAACGGCGGATGCCGATCCGCGAACTGTTGCCCGGCTTGCACGGTGCGGAAGATTATTTCTTCGGTCCGGAGCCGGATACGCCGTCCGCATGACGCCGCAGCCGTCGCCGTATGCGGTCGGCGCACCAAGCGACGACGACACCTACGACCGCTCCGACGGTCGCTTCGGAGAATCGGAGCACGCCGTTCTGCAATGGGGTGAGATCGGGCGACTGCACCGAGACGAGCAGTACGATGACAAGGGTGATCGTCGCCATCTTCCCGTTGTCGGGAATAGCGAACAACATGCAGACGACCTCTTCGAGGCAGACCGTCACGACCATGCCGACGATCGAGAAGGAGAAAAGGAGCAGATAGAAATAGGCGACGACGGCGCCGATGAAGGTGCCCAGTACGCGCAGCCAGCCTTGCTGGACGGAGTGGCGGAAATCCTGTTGCTGCTGTACGACGATTGCCGAGGTGCAGGCGAGCATGGCGCCAGTCAGACTCGATGCTTCATGGAAATGGGACGTAATGGCGTAGCCCGACAGATAGGCTCCCGCCACGGCGCAGCATTTGGCCGCCACTTCCAGGGGCTGAAGCCGGTGCAATATTTCGGAAACGGTCGGTATCATCGTTGTCGCATGCGGCGGTTTACCGCAAGAAGTGCGCCGAATCCGCTCTGCCGGATAAAAAATACGGTTCGCCCCGACCCGTTCCGACACACATCCGACATCGCCGCCGAGGCGAATCGCCGTATGTTTCCGTGCGACGACACAATGCGCAGGGTTGTACAGAGCGGCCGGAATGCAGGCGGCGCCCGTATCCGATCGGATACGGGCGCCTTTCATCTTCTCTTCATGCGGCCGGACTACTCTTCGACGACTTCGAATTGGTCTTTACCGACACCGCACAAGGGGCATACCCAGTCATCGGGAATATCTTCGAAAGCTGTTCCGGGCGCAATGCCTCCTTCGGGATCGCCTGCGGCGGGATCATACACCCATTCGCAGACCGTGCAACGATACTTTTTCATCTTTCAGCTACTGATAATTTGGTTAATCCGAACAAATATAAGACCTATTTCCCGAAATTGCAAATCGTGCGACTTCGGCCCTGCAACCCAACGGCAATTGCCGTACCAAATCACGGTATGGAATACTCTCAAAGGCTCTTTTTTTCATTCGGGACGAAAAAAGATTTCCCCCCCCCTCGGAAAAATACACTATCTTTGCTGCGTTGGAAGGCCTCCTCATGAAGAGTGGGGACAGACATGAAATTTCCGTAATCGTCTATGAACCGTTTCTTATCCTTTCTGGCGGTATTGTCTTTCGGCTGTATCCAGGCCGTCGCACAGCATGTTACGGGTCGTATCATCGGCCGCGATTCGCTGCCCGTCGCCGGTGTTGCGGTCATCCTGCAGACTCCCGATTCGCTTTTCGTCGCAGCCGAAGCGAGCGATCTCGACGGCCGCTTTGCAATTGCGTCCTCCATCCGGCCCTATCGGCTGCTGTTGCAGCATCTGAGTTATGAACCGCTCGTCGTCGAACGTTCTACGGATGATGCCGGTACGATCGTGCTTACGGAGACGACGGTATCGGTCGGTGAGGTCGTCGTGCGCGGAGAACGTCCGTTGGTAAAGGTCGAGGAGGGACGTCTGAGCTACGATCTGAAACAGATCGTACAGGGGCATGTCGTTTCCAATGCCTATGAAGCGTTGACAAAATTGCCGGGCGTCATGGAGCGGGACGGTGCGCTGACGCTTGCCGGAACGGCCGGAGTTACGGTGATTCTCAACGGAAAGCCTTCGACGATGAGTGCCGAGCAGCTTGTAACGCTGTTGAAATCGACGGCCGTCGATCAGGTCGAGCGGGTCGAGGTGATGTATGCCGCACCGCCGCAGTATCATGTTCGCGGGGCTGCGATCAATGTCGTCCTGCGTCACCGTGCCGGTCAATCGTTGGCCGGACAGCTGCATGCAGCCTATGAAGGCGGGTATTACAATTCGTGGCGTGCGGGCGGCAACCTTGCCGGCTCGACCGCGAAGTTTTCCTTTGATGCGATGTACGATCTTGCCCGAACGCACTCGATGCTGGAGCCGCTTACGACAACCCGCCATACGGTTGGCGGCCAACTTTACGAGATCACCCAAAAACAGTCGATGGCTTCCGACAACCTGATGCACAACATGCGGGTGGGCGGATCGTGGATTCCCTCCGAGAAGAGCCGGATCGACATTGCCTATACGGGATCATTCCTGCCTTCGGGCAAGGGTGATCTCCAGTCCGAGGGGAACCATGTTGACAGCAGGTCTCAGATCGAGGACAATCAAGCCATGCACAACCTCTCGCTGTCGGCCCAAACAGGGTTCGGACTCTCGGCAGGTGCCGACTACACCCGTTACCGCACCACAAGCCGGCAGGAGATGTCGGTCGAACCGGTTGACGGCACTCCGTCGGAGTTTGCAATCGACGCCGGACAGCGGATCGACCGGCTGTCGCTCTATCTGGATCAGCAGTGCGATCTGGGCCGCAGCTGGAAACTCAACAGCGGTGCGCGCTTCTCCTACATCCATGATGACGATTACCAATACTACCTCTCGGACGCAATGACAGGCGATCTCGATACGGACCTCCGGCTCGATGAATACACCTACGATCTCTATCTGGGGACGGGCAAGAGTTTCTCCGAACGGTTGTCGTTCTCGGTGTCGCTTACGGGAGAGTACTATCGCCGGAATGCCTACGACCGCTGGGCGCTCTTTCCACAGGCGTCGTTGAACTGGATGCCGTCGTCGGATCACATCCTGCAGGCTGAGGTGTCATCGGACAAGAGTTATCCCTCCTTCTGGGAGATGTCGGGAGCCACGACCTGTCTCGACGGTTATGCCGAAGTGCACGGCACCCCGACGCTCCGGCCCTCGTCCGCCTATTCGCTGACGCTGACCTATATCTTCCGGCAGAAATACATCTTCCAGCTCTATGGGAACCATCGCGTCGATGCGTTCAACCAGTCGGCCTATCTGGCTCCGGACCGGCTGGCGCTGATCTACCAGACGCTCAACTGGGACTACATGTCGTCGTTTGGTGCTCTGGTCATCGTTCCGTTCCGTATCGGTGAACGCTTTTCGTCGCGATTGACACTCACGGCGTTCGATTACCTGATCCGCAACAGCGATTTCTACGGCATGGATTACAAACGTTCGAAATGGGTGGCGCTTGCCGCTATGGAGAATACCCTGCGGCTGTCACGAAAGCCCGATCTGGTTTTCGAGTTCGGCGGGCACTATCAATCGGAAGCCTTGCAGTGCACCTATGACATCGGAGCTTCGTGGCGCGTCGATGCCGGATTGAAATGGACCTTTGCAGGCGGCAAAGCCGATTTGAGTATCAAGGGGAACGATCTTTTCGACAGCCTGACACCCGTGTCGAGTGTCGATTTCGGAGACCAACAATTGCATATGGGCAACGAATTCCATACGCGCAACGTGACGGTCAACCTCGTTTATCGTTTCGGCGGCTACAAGGAGAAGAAACGGAAAGAGGTCGATACTTCGCGTTTCGGGCATTGACTCATGCTGTAAAATATTGAAAACTCAGAAATAATTGTATCTTTGCAAAGTAGAAACCCTTAAACCTGTTGCCTATGGTTAAATAACGGAAACGGTCTTTTTGTTTTTTCTCGTACCCTCTCCGCACAAAAAGCGCGGGTACATACATATAAAAGCGTTAGCTTTATTTCTTGTCTTCTGAAACGTCGCAAATTTCAATGGCAGCCAAGAGTAAGGTGTAAACGCTCACGTTCCAGCGTGGGCTTTACTCTTCATTCGGCTGCATGGTATGCGACACCTCGGAAGACGATTGAAAGTTTTGTCCCACGTTTTTATATGCCATCATTGCCAACCTCCGCAGGGGCACGGAGATGAATCTTTAAATCCATGAGACATTTTGCATGTTTGTCTTGCGCGGTATTGTTGAGTTCATGCGCATCGATCTTTTGCGGATCAAAAGCCAACGTTACATTCAGCGGCGATATTCAGGAAAAGGCTACATTGACCATCGACGGTAGAAAACACACCAATGTGACTTTTCCTTATACGACGAAAATACGAAGAGGCTTCGATGAAACGATTGTGAAGATCGAGGCGCCGAACCATACGGCAGAACCGATCATTATCAACAAAAGTTTCAATGCGGTATCTGTTCTCAACCTGTTGAATATTTTGTGTTGGGGGATCGATGCTGCGACAGGAGCCATCACCAAACCGGAATTCAAGTTTTACGAGGTGGATTTCCAGCCGAAAGCCGTCCCCGCAACAACGGACGGTGTACAAAAGACCGAATAAATTTTGCTCGTCTCCTGTTCGGTTCGGGCAGGAACTCCTCTCGTGAAAAGAGAGGATCGCTTAGCTATTGACAATGAAAAGGCACCCCGCAGGGAGTGCCTTTTCATTTAGGGTTTTCGGACTCTCCGGCCCGAACCGTATTGCCGGACGAAACCGCCCGTCCTGTCTTTCCGGCTGGCCGTCCTGTCTTTCCGGCTGGCCGTCTTGTCTGTCTGTCCTGTCTGTCCGTTCGACCGCCGAGTTCCGGCATCACGGCCTGTGAGCCTCTCAGCGCACCTGACGGATGATCTCCGCACCGTGAAGAATCGCCTTCTCGTTCTCCGGCAACATCTTCCATGCGCGTTCCGGCAGCGACTTCTTGAGTCCCAGCTTCACGTTCTCCAGCGTCACGACAGGGCATACCTTCAGGTATCCGCCCAGAATCATCGTGTTGAACAGCTTCGAATTGCCCAGCTTCGCCGACTCCTCCGTCGCATTGATCGCATAGATATGAATGTCGGTACGCGCAGGGTGGTGCGTAATGCCGTTCGTATCGTAGATCAGCGTGCCGCCCGGGCGGATCTTTGCCTCGAACTTGTCGAGTGACTGCTGGTTCAGAATGATCGCCGTGTCGTATTCGTAGGCAATGGGCGAAGAAATCTTGCGGTCGGAGAGGATGACCGTTACATTGGCCGTTCCACCCCGCATCTCAGGACCATAGGAGGGCATCCACGTCACCTCGAAATCCTGCATCACTCCGGAGTAGGCAAGGATCTTGCCCATCGAGAGAACCCCTTGTCCTCCGAATCCTGCTATAATCAACGTCTCTTTCATGGCTGCGCTTCTTACTCGTTACATTTGATGTCTCCCAGCGGATAGTAGGGGAGCATGTTCTCTTCGAGCCACCGGTTGGCGGCGACAGGCGACATCTTCCACCCGCTGTTGCACGTCGCGACGACCTCGACCAGTGAAAAGCCCTTGCCGGCCATCGCCGTGTCGAATGCCTTGCGGATCGCACGCTTGCATTTGCGGACATTGGCCGGCGTATGGACGCTTTGACGTGTGATGTAGGCCGTGCCGTCGAGATGAACCATCATATCCGCGATTTTGTAGGGATAGCCGTTCAGCCGGGGATCCCGCCCGTACGGTGTTGTCGCGGTCTTCATTCCGAGCAGGGTCGTGGGAGCCATCTGTCCGCCCGTCATGCCGTAGATGGCGTTGTTGATGTAGATGGCAACGATGTTCTCGCCCCGTGCCGCAGCATGGATCGTCTCCGCCGTGCCGATGGCCGAGAGATCGCCGTCGCCCTGATAGGTGAAGACCATGTGCGCCGGATGAAGGCGCTTTACGGCCGACGCAACGGCGCATGCCCGCCCGTGTGCCGCTTCGATCCAGTCGATGTCGATGTAGTTGTAGGCGAAAACGGCGCAACCGACGGGAGATATGCCGACCGTGCGGTCGGTAATACCCATTTCGTCGATCACTTCGGCTATGAGTTTGTGGACGGTTCCGTGGCTGCACCCCGGACAGTAGTGCATCACATTGTCGGTGATCAGCGGCGATTTGCCGTAAACCCGATTTTCCTCTTTTATTTCAACAACTTCTGCCATCGTTTTACGCTTTGATAAGTTTTTGCTTCAGTGCGGTGAGCACTTCATCCGGCGTGTAGATCATGCCGCCCTGACGGCCGTAATGGGCGACCGGGGCAACGCCGTTGACAGCCAACCGTACATCTTCGACCATCTGGCCGGCATTGAGTTCGACGCTCAGAAAACCCTTTACCCGTTTTGCCAGCTCCGCAATGGGCTGCATGGGGAAGGGATAGAGCGTGATGGGCCGCAACAAGCCTACGCGAAGCCCCTCGGCGCGTGCCATCTCGACCGTTGCCGAGCAGATGCGGGCCGATGAACCGAAGGCTACCAGAACGTAATCGGCATCGTCGCACCCGATCGCTTCGTAACGTACTTCATTCTCTTCGATGAGCCTGTACTTCGCACCCATGCGCAGGTTGTTCCGCTCCATCATTTCCGGTTGCATTTCGAGGGATGTCACCACATTGCGGGCGCGATCGGCCGGTTTTCCGTAGGTCGCCCATGAGCCGTATCTGGAGGCGATCTCTTCCTCGCTCATCCGGGACTGCTGCGGCGCCAGTACGACCTTTTCCATCATCTGTCCGATTGCACCGTCGGCGAGAATCATGGCCGGATTGCGGTATTTGAACGCCAGCTCGAAGCCCAGTTCGACGAAGTCATGCATCTCCTGCACCGAGTATGGAGCCAGCACGATCAGGTGATAATCTCCGTGTCCGCCGCCTTTGCAGGCCTGAAAATAGTCGCCCTGCGAGGGCTGGATGGTCCCCAATCCGGGGCCGCCGCGCTGGCAGTTGACAATCAGGCACGGCAGTTCCGCTCCGGCGATATAGCTGATCCCTTCGGCCATGAGCGAGATGCCGGGCGACGAGGAGGATGTCATGACCCGTTTCCCCGTAGCGGCGGCGCCGTAAACCATGTTGATCGATGAGATTTCGCTCTCGGCCTGCAGGACGACCATGCCGGTCGTTTCCCAGGGTTTGAGCTCCATGAGCGTCTCCATCACCTCGGACTGCGGTGTAATGGGATAGCCGAAATAGGCATCGCAACCGAAGCGGATCGCCGCATGAGCGATTACTTCGTTGCCCTTCATCAGTTTGACCTCTTGCTGCTGCGCCATATGCTATTCGAATTTTTGCCGATAGACCGTAATGCAACTATCGGGACAGATGATTCCGCACGAGGCGCATCCCGTGCAGGCATCGGGATGTGCCATCATGCACATGCGATATCCTTTTCCGTTGACTTCGACCGAGAGGGCCAAGACGTTGCAGGGACAAGCCTCTACGCAGACTCCGCAACCCTTGCAGTGTTCCTTGTCAACGACAATCGTTCCTTTGATTTTTGCCATATTGCCGTCTATTCTTAATTCAACTTACAAAGATACGAAAAAAACAACCAGATTTCCCCGATTCGACATGAAAATATTTTAATAATTGGCCTCTTTCGGCTCAAGCAGGGAGGTTGCGGCCTTGGGGCTCGAACAATACGAATATATATGTTTTGCCTTTCATCTTCTTATGAAAGAACAAGTTACCTAAATATCCCCATCCATGCCGCCCGTTCTATTTCGCATATCGGAAATATATATGTTTTCAATACGGTCTGAAAATTGCAAATTATTGCCTATATTTGTTATTGTTCCCGTTGCGGGCGGTTGCGTGATCCGAATTTCAGGCAGGTAGGGAGCGATATTGTCGATTTATTTTCATAAATTTGAAGTGTTCGATTCCGATACGATGCTGACGAAAGAGATCAATCAAGTATTTCGAAATGTCTAAATAGGGGAGAATAATGAAAAAAGTGCTGTTTGTGTCTGCTGTTGTCGGACTGATGGCCGGATGCAATGGAAGTGATTCGACGGAAAAATATCAAAACAGTCGAAACAAGGAAATCGATGTTCACGATTCGATCCATGAAATTGACACGAAGGATGTATTGATTGGGAATTATGCCCATTTATATATCCTCGACAACTATCTTTTTATTTTAGACTTAGGGTCGATGGAGAATATGTTGCATGTTTTTGATATTGAAAATTTCAATCATGTGGTAAGCGGGATCAGAAAAGGCCGGGGCCCCGGTGAAATCGCAAATGGCGGTTCACTCGTGATTGATGAAGCACATCGCAGGTTTTTATTGCCCGATTATGGAAAAAACGCCGTGTTTGAGTATGACTTGGATGCATTTCTTGCGGACCCAGAATATTATATGCCGACATCCAGGATGAATCTGTCGAGGAAACAATTTCCCTCGAGTTTGCAATATCTGAACGACAGCATTTATATGGCGAGATCCATTGCCCCTACCGGCAACTATGGCTTTCATCAATCGATTGCCAAATGGAACATAAATACGGGTGAATACACTACGCTTCCATATGCACATCCGGCCATCGAACGCAGACGAACCGCATTCGCTGCATCAATGAAATACGGCATCTATGTTGAAAGTTACTATCATCACGACTTATTCACGATCTGTACGTTGGATGGCGAGCTGATATGCAATGTGTATGGCCCGAAGTGGGATGACCGTACATCGAATTCGATGTCGTATTATGGCACTCCATGCATTTGCAAAGACCTGATCGTCATTGCATATAGCGGCAAAAAACGTTTTGCGGATGAGAACAGTGATCCGACGCGCTTCCATGTGTTTGATTTGAAGGGGAACTATCTGAAAACACTTGATGTGGGCTACAAAATCTCGGACTACTGTTACGACGCAAAACACAACCGACTGATCATGTCTTTGAATGATGTGCCGCAATTTGCCTATCTTGATTTGGAGGGAATCATATGACGGGCATCCAAACGGATTTTGTTAGTTGGTGAAAATTGAAAATAGGGTAGAATGTGAAATGGAATGAACCCGGATGTATAAATTTCTCTCTTTTCTGATGTTGCTGGCCGTATCATGCGGAGGTTCTGATTCTTGTCTGAATAATATGACCTTTGTAGATCTGCGTCAGGTCCCTGTGACGGAAAAGACAAGCCAGCACATTGAACTTGAATACCTCTCTTCGCTCAATATCTGTGTGGCCGATACGCTGCTTGTCGGCTATAATGTCAAGCCCATAGACAATGGTTTTTTCAGTGTGTATGATCTGGAACGACAGGAACGTTTGGGAAGTTTCTGCCCTCAAGGAAGAGGGATACGCGAAGTGATTGCTTTCATGTTGTTGCGGCAAATCGACCGAAATCAAGCCGGAGAGTTGGTTGCGGACTTGTATGCCTACAATAATAATAGTCTCTTGACTTGGAATATCACGAAATCGCTGGCCGCCAACAAAACTGTCTATGATAAGATCGTTCCGGTCGATTGGAAACAATGTTACAATTCGGTTTGCCGCTATAATTTCCGTGTGAATGACGACTTGAAAATTTTGCATGTCCCGACCTCGATGAGCGAAACGAACCGTTTTTCTCCGATGCACTATTCGCTTTATTCTATTGCGGAAAACCGTGAGCTCAAAAGCATCCGGATTCTGGAGAAACCTCTTATCAGCAAAACTCCTCATTATTCGACCGAGATGTTATCCTATACGGAGGATTGCTTAAAGCCCGACAAGACAAAGATTGCGTTCGGAATGACCTATGCCCCTGTATTCGGGATTGTCGATATTGTATCGGGAGCAGTCGATGTGTTTTCCCTGGACCGGTCGTTCCGGTTCTCGGACCTGATGAACGGCAATACCCCCGTATGGCATTTCAAAAACCTTCAGGCGGACGACAACCGGATCTATGCCTTGTATCACGGCGATTTTGAACCCCGGACAGGAAAGGCGCGGCAGCACGATAAAAGCATGGTCTATGTTTTCGATTGGCAGGGGTGTCTGAAGGAGAGACTGATGTTGGATCACGAGGTCTACTGCATCGCCTTGGACAGTGCAAACTCCTGTCTGTATGGAGTTGATCCCGGTTCGGAAACATTATATAAGTATCGATTATAGATCGGACTTAGGAGAATTGTCGGTCTCTTGTTTGTTATGACGGATCGTCTTTGCGGAAGTGGGTGTTGTACGGGCTGAAATCATGTATTTTCATTTTATTTGGAGGTCTTGTTCTGATTGCGGGCCGAGATCGGTCTAAAGATGTAGATTCTTACATAAAAAACTTAAATTAAATAAAAAATAAACAATTATTTATTGCAATATATAAAATTAATTGTTACATTTGTTGGTGAAATTGCTTGGAAACAAGTTGAGTACCCTTTTGTCGCTGTTCAAATTAGGATGCTGGAGTTGTGGAAGAGTAATAACAAGCCATGGGCTTTACCAACTATCTATTAACTTTTAATTTTTAAAATTATGAAGAAAAACTTCTTTTTGGAGGAGTGGCGATGTTGTTCGCTGCTGCTGCCGTGACGGGATTTGCCGTTTACGAGCAGTCGGATGTTTCGGATCTTCTGAATGCCAATGTCGAGGCGCTGGCAAGAAATGAAATTGAAGGAGATATGCATTGTGAGGGATGGTTCGGCGTATGTGTTTTTAATTGCGATTGCGGATTTTCTTTCGCCGCAGTAGGAGACCATCTTGTTGGTTCACACAAGTGTTCTAGATAGTTTCGAATAAGTAGGGTTCGTAATTCCTGTTAAAATATATGAAACGGAATTACTGAACTTTCATATATCATCAATGATCTGCTATGAATGCAAAAAGTTATATGGTGCTAATGTTTGTTGCATTAGTTGGATGTAAAAAAAATGCAATAATTTATAACCCTGAAATTATGGATGATGTTCCTCAAATAGAGGCAACATGCGACATAATTGCAGATGATATAGAGTGTGTATATCCCAGGCAGATAGCTGAATTGGACTCTATGATAATCGTACTTGATTTTGCTGTAAATGAGAATTTCTTCCATATATATAGTAATAAAGGACAACTACTTGCAAAATTCGGTAAGAAAGGACGCGGCTATGGAGAATTAATTAGCACTCCGACCCATTTCAGTTTAGATAAGCATTCTATATTTGTCGCAGATAAAAACAAGATTATTGAATATGATATAGCGGATTTATTGGCTGGAAACAAACAATACACCGAGCAGTCAATGAATAATGAGGTATTTAAATTAAACGGCAATTTGCCCAATAATATTTATGTCAAGGATGGTGCGTATTATTGTTTCTGTATGTCTCCCGACAGTCGATTGAAAATCATTTCATCCGATATAGATTCATGTCTTACATATAATATACTGCCCATTCTGAATAACTCAGACGAAGGGATTGCTGACAATCATATTGTATGGCGATATATGCCCCATACTTGTATAAGTCCCAATAAAAGATATATTGCACAAACGACATATATAGGGGCGGTTTTGGACATATTGGAAATAACAAATGATAAAATACAGCATGTTTCAACGCAGTACATCATAGAACCGGTATATGAAAAATTTGATCATAACAATATAACAATAGTCGATGATACTGTCATCGGATTCGATGCAGTATGCTGTACAAATGAATACATATATGGACTGATAAATGGGAATATGGGAAAATCTTTAAGAAATAGGGATTTCCAATATCCATATACGCGGAATATCTCTGTCTTTGATTGGAATGGAAGTTTGGAGCGGGTAATCACAACCCCATATATGATGACTTCAATTTGTGTATTATCAAACAATCAAGGCGGGTATGCAACTACATACAAGGACGGAGTATATAATCTTATCAAAATAAATTGGGAATTCAGTTAAATGTTAAAATAATGCGTTTTTCGTTGTTTGTATTTGTTATTTGTAGTATAACGGCCTGTTCAAATCGTGAAAGTGTAATAAGTGATATTCAAAAAATAAAGTCAAGAAAAATAGCGTTTCCGACTTTATACAATGCTCAAAATAGCAATATTAATAATGAGAATAAAAGGCCAATAAATTTGGTCATTTATTATGACTCACTCGAATGCTCTCATTGTCGAATCTCGCATTTGGTTGATATGAAAGACATTGTTGAGATAAGTCATTTATATGAACAATTCGATGTCCTATTTATATTTGCGCCTGCGAAAAAAGATATGCGTCACCTATGGTTATCTGTAAAAAAACACGAATATGAAAATAAAATATACATAGATAGCACATGTAATTTTCTTAAATATAACCCACATATCCCATCTAAATCTCAATACCATTCTTTTTTATTAGATAGAAATAATGATGTAGTGTTGGTCGGCAATCCTTTGGCCAGCGATGCGATGTGGGACTTGTTCCGAAAGACGCTTGACAATATGCTCGCTCACGACGGGGTTTATGTTCCCGATAAGTAAATATTCATGTCAATAGGCTAAAAACGATCCCTGTGTTGCGACAAGTTGCGATAATCGGTATTGCCATGCTGCTGCCGGCCTGTGGCAGTCGTACTCCGGTGCCGGCCGA
>CALUKI010000012.1 GCA_944321175.1 uncultured Alistipes sp.
CGACACGCGCCGCTGCCGGGCCACCCGTATGCAGAATGTGGATCCCTGGTCGGTTCTTCTCCCGTTTGGAGAAGATTGGGTACTGGTCAAAGGCGCATGCGACTCAATGCGGCTGGATTTCGCCCGGCTCTGGAACCGCACAACCGGGGAAGTGCTGCGCATCTGTCCCGGAATGTTCGGCAGCGAAAAGCTCGAACACATCGGACGGCTGAGCGACGGCCGTGTGGTGCTGACCACGCTCCGTTCCCATGTGGGGCAAGTCGTGCACTTTTCCGCAGATTTCTGGAATTTTCTCCGCACGGCCAGCCGTCCGCAAACTCTGGAGCCAATGCAACCCTACGAAACACTCTATCCAGATATTCCGCTGACACTGCCCGAAAGATCATAATAAAACATGCGCATGATTGGGTAAAAGAGGTGGATTAAAACATCATTCACAGCACGTGTGGGGAAAATGTGGGGGAAATCCAGAAAATAAAAATCGCTTAATCTTTATATATCAACAGATTAAGCGATTTTCCTAGTACCCAGAGCCGGGGTCGAACCGGCACGATATTGCTATCATTGGTGTTTGAGACCAACGCGTCTACCGATTCCGCCATCTGGGCTTTCCTGTCTCATTTTGTGGGATCGGGAGCACAAATGTACGGATTAATTCGCAATTTGCAAATTCTCGATGCGGAAAATTCTTCTTTGCCGGATATTTTCAGACCGTTGTCCCGCTGTCCGTTAAGATCTCCCCTCATTCCGAAAAAACACCTCCTCGCTGCCTTCTCCCTTTTTCCGCGTGTGTTTCCGATCCGTTTTATCCCTCTTGTCCCTTCCGGTCTCTGTCTCGGAGATGGAAGTGACCGGAGATGGTTCCCTCCTTATCTTTTGGACAAGATGGAAGGGAGGTGCAGTGTGTGCGGCCCTGTCTTCGGCCGCGTTGCCTCTACCTTCGCGGATGGCCCTCCCCGAAACGGCACCCTTGTCTCGGACGTCCCGCCAGGCGGGTGCGGAAACCCTGCCCAGGTGCCGAATGACCAGTCGATGCGGAAATCACATCTGTGCGAAGTGTTCGCGCAGGCGGCGTGTTTTGGCTGCTCCGATCAACCGTGCCAACTCCTCATCCGAAGCTTCGCGGATGCGGGCGACAGTCCGGAAATGCGACAGCAGCGTTTCGATTGTCCGGGCTCCGATGCCGTCAATCTCCTCCAGTTCGCTTTTCAGAAAGTTTTTGCTCCGTTTCTGCCGGTGGAACGTGATGCCGAAGCGGTGCGCCTCATCGCGGATGTGGCAGACGACCTTGAGCGGTTCGCCCGTGCGGCTCAGGTAGTAGGGCATGGAATCCCCCGGATAGTAGATCTCTTCGAGCCGTTTGGCCAGTCCGACGATCGGAACCTGTTTCTCGATTCCCAGTTCGCACAGGACGGCATAGGCGTTCGACAGCTGTCCCTTTCCGCCATCGACGATCACCAGATCGGGCAGCTCCGCACCTTCGGCCATGAGACGTGTATAGCGGCGGAAGACGATCTCCCGCATCGAGGCGAAGTCGTCGGCCCCGACGACCGTCTTGATGTTGAAATGCCGGTACTCCTTGCGTGACGGCCGGCCGTCACGGAAGACGACGCACGAGGCTACGGGGTTGGTTCCCTGCAGGTTGGAGTTGTCGAAGCACTCGATGTGGCGCGGCTGCCTCGGCAGCCGCAACTCCTTTTGCATGGCATTCATCAGACGCTCCGTATGGCGTTCCGGATTCTTGATTTCGAGGTTTTTGAGTTGTTCGGCGCGGTAGATGCGTGCGCTGCGTTCCGAAAAGGCCAGCAGGTCGGCCTTTTCGCCGCGTTTCGGAACGGTGAAGACGACGCCGTCGAAGAGTTGTGCGGCCGACGGCAGAAACGGCACGATTACCTCGTGGGCGAGCTTTCCGCCGGCAAATGTCTCGGCAAAGTGCTGGATCGCAAGCGACAGCATCTGTGCGCGGTCGGTGTCGATGCCCGGCGCAAGCCGGATCGTCGAGACGGCCGTGATCGAACCGTTTCGGATACGCAGAAAATTGCAGTAGGCCGCCTCGGCATGCTCCTCTTCGATGAGCGAAAAGACATCGACATCGACGATGCGGGCGCTGACGATGACCGACCGCGCCGAATAGTTCTCCAGCGCATCGAGACGCGATTTGAACCGTTGCGCCGCTTCGAACTGCAGCGCTTCGGCGGCACGCTGCATTTCGCCTTCGAGGTAGGTGCGCACGGGGCGCAGGTCGCCTTTGAGGACGGCGATGGCCATGTCGAGCAGCTGTTGGTATTCTTCAGCGCTTTGTGCTCCGATGCAGGGGCCCTTGCAGTTGCCCAGATGGTATTGCAGGCAGACGCCGTAACGTCCGCGGGCGATGGCTTCGGGCGTGAGGTTGAGCGAGCAGCTGCGCAGCGGAATCACTTCGCGGATGAACTCCAGAATGCTGTGCTGCATCGCGACCGACGAGTAGGGGCCGAAGTAGAGCGAGCCGTCGCGCTGCAGTTGCCGGGTGGACTGGATGCGGGGGAAATTTTCACGGCGCACGACGATCCACGGATAGGTCTTGTCGTCCTTGAGCAGGATGTTGTATCGGGGTTGGAGCTCCTTGATGAGCGAGTTCTCAAGCAGCAGGGCATCGGTCTCGTTATCGACGACGATATGGCGGATCCCGACGATCTGCCGGACCATGACCCGTACTTTCGGTGCATGGTCCCTGCTCTGCATGAAATACGAGGAGACGCGTTTGCGGAGGCTTTTTGCCTTGCCGACATAGATGATCGTCCCCGTGCGGTCGAGAAACTGATAGACCCCGGGTTTGAGCGGCAGCAGGGCCACCTGTTCCTTGAGCGGCAGATGATCGGACTGTTCCATGGCGGCAGGTTTTCGGTCAGGGTGTTATCTGAGAAGCCACACGAGGTAGCCGCCGTAGATCAGCAGGAAGGCGGCTCCCTCCCAACGGTCGAGCATGCGGCGGCGGAAGGTAAAGGCGGCGGCGAAGAGCAGCAGTGCGCTGAGCACGACCATCCCCAATGTGACGGCATCGATTCCGCCCGGTGTGAGCGGCATGGCCGTAGCGCTCAGGCCGAGGATCAGCAGGATGTTGGCGATGTTCGACCCGACGACATTCCCCAGTGCGATGTCTGTCCGCCCTTTGTAAACGGATACGGCCGAAGAGGCAAGTTCGGGCAACGACGTGCCGCCGGCAACGAGCGTGATGGCGATGACGGATTCGCTGATACCGAGCTTTCGGGCGATCGCCACGGCATTCCGGAGGAACATCTCGCCTCCGAGGATCAGTGCGCCGAGGCCGCCGAGAATCATCAGGGCCATGAGCCATCCGTTGGTTGTGCGGGGTGTGGTGCCGGTCTCCTCCTGACGGCCGGCGTTTTCACGCCGTGCGGCTTGTGCGGCCGTCCATACGGTCAGCACATAGAGTGCCAGCATGACGAATCCTTCGATTCGCCCGATGCGGGGCTCGGCGCCGAAGAGTGCATCCGCGAGGACGATGCAGAGAATCAGGGAGGCTCCCACGCCGATGGGAAGATCGCGGCGGATATTGCCTGCCGTCAGCGGCAGGGGGCGTATGAGGGCGCAGACGCCCAGAATGAAGAAGGCATTGAAGATGTTGGATCCCACGACATTGCCGACGGCCATGTCGCCTTGGCCTTCGAGTGCCGAGAGAAAGCTGACGACCAGTTCGGGCGTTGAGGTTCCGACGGCCACGATGGTCAGCCCGATGAGGAATCCCGGTACGCGGAAGCGGGCTGCCAGAGCGACCGATCCGTCGGTAAGGTAGTTGGCTCCGGCAAGAATCAATGCCAGTCCGATGAGAAGCCCAAGAAATTCCATGTTGTTCCAGCTGTTCGATTTTCGGTCAAAGATACGAAAAGTCGGGCGCAGAAGCAAATGGCGGTTCGATTCTGCCGGAACGGAGTATCTAAGGCACAGCCAAAGATACGAAAAGTCGGGCGCAAAGACCGGTTTTTGTTTATGGAATCGGTAAAATACGTTTCGTTATTGTCGAAAAGTTCCTGAAACCATCGTCCGACAAACTCTTCGATCGGAGCCATGACATTTTCTCCGTTTTTTTCGTACCTTGAACGCCCGAAAGCGGAACGAGATGATACGGATATACGAAACAACGGAAAAATCCCGACGTGTGGCGACGGCCGTAGATCGGCTGCTGCGACAGCTTGCTGCGGCATTGCCGTCCTTTGATGAAGAGCGGTTGGGCCGGATCGCAGCGGCCCCCGATACGCATTTGCTCCTCGCGGAGACCGCCGACAGCCGGATTGTCGGGATGTTGAGCGTGGCGCTTTATGACGTGCCGTCGGGCCGCAGGGCCTGGATCGAGGATGTCGTTGTGGATGCCGATGCGCGCGGCGCCGGTATCGGCGAACGGCTGGTGCGGGAGGCATTGACGCTTGCACATCGCGAAGGAGCCGCGAAGGTTCTGCTGACCTCGAATGCTGCGCGGCAGGCCGCACACCGTCTCTATGAGCGGGTCGGGTTCGTCCGCTACGACACCGACCTGTTCCGTTACGAATTTTGACGGCGTGTGCTTCTCCTGCCTTGCGGCCGATGACGCGGTTTTCTGATCGGACGGCCCGCGGGGAGCCGCAAGGGGCGTTTCTCCCTCTCGGTGCCGGCCGGTTTATTCGTTTTGTGCCTTGTCGCCGAGTTCGAGCGTTTCGGCCGTAAACGGTTCGTCGTCGAGCGGCAGGATCATTGCGCGGTCGGCTGCCGCATCCCCCGTTCCGAAATCGAACGCATCGCGAGTGCGGAAACGCACGGGAATGTCGCCCGCGAATCCGAATCCCGCATACCAGCGGCGCAGGGATTCGTCGCCCGGAATGAGGGCTGCCAGCCGGAACCCCTCGGTGCGGCATGCGTTGAGGGCCCGATGCAGCAATCCTCCCGCCAATCCCTGCCTGCGGTATTCGGGTGCCGTAGCGACACCATAGATGTATGCCGTATCGCCGAAGGGAATCACATGCAGCATGGCGGCGATCCTCCCCTCCCGCCGCTCGGCATAAAGCCGCCGGGGGTCGTAACGGGCAAGCAGGTACTGTTCGATGTAGTCGTCGCTGTCGTCGAAGCACTCCCGCCACAGCGCCCGGATCTGCAACCGTTCCTCGTCGAGCCGCTGGGCCGTGAGTTTCGGCTGGAGGAAGGCCGGATGGTAGGAGAGTTTCGACTGGCGCAGGCCGTCGAGTCCGAGATCCTCCTCGCGGTCGATGAGCGTATAGTTTTCAGGCAGGTGCTGCGCGAAGAGTTGGTTGATCATCGTGAAGGCCCCGTCGTAATGCGTGTCGGCCTTTTCGACGTGCACGCAGAAGGCGTGGTCGTTGATGGCCGAACCGAAGGTGAACGCCGCAAGCGTATCCCCCACGAAAAGCGCTCCGCCCTGCAATTCCAGCTCCTCGAAATGGTCGAACGCCCGCTGCATGGCGCATTGTTCGGCCGTCAGCTCCGAACGGTGTCCTTCGTGCTGGGCCCGCCATTCGCGTTCGAGCCGCATGCATTCGGTAATCAGCGCCGGAGTGAGCGGTTCGTACCGATACTCGTACATCGCCTCGAAGCGGTTGACATGGTTCCGTTTGGGCTGGTATTTCCGTCCGGCAAGGTTCCGCAGGTCGGCGGCATTGTAAACATAATCCTCGTAGTCGCGGTTGCGCCAGATGCCGAATTCCGGATGGGCCTGTCGCACCGCATCGGCGCCCTCCCGCGTGAGTCCCGAAAGCCGCAGCGGTTGCCCGAATTGCCGGGCATCGGCTTCGAGCCGCGGAATGAGGTGTGTGAAATCGCCCGTCCCGAGCGGCTGCATGTAGCCGATGTGACGGCTGCCGTCGATGTAGAAGCGGATGAGCAGGAATCCCTCCTCGATACACCATGCACTGCGGTAGGTACCTTCCCAGCAATACATGTTGGCGAAGGCCAGGTCACAGTTGCAGATGCCTGAAGATCGGGTATATTGTTCGATGGCGGCCTTGTCTTCGAGCCGCACGGGATGAAATTCCATAGGATGGTTATTCGACGGTGAACGCCTTGTGTTCGATATGTGAATAATACTGTTGGATGAAGGCCCGGATCTGTCGTTCCAGCGCCTCGGTTCCGGCCGTCGGTGCGAGCGGCCGGCTGCGTTGGATGTCGGCGATGTCGTAGATTCCCGTGACGCGCCGTTCGTCGAAGAAGAGAACCCGATTGTCGGTTGCCGCTTCGAACCCGTTGTCGTAACAGAGCGCGAAACTGCCGCCGTCGGGGGCCGGTTCGCGGAAGAGGTCGCGGCCGAAGGCGAAATAGGGCTCGTCGTCGCACCCCGTGAGTCCGAGCAGTGTCGGCATGAGGTCGATCTGCGAGACCGCTGCGCGGCACTCCCCGCGCAGCGATCCGTCGGGCGTATAGAGGAATCCGATGATGTGGTGGTTGCCGGGGAACGTTCGTGTGACCTCGGCGAATTTCTCACTCGATACATGATCGGCAACGAATACAAAAACCGTGCGCCGGAACCATGCCTCTTCGTGGAAACGGTCGAAAAATGCGCGGAAAGCGTTGTCGGTGTAGGCCACGCATTTGTGGTTGCGGGTAAGGCCGTCGGGCAGGCGGTCGCGCCATGCGTCGGGTACGACGAAGGGGTGGTGCGACGAAAGCGTGAAGAGCGATGCGAAAAAGGGCTCTTGCAACCCGCCCCCGCTCAACTCTTCGCCCAGAAACTGCAGGAAGGGGCCATCCCAGATGCCCCAATAGCCGTCGAAATCCTTCGTACCGTGCTTCTCTTCATACTCTTCGCGGCTGTAGAGGTGTTCGATGCCGGCCGACCGGGCATAGGCGCCGAATCCCATCGATCCGGCCGACGATCCGCAGAAGAAAGCCGTTTCGTATCCTTTGTCGCGCAGGATGCGGGGCAGCTGGCGGGTCGGAGCCAGCGCCTGCGGCATCAGTACGAAGGGGGTCTTGAACGAAGGGATCGACCCCAGTACGGCCGGCAGGGCCTGAATCGACCGCGAGCCGTTGGCGTACATGCGGGTAAAGCAGTATCCCTGCTGCATGAGCGAATCCAGAAACGGCGTAAATCCCTTGTCCGGCAGGTTGGCGTAGAGATCGGGCGAGAGGTGTGCGGAGTGTTCGGCCGACATGCTCTCCATGACGAAGAGGACGATGTTGCGGCCGGCCAGCGGCGCCTTGCCGACGGAGTCGGGACGATGGAGGGGCGAGTAGATGCTTTCGAGTTCTTCGGGTGTATAGTAACGTTGATACTCCACGCCTCCGCCCTGACCGACGGTCCGCAGGATGCAGAAGGGATTCGACAGAATCAGATTGGCGCGGTCGTTGTCCGAGGCGTAGAGGGTGGCGTTCGAGAGGGTGATGGGCCGGGTCATGCGTGTCATGCCGCCGCGCATGCCGGTAATGGCGAGAAGTGCCGCAACGACCAGCAGCGCCGCGCCGCCGCCGTAGTATCCGATTGCCGTGCGGCAGAGCGGTTCGGGGCGTGCTTTGCGGCCGCCGGCCCATGCCAGCAGGGCGATCAGTGCGATGCCGGCCAGCAGCAGCGGAATGTTCTCGCCGAGGAATTTCCCGACGAGCTGCAGCGAATTGTCGTTCTCGGCAAAGAAGATCTCTTCGGCGGTGAATCGCTTCTGCGTGTAGCGGAAATAGACGGCATCGGCCAGATTGACCGCCACGACCAGCAGGGCATTGACGATTACATAGTAGAAATAGAGCATTCGCTGCCACCAGCGGCGTTCGCGCAGGTGCAGCGGCACGAGCGACAGCAGTACGAGCACGGCATTGGCATAGAGGATCGAGACGGTGTCGAACTTCCATGCTCCGGCAATCAGCGCCGGCAGCTCTTGGGCCGAGAGTGCTCCGATCGTCGCGAAATTGTAGCGCCAGAAGAGCAGACGGCACACCGCCAGCACTGCATAGAGCAGTGCCAGCCGCCATACGAGCAGCGCGACGTGGCTCTTGAAGAATCTTTTCATGCACAGCTGGATTTTCCGGTGCGACGGGCTCCCGCAGCATCTATGTTGCGACTTGCAGCGGGAATTTTTCGTCCTGTCCGTTGGGTGCAGCGTCCGATTGTCGTGTGCCGGGATGCGGACAACCCGTTGCATGCGGAAGCGGCTTCTCTCTGGTTCTTCACCTCCCGTTCCTCCGGCCGGTTATTCGCACGCCTTGAGCGACATGTCGAGCGAGCGGATCTGATGGGTGAGTGCCCCTACCGAGATGAAATCCACCCCTGTTTCGGCATAGGTCCGCAGCGTATCGAGCGTGATGCCGCCGCTCGACTCCGTTTCGCAGCGTCCGGCGACCTTCTCGACGGCGCGGCGTGTCGCTTCGGGCGTGAAGTTGTCGAACATGATGCGATCGACGCCTCCCGCCTCGAATACGAGGTCGATATCCTCCAGTGTGCGGACTTCGCACTCGATCGGGATCTCCTTGTGATGCTCCTTGAGGTAGGCTTTGGCGCCCCGGATGGCCGGTACGATGCCGCCGGCGAAGTCGATGTGGTTGTCCTTGAGCAGAACCATGTCGAAGAGCCCCATGCGGTGGTTCTCGCCGCCGCCCAACTTGACGGCCATTTTGTCCAGCACACGCATGCCGGGCGTCGTCTTGCGCGTGTCGAGTACCTTCGTGCGGAGACCTTCGAGGCGTGCCACATAGACGGCCGTTTGTGTCGCCACGCCGCTCATGCGCTGCATGATATTGAGGATGATGCGCTCGGCCTGCAGCAGCGAACGCAATGTGCCGCCCACATAAAAGGCCACATCTCCGGGCTTCACGCGCGTGCCGTCTTCGATCCGCTGGTCGAACTCGACCGTCGGGTCGAGCCGTTCGAAGACGATGCGGGCGATCTCGATGCCGGCGATGATTCCCTCCTGTTTGCACAACAGCCGCATGCGGCCGCGTTCCCCGGCCGGGATGCAGCAGAGCGACGTATGGTCGCCGTCGCCGATATCTTCGCGGATGGCGAGGTCGATCAGCGCATCGACATAGGGCTTGTATTCAGCTTTCATCTGTATGGTTCGTTTTGGCGGGGCTGTCCGATTCTCCGAAATTTTACCGGAATACAATCGATCGGCGAAGGCCCTTCGCGTCATATTTTGGGCAAAGATACGAAAAGTCGAGCGCAGAGACAAATGAAAACGCAGTTTTCGATTTGGCTATGCCGAGACGGAGTATCTAAGGCGGAGCCAAAGTACGAAAAGTCGAGCGCAGAGACAAATGAAAACGGAGTTTTCGATTTGGCTGTGCCGGGACGGAGTATCTGAGACGGAGCCAAAGTACGAAAAGTCGGGAGCAGAGCGGGATGAAAACGGAGTTTTCGATTCGGCTGTGCCGGGACGGAGTATCCAGGGTGGCGCCGAAGTACGGAAAGTCGGATGCTCCGGAATCCTGTCAGACGGGATTATTCTTCGCCGCCCGTCCCGATCATTTCGTTGTTGAGCAGCGCCCCTTCATATTCGACCTTGTATTCGCCGGCACAGACGAATCTCATGCGGCAGATGATGCCGTTGATCGACCCTTCCACATCGGTAAGGCGATAGCGCTCCATGGGTTGGTACGATCCTGCGGCTGCGATCAGGGCTTCGGGTACGATGCTCTCGACCGAGAAGGAGACCGTATTGCCCTCGCCCGTATAGGCAATGGCCGGAATGCGCATCTCGACGGCCGGCATTCCGGCGGCAAAACGGGTCTGGTGCATATAGACGATGAGCCGGCCGTTGCCGTCGGCCGATGCGTCGGCGAATTCAAAACGGGCGCTCTCGTCGGTGTAGGCCGCACCCTTGCCGTCGGTTACGGTCGAGCGGCCCAGAAAGTGCATGGCGGCGCCTGTCAGGCGTCCGTCAACAATGGCATCGTTGCGGGCGGCGTAGCGCTCACCTTCCGTCTCTTCGTTGTTGCTGCAGGCTGTGCAAGCCGCGAGGGCAAGCATCAGGAGAATCTTTTTCATCGTTTCTTGTCGTTTCTTATGTTGATATCGAGTGAAATGCCGAACGTGCGGGGACGGCCGTATTGAACGAACTCGTTGCCGATGGACTTGAAGTAGAAGACCTCGTAACGGGTGCCGGCGAGGTTGCGGCCCCAAAGGGAGACGGCGCAGCGGTCGTGTTCGAACCGCAGCGTAGCGTCGGCGAGGGCATAAAACGGCTGTTTGCGGGTGTTCTCCTCGTTCCATCGGATCGGGCCTGTGGCTTTGACGCCGATCTGCAGCACGACGTCTCCGAGCCATTCCACTCCTGTCGGGCGGCTCCACGTTGCCGTGCCGGCGAGCGTATGCTGCGGAACGTATGGCAGGTAGTTGCCCTTGTAGCTGATGCGCTGCGGCGTTCCGTCCGCGGCCTCGACCGTCGTGTCGTAACGCCGGAAGCGGGCGTCGGTGAAGCCGTATGCCAGATCGAACTCCAGCGAGCGGTGGGGATGGATCTGCAGCGACAACTCCGCGCCGCGGCTCCATGTGCGTCCGGCATTCGTCATCATGCGGCCGGTGGTCTGCCCTTCGGGGAAGACCGTGAGCTGCTGGTTGCGGCAGTCGATCCAGAAGAGTGCGAAATCGCCGCGCAGCGTCCCCTCCGCAGAGGCGAAATGACCGCCGATTTCGTAGTTCCAGCTGTATTCCGGTTCGTAGGACATCAGATCGGGCTCGTCATAGGCCAGCCCCGACACCATCTGCCATTTGATCTTCTCCTGCAGGATGTCGGAGAACATCTGCGTGTTGAAACCTCCGGCCTTGTATCCGCGTGCGATCGAGAGATATAGATTGTTCCGGGCGTTGAGATTCCATGCTGCCGAGAGCGAAGGCAGAATCTCCACATAGGAGTGGGCGATGCGGTTCGATTCGTCGATATGGATCTCGGCGGGCAGGGGTGCGGCGCCGTTGATGCTCACGGCATAGGCCATGTCGGCACGGCTGCGGTAGCGAAGCCGCGTATGTTCGAAGTCGGCGCGCAGGCCGGCCGTGAAGAGCCAGCGTCCGGCCCGCAGGCGGGATTCGTGGTAGAGCGCCGCGCCATAGACCGGATTCCGGAACTCGGACGACAGCAGCAGTTCGTCGGCATCCATCGAATAGACGAGGTCGTCATCCGTATTGGAGTTGTCGAGGATGAGCCGTTCGATGCCGGTGCGCTTGAAGAGCACGGGCGCCTGCATCGTGCGGTGGCGGTAGAAGCCGAAGGCGCCGACAAGCCACTGGTAACGGCCCGTGCCGCGCGACTGCAGGACCAGATCCTCCGTGACGGCGTGATCCTGCTTCGCCTGCGTGAGCGTGAAGTAGGATTCGGGCAGGAAATCCTGATCGAGCGTCATGCGGTCGTCGCTGAACTGGTAGCTCGTGATCGAAGCGATCTCCCACCGCTCGGCGGTATAACGTACCGTCAGCCCGTCGTTGAGCGACGTGCGGCGGTAGCCGGCCGGATCGTTGTAGGCGATGCGTCCCGTCGCAACCGAAGCGTAGGGGTAGCCGCCCTGGTCGAGAAGCCCGATCGAGAAGGTGTTGTCCACGCTCCAGCGGTCGTCGGGCCGGAACTGCAGCCGGATGCGAACCCCTCCCGACTGTTCCGTGTCGCAGGTCTCGCCCGTAAAGTCGTTGGTGAAGAGCCCGTCGCTGCGGAGGTAGCGTGCCGCAACCGAAATGCCTGTGTGCTCCGACGGCCGCAGGCAGGTCGAGGCCCGCAGCCGCAGCGTATTGCCCGATGCGTATTCGGCCCCCAGCCGCGTACCCTGATATGCGAGCGGAGAAAGGGTATAGACGTTTATCACACCGCCCATCGTATTGCGGCCGTAGAGTGTGCTCTGCGGGCCGCGCAGCACCTCGATGCGTTCGATGTCCGTCAGGTCGAAATCGTAGTCGTCCTTCGAGAGGTAGGGAACGTTATCGACATTGAGCCCCATGACGGGCTGGTCGATGCGTGCCCCCAGTCCGCGCACATAGATCGACGACGTCATGCGCGAACCGTAATCGGGGATGTAGAAGTTGGGAACCAGCCGCGACAGCTCCTTGACGGCCGTGATGCCCTGCCGTTCGATCGTCCGGCGTCCCGCCACCGATGCGGCTACGGAACGGTTGCGCAGCGAAAGCCCCTGTTTGATCGCCGTCACTTGTACGCCGTCAACCGAGATGACGGTGTCGATGATCTCCGTTTTGTCGTCCGACAGAACTCCTGCTCCTTCCGTCGCGGATGTCCTCCTGTATGGGTGGGTTTCAGCGATACGGGTCGGGGAGGCCGTCTGCACGGAGGACGGATCGGGTTTTTCGTCCGTTGTCGCGGAGGAGCTCACCGACGGATACGGGCCGGCCGGCCGTGCTGGAACCTCAGTTGCGGCAACGGCAACGGCGACGGTTGCGAAAAACCGTGCGAACCTCCTTGAAAAACGCAAAATCCCGCTTGCACCCATAGTGTTGAATCCGCATGCAAAGTAACGCTTTTCTTTGCGGTTGCGCAATCCTCATTTATAAGGAGGCGGCGGATTCAATGTCATGCCGGTGTCGGGCTGGAGAGTCTGTTGAGGGCTTGGGTATTCCAATCCTCCGGGCGGGAGACTTTGAATGCAGATGTGTACTCAGGCCTGTCTTTTCGCCGGCAGGAACCGTTTGACGAGGAATCTCCGTACCGGTTCGTCATAAAATTTCAGACAGAGCCACGCCAGAATGACGGAGCCGATGACAAGCGCCGCCGCACCGGGCAGCGACTCCGTGAAGGTCAGCTGGCGGTTCTTCACCCACGCATAATAGAGGTAGATGAATGGGTAGTGCACCATGTAGAGCGGATAGGAGATGTCGCCCAGAAACCGGCAGATGCGGGTGGTGATCCTGTCTGTCGTTTTACCCGACGCTCCGAGGAAGACGAGCAGCGGGAAGAGGACGATGGCACAGAACGCATCGTACAGGCCGTTCATCCAGAGGTGTCCGGCACCGCCGATACGCGGGACGGCCGAGAGCGCGACGATCGCGGCGGCGCAGATCCAGAAGGCCCCTCTGACGGCGACGGGCCTGAAGATCCGCGACAGGAGCAGTCCGGCAGGAAAGGCGAAGAGCAGGCGCAGCGACCCGCCGATGATATTTTCGTCGGTCAGCGCGAAGCCGACGCAGAGATCGCCCAACGGTCCTGCTATGGCGAATGCCGCCAGTCCGCAGCCGGCCAACGCGACAAGTACGGCGAGCGCCGTCGTGGAGAGCCGCCGGATCAGGAAGACATAAAGGAGGTTGCCGATGTACTCGAACAGCAGCGACCATGTGGGGCCGTTGAGGGGATACATCTCGCCGACGCCCCGGATTTCGCGTCCGGGAGCCGCCGGAATCATGAAGGCGTTGAGCAGCGTGGCGAAGAGCAGCGCCGCAACGGAGATCTTCGAAACGTCCCAGACCGGACAGCCCTGCGTGTAGAACATTGCGGCACCGATGAGGGCGCCGATGACGACCATCGGCTGCAGACGGATGAGCCGGCGTTTGAGAAACTCCGCCGGCGTCATCGAGCGCCAGCGGTCGTCGTAGGCATAGCCGATGACGAAGCCCGACAGCAGAAAGAAGAAATCGACGGCCAGATACCCGTGGTTGATCCGCTGGTCGAGGTGGCTTGTCGCGTAGGCTTCGAAGAGGTGGAAGCAGACGACGGTCAGGGCTGCCACGCCGCGCAGCCCGTCGAGCAGGGCATAATGGGGTTTCGTGTCGGAAAATGCGGCGGCAGAGGTCTCTTTCATGGGCGGTTGCTGTATGGGTTGGAATCTTGGAATCGGTTGCGGGTTTCTGGTTTCGGCGGCCGGACGGGTCAGTTGTCGCACAACTGCTCGGCATCGACATAGCCTTTCGTTACGGCATAGATCGTCAGCCCCGCCACCGACCGGATGCCGAGTTTGCGGATCAGATTCCGCCGGTGGGAGATGACCGTTGTCAGGGCGACATGCAGCTGCTGGGCGATCTGTTTATTGAGGAATCCCCGGACGATGAGTGTCAGCACCTCTATTTCGCGGGGTGTCAGCGGCTCCTGCTGCGGCCGAGGCAGCCCCTCCGATTGAGCGGAGCCGTACCCTCCGTATGGCTCCTCATGCGGGTCGCCGGCCGGCATCGGCGGCATTGCGGCAGGGTATCCGCTGCGGTGCGCAAACTGATGCAGCCGCAGGATGTCGCGGACGAGCGTCTCTTCGTTGCGCTGGATGTCGAGACAGTGCAGCTCCCGCAGCTGCGACTGCGGGGCGCCTTCGGTCAGCAGGATGCTTTTGTGCCGCCGTTCGAGGAAAAAGGCGTTGTGCTCGACGAAGGTCTGCGAAGCGACGAAGTAGTGGAAAAAACGGTCGGGCCGTTCTGCCGCAAAGCGGTCGAAACGGTCGAAGACCTCCACGTCGGCCATCGGGATGATCCGTTGCAGGATGCTCCGCAGCCCCAGACCGGTAAGGATCGAGGGGGTGATGACGGCGATGGCGGGACGGGACGCTTGCATGCTATTCGTGGTGATAGGGTTCGTGGTTGAGAATCGTGAAGGCACGGTAAACCTGTTCGGCGAGAATCGCACGGACGATCTGGTGCGAAAAGGTCATGCGCGAAAGCGAGATTTTGCCGTCAGCCCGTGCATATACAGCCTCGGAGAAGCCGTAGGGGCCGCCGACAAGCAGCACCAGCCGGCGGATGCCGCCTGCCATGCGTTTCTGGAGCCACTGTGCGAACTCGATCGACCGCATCTCCGTGCCGTGCTCATCGAGCAGGATTACACAGTCGCTTTCGGCCAGCTGCCGGAGTATCGCTTCTCCTTCGGCCGTGCGCTGTTGGTTCTGCGACAGCGAACGGGTGTTGCGCACGTCGGGCAGCACCGTCACGGCAAAACGGCAATAGCGGTTGATCCGGCGGGCGTAAAGCGCCACCAGCGATTCGACCTCCTTCGAATCGGTCTTTCCTACGACAATCAGTTCGATATTCATCGGTTCCGTTTCGAGCGGTTTTCCGTTTCCGGCGGGTGCCGTCGTTCGTGTACTCCGTTCAATGTTGGGAAATTCTGATCAGCTGGAGCCCCTCCCCGTCGGCAATATCCGAATTCCACTCTCCGTCGGCATCGAAATAGAAGACCGGTTTTTCGGTCTCGACCGATTTGAGCCATTCGTAGGCCTTGTACATGTTGTATCCGTTTCCGGAGTCGTAGCCCAGCAGGAAAGCGATGATCGACGTGTGGTTGCGCGAGCGGTAGTACATCGCCTTTACGCGGCGGATGTATTCCCCGACAAGCTGCGGATCGTTCGAGGGCGTGCCGCCGACACTCCGGTCGTCACGGGCCGTCGGGGCGTTGATCGCTGCGCAGTCGATGACATAGAATCCCATGCGGTCGCAGAGCGTATAGAACCAGTGCGGCTGCGGGTATTCCGGCAGCAGCGTGTTGATATTCGCCGCCTTGAGCTTTTTCATCTCTGCGGCCGTGGTCTTCTCGTCGGCTGCGGCGTTGTAGCGCTTCGGCCGCAGCAGCAGTTCCAGCCCGAATCGATAGAAACGCCCGTCCCGAAACTCCGTGCGTCCGAATCCGATGTGGAGCGGAATATATTCCCACAGGATGCCGTTGCGCTTGGTGTAGAGCGTGACCTTGTAGAGCGGCTGCTTCGCCTCGTCCCACTGGTTGGAGCCGGTGCCGTAGACGGGCCGCTTGAAATGGAGCGTGTCGCGCGAACCGCCCGGAACCGTCACTTCGCGAGTCCCGTAGTCGAGCAGTTTGCCTTTGGGGTCGTAGATGTCGTACCCTGCGGAGATTGATTCTTCGCTGCCGTAAGAGTTCGAAACCACGATATCGAGCTCCAGCCATGCAAAGTTGCCCGTCGAATCGGGAACGAGAGCGATGGTGTAGTCGTCGATATGAAGACGGTGCTGGAAGATGAGGTAGCTGTTGGCGTATCTCTCCCGTGCGACGGGCGCATTGGCCTGCAGCTGCGGCGTCTTCGACGGCCGCAGGTCGAGCATCACGGCGTTGCGGCCCGGCCGGATGTATGGCGAGATGAAGAATTCGCGCGGCGTGCGGTCATCCTCGACCTCGGCGACGGCCGTATCGTTGACAAGCAGCGTATAGGCCGATCCGACGTCCTCCAGATGCAGATAGACGTCACGGTCGGTAAGGGCCAGCGGCACCTCGACGACCTGTCCGACCGTCGTTACATCCCCCTGTCGCTGTATGACCTGCGGCTTGTACTCCTCGTAGTGGGCGATATTTCCCCGAAGAAGTTCGGCTGCGTCGTCGCGCGTATCGAAGGGCACGAATTCCGAGCGGAAAACTTCGTTCGTCTGGGCATGCACGCCCGTCCATGTGGAAAGAAGCGCAAAAAGAGCAATCAGTCGTTTCATTCTCGAATACCGTATTGTGCGGACAAAGATACGAAAAGTCGAGAGCAGAGACAAATGAAAACGCAGTTTTCGATTCGGCTGTGCCGGGACGGAGTATCTAAGGCGCAGCCAAAGTACGAAAAGTCGGGCGCAGAGCGGGATGAAAACGCAGTTTTCGATTCGGCTATGCCGGGGCCGGAGTATCCAAGGCGCAGCCGAAGAATGAAGAACCGGGCGCAGGGCCGGATTTCGGTTCGATCCTGCCGCGCAGGGTGTCCATGGCGAGGGCCGTGAAGATGACGGCGGATGACAATAAATTGTCTCCATATAGGATTGTATGCGATTTTTTTGTACCTTTGTAACTTTGGATACGGATAGTCCGGTACTGAAACAGATCTCCGCCCGCTCATGCCGGAGTGCCGTATCGACGTATAGCCAAAAATGAAAATCGAGAGATATGAAAACGCTTAGAATTGCACAATTGCTTCGTTCGGCGGCCGGTGCCGACGTGACGGCCAAAGGGTGGGTGCGCACCAAACGCGGCAACAAGAATGTGGCATTCATTGCACTGAACGACGGTTCGTGCGTATCCAACCTGCAGGTGGTCGTCGATCTGTCGAAATTCGATGACGAACTGTTGCACCGTATTACGACGGGTGCCTGCATCCGTGTGGACGGAGAGCTCGTGCAGTCGCCCGGCGAAGGGCAGGGCGTAGAGGTGCAGGCTGCGGCCATCGAGATCTACGGCACGGCGGATCCTTCGAGCTACCCCTTGCAGAAAAAGGGCCATTCGCTCGAATTCCTGCGCGACATCGCCTATCTGCGCCCGCGCACCAACACCTTCGGTGCCGTGCTCCGTATCCGCCATGCAATGGCCTATGCCATTCACAAATTCTTCAACGACAAGGGCTTTTACTATTGGCACTCCCCGCTGATCACGGCGTCGGACTGTGAAGGCGCCGGCGCCATGTTTCAGGTGACGACCCTTGACCTGAACAATCCGCCGCGCACCGCCGAGGGCCGTATCGACTACACGCAGGATTTCTTCGGCAAACCGTGCAATCTGACCGTGTCGGGCCAGCTGGAGGGCGAGCTGGGCGCTTTGTCGCTGGGACAGATCTATACGTTCGGCCCGACGTTCCGCGCCGAGAATTCCAACACGCCGCGTCACCTCGCGGAGTTCTGGATGATCGAACCGGAGATGGCCTTCTACGAGCTGGAAGACAACATGGAACTGGCCGAAGAGTTCCTGAAGTATCTGATCAACTACGCCCTTGAAAATTGCCGCGAGGATCTGGAGTTCATGAACAAGATGTGGGATCCGGAACTGATCGCACGTTTGGAATTCGTGGCGCACAACGAGTTCAAACGGCTCGACTATACCGAGGGCATCGAGATCCTGAAGGCTTCGGGCCGGAAGTTCGAGTTCCCGTGCGACTGGGGCTGCGACCTGCAGTCGGAACACGAACGCTTCCTTGTGGAGGAGCATTTCAAGCGTCCGGTCATCCTGATCAACTACCCCAAGGAGATCAAGGCCTTCTACATGAAGCAGAACGACGACGGCCGCACGGTACGCGCAATGGACGTATTGTTCCCGAAAATCGGCGAAATCATCGGCGGTTCGGAACGTGAAGCCGATTATGGCAAGCTTTGTGCGCGTGTCAAGGAGTTGGGCATGAACGAACGGGAGTTGTGGTGGTATCTCGATACGCGCCGATGGGGTTCGGCTCCGCATTCCGGTTTCGGTCTGGGCTTCGAACGATTGCTGCTCTTCGTGACGGGCATGGGCAATATCCGCGATGTGATACCTTTCCCGCGGACGCCGCAGCATGCCGAGTTTTAACGGCGGGAAGACCGTATGCTGAAAATTGGGTGTGCGCGGGGCGGCATGGTTGCCCAAAGCGGTGCATGCCGGCGTTTTTCCGTGTGCAGACTTAATTTTTAACATTGACCCATTATGGCTATTCATCAGAAACAGGTGCTGTCGCTTCAGCAGAAACTCTCCCCGCAGCAGATCCAGATGATCAAGTTGCTCGAACTGCCGACCGTGCAGCTCGAACAGCGCATCAAACAGGAGATCGAGGAGAATATCGTGCTCGAGGAGGCCGAGCCTCGGGACGAGAACGAGGAGGAGGCGCCGCAACAGATTTCTGTGGAGGAGTATTTGCGGGAGGACGAGACGCCGGCCTACAAGATGCGGGCGAACAACTTCTCCAAGGACGACAAGCCGCGGCAGGTTCCGTTGTCGGGCGGACGGTCGCTGCAGGAGTACCTGATCGAACAACTCGGTTACCGCAACCTTTCGGAAGAGGAGATGCGCTTGGCGGTCTATCTGGTGGGAAGCATCGATGAAGACGGCTATCTGCGCCGCGATCTGGAGTCCGTGTCGGACGATATCGCCTTTACGTTGGGCATAGAGGTTACACCGGCCAGGCTGGAGGAGATTCTCAAGGTGATTCAGGAGTTGGAGCCGGCAGGTATCGGGGCGCGCAATTTGCGGGAGTGCCTGCTGCTGCAGCTGGATCAGATGCCGATGGCCACACAGTCCCGCCGTCTGGCGCGCAAGATCCTCTCGTCGTATTTCGAGGAGTTCGCCAAGAAGCATTACGAAAAACTGATGTCGCGGCTGCAGGTCTCCGAAGAGGAGTTCCGCGATGCGATCGCCGAGATCCGCCACCTCTCGCCCAAACCGGCCAACGGGTATTCCGACGGCGGCTCGGACGCTGCGCCGTATGTGGTTCCGGATTTCATCCTCGATTATCACGACGGGCGTTTCGACCTGTCGCTCAATTCGTACAATGTCCCCGACGTGCGCATCAGCCATCGGTATGTGGAGATGATGCGCGACATGGTTTCGGCGGACGGCCGCGTGCAGGAGGAGAACCGCGAGGCGGTTCAGTTCGTCAAGAGCAAGATCGACTCGGCCAAATGGTTCATCTCGGCGATCAAGCAGCGGCGCGACACGCTGATGCGGACGATGCAGGAGATCCTCGATTTCCAGCAGGAGTACTTCAAGACGGGCGATCAGAGCAAGCTGCGGCCGATGATTCTGAAGGATATCGCCGACCGCACGGGTCTCGACGTCTCGACGATCTCGCGTGTGGTGAACAGCAAGTATGTGCAGACGCAGTTCGGGATCATCCTGTTGAAGTCGCTTTTTTCGGAGGCGATGCAGACCTCCTCGGGCGAAGAGGTTTCGAGTTACGAGATCAAGAACATCCTGCGGAGCTGTATCGACAACGAAGACAAGCGCCGGCCGTTGACGGACGAGACGCTGATGGATATACTTAACGAAAAGGGTTACTGCATAGCGCGCCGCACGGTTGCCAAATATCGGGAGATGCTCGGTATTCCGGTTGCGCGCCTGAGAAAACAGATCTGATGGACGAATTACGAACAACCGACCTTTCCCCCGCACTGCGGCGTAGCGACCGGAGCGTGCCGACACGCCTCTCCCGAATGTTGTCGGTCGTGCTGCATCCGCTTTTTGTCCCGTCGTATGTTCTGCTGCTGGTGCTGTTGGGACCGACGCAGCTCTCTTATTACCCTGCATCGGTAAAATTCTATCTCTTATGGGTGACAGCGTTGTACACGGCCGTCATCCCGCTGCTTGCGGCGGGATTGCTGCGTTCGCTGGGGCGTATTTCGTCGATGGCGGTCGACCGGCGCAGGGAACGCATTCTGCCGCTGGCAATCGGAATCGTCTGTTATGTCTTGTGCGCCGTGACGGTGGCCCGTATCCCCTCGGCGATGCTTGTCCGCAAGTTTCTCGTGGCGGGCGCCTGTTGCGAGCTGTTCTGCCTTGCCGTGACCTGCTATTGGAAAATCAGTCTGCATCTGACGGCGCAGGGAGCCGTTGCCGCCTTCCTGCTGTTGGTGACTTTCGGCAGTGTCGGCAATCTTACGGGGGCTTTCGCACTGTCGATCCTGTGCGCCGGAGCACTTGCTTCGGCCCGGCTGTGGCTGGGTTGTCACAACATCTGTCAGGTTGCAGCGGGGTATGCCGGCGGCTTTGTCGTCGCGACGCTGGCCGTGCTGCTGTTGTGATGCGGCCTCTCCGGAGACACTTGTTGCAACTCGTTCCTGTTTGTCGCGCGGATATATCCGTTTAAGGCGCCTGTGGCAATTATGGGCGTGCGGCGGCGAGTCCTTTCCGATCTTGGCGATCTGCGGCCAATGACGCTCTCCGAACATGCCGTCATGCGCAGACGGCATAAAAAATAATAGGGGATGAGAGTCCCCTATCGTTTGAGAATGATTCTTAGTCGGAATGTTCCTAACGTGCCGTCATCCGGCAATAGCGGTCGTACCGGTTCATCACGTCCCGGACATAGGCCGTCGTTTGACGTCCTCCCGTAAAACGTCCGCAGTTTACCCCTTGCTGTTCATAGTATTCGGGCTGTGCCTTCAGCATGAGATAACGTGCAACGGTCTCCCACGAATCGGGATTCTCACCGTGTCTGCGGGCCAGACGCCGTGCATCGTTGACGTGTCCGATGCCGCCGTTGTACGAGGCCAGAATGATGCTCATGCGATCTTCTTCGGAGGTACCCGGTGCAAAACGAAGCGAACTCGAAATGCGCCTAAGCACCTGTGTGGCCAGACGGACGTTGGTTTCGGGATCGAAGATCCGATCCCCCGACACGTTGAACTGCCGTGCCACATGCGGCATGATCTGCATCAGGCCTGCCGCACCCTGTTTCGAGACGATATCGGGTGTGAACCGCGATTCGTGGTAGGCGATGGCGCTCATGAGCCGCCAGTCGAACCCCTCTTCCTCGCTGACGGTGCGGATCAGATCGTCGTAGATCGAGATGGTGTAGGAGGCGGATTCGATCGGACTGTCAGAAACGTGCATCCGCCCGATGTCCGAGCGGCTGCCGTGCAGCCCGAATGTGGCGTTCATGCCGTAGAAGCTCGTCAGTAATGTTAAGAACACAAAAGTTAAGAACGTTTTTTTCAACATAAATGTTTGTTTTGCGGGCAGTTCGTTCGCGTGCCGTACAGTACGCCGATCCGATCAGTCATAGAACCCCCACGAAATACCCATCTTGAACATGCCGGGATTGAGCGGATAGTGCGCCACCGAGAAGTAGTCGCCATTGCCGAACAGTCCCATGTTCACATGCTGGTATTTCAGGAAAATGCGCATTCGTTTCCACTTGGCCGTGACGAAGACGTCGGTATAGGGATAGTTCCCCACTTCGATGTCCCGTTGGTTGTAAAACGCCGAGAGGGCCGGATTATAGCCCGGAGCGTAATAGGTCGTATTGTAGCGGCCGTCCAGACCGATCTGGAGCCGCAATACGTCGCGCACCACCCAGAATTCGTAATAATACGACAGGTAGGCGCTCACAAGCGGAACGGGTATGACTTCCTGATTTGTACTCCACTGCAACAATACCCTGTTGTCCAGATGAAGTCCGCCGAGGCGGAAATCCTTGCGGGCATACAAACTCGTCAGGCTGACATTGCCGTCATACTGCAGGATGCCGACGTCGGAGATGCCGGGGCCGGTGGGACCGTAATAGATCTTGTTCTTTACGACCCCTTGCCAGGCGGCCAGTTCCAACGCATAGTCCGGTATGCGGAATGCAGCCTCGATACGGGTTTCATTCTCCTTTGCCAAGGAGTTGGACCACACATAGTGGTTCGAGAAGAGATTCTCCTGCCAATAGGCCGGTGAACGTTTCTCGGTCGAGAAACGTCCTTCGAGAATCAGGGCGTGGCTGCGGATGTAGCTTTTGAGCGTCAGGTGGCCGCCCAAAGAGATGTCTCCGCCTCTGTACCCCGACGGGTAAACCTTCATGTCGGCTCCCCAATCGACGTATTTCTTGATCTTTCCGGCGATGGCGCCGTATGCGAAATAGCTTGTCCGTTTTTCGCGCCGGTTTTTGCCCGAAAGATAATCGCCCAGCGAGAACTGGGAGTAGGTGTACATGTCGATCCCCACACCGCCGTCGATCGTTCCGATGACGCCGTCGCGGTCCCAGGGCTGCGCCTGCACGAAGAAGCGGTTCGAGAGCCGCCGTTCGCACAGCGAGTCGCGCGTGGCGTAGGGGTTGATGTACCAGTTGTTGTAATAGACCGACGTCTTCGGGATGAAGACGTTGTTTTCGTCCTTGTCGGCCCGTTCGTCGGTGTAGTCGCCCGGAATGTCGGTGTAGCATTTGCTCCAGACGTTGTATTCGATCGAATGCCCGATATAGACGGTCGAGAGGTCGGCCAGCGAGAAGTCGTTCTCCGTCACGCGCTGCAACGGCAGGGCATAGGATTGCGTGAGGAAGAAGGCGTGGTTGCGGTAGATGTTGGCCGCCTGCGAGTTGGTCAGCTTCATCGGCACGCCCGACGGCATCTCGAACGTGGTGTCGCGGATGGCCCACTCGCCCACGACACCGCCGTTTTCCTGGGTTTCGATATGGTTGTTGACATATCCCGCATGTACGGAATAACGTTTGCCCGTGTGGGCGAAGGTGACGGCGATGTTCTGGTTTTTGGTCCGCGACCACTCATACAGGCCGCGCGTGCCGCGTGATTTGTAGTCGATATTGAAACTTGTCGAGGGCGAAATGTTCTGTGCATGCCGGATCTCGAAGTTGGCTTCCCTGTAGCGTTTCTGTCCCGATTCGAGATAGGTCATTTGCAGGAAGGGGCGTTTGCCGTTATAGAACGGCGCATTCTCCATGTCGTAGATGTAGGAGTGGAACGGCACGGCGAAACTGAAATCCTGCCATTGCGGCCGGTCGAAATAGTTGAGCGGAATGGAGCCCTGGCCCAGGGCGCCCAGCGGAGCGTCGCCCACCCCTTTGCGATAAAAGGGGTAGTCGATGCGCCAATCCATGAGGGTCGTATCGACCGGTTCGATCTCCACGCGGTTGTAATCCTTGGCGATGTGCCATTTGAAATTGGGCAGGGCGCGGATCGAGTCGCTGAAAAAATAGGATTCGAGCGGTTTTCTGATTCTTTTCTCCTTGGTCGAGTCGGCCGGCTGCTGTTGCTGTTCCTCCTCATCCCCGTTCTGGGCATAGGGATTTCCGCCGTAGATGCTTGTATTTTCGCCGCGTTGCTGAGCCTCCATCAGCGCACGGGCGTCGAGTTGCGCATGGACATGACCGGGGCCGAGCGCTGCGGCAAGCAGCACGATGACCGGCCAGTATGTTCCGAAGCGTTTGAGCATGCATCAGCGGGTTCTTTGCGACGGCATGTATTTCTGCCGCATCCAGCGGACGAAGGAGATCGCAACATATAGAACGATGATGGGAGCGACAGCGTATGTGCGCAGGAAAATAATCGCTGCGAGCGCGCATCCCAGGAAAACGTATCTCAATCGGTTTTGGCTCCAGCCGAAACCCTGGAATTTGAGCGAGAACATCCGGACGGGGCTGATGAGCAGTCCTGCGACGACGAATGCGAGGAGCAGAACCCCTTCCAGCGGCAGGGTGAGAAGCCCGTCGGCATGGAGGAGTCCCAGCGAAGCGCAGAGCAGCCCCGCGGCGGGTGTCGGCAGGCCGCAGAATTCGGTGTGCTGGGAGTCGTCGATATTGAATTTGGCCAGCCGCAGCGCCGAGCAGGCCGTCAGGACAAGGACCAGCCAAGGCCAGAAGGGGTGTTCGCCGGCGATCACTCCCAATGTCGGGGCCTGCTGCGCCAGCGTAAGGAGGATGAAAGCGGGGGTTACGCCCGACGAGACCATGTCGGCCAGTGAATCGAGCTGTATGCCGATGGGGGAAGACTGCTTGAGCAGACGTGCGGCGAAACCGTCGAAGAAGTCGAAGAGGGCGGCAGCGACAAGCAGCCAGAAAGCGAGTTGCAGGTCTCCGTATGCGAGCACCGCCGCAGCCGCTCCGGTACCGCAGAGCAGGTTTGCGAGGGTGAGCAGATTGGGAATGGTAAAGAATCTGATCTTCATATAGCGCTCACAGTATAACCATATTGACCGGCAAAGTTACGAAATATTTTTTGATTTCGACCACTTCGGCCGCAGAAGCTTCAATCAGAACGGGTTGCAAAAGTCGTTCCGTACGGGTCGGGCGGCGCGTGCGGTCGATCGGTGCGGCAGTCCTGCGGCGCCGTATCCGTTTTATCCGCAGCGCCGCTTCCGGCCGTTTTATGGTGCCGCCGGCGCTTGCGGCAGCCTCGGTCTGTGCCGGATTCCGTGCAACCGTTGTCCGCAGGGGTGTCGGCCGGCCGGGACTGGACGGAATGAGCGGTATCCGCTTCATGCCGGCACGGCGAAAACGGATCGGGTGAAAAGTTGTTGCTTTTTCTTGTCGCAGGATAGGGGGATTTCCGGAGAATTTTTTATCTTTGTCTGAATTTAGGGACTGTCCGTTGAGGCGGTTTGCGGATTCCGTGCCGGTGGGTGCGGTTCTTCAAGCCGAAGGCTGGCAGCTCCAGTTCCAACATAAAAAGAGAAATGTCATGAGAAATCGCTATTGCGTGATTATGGCCGGTGGCGTGGGCACGCGTTTTTGGCCGTTGAGCCGTCAGAGCCGTCCCAAGCAGTTTCTGGATATCATGGGAACGGGCAAATCATTCTTGCGCCACACGTTTGAACGTTTCGCGCCGTTGATTTCCGCGGAGAATTTCATCGTCGTGACCAACCGCCGCTACAAGGAGCTGATACTCTCGAATATTCCGGAACTGCGCGAGGAGCAGATCCTGTGCGAGCCGATCGGCCGCAATACGGCTCCGGCCATTGCCTACGCCTCCTATTGGCTGCGCAAGCGCGATCCCGAAGCCGAGATGATCGTTACGCCGGCCGACCATTGGGTTGTCGATGAGGAGGGGTTTCGGGCAATCATCGCGGAATGTCTGGATTTCGTCGCCGCCCATCCGGTGTTGATGACGGTCGGGATCCGTGCCACGCGGCCCGAAACGGGTTACGGATATATTCAGGTCTCGGATGATGCGACAATCTCCCCCGTGAAATGTTTCACCGAGAAACCGAATCTCGAATTGGCGCAGACCTTTGTGCAGTGCGGCGAATTTTTCTGGAATTCGGGCATCTTCATCTGGCGGATCTCCGATATTGTCGCGGCCTTTGCCAAATACCTTCCGGAGCATCACGCCCTGTTCGTTTCGGCCGAATCGGCATTCGGTACGGATCGGGAGGCGGAAGCCGTTGAACGGGTCTTTTCGGGCAGCCATCCCGTTTCGATCGACTACGGCATCATGGAGAAGGCCGACAACGTCTATGTGCGTGCCAATGCCGATGTGGGCTGGAGCGACGTGGGAACATGGGGCTCGCTCTACCAGCTTACGCGCAAGGACGGTTATGCCAATGCGAAACCTTCCGGACGGAGCTACACCTATGATACGCGGAGTTGCATCATCTCGCTTCCGAAGGAGAAGATTGCGGTGGTAAGCGGTTTGAAGGAGTATATCGTCGTCGATACGGAGGATGTGCTGCTGATCTGCCCGCGCAGCGAGGAGCAGAACATCAAAAAGTATATCGACGAGGTAAAGTTCAACAAGGGTGAAGAGTATATCTGACAGGTCAAACAAATCCTGCATAGAGGTGGAACAGGCGGACTGTGAGCGGTTGTACGCTCTTTTCGGGGAGTTTCCGAATGTATCGACGGATTCTCGGCGGGTTGATGCCCGGACGATCTTCTTTGCCCTGCGGGGGGAGCGGTTCGACGGGAACCGTTTTGCTGCGGGGGCGCTGGATGCGGGTGCGGCGTATGCCGTCATCGACGATCCGGAGGTGGCGGCACAGGCCGATGCGGCGCATGCCGGACGCCTTTTTGTTGTCGATGATACGTTGAAGGCCCTGCAGGCGTTGGCGCGGGAGCACCGGCGCCGGCTGGGAATCCCGATTCTGGCCATAACGGGCAGCAACGGCAAGACGACGACCAAGGAGCTTGTGACGCGCGTGCTTGCCGAACGCTATGCCGTCCGGGCCACGCAGGGCAACCTGAACAACCATATCGGAGTTCCGCTGACGCTGCTGTCGATGACGCGCGACACGGAGCTGGGAATCGTGGAGATGGGTGCGAGCGCCTGTGGCGAGATTGCGCTGCTGGCCTCGATCGCCGAGCCGAATTACGGCATCATCACGAATGTCGGACGGGCGCATCTCGAAGGTTTCGGCGGCGAAGAGGGGGTTCGGCGCGGCAAGGGCGAGCTGTACGATTTTCTGGCGGAAAACGGCGGCCGCGCCTTTGTGCGGCGGGAAGACCGCACGTTGGTAACGATGGCGGCCGAACGGGGCAACCTGGCGGTGGAGTTTTACGATGCGACGATTGCCGATGATGCGGATCATTGTCTCGAAGGGTCATACAACCGGTTGAATGTCGCTGCGGCGATGGCGATCGGCCGCTATTTCGAAGTGCCCGAAGAGCGCATCCGCCATGCCATTGCCGCCTATGTTCCGTCGAACAACCGGTCGCAGCGCCGCGAGACACAACGCAACACCTTGATTGTGGATTGTTACAATGCCAATCCTTCGAGCATGCAGGTGTCGTTGGGCAATTTCCTTTCGGAGGAGTTCCCGGGACCCAAACTGGCGCTTCTGGGCGACATGCTTGAGCTGGGTGCATGGAGCGATGAGGAACACCGGCGTGTGATCGGGCAGGCGTTGGCCGGCAATGTGGAGCGGCTCTGGCTGGTGGGCCGGCATTTCGGCGCGGCATGGCACGGCATGGCGGAGAATGATGTCCGCGTGCGGCTGTTCGATTCGTGCGAAGATGCCGCAGCGGCATTGCAGGCGGAGCCGGTCGACGGTTCGCTGGTGTTGATCAAGGGCTCGCGGGGGATCGGGCTGGAGCGGCTGATCGATTTGCTGTAGTTTCCGCCGCCGCTTTTGTCTGTCCGGAGCGTCCGAACCTTTTGACGGGTTGCGCGCCGGCTGTGCAAAGAGCGGGAAACGGCAGGCAATGGCCTATGCCACCGCTTCTTTCCGAAAAAATTCGTACCTTTGACGGCCGGATGTGAATTCAAACTTGAAAACGATATGGAACAGGAGAAACAATTGACCTCTTTGCCGGAGAATGCCTACCGCGAGTTGGCGCCGGGCGAAGAGTACACGCCGATGTTGCCGGCCGCTTCGACGCCTGCGGAGGTAACGCCCTATTCGGTGGGTATGGGCGTGTTGATGGCGGTCATCTTTTCGGCGGCAGCGGCCTATCTGGGGCTGAAGATCGGCCAGGTATTCGAGGCCGCCATTCCGATTGCCATCATCGCTGTAGGCATGGGCAGTGTGCTCGGAAAACGCAACATGCTGGGGCAGAATGTCATCATCCAGTCGATCGGCGCCTCGTCGGGCGTGATTGTCGCCGGTGCGATCTTCACGCTGCCGGCACTCTACATATTGGGGCTCGACGCGGCGTTTTATCAGATTTTCCTCTCGTCGCTCTTCGGCGGCCTGCTGGGCATTGTCCTGCTGATCCCGTTCCGCAAATATTTCGTCAAGGAGATGCACGGCAAATACCCCTTCCCCGAAGCGACGGCCACGACCGAGGTGCTCGTGTCGGGCGAGAAGGGCGGAGCCCAGGCCAAGCTGCTGGCCATTGCCGGTCTTGTGGGCGGACTCTACGATTTCGTCGTCTCGACCTTCGGCGCGTGGACCGAGGCGGTCTCCACGCGCATCTGCGATTTCGGGGCGGTGTGTGCCGACAGGTTCAAGGTGGTTTTCGGACTCAATACGGGAGCTGCGGTGCTCGGTCTGGGTTATATCGTGGGCTTGAAGTATGCCACGATCATTGCGGCCGGTTCGTGTCTGGTGTGGTTCCTTGTCGTGCCGCTGGTCGGTTCGGTGCTGCCCGACGCTGCGGGCGTTTCGCCGGAGAGCATCTTCGCGGATTTCGGACGGCCGATCGGTATCGGCGGCATCGCGATGGCCGGCTTGATCGGTATCGTGCGGCAGGCCGGCATCATCCGTCAGGCGCTGGGACTGGCCGTGAAGGAACTCGGCGGCAAGAAGACGGCGGAAGCGACCATCGTGCGCACGCAGCGCGATCTGTCGATGCGTCTGATCCTGACGGTGGTGATTGCCACGCTGGCGGCGCTGCTGGTCTTCTTCCAGTTCGGAGTATTGGGCAACTGGACACAGACGATCGTTGCCTTGCTGATCGTCTTCGTCATAGCCTTTCTCTTCACGACGGTGGCCGCAAACGCCATCGCCATCGTGGGTACGAACCCCGTGTCGGGCATGACGCTCATGACGCTGATCCTCTCGTCGCTGGTGCTCGTCTCGATCGGCCTGAACGGCAAGAGCGGCATGACGGCGGCGCTGGTCATCGGCGGTGTGGTCTGCACGGCGCTCTCGATGGCCGGCGGATTCATCACCGACCTGAAGATCGGTTACTGGATCGGTACGACTCCGGCCAGGCAGGAGGGGTGGAAGTTCCTCGGAACGGTCGTCTCGGCCGTGACGGTGGCCGGTGTGATGCTCGTTCTGAACCGCACCTACGGCTTTGTCGGCGAGGGGGCGCTCGTCGCTCCGCAGGCCAATGCGATGGCGGCCGTTATCCAGCCCCTGATGGAGGGCGGTACGACGCCCTGGGTGCTCTATTTCATCGGTGCCGTGCTGGCGCTGGTGTTGACGGCGATCGGTGTTCCGGCGCTGGCCTTCTCGCTGGGCATGTTCATCCCGATGGAGTTGAATGCCCCGCTGGTGGTCGGCGGCTTGGTGGCATGGTACGTCTCGACGCGGTCGAGAGACGCGGCGCTCAACAAGGCGCGGCTCGATCGCGGGACGCTCATTGCTTCGGGTTTCATTGCCGGCGGCGCGTTGATGGGCGTCGTATCGGCCGTGTTGAAATTCGCCGGTGCCGACTGGTATCTGGGCGAATGGGCCGCATCGAACGGTGCCGAGTGGCTCGGTCTGGCGATGTATGTCGTGCTGATCGGCTACATGACCCTGCATACGATGCGGGCGAAGTCTGAACAGGAATAAGTATTTGTAATCAAATGAAAAATATACTGATATATATTGCCGGCGTCTTAACAGGTGTTGTTTTGACGATTCTGATAACTATCCTTTTGGGGCCAAATAATAATGAGAATACTCCGATAGAAAAACTGCAAGGAATTACCTTGTTTGATGAACCGGGGGACATTATTGAGGCTACCCAATTTAAAGTTTTTCAGGTTGTAGATAGTGGGGCAGCTCTTGCCTTTAGTATTAATATTGGTAAGGAATCGGCGGCTAGTCTTAATGACAAGATTAAAGATTTGCCATCAGCTGTTCATATGCTTATTGATGCATTCGTTCCTCCAGTTGTTTTGCTTATCAATGATGAGGGAAAACTTTATTATGACGATCAAATAATCAAAGTATCGCGAGAACAAAGCGCAAGGCAGATGGGGGTTTATCAATATTCAACGGAATCGGGTTATAAAACAGTTCCTATTGTCAAGATTATAAAGTAACTATCAATTTTAGATAACAGAGTTGCAATGGATTTGAAAGAACGATTTCTGAAATATGTCTCCTACGACACGCAGTCGTCGGAGGAGAGCGAGACCTTCCCTTCGACCGACAAGCAGCTCGTGCTGCTGCGCGATCTGGCCGAAGAGATGAAGACGTTGGGCATGACGGAGGTTACGATGGATGCTCACGGTTATGTGATGGGTACGATTCCCGCGACACCGGGATGTGAGACGGCGCCGGTCATCGGTTTCATCTCGCATGTCGATACCTCGCCCGACATGAGCGGCAAGGATGTCCGGCCGCGTGTCATCGAGGAGTACGACGGCGGCGACATCGCGCTCAACGGCGAACTGACGATGCGTGTGGCCGATTTTCCGGAACTTGCTTTCTTCAAGGGCCATACGCTGATCCATACGGACGGCACGACGCTGCTCGGAGCCGACGACAAGGCGGGCGTTGCCGAGATCATGACGGCGGCCGAATACCTGTTGAACCATCTTGAGGTGCGGCACGGCAAGATCCGCATCGGCTTTACGCCCGACGAAGAGGTGGGCCGGGGTGTCGATTATTTCGATGTGGCGGCATTCGGTGCCGATTTCGCCTATACGGTCGATGGCGGCATGGAGGGCGAGCTGGAGTACGAGAACTTCAATGCCGCAAGCGCCAGGATCAGCGTGCAGGGCCGCAACGTCCACCCCGGTTATGCCAAGAACAAGATGATCAACGCCATCGGGGTGGCCTGCGAACTGAATGCGCTGCTGCCCCCTGCGGAGCGTCCGGAGCATACCGAAGGCTACGAAGGGTTTTACCACTGCGTGGGATTCACGGGTACGGTCGAGAAGGCCGAGATCAGCTACATCATCCGTGACCACGATGCCGCGAAGTTCGAGCAGAAGAAGGTCTTTTTGTGGAGCGTCGTCGATCTGCTCAAGAAACGCTACGGTGACGACGTGCTGACGTTGACGCTCAAGGACCAGTATTTCAACATGCGCAGGATGGTCGAACCGCATCCGCAGGTGATCGACCGGGCACTGGAGGCGATGCGGCGTGCCGGCGTGAAGCCGCTGGTGCGTCCGATCCGGGGCGGCACGGACGGTGCACGGCTGTCGTTCATGGGCCTGCCGTGCCCGAACCTCTTTACGGGCGGCATGAATTTTCACGGCAAATTCGAATACTGTTCGCTCACGACCATGCAGCGGGCGATGCAGGTGATTCTGAATCTGGCCCAGCTGTGGGCCGAATAGGTTGTACGGATGGATCGTTACGGATTCTTGAAGGTTGCGGCGGCCATCCCGACAGTACGGGTCGCCGATACCGCATGGAACGGCGGGCGGATCGCTTCGCTGGTTGAACAGGCCGCCGGACGCGGGGTGGAGGTTGTCGTTTTCCCCGAACTCTCGGTGACGGGCTATACCTGCGGTGACCTTTTCCTGCAGCCGGCACTGCTGGCTGCGGCCGAAGCGGCTTTGTGCGAGGTGCTGCACCGCACGGCGGATCTCAATACGGCATTTGTCGCGGGCCTTCCCGTTGCGGTGGACGATGCGCTCTACAACTGTGCCGTTGTGGCGGCTGCCGGTGAGATATTGGGGATCGTCCCCAAGAGCAAGATCCCTGCATACGGCGAATTTTACGAGTCGCGCTGGTTCGCTTCGGGCGAGGGGCACCCGACGACGGAGATCGATCTGTGCGGACAACGGGTGCCGTTCGGCGCGGCGCAGCTCTTCGATCTCAACGGTGCCCGGTGCGGTGTGGAGATCTGCGAGGACCTGTGGGTTCCCGAACCGCCGTCGGTACGGCTGGCGGCGGCCGGTGCGGAGGTGATGTTCAATCTCTCGGCGTCGCCCGAAACGGTCGGCAAGAGCGACTATGTGCGTCAGCTTGTGTTGCAGCAGTCGGCACGCATGCGCTCCGCATACGTCTATTGTTCGGCCGGCTTCGGCGAATCATCGACCGATCTGGTCTTTGCCGGCAACGCCCTTGTGGCGGAAAACGGCACGCTGCTGGCCGCCTCGGAACGTTTCTCGCTCGACGAACAGCTGCTCGTCGCCGATGTCGATTGCCAGCTGCTGCGCAACGACCGCTGCAGAACGACGACCTTCCGTCACGGTGCAGCGGGAAATTATGCGACGGCAGCCGTTTCGATGCCGGTGGAGGAGGGCCGTCCGTTCGACAGGACGGTGGATCCGATGCCTTTCGTGCCGCAGGACACCTCGCGGCGTCACGACCGTTGCGGGGAGATTCTCGACATGCAGGCCACGGGCCTGGCGCAGCGGTTGCGCCATACGCATTGCCGGCGTGTCGTGATCGGCATTTCGGGCGGTCTGGATTCGACACTGGCGCTGCTGGTCGCCGTGCGAGCCTTCGACCGACTGAAACTCGACCGACACGGAATCTTCGGAATTACGATGCCGGGGTTCGGTACGACGGACCGTACCTACAACAATGCCTTGGAACTGATGCGGCGGTTGGGCATTACGGTGCGGGAGATCCCGATCCGCGCCGCCTGCGAACAGCATTTTCGGGACATCGGACTGCCGGAAGAGGACCGTTCGACGACCTATGAGAATGCACAGGCACGCGAACGCACACAGATCCTGATGGATGTGGCCAACCGTGAAGGCGCGTTGGTCATCGGTACGGGAGACCTGTCGGAACTGGCGCTCGGCTGGGCGACCTACAACGGCGATCACATGTCGATGTATGGGGTGAACGGCTCGGTGCCGAAGACCCTCGTGCGCCATATCGTCAAGTGGTATGCCGGGCATTGCGCCGAGAATCATGTCGGGGAGATCCTGCGTGACGTTGTGGCAACCCCCGTCTCGCCGGAACTGTTGCCGGCCGACGCCGAAGGAGACATCGCTCAGAAGACCGAAGACCTTGTCGGGCCCTATGAGTTGCACGATTTTTTCCTTTATCGTTTTGTCAGACAAGGGTTTTCACCCGAAAAGATACTTTTTCTGGCATGCAGGGCGTTTGAAAAACGATACGACCGTGCGACGATTCTGCACTGGATGCGCATCTTTTTTACGCGCTTCTTTGCCCAGCAGTTCAAACGTTCGGCGTTGCCCGACGGCCCGAAGGTGGGTTCGGTTACGTTGTCTCCGCGCGGCGACTGGCGGATGCCGTCGGATGCGAGTGCGGAGGTATGGTTGGTGGAAATAAACCAACTGGAAAAGGAGGATATATGAGAATGAACAGACATGCAGTTATTTGTATCGCATTGATTCTATGCGGTATTGCACCGAGAGCAGCGGCTCAGAACTGGAAGAACGCGCTCAAGGATGTGGCTTCGAATGTCGTCGATAAGGCGACCGACGGCAAGGCGACCGAATTGTTGATGGTCGGATCGTGGAGTTATTCGGCTCCGGGGGTGAAGCTGGAGAGCGACAATACGCTGGCCGATCTGGGCGCTTCGGCCATGACCGGAAAGTTGCAGGGCAATCTGAAGACCCTTTACGAACTGGTCGGAATCCGGCAGGGCGGATGCCGCTTTACCTTTGCGTCGGACAAGAGTTTCACCGCCGTCATCGGTGAGCGGACGTTTCGCGGAACTTACGAGTATGCGGCATCGAGTCACGATGTGACACTCCGTTTCGAACGGCTGGCTCAGTTCGATCTGGGAACTTTGACAGGAAAAGCCTATCTGTCGGGTACCGATCTGCAACTGCTCTTTCCGGCTACGCGCTTGTTGACGATGATCGAAACGCTGAGTGAGAAACTCGCTTCGATCTCTTCTGCGGCCTCTTCGGTCGAGACGCTGTTGAAACAGTTCGAGTCGCTCTATCTGGGATTTGAATTCACCAAGGAATAATGGAAACGGCCAATTCGGGAACGATCGCCTGCCGCCGGTCCCCTGTACGGGGAGTCCGTTGCAAGGGCGTAATAGTCCTTGTCCTATGGCTGGCTGCCGCCGCATGGTGTCAGCCGGCAGCGGCGCAGTCGTGGCAGACGTTGCTCAAGGATGTCTTCCAGTCATTGGGCGGTTCGGCGTCGGAAAAGCCGGCACAGGAAAAGGCGGCGGTACCGGTTCCGCCTTCGGCGAAGGAGTTGCAGGGAGTCTGGACCTATCAGGCTCCGGCAATCTCCTATACGGGAAGCGATATGCTTGCGACGCTGGCCGTCGCGACGCTCGAAAGCCAGTTGCCGGCCTATTATCAGCAGGCCGGATTGCTGCCGGGTGCCGGAACCTTCGCTTTTGGGGAGAACGATGTATTCGAGGCGGTGCTGGGTGCACATCGCATTACGGGTACCTATAGGTATGCCGCTGCCGCAGGCGAGGTGTCCCTCTCTTTCCCGCTCGAAGGGAAACAGGTGTCGTTCAGGGGACGGGTGACGCTTGCCGATGACGTGCTGACGCTGATGTTCGAAGCGTCGGAGACACTTCGGACATTACGGGCCGCTTCGACTCAGTTCGCCCAGAACCAGAAGGTGCAGCAGATCTCCGCCATCCTCGATGCCTATCCGGGTATCATGCTGGGGGCGAAAATGAAGAAATGAGCGCTTCCGCGTCTTCCCTTTGACGGGTTTCCCCGCGAAGAGACCGTGCCTGATGCCTTTTGCAAACCGGGAGCCGGTTTCATGCCGTCAGTTCGGCGGATGTTTCGTGAAACGAACCGCCCTGCATGCAGGGCGGTTCGCCGTTTTCAGGAGCGATGGCGGATTCCGTGCTCCGGCCGTTTTCGGGGGCGGCCGGCAGTTTCCGTGCGGTTGCCCTTTTCATGAGGTCCCGCCGCCCGCCTCCTGAGCCCGCCTCCGCTCGGCGGACGGGTTTCTCTTCGTCCGGCAGTCCGCCCCTCCTCGGCGGCCGCCCTGTTTTGTCGGGAGACGGTTCCCTGCAGGCAGAATCATGCGCCGGCACCTTTGCGGCCTTATTCGTAAACCAGTTCGAAATCATCGACCCACATCTCGCTGTCGGAACTTCCGGTAAAGTAGTCGCCGTAGCGCGACGCCGAACATACGATCATCAGATGTGTCGGGCGAATGCTTGTCGAGGTGTAGTCGAGCCGAATGGTGAATTCCTGCCACTGATCGATGCTGCTGCTCATAACCAGTTCTCCGTATGCGACCACATCCTTCCCTTTCGAATCGAAGAAGGTCTTTACATCGCCCGTGAAGACCCCGACCGGAGATTGTTCCGTGCCGCCGTATTCGGCTGCAGTCCATGTTCCGAGTGCGATGTAGATGATACCCTGATCCGGATCCCCCTTCGAAAGTTTCAACCCCGCAGGGACATTCTTGATGTGGTCGATCTTTCCGCGATTGTATTTTACCCAGCCGCGAAGCGCTGTGGGACGGCCCGTGAAGGGCTGGCCGAAATCGACATAGCCATCCGTTCCCTGCGTCTTGGCGTAACGCCCCGTGAAGAGATTGCCGGCACCGAATTTCCCGACACCTAAAACGGCGACGTACTGCGATCTGAGACATGCACAATAGATGCCTTCGGAACCGGGGCGCGGATCCTTTTCGTTTGTCGTGACAAGTTTGTTGAGCGTCATGGATCCGGGATTCCCCGTAGCCCAGAACCGTTCGGCTGGAGCCGCATCGGCAGCATAGGGATAAAGGATCTCTCCGATGGTGCTCCAGGTCTCGAACCCGCTGTTGGGCAGCGTAGGTTCGGCCTCGGTGATGAACTCCTGTATGCCGCTTTCGTCGGCGTCGGAATAGGCCTGCACTTCGTACTGTGTTTCGGGTTGGAGCCCCGAAAGCCTTGTGTGGAATGTTCCGCCGTCAACCTCGACATCGGGAGCCGTGATCCACTTCTCTTCGCCCTTCTTGCGGTAGCGGAATCCCATCTCCGTATCGCGCACGCCGTCGGCCGCGAGCCATGCAATGCGGGCCCACGCATCGCATTGCGTGATGCGTACGGCCACGTCGGTCTGTTCGACGAAAAGCCGCCACTGTTCGGTCCGTCCGTGTGCCGTGACATCCACCAGGCGGACCGATTCGAACGAGGTTGCGCCTTCGATCTGCGGCGAGTAGGCGGTGATCTCCGCCGGGCCGAGCTTGAGCGCCGTCACTTCGATGTTCCGGAGGTCGGTATTGCGCGATACATATGCCGTAGCCGTGCGGTTGGCGGGGTCAATCAGGGCCGTTCCCACCTGTTTGCGGACGTTGAAGTAGCGATCGATGGTCTGCGTTGCGACGATGCTCCAGGCATAGTCCTGATAGAGCGACAAGGTGGTGTACAGGGGTGTCCTCAGGTCGAACGTTCCGGGGAAGGCGACGGACGAGGAGCCGCCTTCGGTAATTGTCGCCTGCGAGATTTCGACATTCCGGATGTCGGTTGTTTCGAGCAGCGGAAGGGTAACGGTCCGTTGGGCGAGGTTGATGTCGGCCGCACCGTCGAGGCCTTCGGCTTCGACCGCTTCGAAGACGATTTCGACGACGGGATAGGGCAGGTCGTTCTTGATACATCCGCCGAAAAGCGCCGCGAGCGTCAGTGCGCAACAAAAAAAGATCTGTCGTTTCATGGTTACTCTTTCTTTTTGTCCCACAAATGAACGGTCATGCCCACGTTGATATTGGCCAGATTGAGCCGGAATCTCATTTTCGAGGCGGTACGGCTTCCGGTGTTTCCGTCCTGATCGGTTTGGTTGATCTTCGAGTACTGGAACCCGCCCAGTCCGAAAGAGAGTGTGCCGCAGACATTCGGGAAGATATAGACCGCGACGCCGGGGTTGAACGACACCTGCAGCTTCGTCGATTTGCTGCGGGTGGATTTCGGGGTGTCGCCGGACATGTAGGAGAAGTCGGTTCGTCCGATCATGCCGGAGAGTTCGAGCTCGGCGAAGAGGCCGAAGCTGCCTTTGCGGTCGATGCCCGTGTAGGAGCGGTGGAAGAGCCCGAAGGAGTAGGCGTTGCCGTCGTAATCCATGTCGTTGATAGAGAGATCGAGATCGTTCTGCGACCCCAGATCGACTTCGAGATTTCCCATCCCTGCGCCGATGTGCCTGTATCCGAGCCGCAGCCCGACACAGTTGTTGTCGCGGTAGAAGTAGCCGACGAAAGGATTCACCTGCGCCATGGTACCGCTGAGGTTCATCTTGTCGAGGATGAGCATGAAATCGGAGTTGTCGCTCGAGAGGGTTCCGTAAGAAGCGGTGATACCGAGCATGACTTCCCCTTTGTAGGCGAACTTGTTGTGCCCGATTCCGCGGTCGATACGTTTCGCGGTCGGGAGAAAGCGGTGTTTTTCGATAAAGACGGAGTCTTTTCGCGGTGTTGCGGGTGTTTCGCAGATCGGGCCGGCGGCAGCGGAGAGTACCGCAGGCGCAAGGAGCAGGATAAGGAATAAATTCTTCTTCATTGCGATGCGGTGTTAGAGGTAGAACGATACGCCCAGCCCGATGGAGAGCAGGTTTACTTTGAAATTCATGTCGCTGGTGTGGCGGGTTCCGACGGATACCTGATTGTGTACCTGCCGGACGCGGCTGTATCCGATACCCATCATTCCGACATCGACTTCGATGGCCATGTTGTTTGTCGCGAAAGCGATGAGGCCGGGCGAGAGGCCGAGTTCGAAGTTGAATCCGCGCTGGAAAGTCCCTTTTATGGGGCTGTCGGCGGCGAACCTGGCCTGCGAGCCGCCGAAGAGGAGTTGGATGTCGGTGTAGATTCCGAATCGTTTCGAGTCTCCGAAGGGGATGTATCGGCGGTATGTCGCCGCGAACGAATAGGAGTGCTGCAGCGCGTAGTAGTAATCGACGCTGAGGTCGGTCGAGGAGTCCCCGCTTCCGAAGCTGACGTTTGCACCGTCGAGTTTCAAGAGGGAGCGGCCATAGATGAAACGCATGCCGACGGTCGAGTTGTTGCTCAGCGCGTATGCGATCATGGGGCTGAGCTTGAAGGTATAACCTTCGGAGGTTATGTCGTCGATGATCAGGACGTCGTAATTGGAGTTGTTGTGCGTGGAGTAGGATATTCTGCCGCCGAAAACCCATTGACCTTTTGGCACGAAGATCGTGTTTCGGGAGCTGATGCCGCGTTCCGCGCGGCGTTGGTTTATGGTTTTGGGGGGCGCAGCCGCATTGATGCCGGCCTCCGCTGCAGCGGGAGCTGCCTTTGCGGCGGCAGCGGCTGTCGAATCCGGCATGTAGCGCAGGGATTCAGGCGGAGTGATCGCCGCGGGGGCCACGAACGCCGTTGAAATGTCGTGTCCGGTGCGAGCCTTCCGGTTGCAGTTCCCGACGTGCTGCATCGGAGCGTTGTTCGGTTCCACCGTGCGGGGGCCGGCCGTTGCGGAGGATGCGGCGAACAGGAGCAGCGGGAGAAGGATCTTGAGCTTTCGCATATTTCGTTCAGAGCGTTATGGTTTCGGTGCGGGATATGGGGAATGGAGTTTTGTAGAAATTGCGTTTCAAAAATCCCCGGACGGTCCGAGGGCCGTCCGGAGATTTGCGAGTTGTTCCTGTCAGCGGGGCTTAGTACACCCACTCGAAATCGGATACATACAGGCTATTCGATGCGCAACCATTCAAATAGTCTCCGTAACGACTTGTCGCACACGAGATTACAATGGTATATTTGCCTGTGGGAGCTGAACAGTCCTTGTCGTAGTAATTTAAAGGAATAACATAGTCGGTCATCTCATCTTTAGTAGTGCTATTCGGGTAGAATGTTCCGTAGGCAATGATTTTTTCACTGTCGCTCAAACCGGATTTCGTAGTCGGATTCCATACTCCGGTAGGTGTACCCTTACCCGCCGTTACCTGATGGCGGTCGGACCAATCGATGATGCAGACGATAATGCTTGCTTCGTCCTGATCTCCTTCAGGGATGTACGATCCAGAATCGGTTGCCGTAACAGTTCCGATGTTTGCTTTGTATCTGAATTTTAACCCTGTCGGGCGGGCTGTGTATGTGTATGGTTGTCCGAAGCTTACTGTGCCGGTTTGTGCCATTATTCCATTGAATTTGAACAATCCGGTGAACAGGTTTCCGGGAGCGATATTAACAACCATTATGGGTTTGCTCGCTTGCATATAAGCTGCACCGAGAGTACTTGCGAACGTACAGAGACTGTTTGCCCATGTATTGTTTCCGCTGCCCCAAAATGTTGCGGATTCATTCTTGGTCGTATAGCAGGACAAACTGCCGTCATTTACGGATTTTATGCTGTCTCCTTTTGCTGTTTCGAATTCACAGGTCGCAACGGTTTCTTCCCCGCTCAGGATACGGCATTCGTAGGTATGTCCTGCAAAAACACCGGTGCTGTTATCGACGGAGAAATAGTCCAGACCTCCTTCGTTTTGCTTGGCAACGCCCCAATCGGGAGTAATCGAGTAAACATTAGCAGTTCCGCTTGCTGTTGCATTTTTCCATGTACCGTCTTTGATCCGATATTGTACCGTTGCGCCATCAGGCATATCTGCGACTGTCAGCGAAGCCGTGTTTTTCCATAAATCCGCATCATTGTTATATGTAATTGTCGGATTTGCGACGGATGCAGGCACATAAAAGACGAGTGTTCGTTCAATAGATTGTCCCAGAGCATCCGTCATGCTGAGTGTAAACTTATGATCTCCTGTGATATCGCCCAACGCTTCAAGTGTGAGGATCATTGGAACGAGTGTGGACAAATCGAGTGTAAAGGCATCTTTATGTCCCTGCAGCGGATTGGGAAATGCTACACCTATGCCCGTAAGGAAAGAGTAAACAGCAGGATTTCCAATAACGTCCATCGTTATGATATTTCCTTCGGTCGGGAATCCGCCCTCGCCTCCAAGTACTGTTGCCAAAATCGGCGAGTCAATCGTAATGACGAATCCCTTGATTCCGGCTGCAGCCTGAAGGTTGACCTTCACGCTCATACCCAACTGGATCTCCTCCTTGTCATAGGTGCCGTCGGCGTTGGGGGTGTGACCCTCCCACTCCATCGTCGGTGCGGCTGCAAGTGCATTCCATGCGCTTACGGCGGTGGTCTTGTAGGCCAGCTCGCCGGCTGCCAACGTCGTGCCGTCGTCGGTCAGTGCAACAGTTTTCGTATGACCTTCGGTCACGATCGTGGCCGTCAGGGCTCCGTAGTCACCGGCCGGAACGTTGAAGTAGGCCTTGAACTCCGCAGCCGCAGGTTCGCTGCCGGCGTCGTAGCTCATCGTGATCGAACTGCTTTGTCCCGCCGTGCTGAGCGCGCCTGTCCGGTCGGTGAGCGAAATGTCAAAGGTCTGTGCCGCGATGATCTCGCCTCCGGCAGCCGTCAGCGTCACGCTCTGGACTTTCTCCTTCGACACGGCGGCATCGTCGGTCGTGAAGGTCAGCGCAATGATCGACGTCAGGCGCTGCAGGCCGAACGTCACGGCTTCGCCTGCCGGCGTCTTGCCCGGCTGGGAGTTGGCATGGGTGACCGGCTCCGAAACGAGCGGGTCGTAAGCGCCGTTGAAATTGCTGCCGTTCTGGGTACGGGCCGCACCGAAGGGAATCTGATGCTCGGCACCGTCCGTCCCGACACGCGGGTAGATGGCCTGATAGGTCCAGTCGGTCGTCGTGTTGATCAGCTCGCCTTCGAAGACCTTCGTATCGGCATTGAACGTGAAGCCGGCCTTCTCCGAGTTGGCATAGACCGTCATGGCGTCGTTGGCATCCCATGCGCCGCTGAAGCGGCCGTTCTCCTCGTCCACCGTGATCTGCGAACGGGTTTCGGGCATCGTTGCCTGAAGGCTGACCTTGATTTTTCCGGCCGTCGGCTGCTGATCGGTCGTATCGTCGGTCGAGCAGGCGGCGAATGTCGTTGCGAGCGCCGCAACGAACAATCCTTTTGCAAATGCGTATTTCATTGTCTGTTTCATTGTTTCGTCAAACTTTTTCCTCCCCGCCCTGTCGCGGGTTTGTCGTGGATCTGCCCTTGTGCGGCGCGTTACTCCTCGATCGGGTCGCCGTAGGCGTCGGAAAGCTGGTCGCCCCATGCATCGAACGGCCGTGCAAGCGGAGTGGCGTCTCCGCCGGGGAAGGTCTCCGAAACGGCAAATCCGCTCTCAACAGCGATTTCCGTCGTAAACAGTTCCGGACGAAGGTACGTCTTGGACCCCCCCCCGAATGTAGATTGGATTTTTTTCATGTGTCTATGAATATTTGATAGTTTGTTTTTTAACAGGATAGCTCTTGCCGCTCTTCGGGCGACCGGCGTTTAGGGCAGTTCGCCCGCCGAACCGCCCGGAAAGGGCTCTTCTATGCCGGACGACGGCGGATCGAGCGGATTCGCCTCTCCGCCGGGGAACTCCTGTTCCGGCCTGTCGGGATCGGGCTCCGGTTCGGGCGTCTCGCCCTCGGCTGTACTGTGAACCATGACCGCCGCAACGGTCGCGGCGCCGTCGTTGTCCGTAACCGTGAGCCTGAAATCGCTGTCGCCGCTGCCCAACAGCGGGATGAGCGGCATGAAGGGCGAGATGTCGAACGACACGGACGTCCGGTTGAGAACGGCATCGCCCGTCGGGAATCCCAGACCTTCGAGAGCCTCGCCGTATTGTCCCGGGTTGATCAGGTCGAACGTCGTCGTGAGTCCGATCCCCTGGAGTATTTCCGGCGTAAGCACCTCGGAGACGATCTCCACCTTGAAATCGCGGATGCCGGCCGCTGCCGTAATGTTGATTTTGGCCTGCAGTTCGGCTGTCGCCTCATAGCGTTGCGTGATGTCGTGGCCTTCCCACTCGATGACGGGAGGTGCAGTGCTCGAACCTTTGACCGTGAAGCGGCAGAGTTGGCCCGCACGGATGCCCTCGAAGCGTTGGGTGAACGTGACCGTCCCGCCGTTGTCGAGCGGGCCCGAAACCGTGATCGTGATGGCCGATGTATTCTCCTCCTCCGACGGCAGGAAATAGGCCGTGCGGCTCTCGGCCGGCGTGAAGAGCGCCTTTTCTCCGTTGCAGACGACCGTTGCGGCGGCCGTCTCCCCGAATGCCGGATCGAACGTCATGGCGACACCGACGGTAGCCGGTGTGCAGAGGACTTCGCCGATCGCTGTCGTGTCATCCTTGCGGACATACACCTCCTGCTCCGCCCTGTAGCTTTGTGTCTCCCATGCAAGAGCCTGCGGGTCGGCCGGTTGTACCGTCAGCGTATAGACGCCGGCCGGAACCTCGAAACGGGGGTATGCGCCGTAGGGAAATTCGGCAACGGCCGCACCCTGTTTGTCGATGAGATTGAACCGGTAGCCCTCCAGCGCGCCGATTTCGGCGCGTGTGCCGGAAGCGGCCGTCCCGTCGGCTGCAATGTCGGCCGTTGTGGCGGCGGCTGTTTCGGCAGTCATTGCGGCTGTTGCGGCGGCGGTTGCTGCCGGACGCACGACGGCCGAATAATTTTCGGTCGCGCTGCTCAACGCAACCTGCATCGTCTCGAACGACACGACGCCGACGACCGGAGCCGGAGACAACGTCTCTTCGCCGTATTCGGGTTTCTCCCGATCGCAGGCGCCCGTTGCAAGCAGCAGGATCAACAACGTCCTTCGGAGGATCGTAAAACTCTTTTTCATGCGTTCATCTCTCGGCGGCCGTTTCGGCAGGCGCGCACGCTTGTTCTGTTCCTTCTATTTATTATAATAGGAATGCGTTACAAAAATAGCGGCATCTTTCGTTCGCGGGAAAAATTTTCAACGAACACCCCGTTTTTCATCACGAATACCCCGGCCACAGCATCGCGGTTCCGTTGCGGAACGGGCGGGATTTGCCGTTTGGGCCCTTATTCCGCCCTTTTGACGTATTTGTCGAGCCAGCCGAAGAATTCCCGATTCCAGACCAGCGAGTTCTGAGGCTTGAATACCTGATGCGCTTCGTCCTCAAACTCCACGAGGCGCGCCGGAACACCGTGCAGACGGGCAGCCGTGAAGGCTTCGAGCGACTGCGTGTAGGGGATGCGGAAATCGTACTCGCCCGTGATGATGAGAATCGGCGTGTCCCAGCGATCGACGAACCTGTGCGGCGAATTGGCATAGGAACGCATGGCCGTAGCGTTCTCTTTCTCCCAATAGGCCCCGCCGTAGTCGTGGTTGATGAAGAAGAGCTCCTCGGTATGGCCGTACATCGACTCGAAATTGAAGATCCCGCAGTGCGAGATGAAGGCCTTGAACCGTTTTTCGTGGCAGCCCGCAAGGAAATAGACCGAATAACCGCCGTAGGAGGCGCCGACGCATCCCAGACGCTCGCGGTCGCACCAGGGTTCGCGGGCCACGTCGTCGATAGCCGAGAGGTAGTCGCGGATATTCTGTCCGGAGTAGTCGCCGGAGATCTGTTCGAGCCACTCCTGTCCGAACGAGGGTACGCCGCGCCGGTTGGGGGCCACGACGACATAGCCCTGCGAGGCCATGAGCGCGAAATTCCACCGGTAGCTCCAGCCCTGCGATACGACGCTTTGCGGCCCGCCCTCGCAGAAGAGCAGCGTGGGATATTTCTTCGCCGGATCGAAGTCGGGCGGCAGGATGACCCATGTGAGCATCTGCTTGCCGTCGGTGGTCGTAACCCAGCGTTTCTGCACGTCGCCCAGCGGGATATGTTCATAGATTTCGCCGTTGATATCCGAGAGCTGTTCGAGGGCGCCGTCGGCGGGATCCACCGTGAACTGTTCGGCGGCGCGGCGCATTGTCGTAACCTCAGCCACGATGCGGCCCTGAGCCATCGTGAAGGCGTTGATGTCCTGATCGCCCTGCGTGACGAGCGTCGGTGCTGCGGGCTGACAGTCTGCCGTTCCGGCTTCGGGCAGCGTGAGACGCCCCAACCGGTAGGTGCCGTGATAGGGGACGATGAACCACAGTGTCCGGGCGTCTCCCCATACGACATGGGTGATGCTGTAGTCGTATCCGGGTGTCAGATCGGTCATTTCGGCCGTGCGGCAGTCGTAGCGGATCAGCCGCTCGCGGTCGGCTTCGTAGCCGGGTGTCGCCATCGAACGGAAGACGATGCAGGAGTCGTCGGGCGACCAGACGGGATATTTGTCGTAGCCGGGGAAGCGGTTGAACGGTTGTGTGGTGCGTTCGCCCGTCTTGCAGATGTTGACCGTCCGTCCGCTCGCGCAGTCATAGACGAAGATGTCGGAATCGGTCGAGCAGGCATACTGCGTGCCGGTCATCGGTTTGCAGGTGTAGGCCAGCTGTGTGCCGGCGTTGTTCCATGCGATCTCGCCCATGTCGAAGTAGGGGGCCATCGGGACATCCCATGCCGCTTCGGCACCCACGATGTCGCTCCCCTGCGCGGCCTTGCCGTCGGACATGCCGGCAACGAAGAGATGCCGGTATTTTCCTTCGTCCCAGTAGTTCCAGTGGCGGCACATCAGATCGTCATAAATACGGGCCTTCGAGGCGGGCATATCCTTGTAACGGTCGGATGAACGCCGTTCGGCACCCGGTACGGCGACGCTCTGCACATACCAGATGCGCGTCTGCGGCGTATTGACGCCGAACCCTTCGACGTCGCCGTCGATGGCCGTAACCTGTTGCGGCTCCTTGCCGTCGGGCGCCATGCGCCATACCTGCTGCGATCCGCTGCGGTCCGACAGGAAGTAGATCCAGCGGCCGTCGGCCGACCAGGCCGGTGCGGCGTTGTTCGAGGAGTGGTCGGTCAGCTGCCGCACTTCGCCCGCAGCCATGTCGCGGAGGTAGAGGGCCGTTACGCCGCGGTTCTCCTTCATGCTGTAATAGGTAACCGTATAGACCAGTTGCGAAGCGTCGGGCGAGAGCTTCGACTCCGCGAGCCGGCCCATTTTCCACATCACTTCGGGGGTGAAACGTCCTGCGGCGATCTCTTCGGCCGTCAGGGCGTTGTCGATTTCGAGCGGTTGGGGACGCTCCGTGCAGGAGGTGAGCCCCAGCGTCGTACATGCCATAAAGAGGAGAATTTTTTTCATAATTTTGTCTTGCGGTATCTTCATTTCATTCGATTCTTTGTACTTTTGCCGCAGTTAAAAACTCCACGGTCATGTCTCGGACGATCTATTTTGCCGATCGGGTACTGTTGTTTTCATCGCAGGGTGCGGGTGCTCCTTTTCGGGAGATCCGTCCCGCGGCGGGCGAAAACCTTTCGCGGACGAAGGTACTCAATTTTTTGGAAACTTTCAATTTTGTCGCCGTCGTGACTCCCGATCCCGAAGAGAGTTACGACGCCTTTTCGGCGCAGTTCCGGCCTGTGGAGGCGGCCGGCGGCATTGTGGTCGCCGATGACGGCTCCTGCCTGATGATCCATCGCAACGGCCGCTGGGATCTGCCCAAAGGCCATCTCGAACCGGACGAGACGCTCGAAACGTGTGCACGCCGCGAAGTGGCCGAAGAGACGGGGGTGGATGCCGTCGTGAGACGTTTTTTATGCGATACGTTTCATGCCTATGAGCTGCGGGGTGTCTGGGAGCTGAAGCGAACCCGCTGGTACGAACTTCATGTCTCGGAACCGTGCATGCCCCGCCCGCAGACGGAGGAGGGGATCGACAGGGTCTGCTGGTGCCGCGCCGAGGAAGTCGCCGCACATCTGAAGGAGACCTTCCCTACGATCCGGCAGGTCTTCGGGGCGTTGCGGACGACGACCTCCGCCCGATAGCCCCGACAGGGACGGGAGAACAAATCGGGAGAGCCGAAGGGAATTTTGCGGTGTCGCAACCCTTCGGCTCTCCCGTCTCTTCGTCAGCGGTGTGCTCCGATGCCTTGCATGCACCGTCATCCTCCCGTGTTCCGGCATGACCTTCATGTCCGACGGCGGGATGCTGTCCCGAACGCCGGTTTGCCTCTATGCCCGATGGCGGATAAGCGGAACAGGTCGTGCCGTTTGCCTGTCCGGCCCCCTTTCCGGATTTTCAGAAATGCGGCGCGGCGTTGAACGACTGTGCGACCGCTTCGGCGATCTTATCGACGGCCTCCTGAAGTTTCGAGCCGACCATCATCCGCATCATCATGTTCAGTTCGATGTGCAGCACCAGCCGCATGCGTGTGTCGTCCGGCGCCACCTCCTTGAGTTGCAGCCAGAAGGCGAAATCCATCGGCACACCGCCGTCGTCGCCGACGATCTTGATGAGTTTCGGCTCCTCCTTTTCGGCCATGCGCAGTTTGACGGTAAAGCCTTTGGCCTTGAACGAACAGGTGTCTTCCGTGGCCTGCCACTCCTCGACCTTGTCGGCGACGGCCGGCGTAAGGTTGTCGAAACGGCTTACGACCGTGTAGATCTGCTGTGCCGGACGGCGGATCTGCTGTTGTCTGGATGTATATTCCTGCATGATTTCCGATGGTTTTGTTGACGGCGGCAAAAATAGCGTTTTTTTACCGTTTGGCAAACCGCATGGGGCTTATTCCGCTTTTTTGTCCGGAGCTGCGACCCTTCGCGACTCCATGAGACGGCGGAAGGCGTCGCGGTATTTGCGCGAGACGTCGAGTCGCCGGTCGGCGATCGTCACCGTGCCGGCCGAGTGAGACTCGATTCGTTCCGTATTGATGATGTAGGCGCGATGGATGCGCAGAAAACGGTCGTCGAGCTGGCTCTCCCATTGGGAGATCTTCGTTTTGGTGCGGTAGGATGCCCCGTCGAGGGTGTGGATGCGTACCTCCGAGTCATTGGACTCGATGTAGAGAATGCTTGAGGTGTCGAGTCTTCGCCGCCGGCGGTCGGAGATGAATTCGATGTGTGGGTCGCGTATGTTTGTTGGCCGCAGCCGGTGTTCGAGCCAGATCGAGGGCGCGGCGAAAGCAAGCAGCAGCAAAAGAATAAAGAGCGGGTTCTGCAATATGTCCGGGATACGCTGGTCGTATAGATAGATCTCGGCGTTGTATTGCAGGTAGTGGTTCGTCAACATCAGCGCGAGAAATTCGAATATGACGACGGCACAGAGCAGAAAAAAGAGCTGAAATGCTCCTTGCCGGCGGTTGTCGAACGATATCTGAGGCAGGAAATAATGAAGTGCGAAGAGCCCCGGCAGGAACATCGCCGCCAAAGCCGCCGCCTCACCGAACGTATAGTCGAGGCTTGCCAGCAGCAGGGCAATCAGGGGTACGGCCAGCAACGGACACAATAACGGCAGCAGGTGTTTCATGACGGAGTGTTTGGTCATGTAAAGATAGCGATTTCGGGGCGAATGTGACAATCATTTTCCCCGAAAAAGGGCAAGAGCGGGATTTGACCGCTTTACAGCGGGATTCGACAGGCCTTTTATTTTGTTTGCTGTGGGGTATCTTCTACCTTTGCGATAAGGGAATCCGATATGCCGGCAGGATTCCTGCCAACGGATGTTTTACTGAAAAAACGATCGACAAAATGTTTGAACTCTTTCTTGAGGGCGGTCCGGGTGCGATGTCGCTGCTCACCGTCGAATTGATCTGTCTCTTTTTTGCCGCATGGAAAGCTCCGTCGTGGGTGCGCGAAATCGGATTGCTGTCTTTGATTACGGGACTTTTCTGGCAGCTGCTGGGTCTCTATCATGCCCTCGGCGTCATCATACAGGTGGGTGAGATGCCCTCGTTCACGCTGTTGATGAAAGGTCTGCGGGTATCCTTCATCCCCGTGATGTACGGTATGATCGTCTATGTCGTTTCGCTCCTGATACGGATCGTGCAGAAACCGCGTATCTGAGTCTCTGTTGTGTGGTGAGACGGCCGGTACATGGAGGCGCATAGCCGGATCTTACGGATCGTCTCGGAGGTTGAATGCGGCTCTGCCCGATACCGTATCCGCCCTTGTCGTCTCTATTAATTGGTACGGCCGGTGTGCGTTTCTGAGGAATTGGTCTGTCGGCGCCGTTTGCGGGCGGTATGCGGAAATGGCCCCTTGCCGTCGGCGGCACATCAGTTTGTCATATGAAACAAGGATCTTCCTGCAGGAAGATCCTTGTCCTATTCTCCGAATTCCCGTCCGGTGATCCAGCCATGCGGCCGATGAGGCCCCCTTTCTGATATCTTGCTCAGTCGATCTCGATCGTGCGTTGCGCAGGGCCGTTTACACGGATATGCACATTCATTGCATCGTCGGGCAGCAGCTCTTCGATTTTTTCGGGCCATTCAACCAGACAGAGATTTCCCGAATAGAAATACTCCTCATAGCCGAAATCGTATGCCTCTTCGAGACGGTCGATCCGGTAGAAATCGAAATGATAGACGGGATGCCCGTCTGCCGTGTCGTACTGATTGACCAATGCGAATGTGGGGCTGGTAACCGTATCGGAGGACCCGAGCCGTTCGAGAATCGCACTGACAAGCGTCGTTTTTCCGGCCCCCATTTCGCCGCGAAAGGCGACAACGGTACGGCCGCCGAGGGCTTCGATGACGGCCTGTGCCGCTTCGGGCAGGTCGTCGAGAGAGTCGAGAACAAGTGTTTTCATCTCCGTATGATTCACTCTTTCTTCCTTATATATATTATTGTTTGGGCTTGAGCACGATGTAGGGCACGAGCATCTCCTCCATCGAGATGCCGCCATGCTGGAACGTATTTTTATAGTAGCGGATAAAACGATTCGCATCGTTGTTATAGACCAGAAAATCGGTGTTGCAGGCGAAGATGTAACTCGACGAGAGGTTGATGCGCGGCAGCTGCACGTCTTCCGGACGGGTAATCTCATATACTTCGCGCGGATTATAGGCCAGATTACGCCCCGTTTTGTAACGCAGGTTGGGAGACGTTTCCCGATCGCCCGTCACGCGGATGGGGTTGTCCACGCGGATCGTGCCGTGATCGGAGGTGATGATGACCGTATGTCCGCGTTCCGAGAGCAGCTTGAGCAGCGTGAAGAGATCGGAATGCTCGAACCACGAACGGGTGAGCGAACGGAACGACGCTTCGTCCTCGGTCAGTTCGCGGATGATCTCCGTTTCGGTGCGGGCGTGGGAGAGGATGTCGAGAAAGTTATAGACGATTATCGAGAAGTCCGTGTCATAGATACGCTGGATGTTGTCCACGAGCTTGCGGCCGGCTTCGGGCCGCACCAGCTTGTCGAATGTCCAGCGGTAGTTCTTTCCCGTACTCTGCATCTGCCGGCGCAGGAACTCCTCTTCGTATTGGTTTTTCCCGCCCTCTTCGTTGTCGTTGAGCCATTTATTGGGCATCAGACGGTCGATGGCCAGCGGCATGAGCCCCGCAAAAATGGCATTGCGGGCATATTGCGTGGCCGTAGGCAGTATCGCGCAGTAGAAATCGTCGGTAACCACGTCATAGTAGCCGCGCAACAGCGGATTGATCGACCGCCATTGGTCGTACCGGAAGTTGTCGATCAGCAACAGGGTCGTTTTGGTGTTTTCGTCGGCAACGGGAAAGATGCGGGAGCGCATCAGCGTATGCGACATGACGGGCGATTCTTCGTTGCGCCGGTTGATCCAGTCGAAATAGTTGCGGCGCACGAACTTCGAGAATGCCTGGTTGGCTTCGTTTTTCTGGAACTGCAGGACCTCCTTGATCGAGGTGTCGGTCGAATCCGAGAGTTCGATGTCCCACGCCGTGAGACGCCGGTACAGGTTGCACCAGTCCGTGAATGTCTCGGCCATTTGCAGCGCATTGGAGATGCGGCCGAACTCGGCGCGGTAGTCGGCCGTTGTCTGTTCGGTGACGAGTTGCTGCTGGTGGACGTTTTTCTTGATGGAGAGCAGCACCTGATTGGGATTGACGGGCTTGATGATGTAATCGGCGATTTTCGAACCGATGGCTTTGTCCATGATATTCTCCTCTTCGCTTTTGGTAACCATGATTACGGGGGTGGTGGGACGCACCTCCTTGATCTTGGGAAGCGTTTCGAGACCCGTCATGCCGGGCATCATTTCGTCGAGGATGATCAGGTCATAGGCGCCGTCGCCGACCATGTCGATCGCATCGTAACCGTTGTTGCAGGTATCGACGTCATATCCTTTCTGCCGCAGGAAAAATACATGCGGTTTCAGCAGTTCGATTTCATCATCGACCCATAAGATTTTGACCATAAGGCTGTGGGTTGTCTTTGCAAAAATAACGTTTTCTTAAAGATAATGCAATTTCCGGACAATTTATTGTGAAGGTCCTACGTTTTCTTTCGTGCCATGCGGAAGGAGTTTGCTTTTTCGGGCGTTGGCGCGTTATTTGATATATTTTGATATATACGGCTCAGGGAGTGACGGATAGCGGGCGTCGGCGCATTCGATGTGGCGAAAGGTGGAAAAATAAAATGATAGCGGATTGTGAATTAATCAAATAAATCGTATATTTGCACACCTGAAAATGCGGTTTTCCGAAAAATAGGGCGCTGGTTTCTTTTGTGCTGTTCCGCAGCCGGATCTCGTGAAACGGGCCGGATGCACGAGGCGGAAGGGCGTAAAACGAAGCGGGAGAGGCGTTGCGGAACGGGAGCGGAGAGGCGTGAGAGCGGAAAAGAGAAGTGAAGGCGAAGAAGAGGTGAGAGAAGCGAGAGGGGAGAGAGAGGAGCGGGAGAGAAGGCGAAGAGCGGGAGAGAGGGAAGAAAGAGCGGAGCGGAGGAGTGAAGCCGGGCAAGAGCGGAAGGGAAGAATGGAGCTGATAATGGAGCCGGCCGGAAAGGAAGAAGGAGTGAAAGAAGAAGAGATAATAAAATAATATATGCTAATTCTTAATACCTTACAGTTATGACAAAAGCAGATATCGTAAACGAGATTGCCAAAGCTACCGGTGTTGAAAAAGTACAGGTGCAGGCCATTGTTGAAGCTTTCATGGAGAGCATCAAGGGTTCTTTGGAGAAGAAGAACAACGTTTATCTCCGTGGGTTCGGCAGCTTTATCGTTAAGAAGCGCGCTCAGAAGGTTGCTCGCAACATTTCGAAGAATACTACGATTACGATTCCGGCACACGATATTCCCGCCTTCAAGCCTGCAAAAAGTTTTGCTGCAAAGGTGAAATAGTGCGGAACGGACCAAACTTGAAGTCAAACCCTAAAAATCACGATTATGCCGAGCGGTAAGAAAAGAAAAGGGCATAAGATGGCTACGCACAAGCGTAAAAAACGCCTGCGCAAGAATCGTCATAAGAAAAAGTAGCATTCTTATGCATTGAACGGATAGTAAAGCTAAAGGTCCGAAAGCCTTTAGCTTTAACTATTTATTTGACGGACAATCTTCTTTGGGCGGATCGGAGTCGTGCGGGACGGAACTGCCGGCGGCCGGAGGATGAGAGTCAATTTGTTGTAATCCAGCAGATTGCACGGTTTCGGACGGCCTGTTTTGTACGGTGCCGGCGTTGCCCGGATGCCGCAACGGCGCGTAAAAATCGCCCGTCCGCATCCCGAAATCCGCAGAGACGGAGGGAAGGATTGTCCATTTGCTGAGAAACTGTTTATGAATCGAGAATTAATCATCAATGTAACCCCGACTGAAATCTCTATCGCTTTGGCCGAGGACAAGGTGCTGGTGGAGCTCAGCAAGGAGCAGTGCCAGACCGGATTCTCGGTGGGAGATATCTATCTGGGCAAGGTCCGCAAGATCATGCCCGGATTGAATGCGGCTTTCGTCAATATCGGTCACGAAAAGGATGCTTTCATCCACTACCTCGATCTGGGTCCGCAGTTCTTGTCGCTCAAGAAACTCGTTGCGGCACAGCAGCCGGGCAAGCGGGGGATGCGCCTCGAAGGGATGAAACTCGAACCGGCCCTTGAAAAGACGGGCAAGATCGGTTCGTATCTCGAAGTGGGGCAGACGCTCATGGTGCAGGTAGCCAAGGAGGCCATTTCGACAAAAGGCCCCCGTCTGACCGCCGATATCTCGCTGGCGGGCCGGAACGTGGTGCTGGTGCCGTTCTCCTCGAAGGTCTTCATATCGCAGAAGATCCGTTCTGCGGAGGAGAAAAAACGGTTGAAAAAGATCGCCCAGGGTGTTTTGCCGAAGAATTTCGGCGTCATCATCCGCACGGCGGCGATGAATGCCTCGGATGCCGATGTGGAGCACGATATCCAGTCGCTGGTGGACAAGTGGCATACGGCCCTGCGGAACGTAAGGAAATCGACGGCGCCGGCACTGCTGCTGAGCGAACTGAACCGTGCCAATACCATTATCCGCGACTCGTTGAATTCGTCGTTCTCGCAGATCACGGTCAACGACGAGGCGATGTATGCCGAGATCCGCAATTACATCAAGGTCATCGCGCCCGAAAAGGAGAAAATCGTCAAACTGTACAAGGGTACGGTGCCGATTTTCGACAATTTCGACATCTCGAAACAGATCAAGTCGCTTTTTGCCAAATATGTGTCGTTGAAACGCGGTGCCTACCTCATCATCGAGCATACGGAGGCGATGAACGTCATCGATGTCAATTCGGGCAACCGGACCAAGGCCGAAGACGATCAGGAACAGACGGCGATGGATGTCAACCTTGCCGCCGCGCGTGAGATTGCGCGGCAGTTGCGGCTGCGCGACCTGGGCGGCATCGTCATCATCGACTTCATCGACCTGCACAAAGCGGCCAACCGCCAGACGCTCTATGAGGAGATGACCCAACTGATGGCCTCCGACAAGGCCAAGCATACCATCCTTCCCCTTACGAAATTCGGACTGATGCAGATTACGCGCCAGCGGGTGCGTCCTGTGGCGATCGAAGAGGTGAAGGATGTCTGTCCGACGTGCGGCGGCACGGGCAAGATCGAGCCGACGATTCTGCTCGACAAGAAGATAGAGAACAATATTTCGTATTTGACCATCGATCGCGGTCACAAATACCTCAAACTGAAAGTCAGCCCGTATGTCTCGGCCTTTCTGCATCGGGGGTTGTGGTCGTTGCGCCTGCGTTGGATGTGGCGTTACAAGGTGTGGCTGCACGTTGTCGCCGACCAGAGCGTAGGGATCGTGGATACCCGTTTCTACGACAAACGGGGCAAACAACTGATCGGATAGGAGACGTCCGGCGGAGTTGCGGCGCAGGCCTCCTGCAGGCCCGGCCCTCTTTTCGGGGAGCATGCTTCGGCGCAACGGTACGGCCGCTCCATGTTTGTTGACAGAATGACACCTTCCGAACAGATGTTGGCACAGGTGGAGGGGGCGAAAAACCTCCGGATTCTGTGTCGGGAATTTCAGAAAAAAGCCTCTGCCGTCCATCTCCGGGAGTTGGTCGGCGGGGCTTTTTCGCTCTATGCCGCCGCATTGATACGCCGTGCGGGCGGCATTCATACCTTCGTCGCCGAGGACCGCGATGCGGCGGCCTATCTGATGAATGATTTTTACACCCTGCTCGATGAGCGGCGCGTACTCTTTTTCCCTTCTTCCTACAAACGTTCGATCGTCTATGGGGCCGAAGATGCGCAGGGTGTCGTACAACGCACGGCGGTACTCAATGCCTTGCGGTCGCCGCAGGAGGGTTATCTGGTCATCTGCACCTATCCCGAAGCGCTGGCCGAACGGGTCGCGACGCCGGAGTCGTTCGAACGCGGTACGCTCGCGATCCGTGCGGGCGACCATCTGCGGCCGTCGGATCTGACCGACTGGCTCGAAGAGAACGGATTCCAACGGGTGGATTTCGTCTATGAGCCGGGGCAGTATTCGTTGCGCGGCGGGATTGTCGATCTCTTTTCCTATGCCGAGAGCCTGCCCTACCGTGTCGATTTCTTCGACGAGGAGGTCGATTCGATCCGGCGCTTCAACATATCGAGCCAGTTGTCTCAGGAGCGGGTGGAGCGTGTCGATGTGATTCCCAACCTTCATGTGCGCGAGGAGCCGGGGACGTCGTATGTCGAGGCCGCCGGAGACTCGTCCTATTGGTTTTTCGATGCGGAATATGCGCTGCGGCGCGTGGATGACGTGCGGCGCAGGCTGTTGTCCGAATCGGGGGATCCGGCCGTCGCGGAACGGCAGGTAACCAGCCGCCGCCAGTTGCTCGACGCGCTGGCGGGGCGCCGGCTCATGCTGTTGCGCGATACGCTTCCGGAGCGTCCCGCCGAGACGGTCGTGGAGTTCCACACGTCGCCCCAGCCCAAATTCAACAAGAATTTCGAGCTGCTGGCCGACGATCTGGCCTCATTGGCCGGGCGCGGCTACCGTACCTGCATCCTGTCGCAGAACAAGGCGCAGATCGAACGCCTGCAGAACATCTTTCACCAGCTGGGACGCGGCGGCGTGACGTTCCGGCCGCTGTCGCTGACCCTTCACGAGGGCTTCATCGACCATACGCTCCGGCTGGCGTGCTACACGGACCATCAGCTTTTCGACCGCTATCAGCGTTACCGGATCAACGGCGAGATCCGCCGCGACGAACAGATGACCGTCGCGGAGTTGAACCAGCTCAAGCCGGGCGATTACGTCGTGCATATCGATCATGGCGTGGGCCGTTTCGGCGGACTGGTCAAGATCAACGAGAACGGCCGGATGCACGAGGCGATCAAACTGGTCTATCGCGACGGTGACGTCCTCTTTGTCAATGTCCATTCGCTGCATCGCATCTCGCGTTACAAGAGCGGCGACGGAGAGCCTCCGAAGATCTACAAACTGGGCAGCGGCGCCTGGCAGAAACTCAAGGCCGCGGCCAAGAAGGCCGTAAAGGACATCTCGCGGGAGCTGATTGCGCTGTATGCCAGGCGCAAGGCGTCGCCGGGCTTTGCCTTTTCGCCGGACGGGTACCTGCAGCACGAACTCGAAGCGTCGTTCCGTTATGAGGAGACGCCGGATCAGCAGGCGGCGATCGAATCGGTCAAGCGCGACATGGAGTCTCCGAAACCGATGGACCGGCTTGTCTGCGGCGATGTGGGTTTCGGCAAGACGGAGGTGGCGATCCGTGCGGCCTTCAAGGCGGCGTGCGACGGCAAACAGACGGCCGTATTGGTTCCGACGACCATTCTGGCGCTGCAGCATTACCGGTCGTTCATGGAGCGGCTGCGGGATTTTCCGGTGAAGGTGGAGTATCTGAACCGGACCAAGTCGGCCAGGGAGTGCCGGCAGATCCTTTCGGAACTGGCGTCGGGCAAGATCGACATCCTGATCGGCACGCACAGGATTCTGGGCAAGAATGTCGTGTTCCATGATCTGGGGCTGCTGGTCATCGACGAGGAGCAGAAGTTCGGCGTGGCGGCCAAGGAGAAACTCACACAGTTGAGTGTGAGCGTCGATACGCTGACGCTGACGGCGACTCCGATTCCCCGGACGTTGCAGTTCTCGTTGATGGGGTCGCGCGACCTGTCGGTCATCTCGACCCCGCCTCCCAACCGCCAGCCGATTGTGACCGAATCGCACGCCTTTTCCGAGGAGATCGTCCGTGACGCCATCGAGGCGGAGCTTTCGAGGGGCGGGCAGGTCTATTTTGTCCACAACCGCGTGGAGGATCTGATGACTCTTGCCGGCATGGTGACGCGGCTGTGTCCCAAGGCGCGCGTGGGAGTGGGGCACGGAAAGCTGCCGGCCGAACAGCTGGAACGGCTTGTCATGGACTTCATCTACGGCGAATACGACGTGCTGGTGACGACGACCATCATCGAAAACGGCATCGATGTCCCCAACGCCAATACGATTATCGTCGATAATGCGCAGAACTATGGTTTGAGCGACCTGCATCAGTTGCGCGGACGTGTGGGGCGTTCGGACCGCAAGGCCTACTGTTATCTGCTGTCGCCGCCCGACGAACTGCTGAGCGGAGATGCGCGGCGGCGGCTGCGTGCCATCGAGGAGTTTTCGGATCTGGGTTCGGGGTTCAATATCGCCATGCAGGATCTCGACATTCGCGGTGCGGGAAACCTGTTGGGGGCCGAGCAGAGCGGGTTCATTGCCGACATCGGTTTCGAAACCTATCAGAAGATCATGCGCGAGGCGATTGCCGAATTGCGGGCCGAAGGGCTGGATGTCGCCGGCCTGAGCGACCGTGAGCGCGAGACGGTGGAGCAGATGCGCTATGTCGAGGATGCGCTGGTCGAGGTGGATGTCGAAGCCGAACTTCCGGACAGCTATGTGAGTCAGACGGCCGAAAAGCTGCGGCTTTATCGGGAACTTGACAGCATGGGCAGCGAAGAGGAGCTGCAGCGGTTCGAGGCCCGTCTGACGGACCGTTTCGGGCCGCTGCCGGCGGCGGCCCGGGAACTGCTCGATGTGGTGCGTCTGCGCTGGGAGGCAATCCGCCTTGGAATGGAGCGCGTGAAGGTGAAGAACGGGTTGATGATCGTGCAGTTCGTGGGCGATTCGGCATCGCCGTTCTACAAGAGCGACGTTTTTGCGGAGTTGCTCCGCAAGGTGACGCAACGCCCCGACAAATTTGTACTCAAGCAGCACAATAACCGCCTTGCAATGACCGTTAGAGGAATAACGGATATCGCAGGTGCATGGGAAACCTTGAGGAAGCTGTAGTGAAACGAGATAAAAGAGGACGCCTGTGAATCTGACGATCGATATTGGCAATACGCTGATCAAAATGGCGGTTTTCGACGGCGCGCGAATCGTTGAAAAGTTGTTGACGGAGGAGTGCGACACCAAGATGTTGGATGAGTTGCTGGCGCGCTGGCCGGCCGTTGACAAAGCCATCATCGCATCGACGGGCGGACGTACCGCACCTTTGGCACGGATGCTTCGGGTGCGGGCCGTGTCGTGTCTGGAGTTTACGCCTGCAACGCCCGTTCCGATCCGTAATGCGTACGGCACGCCGGAGACGCTGGGCGCCGATCGCCTGGCGGCGGCTGTCGGTGCAACGCTCGTGGCCGGAGGCCGTGCGGCCGTGATCGTCGATTTCGGAACGGCCATTACGGTCGATTATGTGTCGGCCGACGGCATCTATCGCGGCGGTGTGATTTCACCCGGTATGCGGATGCGCTTTCAGGCGCTGCACCGTTTCACGGCCCGGCTGCCGTTGTGCCGCGAAACCGATGAGGAACGGTTGTACGGAACAACGACGACGTCGTGCATCGAACAGGGCGTAATGAACGGGATCGCCTTTGAAATAGAGGGCTATATCGAGCGTTTCCGACAGGAGAACAGAGAAATTTGCATAATTTTTACCGGTGGTGCTGCAAAAAACTTTGCGAAAAGAATTAAAAATGCGATATTTGCAAACTGTGAACTCGTATTTTCCGGACTGAATCGGATTTTGGAGTTTAACGCCGAAAGCTAAAAGGAATGACAGTGAGGAAGTTAATATGCGGACTGGCGGCAGGAGCACTGCTGGTTGTATCGGTTTCGGCGACGGCCCAGACAAGCAGTATCAACGCCTTTTCACCCTATTCGATGTATGGAATCGGCGAGTTGCAGACTCCGGGCGTAACGGCCATGCGCTCGATGGGCGGCGTAGGGTTGGGCATGCGCAGCACGCTCATGGTCAATCCGCTCAATCCTGCGGCATACAGCATGACGCCTCAGCAGGGATTCCTGTTCGATTTCGGCATCGAAGGCGCCAATTTCTACAACAGCCAGCACAAATACGGGACGGCCGGACAGACAACGGCCCGAACAAGTTACAATACCTTCAATTTCCATGATATAGCCTTCCAGATGCCGCTGGCCAAGCGGTTGGGTCTGGGCTTCAGCCTGACGCCGTACAGCAGTGTGGGGTACCGTGTAGGCGCCGACGAGCAGAGCGACGACATCTGGGGCAATATCGGCCGGGTGCAATACCTCTATTCGGGCGAAGGCGACCTGACGGAGGTAAAGTTGGGTATCGGCTGGGAGGTATTCAAACGTTTTTCGATCGGTGTGGCGGCGCAGTACTATTGGGGCGATATCGATCGGACCTATCAGACGGCGGTGGCCAACAATATCGTCAACGGCGGTACGGTCAATACCACGACGGGAACCGATTCGTATGAGATTTCGCGGATCAAGATGCAGCTGGGCCTTCAGTTCGATCTGATCCAAAGTGAAAAACAGCTGTTGACGTTGGGTGCAACCTACGATATGGGCGGCAACCTGCGGCCTTCGGTCACGCAGACCGTCGTTGCCGGCGATATTTACAATACGGTTGTGCGGGGCGATACGACGCGCATGGCCATGAAACTGCCGGTGCAGGTGGGCGTAGGACTCTACTACCAGAATGCCAAAATCGTGGCGGGCGTGGACTACGTCTATCAGAACTGGGAGCAGAACGAGAATCCGGCAGAGGTTCCGGGGGCGGCGAATGTCGCCTACAAAAATACGAGCACGATCAAGGTGGGTCTCGAATATACGCCCAACCGCATGGATGTGCGCCATTATCTGAACCGCTGGTCTTATCGGGTGGGATTCCGCTACGGGACCTATTACCAGTCGTTTCAGGGAAAGACGCTCCCGCAATATGCCCTGACGGCCGGATTCGGAATGCCGATCCGGTTTTTGGGCCGGTCGAGCCTCGATTTCGGGGTGGAGTTCGGACAGCGGGGCGACAACTCTTCGATCCGAGTGGACAATCGGCAGATCGGACTGGTGCGCCAGCGCTATGTCAAGTTCTCGGTCGGATTGACGCTCTTCGGCGAAGATCAATGGTTTGTCCGATACAAGTATGACTGATATTTATTTGACAAAACAAAATAACAGGTGATAAGAAGATGAAAAACGTAAAATTTTTACTCTCTTTGATGTTCATGGTCGCTGGCGTGACGGCGTCGGCACAGAACCCCGATTTCAGCAACGATGCGCTGTATGGGAAATACGGCGCGACACCGGAGGAACGGGAGCAGAATATCTATTTGCTCAATTTCTTCGGCGAGGCTGTCGGCAATCAGGATTTTCAGGCTGCTTCAGGCTATTTGAAACAGTTGCTGGACCGCTGCCCCAAAGCATCCGAAAACATCTATGCGAAGGGGGCGACGCTCATGAAGAACAAGATCGCCCGTGCCAAGAGCGTGGCTGAGAAGAAGACCTACATCGATTCGCTGATGTTGCTTTATGATCTGCGTGTCGAGAATTTCGGCGACCATCAGACGCGCGGCAAGGCCTACATCCTCGACCGCAAGGCCCGCGACTTCCTGACCTATAGTCCGCTTGACCACGAGCGCGTGCTGGAGTTGTTCCGTGAAGCGATTGCCGAGAACCCCGATCCGGAATTGGTGGCGATCTATTTCAAGCAGCTTACAGATTATTATCGTGAGGACGGCGAAGGTTCGCCCGATGAGATCCTCGCGGAGTACCAGCGGCTGTCGCCCGTTTTCGACGGCGCGACGGGACAGGCGGCCGAGTACAAGGACCAGTTCGACAGATGCTTCGGTATTTCGGGCGTAGCCAGCTGCGAGAATCTGGAGGCGATGTTCAAGGAAAAACTCGCTGCGAGCAATAACGATCCGGATGTGGTGGCGCAGGCCTTCGACCTGATGTCACGTGCGCAGTGCGACAGCGAGTTCTATTTGCAGACGGCCGAGACGTTCTACGAGGTAAAGCCGTCGGCTGAAACGGCCTTGCTGCTTGCAGAGGTGTTCCAGAACAAGAACCAGTTCGACAAGGCCATTACCTATCTCACGGAGGCTTTGTCTGTCGAGACCGACAATGCCGAGAAAGTGAAGTTGCTTGTGCGTATCGGTGTGGTGCAGTTGGCAATGAAGAATTACTCGGAGGCCCGCAAGGCCGCTCTCGAAGCACAGGAGTTGAATCCGGAAGACGGCATGAGCTACTTCGTACTGGCACAGTGCTACGGTGCGCAGGCTTCGACGGGATCCTTTGCTTCGCAGGCGATCTACTGGGTCGCTTACGATACGATGGAGAAGGCCGCACAACTGTTGGACGACGAGAACCTGAAGGAGACGGCCAACTCGTTGATGGCGGCATACCGCAACGCATGGCCCTCGAAAGAGGAGTGCTTCTTCAACGAGGTGCAGATCGGTACGCGTTACGTTGCGGCAGGTGTCGCCACGACGGTGCGCTGCATCCGTTAGTTGAATAAAACGAATGCAACGGATGAATCGGCGCTTCGGACGAAACATTCGGGTAGCACTCTCCGCTGTGGGGAGTGCTATCTTGCTATTCGCCTGCGACCGACCCGTTGCCGTGGAATCGGGCAACGACGAGGCTTTGATGACCGAGTACAGCGAACATCTGTCGGTGATCATGACCAGGAACGGCCGCCGCTCCTATTTTTTCAAGGCGCCGCTGGTCGAAGGATATACATTGGCCAAGGAACCTTATCGGGAGTTTCGAAAGGGGGTTGAGATCACGACCTATCAGGATGATTCGCTCACGACGGTCGATGCCGTATTGACGGCCAATTATGCGATCTATTACGAGAACCGTGAGTTGTGGGAGGCCAAAGGGGATGTTGTGGTGGTAAAATCCGACGGCAAGACGCTCTATACGCAACAGCTCTTCTGGAATGCCAAGACCAAACGGGTCTATTCGAATGTCGATACGAAGATCGTACAGAATGACAGCCGCAATGTTTTTCAGGGCGAAGGGTTCGAGTCGGACGAGGAGTTCAAGGAGTGGCGCTTCCGGCGCTTTACAGGCAAGATGGATGTCGATGTGAGCCAGATGGAGGAGGACGAGGCGGACTCTTTGGCGACGGTGTCGCCGAATGCGGAGCCGTTGCAGCGGGAGGAATCGGCCGCCGCGAAACCGTCCGGAAGCGGCCGGAGTGTCTCTCCCGTCCAACCCACTCGCGGGGATGCCGGCGGAGCGGAATCCGATACGGCGGCGCCGGAGCGGCAGGAGCCTCCTGCCGACACCGTCGGCGGCACTCCGGTTGGAGCGGGGGCTCCGATGAAAGATGCAGGGCCGCGCCGTGCAACGGTTCCTGCGCCGGAAACGGTTCCGGCGGGAGCGCCGCACGGCGAATGAATCACATGGGAAATATGCTCGTATCCGTCATACTGATCCTTGCGATGCTGCTCCTGTCCGCCTTTTTTTCGGGCATGGAGATCGCTTTTGTGAGCAAGAACCGGCTGAAACTGGAGATCGACCGACGGCAGAACAGGGTGTTGGATTTTATTGCCGACATCTTCGAACGCCATTCCGGACAATACATTACGTCGATTCTTGTGGGCAACAACATCGCCCTGGTGGTCTATTCGCTCTATATGTCGGCCCTGCTGCGTTCGCTGGCAGCGCTCGCCGGCTGGGATGCCGTAGCCGAAGGCGGGTCGGTGCTTGCCGAGACGCTGATATCGACGGTCATCATTATCTTCGTCGCGGAGTTTTTGCCGAAGTCGATTGTCAAGGGCAATCCCAATTTCTATTATCGTACCTTTGCCCCGCTGCTTTTCATCTTCTATATTCTCCTCTATCCGATCGTGTGGCTGACGACCGTCGTATCGTATCTGATCCTGCGGCTGTTCGGATGCCGGATCCGTGCGCAGCAGCCTGTCCCGGATTTCAACCGCACGGACCTCGAAAGCCTGATCGAAGGGTCGGCGGAGGCGCAGCACGACGAAGAGAATGAGATCAAACTCTTTCAGAATGCGTTGGACTTTGCCGATCTGCGGGTTCGCGACTGCATGGTTCCCCGTGTCGATATGGAGGCTGTGGAGGTTTCGACGAGTGTCGAAGAGCTGACGGCCTGCTTTGTGGAGAGCAAGTTCTCCCGTATTTTCGTGTGGGAAGGGAGCATCGACAACATCGTAGGGTATGTCAATTCGAAAAGTCTGTTCCGCCGGCCGGCCGATTTGAAATCGGTTCTGATGCCGGCCTGTTTCGTTCCGGAAACGATGCCTTTGCAGTCGTTGCTGGAGCATTTCATCAAACAACGCAATTACATCGCCGTCGTTATCGACGAATTCGGCGGTACGGCGGGAATCATCTCGCTGGAGGATGTCCTCGAACAGATCTTCGGCGAAATCGAGGATGAACATGATATTCAGGACATGGTCGAAAAGCGGGTCGGAGAGAACGAATATGTCTTTTCGTGCCGCTTGGAGGTAAAATATCTCAATGAACACTACGATTTGTCCATTCCGGAGAGCCGGGATTACGATACGCTGGCGGGATTCATCCTTTCGCACCTTGAAGGAATACCGCCTGCCGGCCAGACCCTTTCGGTCGATGGACTTGAGATTCGCGTGCTGCGAACGACGCGATCGCGGATCGAGCTGGCCCGCGTGAAACGATTGTAAGAATTTTTCGACCGATCAGCGGGTTAATTCCAAATAATTGTCTATCTTTGGAGGCCCGAAACGAAAATCAATAAATAAAAACAAAGTAGCATATGGCAAGTTTGAACACATTGAGAACCAAGTTCGGAGCGTTGCTGTCGATTATCATTGCACTGGCGCTTCTGGCATTCATCCTTTCGCTGAAGGCCGACATGGGATTCTCGAACAACGATCCGAAGATCGGAGAGATCAATGGCGACAAGATCCGCTATTCGGAGTATCTGAACCAGTACGACGCCGTCAAGAACCGTAATGGCGGTATGGAGGCCTCGACCGACGAGGAGTCGGCGCAGATGGCGGCCGCCGTATGGCAGGCGTTGTTTGCCGACCATGTATTGTTGCCCGGTTTCGAGCAGATGGGGCTCGGCGTGTCCGAGCAGGAGCGGTTGAACATGATCAGCGGCGAGATCCCGTCGCAGAGTTTCTATGCCGCTTTTGCCAATTCCCGCACGGGCGAATACAATGCCGAGTCGGTTTCGCAGTTCCTTTCGCAGGCTGCCGGAGACGCACAGGCCCAGGCAGCCTGGCAGGATCTGAACGCACAGGCCAGATTGGAGCGTTCGCTGCAGAAATACGGGACTCTGATCGGCAAGGGAACCTATGTCAATACACTGGAGGTGGATGCCGGAGTGGATGCCGCCAACAAGATCTTCAGCGGCAAGTTTGTTTCAAAACGTTATTCGGAGGTGCCGGATTCGCTGGTCAGCGTCTCGTCGGGCGAGATCCGTTCGTATTACAAGGCTCACAAGGATCTTTTCAAGCAGTCGCCGTCGCGTACGTTGTCGTATGTGGTTTTCGAGGTGAATGCTACGGATGATGATATGGTCGCTCTCGAAAACGAGGTCCGCGGCGTGGGCGAGCGTTTTGCGGAAACGGATGACGTGAAGGCTTTCGTCCGTCAGGACCGCCATGGCGAGATTGCCGACCGGTATGTGAAGGCGGAGCAGCTGGGTGACCAGGCCGAGGCGTTGAAAGCCGATAAGATGTACGGCCCGGAGCTGAAGAACAATACATGGACGATGGCGCGTGTGGCCGAGAGCCGCATGGCTCCCGATACGCTCGGCTTGAAGGTGATCGTGCTGCCCTATACGCAGGAGAAGCTTGCCGACAGTCTGAAATCGGTGGCTACGAGCGAGAATTTTCCGGAACTGGCACGTCAATATGCCGCCAACGAGGAGCTGGCCGCCAATGGCGGCGAGGTGGGAGTCTATCCTTTCTCGGCCTTTGACAGCGTAACGGCCGAAGCATTGTCCGGTGCGAAGAAGGGCGACATCGTGAAGGTGATGAACGGCAGTACGATCCAGCTCTTCAATGTCTATCGTGCCGATAGGCCGACGAAGCATTATAAGGTAGCGACGGTAACCTATCCCGTAGAGGCGTCGGTTGCCACGCAGCGGAATATCTACAATCAGGCGAGTGCTTTCGCCGTCAGCGCCAAGGCTTCGGGCGACGCTTTCAACGAAGCGGCATCGAATGCGGCCGTTACGCCGCGCGTGGCGACGCTCGCGATGGGCGATCGTTCGATTCGCGGGTTGGATCATTCGCGGGAGATTGCCCGTTGGGCATACGGTGCGGACAAAGGCGACCTGTCGGAGATCTTCAAGGTCGGCAAGGATTATGTCGTAGCAATGGTCACGGAGATCGACAACGATGAATATGCGTCGGTGCAGAAGGTGGCGTCGCAGATTCGCAACCGCCTGATGCGTGACAAGAAGTATGACTACATCATGCGGGATTTCTCGGCCACGACGCTTGAAGAGGCCGCAAAGGCGTTCGGCAGTGAGGTGTCGGATTTCGACCAGTTGACCTTCGGTTCATATTATGTCGATGGTGCGGGCTTCGAACCGGCCCTCGCAGGTGCAGTGGCATCGACGACGGAGACCGGCACGGTTTCGGCTCCGGTCAAGGGTGCGCAGGGCGTCTATCTCTTTACGGTTGATGAAATCGCGCAGAGTGAAAAGCCCCAGACGGCAGAGGATGAGCGGGTGCGTTCCGAGGCGATGGCCGAGGGAATGATGCAGCAGCGGGTTTTGCCGGCCCTGCAGCAGATGTCCGAAATCAAGGATCTGAGCGGCGAGTATTTTTAACCGTCATGCGGTGCGTCCGACCGGAGCCGGTCGGACTGGCATCGGACGGAGCCGATACATACAGAAGCGATTCCGAATTCATCGGAATCGCTTTTTTAATTCGGACGGGATGTTTTGATTACAATTTTTTGCATATACGGCGAAAATTGCAAGAAAAATGAGTTAAAAGCACTATCTTTGCGACGGGTTGGCACTTCGGACCTGTCCGAGTTTGCGACGGGACGGCCGGACGGCCGCATAGCATGGATTTTCCGAGGAGATTTCCGGTGTATTTGAAGAAACCGTTGATATTTAGATATGAAATTCCACATTTTTAATTAATCCAGATCTTATGAAGAAATTAGCCTTATTGATTATGGCGGTCTTTGCGGCATGTGCCGTTTCGGCGCAGGTAACGACCTCGTCGATGGCCGGTTTGGTGAAGGATGCCGCCGGGCAGCCGATTATCGGCGCGACGGTATTGGCGGTGCATACGCCGACCGGAACACAGTATGCAACGGCATCGACGCGTACCGGTCAGTTCAATATCGGCGGCATGCGTGTCGGAGGGCCTTACACGGTTGAGGTCAGTTTCATCGGCTGCAATACCGAAAAGGTCAACGATGTCTATCTGACCATCGGTGAGGAGGCAACACTGAATTTCGTGTTGCAGGAGGATACCCAGACGATCGGCGAGGTTGTCGTCGTCGGCAAGGCCAGTCCGGTCTTCAATGCGAACCGCACGGGAGCACAGGAGGTCGTGACGCTCGAAATGATGGAGAAACTTCCGACTACGAGCCGTTCGTTGGATGAGTTCGTGAAGTTGACCCCGATGTCGAGCGGCAAGAACTTCGCAGGTACGTCGTACCGGTTCAACAATGTGACGGTCGATGGGGCATCGTTCAACAACTCCTTCGGGCTGTCATCGGCGTTGGGTGCTTCGGGTACGGAGCCTATTTCGCTGGAGTCGATCGAGCAGGTGCAGGTGATGGTCGCGCCGTTCGATGTCCGCAACGGCGGTTTCACGGGCGGCGGCATCAACTCCGTGACGAAATCGGGTACGAACGAGTGGCACGCTTCGGCCTACATGTACACGAAGAGCCCTGAGTTGCGCGGTTACCGTGTAAGCGACTATATCGGCGATGTTTCGGAGTTCACGAATCGCCAGTATGGTGTCAGCCTGAGCGGCCCGATCATCAAGAACAAGCTGTTCTTCTTCGTCAACGGCGAGCTGGATCGTCAGGACGAGCCTATTACGAACCGGCTGGCCGATTCGCGTGTTTCGGCCGCCGATCTGGATGACCTTTCCCAATTCCTTGTAGATCAGTTCGGCTACAATCCGGGCAGTTACGACCTCTCGAAGACGCAGACCCGCGCCGATCGACTGACGGCCCGTATCGACTGGAACATCAACGAGAAGAACACCTTTTCACTGAAGTATTACTATTTGAAGTCCTACAATACGAACACTCCTTCGACGTCGGGAGCTCCGGCGAACGGGCGCGGCCCGAATGCCTATGCGATGCCGTTCTCCTCGACCTACTACCGTTCGAACAACAACTTCAACATCGTCATGGCCGACTGGAACTCGACGATCAACGACCATATGTCCAATACGTTGAAGGTGGGCTACTCGCGTCTGCGCGACTTCCGCGACATGGACGGCGGTTTCTTCCCGCAGGTGGATATTCTGAAGGACGGATCGAGCTATACGGTCTTCGGTACGGAGGCCAACTCGTACAACAACCAGCTTGACACGGATATTTTCCAGATTCAGGACAACTTCACGATGAACTTCGGCAACCACCAGATTACGGTGGGCACGCAGTCGGACTACCGCTCGTTCAAGAACGGTTTTGCTCAGGACTATCCCGGTTCGTGGGTCTTCTCGTCGATCGACGACTTCAAGTTCAACGTGTTGGCGGCAAAGGATTATCTGTCGCAACATGGAAACATGTCGGGCTTCGACATTACGGATTACAATCCGGCGCAGTTCGGGTTGACGGGTGTCGTGAACGGCGGTCTGCCGAACAGTGCCGGAACGGGACAGGCGTCGCTCAAGCAGAAATATTCGCTGATGGACGGTTTCCCGTATGCCGAGATCGATGTGCTGCAGTTGGGTTTCTATGTGCAGGACAAGTGGACGCCGAGCCAGCGTTTCGCGCTGACCTACGGTTTGCGTGTGGATATGCCGATCTTCATGACGGATCTGCCGGAGAACCCGCGTGTCGCTGCCGAGACCTATCGTGACGGCATCAGGATCGACGTGTCGAAATATCCGGGTGTCCATCCGCAGTTCTCGCCGCGCGTAGGTTTCAACTGGAAGCCGCTTGAGGACGGCTCGTTGCAACTGCGCGGCGGTACGGGTCTCTTTACCGGTACGCCGCCCTATGTATGGATTTCGAATCAGGCCGGCAACAACGGTGTCCTGTTCGGCCAGATCGAAGTGAAGGGTGAGGCTCTGAAGAACGTCGGCTTTGTCGGCGGCATCGACGAGAATGCGTCGATGTACAAACCGGCAACGCCCGGCGAGTCGCGCGCCGATATCGCCATTACGGATCCCGATTTCAAATATCCGAGCTTGTGGAAGACCAACGTCGCATTGGATTACAGGTGGAGCGGCTGGATCTTCACGGTGGAGGCGCTCTATACGAAGGACATCAATGCCATCTATCATGACAACATCGGTATCGAGGTTGCCGAGGGCAAGTATGTGAATGACGGCGGACAGGGTGTTCGTACAGCCTTTACGGGCCGGTACTACAGCCAGAACAAGACGCTCAATCCGATGAATGGTAACGACGGCGCCGCGCAGAATGTCGTCATGCTCCGCAACACGAACAAGGGTTACTCGTTCTATACGACGCTTCAGGTTCAGAAGGAGTTCACGCAGGGTCCGCTGCGCGGTCTGTATGTGAACGGATCGTACACGATGGGTACGGCCCGCAGCGTGACGGACGGTACGTCGTCCGTGGCTACGTCGGCATGGAAATATACGCAGAAGGTGGCCGTCAACAGCGAGGAGCTGGGCTATTCGGCCGGTGCGTTCGACGGACGCCTGTTGTTGAGCGCCTTCTATACGGCCCGCTGGGGCAAGCACGGTGCGACGAACATCGGTCTGGTTTACCAGCGTTATCGTCCCTACCGTTATTCGTACTGCTACAACGGCGATGCCAACGGTGACGGCCAGACGGCCAACGACCTGATCTATGTCCCGGCAACGAAAGAGGAGGCGATGGGTCACCTCGTAGCCGACGGTTTCGCGGACAACAGCGGTCGCAAGGCCGGTGATACGGGATATATCGAGTCGGAAGCATGGGAAAACGCATGGGCTGCGATGGACGCCTTCATCGAGCAGGACGACTATCTGAGCAAGCATCGCGGCGAGTACACGAAGCGCAACGGCGCCGTTGCACCGTATGCGAACCAGTTGGATCTGAGCCTGTCGCACGACATCATCCTGCCGCAGCGCAACGGTCGGGAGCACCGTCTCCGTTTCAGCTTCAACATCGACAACTTCCTCAACCTGTTGAACCGCAACTGGGGCGTCTCCTATTCGCAGTATCTGGGCATGAACGGCAACCAGTATCAGTTCCTGCGTGTGGTTCAGAAACCCGATGCCTCGAACGACTATACGTTGAAGTACTCGATGACCAATACGGCGCGCGATATCTATGGATCGGATGTTCCGCTGACGCGGACCTTCAAGCCGAGCATCGACTCCTACTGGACGATGCAGTTCGGTATCAAGTACATGTTCTAAGCCGGATCGGTACGGTTCGGAAAAGATCCGTCCGGGACTCCATGCGGGGTCTCGGACGTTTATTTTGGCATCATTACCCTCATTTTCGGGGAGGGCGGGGCGAAGTGCGTGCAGAACGATGACGGCCTGGTTCATGCCCATACCTCTCCTTCGGCAGGAGTCGGACCGTCAGAGGAGCGCAACGGCGCCCTCGATGACGTAAAGCAGTACGATGTAGCGCAGGGCCTTGCCGAGAAACATGGCCAATGTCGTGATCCACACGTTGCTGCGCATCAGCCCCAGCAGGATGGCAATGGCTTCGCCGATGTAGGGCAGAAAGGCGAAGAATGCGCTCCATGCCCCCTTTCCTGCCAGAAAACGTTCCGCACGGTCGAGCTGTTTCCGGCTGATGCCGAGGTAGCGGTTGAACCATTCGCGTTTGCCCAGATGTCCGATCCAGTAGCAGGTCATGCCGCCGGCCGTGTTGCCCGTTGCGGCGGCCAGCAGGCAGAGTACGGGATCGAGTCCCATGTGGATGAGCACGGCCATTACCGCTTCGGAACTGAACGGAAGGATGCTGCCGGCGACAAATGCCGAGAGGAACAATCCCCAATATCCCCAGTCGATGCAGAACTGCGTGAGTGTGTCGATGAATCCTTCCATGTGTCAGTTGTTTTCTCCGGCAAGGTGCTCCAACAGTTCATCGAACGAATCATAGAGCGGAATGCCGTAGTGGCGGCAGGTGATGCGGACGTTGTCGTAACGGTAGTAGTCGGGTTCGCAGGCCACGCGGAGCCGTCCCGAACGGGCATGCAATCCCAGCTCCAGCAGCGAAACGGGCGATTTGCCTGATCCGAGGAGGTTCATCAGGATGAGGTCGGCCGCTTCGAGGTGTTCGAGTTCCCATGCGACCTGATACTCCATCTCCTCGGGCGTGGCATGGAAGACCTTGCGGCGCGGGTTGAAGAAGAGCCAGCGACCGTGCACACTGTCGCGGAAACGGGCGATGACGGCCGCCTGCCAATCTTCGCTCTGGCCCATGTCGATCGTTCCGGCGAGGAAAACCTTGCGGTAGCGGGTCGAATCGACCCTGTGCGAACGCCAGCGCGGCTGGTATTCCGCCACATCATCGTCGGGCAGCGATTCTCCGGCTCCGTCCTTGGCCGTTGCCGGAATCTCCGTTGCGGCCGTTGCGGCCTTGTGTCCGCTGCTTTCCGGCTGGCAGCCGCCGGTTCCGCAAAGCGACGCGGCAAGGGCCGCTGCGGCGAGTGTTGTTGCAAATCGTTTCATCTTTTCGGGTGTCGGGGCGAAATTCGCCCTTTGTGAATCGCGGCGGAGCAGTACGGCAGCGGAGTTCGTGCTCTCCGCCCCGTCTTCTCCTTTGCTGCGCCGGAGCGGGACGCTGCGGTTAGCGGCGGTGTTTCACCTGAGGTGTTTTGCGCCCTTTGCGTCCGGCTGCGGGGTCCGGCTGCATGCCGGGCTGTACGAGTTCGAAATCGAGCGTCCGCTTCTGCAGATCGGCGCGTTTGATCCGGATTCGCACGGCATCGCCCAACGTGAACCGACGGCCGGTCGAACGCCCCGTCAAGGTGTATTGCGCGGCATCGTACTCGTAGAAGTCGTCGTGCAGATCCCGCATGGCCACCAGCCCTTCGATGCGGTTTTCGTCGATCTCCACGAAAATTCCCCACTCGGTGATGCCGGAGATGTGGCCGTCGAACTCCTCGCCCAACCGCTCCTGCATGAATTCCACCATCTTGTACTTGATCGAGGCGCGTTCGGCTTCGGCGGCGATGACCTCCCGATCCGAAGCGTGTTCGCACAACCCCTCGAAAGTTGCCTTGTCGGCCGGCTTTCCGCCGGCAAGGTAGCGGGCCAGCAGGCGGTGCACCATCATGTCGGGATAGCGGCGGATCGGCGATGTGAAGTGCGTATAGTAGGGGAATGCCAGTCCGTAGTGGCCGATGTTGTCGGTCGAGTAGTAGGCTTTGGCCATCGACCGGACGGCGAGTGTCGTGACGACATTCTCTTCGGGCTTGCCCTTGACGCGCCGGAAGAGCTTGTTCATCTCCTTGGCGACGGCACGCCCCTCGGAGGCCTTGAAGACATGGCCGAAGCGGAGGATGAACTGCCGGAAGTTCTGCAGCTTGTCGATGTTCGGTTCGTCGTGGACGCGATAGACCATCGTGCGGTTCGACTTGCGGCCCCGCACCTTCCCGCAGAACTCCGCGACGCGGCGGTTGGCCAGCAGCATGAACTCTTCGATCAGCTGGTTCGCCTCCTTCTGTTCCTTGAAATAGACGCTCAGCGGCTTGCCGTTTTCATCGAGTTTGAACTTCGCCTCGGCACGGTCGAAGCTGATGGCTCCGCGCCGGAACCGTTCGCGCCGCATGGCCTGCGCCAGCCTGTTGAGCGTCAGTATCTCCTCGGCGAAGTCGCCGCGGCCGGTTTCGATCACCTCCTGCGCCTCCTCATAGGAGAAGCGGCGGTCGGAATAGATTACCGTGCGGCCGAACCACTCGTCGTGGAGCTGGAGCTTCTCGTCGAGAATGAAGACCGCCGAGAAGCAGAGACTCTCTTCGTGGGGGCGCGGGGAGCAAAGGTCGCGGCAGAGCCGTTCGGGCAGCATCGGCACCGCGGGCTCGAGCAGATAGACCGATGTGCCGCGGGCTTCGGCTTCGGTATCGACGATCGAGCCCGGACGCACATAGTGCGTGACATCGGCGATGTGAACGCCGATCTCCCACAGCCCCTCTCCGGCCTTGCGGATCGACAGCGCATCGTCGAAATCCTTGGCATCGGCCGGATCGATCGTAAAGGTCGTCACGGCGCGGAAGTCGCGCCGTTCGGCATAGTCCTTCTCCGTGATTGTCTCCGGAATGGCGTTGGCGGCCGCCTCGACCTCCGCTTCAAAACGGTAGGGGAGATCGTATTCGGCCAGTATGGCATGCATCTCGGTGTTGTTCTCGCCCGCCTTGCCCAGCACATCGACCAGTTCGCCGACGGGGCTTTTCGAGCCGGGAGCCCACTCCACGATGCGGACAACGACCTTGTCGCCGTCGTGCACCTCCGCGCAGTCGCGCTTGTGAAGATAGATATCGACCGGGATCTTGCGCGTATCGACATGTACGAAGACACAATGCTCGTTGACCTGTGCCGTACCGACATATTGTTTGCGGCTGCGTTCGACGATCTCCGTGATTTCTCCTTCGGGAGCGTCGTTGCCGCGTGCCTTGCGGGTCAGGATCAGCCGCACACGGTCGCCGTCGAGGGCGTTGAGCGAATTGCGGGCGTGAATATAGACCTCCTGCTCCATCCCTTCGACATGCACGAACATCGATCCGGTGGAGAGCATCTCCACGGTTCCCTCGAGCTTCGGCCGTTGTGCGGCGCTGAGCCGGTACTTTTCACGTGCGCAGGACTCGATGACGCCCGTTGCAAGCAGCTGATCGACGATCTGCTGCGTCTGCCGGCGTCCCTCTTTCGTGGCGCCGCCCGATGCCGATGCAAGGTGGCGCAGGGAGAATTTGTTGTCGGGCAGCTGTCGGAACAGCTCCAGAATCATGGCGGCACGTTCGTCGCCGTGATCGTGGCGGTTCTGTTTTTTCGTCTTTGTCATTTTTCATTCAGCAGTTTGAGGGCAAGCGCCTCCATGAAGGCGATGCCCGTTGTGATGGCCCTCTCGTCGGGCGAGAAGGTCGAAGTATGTGTCTTCCCCGCGTCGGGACCTACCCCCAGCCGATAAAAGAGCGCGGGATAGCGATGGGTATAGAATCCGAAATCCTCGGCCGTTGTCCGCAGCGGCAGTTCAACCGTGCGGCCGAACTCTCCGGCCAACTGACGGCCCAGCCGCGTGAGCGTCGGATTGTTGACCACGCACGGGTACCCCCGGCTGATATCGACCGTCGTCGTGGTGCCGTATCGGGTGTCGGTTTCGGCCGCTGTCGTTCGGATTGCCTCATAGGTGTTGCTGCGCAGTGTCTCGTCGAAGGTGCGCAGCGTCCCCTCCATCCGCACCTCGTCGGGAACGACGTTCGTCGCACCGTCGGCCGTGACGCGGCCGATCGACAACACCCGTTCTGAGGTATTGAACGCCAGCAGCCGGCCGATCAGCTCGGCAGCCGCCGCAACGGGATCGCGCAATTGATTGCGCAGGGCGGCATGACCTCCCATGCCGTGCACCGCAAATCGCAGTTCGTCGCTCGAAGCCATGTATTTCCCCTCGCGGAAACCGAATACGTCTACATCGAGCGACGGTTCGACATGCTCTCCCACGACGGCCTTTACCTTGTAGCCGTTGAAGGGATCCTCGGCCAGGACGAGCGACGCGCCGCCCGGATTGCACTCTTCACCCGGCTGGAAAAGCCCGAAGAGCGTCCCTTCGAAGTCGCGCGAACGGTTGAGCGCCTGCAGGACGCCCATCAATACGGCCGTGTGGATGTCGTGGCCGCAGGCGTGCATCACCCCTTCGTTCTGCGAGCGCCAAGCCAGATCGTTCTGTTCGTGGACGGGCAGCGCGTCGATGTCGGCGCGCAGCACGACGGCGCGCCGCAGATCGCCGCGCCCTTCGATACGGGCCAGCACACCCGTCCGGGCAATCGTGCGGTGTGCGATGCCCAGCGTGTCGAGTGCACGGACGATGCGGTCGTGCGTCGCCTCTTCGTGGAACGAAAGTTCCGGATGACGATGCAGCTCCCGCCGAAATTCGATGATGTCCAGTTCGTTGTCCATATATTCTGCTGTTCGGTCAGAATACCTCCTTTATGATTTGCCGGACATTTTCGGCACGCCCCATCGTGTAGAAGTGGATTACGGGGATCCCTGCGGCCTTGAGTTTCCGGCACTGGGCAACGGCCCACTCCACGCCGATCTGACGGATTGTATCGGGCTGTCCGGCATGCTTCTCGACCTCGTGCCGCAGCGCTTCGGGCAGTTCAATGGCAAAGGTTTCGGGCAGCAGGGTCAGCTGCCGCAGCGTCGAGAGCGGTTTGATGCCCGGTATGATCGGAACGCTGATACCGATCTCCCGACAGCGGCGGATGAAGGCGAGTATCTTTTCGGCATCGTAGCAGATCTGCGTCATCACATAGTCGGCGCCGGCATCGACCTTCTCCCTGAGGTGGCGCAGGTCGCCCGCCGCATCGCGGGCGTCGGCATGTTTTTCGGGATACCCCGCCACACCGACCGAGAATTTCGAGTGGTGGCATACCTCCACCTCGCCGTCAACGAACTCTCCGCGATTCATCGCCGCAATCTGCCGGACCAGATCGACCGCATGCGAATGCCCCTGCGGATGGGGCATGAAATGCCGCTCGTTGGGGCCGCAGTCGCCCCGCAGCGCCAGTACGTTGTGCAGGCCGAGGAAATCCATGTCGATGAGGGCGTCCTCGATGTCGTAGCGCGACAATCCGCCGCAAATGAGGTGCGGCACCACCTCGATGCCGAAGCGGTCGCGGATTGCGGCCGAGATGCCGACCGTACCCGGCCGCCGGCGAACCTTGTGCCATTCGATGTGTCCGTCGTCCGTGACGCTCTGCTTGATGCTTTCGCGATGGAACGTCACGTTGATGAAGGCCGGGTCGAAGACGCGCAGCGCTTCGACGGTTGTGAAGACGCCCTGCGTGCCGTCGCCCTTGAGCGGCGGAAGCAGTTCGAACGAAAAGCGTGCCGAACCTTTTGCCGCGGCAGCGCGTATGATATCCAGTACGTTCATGTTCAAAGGTTGTTCGGGATAATTTTGCGTAGGGTCTCTTCGTCAAGGTTGCGGCGGGCGGCATAGTCGCGCAGCTGTTCGTCGTCGATCGTGCCGACCGCGAAATATCGGGCGTCGGAGAAGATGAGTCCGCAGAGCGTTTCCCCCGGATCGATCATCCAGTTCTCCGTGAGCCGCATGCGCGTGGTCTGTTCTACGCCCAGCAGGTCGAAGATGTCGCGTTTGAGCGTATGGTCGGGCGATGCCGGATAGCCGAAGGCCATGCGGCGCCCGCGATATTCGCCGGCGATGAGCTGTGCGGCCGTGAGCGGCGCCCCCGTTTCGTAGCCCCACATCTGGCGGCGGATGAAACTGTGCACCGTTTCGGTGAAGGCCTCGGCCAGCCGGTCGGCCAGCAGCTTGGCCAGAATGGCCGAATAGTCGTCGCCCTCGTTGCGGAACTTCTCGCACAGCTCCTGCAGGCCGATTCCGGCCGTGAGGGCGAAGCAGCCGATGTAATCGGTCTGTTTGCCGCCCTTTTCGGCGATGAAATCCGCCAGCGAGAGATTTTCCGCACCGCGCGTCTGGTTGCGGAGCATGGCCAGCCTGTGCTGTCGGCCCTTGGCGTCGGTTACGAGGATGTCGTCGCCCCGGCTTACGGCGGGGAAGATTCCAACGACGCCCTGCAGCGTCAGCAGCCGCTCTTCGGCCATGCGGTGCAGCAGCGCCCGGGCATCGTCGAAGAGTTTGCGGGCCTCCTCCCCCTTTTCGGGGTGCTGGAGGATCTCCGGATAACGGCCCTTCAGTCCCCATGCGGGGAAGAAGAAGTTCCAGTCGATATTGGGAATCACGTCGGCGATGTCGAAATCGGGGAAGACCAGCCGTCCCGTGTGGGCTGCCGGAGGGATCTCCCTTGCCGGCCGCACCCGCCGGTTGCGGCGCGCCTCCTCCAACGGAAGCAGGTCGCGCAGGCGTTCGCGCCGCAGGTATTCGTCGCGCAGCTTGCGCTGCCGCTCCGCAACTTCGGCGATATAGGCTTCACGGCCGGGCCCCAGCAGCGCAGCCAGAATACGGCTGTTCTCGCTCGCGTCGCGCGACCGGATGACCGGCGCCGAGGTGCAGGGGGCGATCTTGACCGCCGTATGCAGTTCGGATGTGGTGGCGCCGCCGATGACGAACGGAATGCGCAGTCCGCGCCGTTCGGCCTCCTCGACCACATGGATCATCTCGTCGAGCGACGGCGTGATGAGTCCGCTCAGGCAGATGGCGTCGGCTCCCCATGCGACCGCTTCATCGACGATGTGCTGCGCCTCGACCATCACGCCCAGGTCGCGGATCTCGTAGCCGTTGCAGGCCATGACTACCGAGACGATGTTCTTGCCGATGTCGTGTACGTCGCCCTTGACCGTTGCGACGATCACCTTGCCCGCCGAGGCCCCGTGTGCGGCGTTCTGTTCGATATAGGGCGTCAGCACCGCAACGGCCCGTTTCATCACGCGGGCCGACTTGACCACCTGCGGCAGGAACATCTTCCCCTCGCCGAAGAGTTCGCCCACACGCCCCATGGCGTGCATCAGGATGCCGTCGATGACCCTTATCGGGTCGCCCGTATCGCGGCAGGCTTCGAGCGTATCGGCTTCGATATGCTCCGTGACGCCTTTCAGCAGGGCGTATTCGATCCGTTCGGCGAGCGGCCGCGTGCGCCATGTCTCTTCGTGTGCGGTGCGGTCGGCCGATGCGTCGGTGTGAAGCTGCTGCGCATATTCGATCAGCCGCTCGGCGGCATCCGGACGCCGGCAGAGAATGACATCCTCGACCCGTTCAAGCAGCGTCGGTTCGATGTCGCTGTAAACCTGCAGCAGCTGCGGATTGACGATCCCCATCTCCATGCCCGCCGCGATGGCGTGGTAGAGAAAGACCGAATGCATCGCCTCGCGCACGGTGTTGTTGCCGCGAAAGGCGAACGAGAGGTTCGAGACGCCGCCCGAAACCTTGGCATGGGGCAGGTGCTCCCTGATCCAGCGCGTGGCGTCGATGAAATCCTTCGCATAGCGGTCGTGGGCCTCGATGCCGGTGGCTACGGCCAGAATATTGGGGTCGAAGATGATCTCTTCGGGCGGGAATCCCGCGTCGGTGAGCAGCCGGTAGGCGCGTGCCGCTACCTCGATCTTGCGGTCGAAGGTGTCGGCCTGCCCCCGTTCGTCGAAGAGCATCACGACGGCAGCCGCACCGTAGCGGCGGATGGCGGCCGCGTGGCGGAGGAAAGTCTCCTCGCCCTCCTTGAGCGAGATGGAGTTGACGACGCTCTTGCCCTGCACGACCTGGAGCCCCGCTTCGAGAACCTCCCATTTCGACGAGTCGATCATGACCGGCACACGGGCGATTTCGGGCTCCGAGGCAACCAGATTCAGAAAGTGCCGCATCGCCTGCGGGCCGTCTATCAGCCCGTCGTCCATGCAGACGTCGATTACCTGTGCGCCGGCTTCGACCTGTGCCCGCGCGATGGACAGCGCTTCGTCGTAGGCTCCTTCGCGGATGAGGCGTGCGAAGCGTGCCGAACCGGCGACGTTGGTCCGCTCGCCTACATTGATGAAGTTGGCTTCGGGGAGGATGCGCAGCGGTTCCAGGCCGCTCAATACGGTCGTGTGTCGCGGTGTCGGGAGCGGTCGCGGAGCGTAGTCCCCGACGATTTTCGAGAGTTCGAAGATGTGTTCGGGCGTGGTGCCGCAGCAGCCGCCGATGATGTTGACCACTCCGCGCCGCATGTATTCGGCGCAGTCGGCGGCGAACATTGCGGGGGTCTCGTCGTATCCGCCCATGATGTTGGGAAGTCCGGCATTGGGATGGGTCGAGATCCGCGTCTCCGAAACGGCGGCCAGCCGTTCGAGATAGGGGAGCAGCTCCTTGGCCCCGAAGGCGCAGTTCAGGCCGACGGCCAGCGGCTTCGCATGGGCGACCGAGGCGTAGAACGCTTCGACGGTCTGTCCCGACAGCGTGCGCCCCGATGCGTCCGACAGCGTGCCGGAGACAATGACCGGAATGCGGCGTTCCCGCGCACGGCATTCATCGTCGATCGCGGCCAGCGCGGCCTTGGCGTTCAACGTGTCGAAGACCGTTTCGACAAGCAGCAGATCCGCGCCGCCGTCGATCAGCCCCCTGACCTGTTCCCGATAGGCCGCACACATCGTTGTGAAATCGATTTCGCGGGCCGCAGGGTCATTGACGTCCGCCGACATCGAAAGCGTGCGGTTCGTCGGCCCGATCGATCCGGCCACGAATCGCGGCTTGTGCGGATTCCGTGTCGTAAAGGTGTCGGCGGCCGCACGCGCCACAGCGGCGGCGGCACGCGCTATCTCGTAAGCATGGCCCTCCAGCCCGTAGTCGGCCAGCGAAACGGCATTGGCATTGAACGAATCGGTTTCGATGATGTCGGCTCCCGCCGCAAGGTATTTTTCGTGGATCTCGCGCACGATGTGCGGCGCCGTCAGCGCCAGCAGGTCGTTGCAGCCCCGCAGCTGGCGGTCCCATGAGCGGAACCGCTCCCCGCGATAGGTCGCCTCTTCCACGCCGCAGCCCTGCACCATGGTGCCGAATCCGCCGTCCAACAGCAATATGCGTCGTTCGAGTTGTTCTTCGATGGATGATTTCATTTCCTGATGATTTCGATTTCAAACAGCCGGCTCCAGTTCTTGCCCGTCACGAAGAGACGGCGTGTGGCGGCATCATAGGCGATGCCGTTCAGCACGTCGGTCGCGGCCGTGACCTCCTCTTCCGGCAACAGTCCGCTCAGATCGACGACCCCCTCGACATGTCCCGTTGCCGGATCGATGATGACGATCCGGTCGGAGGTATAGACGTTTGCCCAGATCTTGCCTTCGATCCACTCCAACTCGTTGAGAAAGCGAACGGGGCGCCCTTCGGCCGTTACGGTGATCTTGCGCCCCCGTCGGAATGTCGCAGGATCGACCTCCCAAAGATATTCCGATCCGTTGCTCATGTAGAGTTTTTCGCCATCGGTGGTCAATCCCCATCCTTCACCGGCATAACGGACCGTCCGCAGATGCTGCAGGGTCGCGGCATCGTAAACATGAACGGTATTGTTTCTCCATGTAAGCTGGAAGATCTCGTCGCCCACACGGGCGATGCCCTCGCCGAACTCGTCCTTGGGCAGCCGGACCAAAACTTCGGCCCTGCCTGTTGCCGGTTCCACCCGCTGCAGGACCGAAGCGCCGTATTGTCCGGTTCCTTCCCACAGATACCCCGCTTCATAATAGAGGCCTTGGGTGTAGCTTGTCGTGAGGTGCGGATAACTCGCCTTGACCGTATAGGTGTACTCTACGGGCGGGGCAGGTTCGTTGGCGGCATCTGCGGCAGACCGGCTCCGCCGGCCGGCGCAACTGACCGCGAGGGCCAGCATCAAAAACGGAAGAATCGGTTTCACTTGAAACTAACGGTTGTAATCACTCTCTATATTCCGCAAAAATACAAATTAAATACGGAACGGAAAAGGCCATACCCCTCTTTCGCGGGATTTCCCGTTCGAAAAACAGCCTCACGGCACGGAACATCCCGCCTTTTCCGCCGAAATCCGGTTCCGGCTTCCCGCTTTTTCTCTCGTCATGTACATGCGGGTGCAGGGGCGGTGCCTCCGACGGGGCCGGCGCGTTCGCCGATGCTGGCTTTTGTTGCCGGAATGCGATTGCAGATTGCCGTTTTTTGTTATCTTTGCCGGCAGCTTTGTCGGAATATACAGCGAAATGATATGATGAGAAGAGTCTTGGGAATCCTGTGCGCCCTACTGTCGGGACTGCTGCCCGCCGCCGCGCAGAATACGTTGGCGGAGCGACTTGCGGCGCTCGAACGTGCCGTTGGAGTCAAACCGCTCGAAACGACCTGCTTCGATGAAAAATATGAATTGATCCTGCGGCAGCCGCTCGACTGGCAGGCTCCCGAAAAGGGCAGTTTCGAACATCGTGTGGTCGTATTCCATGCGGGGTACGACCGCCCGACCGTTCTCGTGACCGAAGGATACGGCGCAGCCTATGCCTACCGGCCCGATTACAGGGAGGAGCTGTCGCGGATCTTCGATGCAAACCTGATTTTTGTCGAACACCGCTATTTTCTCGCTTCGACTCCCGAACCGCGCGACTGGACGTATCTTACGGCCGAAGCCTCGGCGGACGACCTCCACGATGTGCGGACCCTGCTCGGTACGATCTATCCCGGAAAGTGGATAGCAACGGGGATCAGCAAGGGCGGAACAACCACCATGCTCTATGCGACGTTCTATCCGGAGGATGTCGATGTCTATGTCCCCTATGTCGGGCCTGTGAACCGTGCGCGGGAAGACGGCCGGCATGAGAAATTCCTCCGTCGGGTGGGAACGGCCGAACAGCGGGCCGTGATCGAACAGTTCCAGCTGGAGGTGCTGAGGCGCCGCGAGCGGTTGATGCCGCTCTTCGAAGCCTACTGCCGCGACAAGAAGTACGAATTTCGCGCCCCGCTGTCCGAGATCTACGATTTCTGCGTCCTGGAGTATCCCTTCTCGTTCTGGCAGTGGGGATCCGATGCAGGGGAGATCCCTGCCGCGTCGGCAACGGACAGGGATCTGTTCGATTATTTTATCAAGGCCGTCGATCCCGAATATTTCGTGCGGGAGACCCCGACGACCTCCTTTTTCGTGCAGGCGGCGCATGAATTGGGCTATTATGGCTATGATATACGTCCTTTGCGGCGGTATCTCTCCATCCGGACCGGCAAGGACTATTTGCGGCGGCTCTTTGTCCCCGACGAGCTGCGTGAGATCCGGTTCGACCGGTCGCTCTACCGTAAAATGCGGCGTTATCTCAAACGGGAAGATCCCCGTATGGTAATGATCTATGGCGAGAATGATCCGTGGACGGCATCGGGCGCCGCATGGGCCGTAACCCCGCGCAAACGCAACATGCACCTCTTCATCCAGCCCGGCGGCTCGCACCGCACCCGTATCGCGACATTGCCCGAACCGATGCGTGAAGAGGCGGTCGCGATAATTCGCGGATGGCTTGAGGAGTAAACAAGCGGTCGTCAAAAGTACAAGCCGCGGCGTCCGCGCTTCCGATTCCCGATTTGCGGAGGGAACAGCGGCGCGGAGGCTTTTTTTGTGGCCGGATGCGCCTTTTGCGGAGGTCGGGTGCGAGGGCCTGAACCACACGGCGGCAACCGTTGCCGATCCGGATTCCGGCGGCGTGCGGCCGACGTCTATCTTCTGTGCCGCTTGGGGAAGAGTTTGCGGAGCCGAAGCAGGAACGATGAGACTTCGCCGCCCGCAACGATGAGCGTGACGGCCGCGAGAATCAATGCAATGCCGATTCCGAGCCGGAACGTAAGCCGTTCCCCGAAAATCACCACCCCGAAAAAGACCGCCGTGACGGGTTCGAGCGCTCCGAGAATAGCGGTCGGGGTCGATCCGATGCAGTGGATGGCCTGCGTCGTGCAGAGCAGCGAGACGGCCGTAGGCAGTGCCGCAAGGGCAACGACATTGATCCAGAGATACCATGAGGGTATGGCCTGCAGTGCGGTCAGAAAATCGAGACGCACGATGTAGATCGACACTCCGAAAAGCAGGGCGTAAAAGGTCAGTGTGACTGTCGGAATCGTCTTCAGAACCGAACGGTTCACGCCCACGATGTAGATGGCATAGCTGAGCGACGACAGCAGGACGAACATTACGCCCAGGCCGCTGAGCGTCTCTCCGCCGCCTTTGTAGAGCAGCCCGATTCCCGAAAGCGCCAGTGCGATGCAGAAGACCGTAAGCGCACGGATGCGCTCGTGAAAACAGATGCCCATGATCAGTGCCACAAGTATCGGATAGACGAAGAGGATCGTCGAGGCGATGCCCGCATCCATGTAGTTGTAGCTGATGTAGAGAAAGAGGGAGGAGACGGAAAAGAGCATCCCTGCTCCTGCCAGCGGAATGATTTCCCTGCCGTGCAGCCGGAACGTCTGGCCCCGCAGGCGGATCATGGCCGCAAGGATGGGCAGTGCAAGGGCGTAGCGGTAGAATAGCACCGAATCGGGTGTCAGACCCACATGGTAGAGCGGCAGGGTGAAAAGCGGATTCATCCCGTATGTGGTGGCGGCTATGGCGCCGTAAACTGCTCCTTTGGCTCGGTTCGTCATGGCTCGTTCGGATTGCGGCGGGCAAAGATAATGCCTGCGGCGCTCGGACGCAAATTTTTCCGGCCGCATTTTTATGCCGCATGGCCGGTTGTCCGGCCGGACTCTTCCGCAAGGTCGGCGGGACGGCAGCGCTCCCGCACTTCCGGCTTCCGGCAATAGAGGCCGGATACAGATTCTTTTGCAAAAAAGAGGTCATACGAAAAAAAATCGTATCTTTGCCCGCCAATGCGGACGAAAACAAGCAAATAAATATAACGTTATGGAGATCAAGAGAACACAGAAGGAGGAGCTGACATCGCTCATCTCGGTCAAGGTCGGAGAGGCCGATTACGGTGAGGCTGTCGAGAAGTCGTTGCGCGAATACCGTCGCAAGGCAAATATTCCGGGTTTCCGCCCCGGCATGGTGCCGATGGGAATCATCAGGAAGATGTACGGAAAAGGCGTTGTCGCCGAACAGTCGTACCGCACGGCTTCGAATGCCGTCTTCGAGTACCTCCAGAAGGAGCATATCGACTACCTCGGTGATGTGATCCCCGCTGAAGAGCAGGGTGCTTTCGATTTCGACAACGCTACCGAATTCGAATACATGTTCGAGATCGGCGAAGCCCCCAAGGTTGAACTTTCGTTCTCGGCAAAGGACAAGCTGACCTACTACCGCATCAGGATCGACAAGAAGATGCACGACAGCTACCGCTCGAATTTCCTGCGCCGCTACGGCCGTCTGGTCGATGTGGAGAAGGTCGCCGACGACGAGGCGTTGACCGTGACGCTCGACAACGGCGAGCTGCGTGTCGAAGAGGCGTATGTGGGCCTGATCTCGATGAGCGGAGAAGAGCGCAAGCCCTTCAAGGGAAAGAAGGTGGGGGCGAAGATGGCCGTCAATATCAACGAACTCTACAAGAACCCCGCGCAGCGTGCTGCGGCACTTCAGCTCAAGGAGAACGAACTGGAGACGGTAAAGCCCGAATTCACGCTCGAAATTACCAAGATCCGCAAGTTCGCCGATCCCGAACTCAACGAGGAGTTCTTCAAAACGGCCTTCCCGCAGGGCAACGTTACCGATGAGGCGGGCCTCGATGCCTTTGTCGATGAGGAGATCGCCAAGGAGCTGGCCCGTGAAAGCGATTATCTTTTCACGCTTCAGGTCCGCAATTTCCTGTTGGAGAAAGCCGGTCTGCAGATGCCGGCCGAGTTTCTCAAGCGTTGGCTTTATGTCATCAACGAGGAGAAGTTCTCGAAGGAGGAGATCGCCAAGGATTTCGACCAGTTCCTCAAGATGTTTACATGGAACTACCTCCAGAAGCACTTTATCAAGGAGGACAATCTGACCGTCACGGCCGATGAGGCGCTGGCCGAAGCCAAAGCCTTTGCCGCTGCGCAGTTTGCGCAGTACGGCATGCCCGCCGCTCCCGATGAGATGCTGGAGAACTTTGCAAAACAGCAGATTCTCGGCAATAAGGAGCAGTCGCAGAAGATCTACGAGAAACTCTACGAAATGAAGGTCGTCGAGGATATCAAGGGCAAGATCAAGGTAGGCGAAAAGGCCGTTTCCGCCGATGAGTTTGCCAAACTCGCCAAGGAGATGTAGCGCGGGCGCATCGGATATCGGAAAAAATGATTATCTTTGGACTCTGCGGGCGTGATGTTTGCAGAGTTCTTCGTTTTGACCGAAGGGGTGGAGAAGGGGTGGAGAAGGGATGCGGTGCAGGATCGGCAGGGGCGGCCTGTGCGCAGGAGCCGATCGGCTGCGGCCGGCAAAGGCGGTTGGCGGCAAAGGCCCGGCGATACCCGGCAGCTGCGGACGGGCCGAAGCCTGCATCCCTGTTGGAACATGAAACTTAATGACATATATTGACTATGGCTTCCGAATTTGAAAAGTATGCCGCCAAACATTGCGGCATCAGCAGTCTCCGGCTGCACGATTACCACTCCATCGTCTCGTCCTACGTCTCGCCGACGATCATCGAGGAACGGCAGCTGAATGTTGCGACGATGGATGTCTTTTCGCGCTTGATGATGGATCGCATCATCTTCCTCGGCGCCCCGATCTATGACGATGCCGCAAATATCATACAGGCTCAGCTGCTCTTTCTGGAGTCGGTCGATCCCGAAAAGGATATTCAGCTCTATATCAATTCGCCCGGCGGCTCGGTCTCGGCCGGTCTGGGGATCTACGATACCATGCAGCTCGTGAACTGCGATGTGGCGACCATCTGTACCGGACTCGCGGCTTCGATGGGGGCCGTGCTGCTGACGGCCGGCGCTGCCGGAAAACGTTCGGCGCTGCCGCATTCGCGCGTGATGATCCACCAGCCGCTGGGCGGCGTGCAGGGACAGGCTTCCGATATCGAGATCACGGCTCGCGAGATCCTGAAAACAAAACAGGAACTCTATGAAATCCTCTCGTCGCATGCCGGCGTTCCGATGGAGAAGATCGAGAAGGATGCCGATCGCGACTATTGGATGTCCGCACGGGAGGCAAAGGAGTACGGTTTGATCGACGAGGTAATCAGCAAACACAAAGAGTAGTTTTCCGGAGCGTGCGGGTTGACTCCCCGCGCAGAATCCGGATCCTGCCGCATCGCCGCAGCCGGGCGCCGCATTGTCGTGCGCGGCAGCTCTTTGGCCGGCGGAGGTTTTGCCGTGCGGTGCGGCAGCCGGCCGCGAACGAATGAAGAACGTAACGACGAAGAATGACACAAACGAAAAACGGAAAAGGGAATTCCCGTTATGCCGAGGAGTATTGTTCCTTCTGCGGCAAACGGCAAAGCGAGGTGCTGATGCTTTTTCAGGGTGCGGGAGAAGCGCGTATCTGTAACGAATGCATCGAACAGGGATACCGCACGTTGGCGGAACACCATGTGGTCTCGGACCAGACAGGATCGGCCTCCGCAGCCGGACAGACGCCCTTGCGCTATGAAGAACTGTTGAAACCGGCCCAGATCAAGGAGTTCCTCGACCAGTATGTCATCGGACAGGAGGAGGCGAAACGCTATCTGTCGGTGGCGGTCTATAATCATTACAAACGCCTCCTCTCGAAATCGACCGATGCCGATGTGGAGATCGACAAGTCGAATGTCGTGCTCGTCGGCCCGACGGGTACCGGAAAAACCCTGATGGCCCGGACCATTGCACGGCTCCTGAATGTCCCCTTCACCATTGTGGACGCTACGGTGCTGACCGAAGCGGGATATGTCGGCGAGGATGTGGAGAGCATCCTTTCGCGCCTGCTGCAGGTGGCTTCGTACGATGTGGCGGCGGCCGAGCGCGGAATCGTCTTCATCGACGAGATCGACAAGATCGCCCGCAAGGGCGACAATCCCTCCATCACGCGCGACGTGTCGGGCGAGGGCGTGCAGCAGGCGCTGCTGAAGATCCTCGAAGGAACGACGGTCAATGTCCCGCCGCAGGGCGGCCGGAAACATCCCGATCAGAAATTCATTCAGGTCGATACCCGCAACATCCTTTTCATCTGCGGCGGCGCCTTCGACGGAATCGAAAGCCGGATCGCCCAGCGGCTCAATACCCGTGCAATGGGTTACGGACAACTCAAGGCCGATCCCATCGACCGCTCGAACCTCATGCAGTACGTCATGCCGCAGGATCTCAAGACCTTCGGACTGATTCCCGAACTGGTCGGACGCCTGCCCGTGCTGACCTACATGCAGCCCCTTTCGCGGGAGGCGCTGCGCTCGATCCTGACCGAACCCAAAAACGCCATCGTCAAACAGTATGTCCGGCTTTTCGAAATGGATGGCGTGAAACTCGCGTTCGATGACGATGTGCTTGATTACATCGTCGATCGCGCCATTGCATACAAACTCGGTGCCCGCGGCCTGCGCTCCATCTGCGAGGCCGTAATGATGGATACGATGTACGAAATCCCCTCTTCCGGCGACAAGGAGTTTCGCGTAACATTGCCATATGCTAAGAAAAAGATAGAAAAGGCAAATTTTGTCGGGCTGAAAAAGGTCGGATAAAATAATTTTGTATCTTTGTGCCACAAAGAAAACTACTAAACAGGTTGAAAATATGGCAAACAATGCAAAACTGATGCGTGCGGCCGACAACATCCGTGTATTGGCCGCGTCGATGGTCGAGAAGGCCAAATCGGGCCATCCCGGAGGTGCAATGGGCGGCGCCGATTTCATCAATGTCCTCTATGCGGAGTTCCTGCGTTACGATCCCGATGATCTGCGCTATCCGTTCCGCGACCGTCTCTTCCTCGATCCCGGACACATGTCCCCGATGCTCTATTCGGTGCTGGCCCTGGCCGGAAACTATACGATGGAGGATCTGGCATCGTTCCGCCAATGGGGCAGCATCACACCCGGTCACCCCGAGGTCGATGTGGCTCACGGGGTCGAAAATACCTCCGGCCCGCTGGGGCAGGGGCACGCCATGGCATTGGGTGCCGCGATTGCCGAGCGTTTCATGGCGGCCCGCTTCGGCGAGTGGCAGGCGCACAAGATCTACGCCTACATCTCGGACGGTGCCGTGCAGGAGGAGATTTCGCAGGGCGTAGGCCGTATCGCCGGCCATCTGGGCCTGTCGAATTTCATCATGTACTACGATTCGAACAATATCCAGCTCTCGACGAAGGTCGAAGAGGTCGATACGGAGGATGTTGCGGCGAAATACAGGGCTTGGGGCTGGAACGTCCTCGCTATCGACGGCCAGTCGGTCGATGAGATCCGTGCAGCATTGCAGGCCGCCAATGCCGAGACCGGACGCCCGACGATCATCATCGGTCGTACCGTCATGGGAAAAGGCGCCGTTGCCGCCGATGGCGCATCGTTCGAGAACAAGGTCTCCACGCACGGACAGCCCCTGTCGGCTGCCGGTGCCGATATTGCGGCTACGGTGAAGCATCTGGGCGGCGATCCCGAAAATCCCTTCGTCATCTTCGACGAGGCAAAAGAGCTCTATGATGCGCGCCGCGAGGAGCTGCGTGCATGGGTCAAGGGGCAGAAGGCCGTTGAGGCCGAGTGGCGTGCCGCAAACAAGGAGCTGGCGCGCAAACTCGATCTCTTCCTTTCGGGCGAAGTGCCCGCCATCGATTACAATACCATCGAAATGAAGGCCGATGTGGCGACGCGTGCCGCTTCGGCGACCGTGCTCGGCGTACTGGCCGAACAGGTCGAGAATATGATCGTGGCCTCGGCCGACCTTTCGAATTCGGACAAGACCGACGGTTTCCTCAAGAAGACCAAGGCGTTCACGAAGGGCGATTTCAGCGGGAAGTTCTTCCAGGCGGGCGTTTCCGAACTGACGATGGCCTGTGTGATGAACGGTATGGCCCTGCACGGCGGTGTGATTCCGGCTTGCGGAACCTTCTTCGTCTTCTCGGACTACATGAAGCCGGCCGTGCGTCTCTCGGCGCTCATGCACCTGCATGTGGTCTATATCTGGACCCACGACTCGTTCCGTGTGGGCGAGGACGGCCCTACGCACCAGCCTGTCGAACACGAGGCGCAGATCCGTCTGATGGAGCACCTGCGCAATCATGCCGGTCAGCGTTCGATGGTCGTTTTGCGCCCTGCCGACGGCGAGGAGACGATTGCGGCTTGGCGCGCGGCGCTGGAGGAGAGACGTCCCGTTGCTCTCATCCTGTCGCGTCAGAACATCAGGAATCTGCCCGCTTTGGGCGGCAGCCGTCGCGAAGAGGCGGCACAACTTGCAAAAGGGGCCTATGTGGTTGCCGATACGGCGAACCCCGATGTGGTGATGGTCGCTTCCGGATCGGAGGTGGCGACGCTTGTCGAAGGTGCCGAACTGCTGGCGCAGGAGGGGATCAGGACCCGTGTCGTGAGCGCTCCCAGCGAGGGCCTTTTCCGCGACCAGCCGCAATCGTATCAGGAGTCCGTGCTGCCCGCCGGCGTTGTCCGTTACGGCATGACGTCGGGTCTGCCCGTTACGTTGGCCGGACTCGTCGGCGAGAAGGGTTTCATCCACGGTCATGACATGTTCGGTTTCTCGGCTCCTTACAAGGTACTCGACAAGGAGTTCGGCTACAACGGCGAAACCGTTGCCGCCGAGGTGAAGAAACTGCTCGGCAAATAGCCGGCGGATCCGGCAGCGCAACGAACGGAGCGTCCCTTTAGCGGGGACGCTCCGTTCGTTTTGTGCGGCGTCGCGCATCGCTTTTCGGCGGGGATGTTCCGGAACTGAATCCTTCCGTCGGTTGAAGCGGGGTGTGCCGGACGGTGAAGAGAAAAACCGTCCGGCCGATTCCGGCCGGACGGTAGCGTATGGGCGCAGTGCGCGGAGAAGATTACAGCCGTTCGGATTTCTCCAGTTCGCGGAAATAGCGGTAGGTGTTGACCTTCAATTCGCCGACGGCCGCTTCGTCCGCTACGATGATTCCGGCGGGGTGCACCTGCAAGGCGGAAATCGTCCACTCATGCGAGTAGCAGCCTTCGACTCCGTGCTTCAAGGCACGCGCCTTTTTGTGTCCGAAAGCCTGTATGATCACCTCACGGGCATCCATGATCGTCGCAACACCCACCGACATTGCCTGACGCGGAACCTTGTTGACGTCGTTGTCGAAGAACCGCGAGTTCACGGCGATCGTCTCCGGTGTCAGCGTCATTACGCGCGTGCGCGATACAAGCGATGAATAGGGCTCGTTGAAGGCGATATGCCCGTCTTCGCCGATACCCCCCAGGAAGAGGTCGATACCGCCTGCTGCGGCGATCTGACGCTCATAGGCTGCGCACTCTTCGGCCAGATCCGGTGCGTTGCCGTTGAGAATGTGGATGTTCTCCGCCGGTACATCCACATGGTCGAAGAAGTGTTTGCGCATGAACGTATGGTAACTCTCCGGATGATCTTCCGGTATGCCTACATATTCGTCCATGTTGAACGTAATCACATTCTTGAAGGAGATTTCCCCCGCCTTGCAGAGCCGGACGAGCTCCTTGTAGGTCTCTACGGGTGTCGAACCGGTGGGAAGTCCCAGTACGAACGGTTTGTCGGTCTCGGCCGCTTTCTGTTTGATCCGTGCGACGATGTATTGTGCCGTCCACCGGCCGGCCTTCACGTCGTTCTCTTCGATGATGAGTCTCATAGATTGTTTTTAATTTGGACGATCGATCCGTCGATCGCCGGTTGTTGTTTGCTGTTTGTAGAATCCCTTTGTCTCCAACGCTTCCAGTAACACTCCCGCTCCTGTTTCTGCTCCTGTTCCTGTTCCTGTCCCTGCTGCCGATGCCCGATGTCTGTCGCCCGCGGGGTGCGTCGCGCTGTGCCGCGTGTCAGAACATCTTGACAAAGACCTCGAAAGCCTGGTACTCCGCCATGCCCAGCTGGTCGTATAGCCGGGCTGTATTCTGCGTGCGCTCCTCGGCACGCTGCCAGAACTCCCGCGTGTCACTGCCGGGGAACGGCACGATGTCCTTCTGCGATACATGCCGGTAAATGGCGTGCCGTTTCTTGATCATCTCGTCGGGCGAGAGCGGTACGGCCATGTCCACCATGCCCAGGTCCCACTCCAGCCATGCCCCGCGATAGAGCCACAGATGGCAATTCTTGAGCCATTCATCCCCTTTCACTGCTTCAAGCGCTGCGAGAACCGCCTCCATACAGGTGCGATGCGTGCCGTGCGGATCGGCCAGGTCGCCTGCGGCATAGATCTGATCGGGCTGAATCTCCCGCAGCAAACGGACGATGATCTCGATGTCCCGATCCGTCAGGGTCGCCTTTTTCAGACTGCCTGTTTCGTAAAAGGGGAGATTCAGGAAGTGGATGTGCGACGGGTCGAGCCCGAACGAACGATCCGCAGCTTTCGCTTCAGCCCGACGGATCGCGGCCTTGATCTCCAGCAGTTCTCTCGGTTCCGGCAGCCCCTTCTGCTTGCTCTCGATGAGCCGCTTTACTTCGTCAAAACGGTCGGGGAAACCCAATTCCCGCACCGTGTCGAGATGCTGAAGCACCACATCGTCGTTTACGGCAAAATCGCCCGATGTCTCGTAGGCGACATGCACGTCGTGTCCGTGATCCACCAGGCGGATGAAGGTGCCGCCCATCGAAATCACATCGTCGTCCGGATGCGGCGAGAAGATCAGAATCCGTTTCGGGAAGGGCTGCGACGGCACGGGACGTGTCGAATCGTCGGCATTGGGCTTGCCGCCCGGCCACCCCGTAATCGTGTGCTGCAGATCGTTGAAAACCTCGATGTTGATCTTGTCGTAGGGCCCCTTGGCTTCGAGCAGCTCTCCCAACGAATTCTCGATATAATCCGAATGCGTGAGTTTCAGTATGGGCTTCTTTACGACTCCGCAGAGCCAGATGACCGCCTTGCGGGTAAATTTCGGCGTCCATTGGCAGGGCCCGACAAGCCAGGGCGCAACCTCCCGCGTGAGCTTGCCGGCCGCATTCTCGTCGATCACAACCTCGATGTTGTGATGCTCCTGCAGCGCTGTCGCCGGAACCTGATCCGTAATCTGTCCCTCAACAACCTTGTGGATGACCTCCGCCTTCTCTTCGCCCCATGCCATGAGGATGATCTTGTCCGCACGCATGATCGTGTCGATGCCCATCGTGATGGCCATCTTCGGCGTGTCGTCGAAACTCGAAAAGGCCGACGACTGAACCTTGCGCGAACCATGGGACAACTGCACCAGCCGTGTGCGGGATTTCTCATAGGATCCCGGTTCGTTGAACCCCAGCTGACCCTGTTCCCCCACTCCGATGATCATCAGATCGATGTGGCTGATCGCCCGGTCGTAGGATTCGCAGTAACGCGATATGCGTGCCTCCGAAATCGTTCCGTCCGGAATGTGGATGTTCTCCGGAAGAATGTCGATGTGGTTGAGAAACTCCTCGTGAATGCGGAAGTTGCGGCTTTGCGGCTCGTTGGCGCGGATGGGGTAGAACTCGTCGAGACTGTACACGGAGACATTGGCGAAACTGACGGCTCCCTCACGGTAACGGCGTACCAGTTCGCGGTAGAGGCCCAGGGGCGTGCGACCCGTCGTCAGACCCAGCACAAAGGGCTGCGCATCTTCGAAAATCTCGTTCGACAATGAATATTCGTTGTGTTTGCGGATCGCCTGTACAATGCGGTCGGCAATGTATTGAACCGCTTCGGATTCATGCTCGAATACAGAAGTGGGAATCTTTTCGTAGCGGCGGATGATGTCGCTCGGCGCCGAGTCGGCGATCAATCCTCCATCTTTGGGCAGGGCATATTTCGTATTCATGGCCGAATGATGTTTAAACATAGGACAAAGTTAATAAAAAACCGGACATCTTTCCGTTTTCCCAAAAAAACACGCTTCCGGAATTCCGGAAGCGTGCGGTCGGGAAATGTATTGAAGCTCCTTATTGTTTCGGGAATTTGTTTTGGTGCTTGAGAGCGCCCGATGCATCGTAGATCTTTACGTCGATTTCGCGGGCATCGACCTGAACGTCCATCCGGGTCTGATTGGGGTTGCACAATACGGGAAATTCACAGCCGTTCTCGCCCTTCTCCCAAAGCTGATAACGGTGGATATGGCCCGACAGCATGAGATCAATCCCCGCTTCGTTGAGGATGGGGACGAAAAGCCGCGCGATCTCCGATCTTCCATGCCAGTCGCCGGGGCGGGGCGGCATGTGACAGATGGCGATGCGTATGGGCGCCGACAGAAAGTCCGGATCCTTGACCACCTCCTTGAGCCATTCGGCCTCCTCGGCGCGGAATGCGTCGGAACGCATCAGATCCATGTTGCGGATGTCCGAATCGGGTTTGTCCTCCCCGCCGTCCAGCACGATGAAATAGGCCGGGCCTTGACGGAACGTAAAGTAGGGCCGACCGTTCGACGACGGAAAATACTTCGGCCACTCCATCGCATATTTGCCTCGGTTCTCATGGTTGCCGCGTGCTACATAAAGCGGTGTATGCGAAGCGAACAATTCGGCTGAAGCGTTGAGGTAGTTGTCGAAAAGCGCATCTTCGGAGTCGATATAGGTCGTCATGTCGCCGTTGAAGCAGACGAAATCGTATTGGCCCCGTTTGACGTCCTTGTAGAGCACGCGCAGGATGGAATCGTGTTCGTGCATGTCATTGACAACCGAAAACGTTATGCGTTCCTTTTTTGGGTCGAGCGTCGTGACTTCGTAGGGCTTGTGGCGGAGAATGTCGCTGCCGTATCCTTCTCCGAAGATTACCCGTTTGGTCCCCTCATTTACCAGCACGGCTTTCTGCATGATGCGGTAGCGGTAGGTGGTTGCGGGTTCCAGTCCCGTGACCTTTACGCAATGCAGCGTGCCGATGGGACGGCGGCCGAACTGCGTCTGATAGATCTTGCGCCGTTCGGTATTGTAGAAATGCGTGCCGTCGTTCGGGGCGATTTCAACCCACGATACGGCATCGATGTTTGTTCTCCATACCACCGTGAATTCCCGTTCTCCGACGGCTTGGAGGTAGGGGCCGTCCGTAATCCGGACCGAAGGCTGCGCCAGTGCCGCAAGCGGCATGACCAGCAGCATGGCTGCAAGGCTAAAGAGTCTTTTCATCCTGTTCGAGTTTAGTAAGATTTATTTTGTTATGTCGTTTGCTTCCCTTTTGCTTTCCCGCTTCCGCTTCTCTTCTCTCTCTTCTCTTCTTCTCTCTTCTTTCCCGCTTCCAGCTTCTCGCTCCTTTCTCCTCTTTTTTCGTTTGTCCTCTTCTCTCTTGTCTCTTGTCCCCTCGTCTCGCCCGCTCCCTTTTTCGCGAGCATCTCCGTTTGTGTCTTTTCGTACCGGCGCCGCTGAAGTCTCGGTGCTTTTGCACCGAATCGGGTATGCGACACCATACAAAGGTAAAGAAAAAAATCACATAAAGAGAAAGAATTGCTGTTTTTTGTTGTTTATCATGAATAATTTCTTACATTTGCAAAAGCGTTCGAAATAATTCTGTTGAATGGTTTCGGCCGAAACTCCCGACCCATGAAAACGAAATAAGGAAGTATACTAATTTAAGTGAAAATGACACTCGAACAAATCAAAAAATTCAAGTATTGGCAGACCCGTACCATTATCGTTTCGATGGTCGGCTATGCCCTCTACTATTTCGTCCGCAAGAACTTCAATACGGCCATGCCGAGTATCGAAGCAACGTTCGGAATTACCAAAACTCAATTGGGTCTGTTTCTGACTCTCAACGGAATCATCTACGGCGTGTCGCGTTTTATCAACGGCTTTATCGCCGACCGTGTCAGCGCACGGAAATTTATGGCTTTGGGCCTGGCCCTGTGCGCTTTGGTCAATATCGGCTTCGGTTTCAGCGACAAGATGGCCCTGCTCATAACCGGCACTGCCGGCGGCGGCGAATACATTACGGCCCTGACAATCATCATGGGCTCCATCCTGCTGCTCAACGGCTATTTCCAGGGAATGGGCGTGCCTCCCGTATCGCCGCTGATGACCCATTGGGTGCCGGCCAACGAACTGGCTACCAAGATGTCCATCTGGAACATGTCGCACTCCATCGGTGCCGGCCTGATCTTTGTCCTCGGTGCTCTCCTCGTACACTATTTCGACAACAGCGCCTGGCGGTTGTGCTTCCTGATCCCGGCCGTCATCTCGCTGCTCGGCGCCGGAGCCCTCTACCTCACGCTGCGCGATACCCCCTCTTCGGTCGGCCTGCCCGAACTGGAGAACCAGAACGCCGAAGAGAAAAAGCAGGAGGAAGAGTCGGTGAAGAGACCCTTGACGTCGGATCCCGCCTACCACAAGGCTTTCCTGCGGCACATGGTCTTCGGAAACAAGATCATCTGGATTCTTGCGGCGACAAACTTCTTCGTCTATATCGTCCGTTTCTCGATGCTCGACTGGGGCATGATGCTTCTGCCCGGTTCGAAAGGCGTTTCGGTCGCCGTTGCCGGCATCATGGTGGCCGTCTTCGAATTCGTGGGCGGCAACCTCGGCATGGTCGTCGCGGGATGGGCTACGGACCATATCTTCGGCAGCCGCGCACATCGTACCTGCGTCTTCTGCATGCTGGGCGCTATCCTCTCGACGATTGCTTTCTGGTATATTCCCGATACGGCTTCGCCCTGGTTGCTGGCCATCCCCTTCACGATGATCGCCTTCTTTATCTATGGCCCGCAGGCCCTGTTGGGCATCGCCGCCGCCAACCAGGCGACCAAAGAGGCCGCGGCAAGCGCAAACGGCATTCTGGGTATCTTCGGCTATGCCAGTACGCTCATCTCCGGCCTGGGATTCGGTTTCGTGGCCGATCATTACGGCTGGGGCATGACCTATGTGGTGATCCTTGTCTTCGCGGCAATCGGAATGTTGACCATCGCCTCGATCTGGAATGCCAAGGCCGACGGTTATGAGGCTGCGGCGCAGTTCGACGCCGAGCGGGCAAAATAACGGCCCGATTGGGTAACAATACAGAGAAACAAAATCCTGTGAATATATGCAACCTGAAGGAAAGATTTCGGTGTCGGTCATGTGTTCCGACCTGATGAACCTCGAACGTGATTTTCGCGAACTCGAACGTCTCGGCGTGGATTATCTCCATGTCGATGTGACGGATGCCCATTTCGTGCCGAACCTTACCTTCGGTGTCGATTTCATCCGCGCCATGCATGGCGTGACGGCGTTGCCGTTGGATATCCATATGATGGTGGAGGAGCCCGGCCCGTTGCTGGATGCCATGGATCTCCGCTCCGGTGATCTCGTGTCGCTGCATGTCGAACAGGGCGAACGGCTGCACGGTCTGGCCCGCGCGCTGCGTGCCCGCGGGGTGCGTTTCGGCGTGGTTCTCAATCCGGAAGTTCCGGTCGCGAGCCTGGAGCCCTATCTGGACGAAATAGAGTGGGTAACGCTCATGCTCGTCCATCCGGGTTTTGCCGGCGCGAAACTCATCGACGGAATCCTTGACAAGGTGGCTGAAGCGCGCCGCTATCTCGATGCAAAAGGGTATCCGGATGTGGAAATCTCGGTCGATGGCTCGGTAAGTTGCGAACGTGCGGCTTATATGCGCCGTCTGGGCGCCTCGATCTTCGTGGGCGGTACGGCAGGCATTTACCGGAAAGGCATGACGCTCGCACGGAGCGTTCCGCAGTTCCGGCAGGCCATCAGCGATTGACGGACGCCCGATGAGACCCGTTCGAGACATATCGTTGCAATTGTCGGAGATGACGAACGGCCGTCATCGCCGTATCATGCATTTGCTGCATCAGCAGAATACGCTCTCCGTTTCGCAGCTCGCCCAGTTGCTGAAGGTCTCGGAGGTAACCGTGCGCAAGGATTTGACGGAACTTGAACGGCAGGAGCTGCTCTATCGCGTGCATGGCTCGGCGATACTTGCCAATCCCTATATCAAGGAGCGGCATGTGGATGACAAGGAAAAATTGCATTCGGAGGAGAAGCGCGCCATCGGGATCTATGCCGCCCGTCTGGTCGAGCCGTGCGATACGATTCTTATCGCGTCCGGGACGACGACCCTTGCCCTGGCGCGCGCGATACGGGGGATCGAAGATCTGACGGCTATTACGACCTCCCTGAGCGTTGCTACGGCTCTGGCCGAGAACGAAGGGTGTACGGTCATTCAGCTGGGGGGCCAGCTCCGCAGTTCGTCGTTTTCGGTGGTGGGCCCCTTTGCCGAGCAGATGTTGCGGCAGTTCTCCTGCAGCAAGCTCTTCTTCGGCGTGGACGGCTTCGACCTCCGCTATGGGGTGACGACAACGAACCTGTTGGGCGGGCATCTTGCGCAGAAGATGATCGAGGCCGTGCAGAAGGTCATCGTACTGGTCGATTCGTCGAAATTCGGCCGGCGGGGCTTCTGCAAGATGTGCGATGTGGATCAGATCGATATGGTTGTTACGGACGACAACATCCCGCCGACAGTTGCCGGGCAGTTGCGTGAAAAGGGGATAGATGTCCGCATTGTCATGACGAAAGATCCCTCCGGGAAGTGATTCCGCCAGTTTCCGCACGCCGGTGTGGGTTGTCCGGCAGGATCGGGGGCCGGCCTTCATGGAGGAGGGGGAGTGTAATGCCGTATGCGGAGGAGCCGGCTGCCGCGCGTATTGTTCCGCCGGCAGGGGATTTGCGGGTGAATGGAGGGCGCGTTGAAAAATGATGCGTGTCGGGCTTGTTTGCCGGAATTGAATAGCAGTCGTTTATTGCCTTGTTTATCAGTTGTTTGTGAGGTGGTTTCCGGCGTATCCCGCGTGGCGGCGGCAGGGCGGGGCGTGAATTATGGGATAAAAATGTCGCGTTTTCTTGTAGTGTTCGATTTTTTTGATTACCTTTGCCTGCGCAAAGAGACCGGAACAGGCCCTGTTTTCCGTCTCCCTGAATTCTCGAAGCGCCCGATGCCGGCGAATGCAGAGAACGGCGGGCGGCAGGTGAGGGCGGGTCGGCCGAAGGAGTAGGCCGGTTGTTGCGATCGCCCTTTGCAGACGTTCTTAACGCCTTACGGATGGTGCCATAGCTCAGTTGGTAGAGCAAAGGACTGAAAATCCTTGTGTCCCCGGTTCGATTCCTGGTGGTACCACTTTGAAGAGAAGCAAAAAGTTGCGAAGCCCTGATTTCCAAGCGAAATCAGGGCTTTCTCTTTTTGTCGACAGCGCAAGGAACTGCGGTTTTCCGGGGACAACAGCGGAAACCTGTGGATCCGCAAGAATCTGACCACGCACACGGCCGGACACTCGTATGCGACCTCGGTCTGCCTGGCCAACGGCGGCAGTCTGGAGAATGTGGCCAGGATGCCGGTGCACTCCAACATCAAGATGACGCAGCACTGTGCACGGGTTCTCGACAGCTCCATCCTCCGGGTTATGATGCAGGTGAAGAGGACCGTCTCCAGGCCGGGATAGCGGAATACACCCTGCTAAATTCGCAAGACAGCCCGTGGATAAGCATCTCCGGGCTGTTCGATGTCATGGCTGTGCCAACTGGCTGAGCCTGCCGTTTTGAGATAGTCGTTCTGCCGCCAGATAAAGACATACTTCCTTTCCGGACAAGTCTCGTTGATGTGTCGTTCTTCACCATCGGGCGGACACAGACATAGTCTCAGTTCCATACTCCGTGAGCCTCTCACAATCCGTATCGGCAACTCCTCCGAACTTTCCGGGAGGACGATTACCAGCTGTTGATTCTTTCTCATAAGTCAAACATGGTTTTAATCTACAAATCAAAAGACTTGAGAAAGCTACAGCAAAATCTGTTTTACAGACTACCGGAATGTTTTGTGAACAACCGGATTCAGAGAAAAAAATAACGGCAATCTGCGTAAGAAACGCAGATTGCCGCTATAGTTCCTGCAGATTCGATTTAGAGCGGAACTGATACTGTATGGGTGCTACAAGATGGTCTTGACTGCTGCATACGCGGCTTTTCTCTTTATAATTACAACGTTCCTGTATGCGTTTCGGTGTACTTCACGCCGTTCAACGTGGCTCCGTCGCCGATGGTAATATTCCCTGTTACCGTTCCAATTCCAGAACCAATATAACAGCTTGCATAGTCCCCTTTTGACACATTTACGACCGTATTTTCACCTGTGATGGTGATGCCTTT
>CALUKI010000013.1 GCA_944321175.1 uncultured Alistipes sp.
AAGGCGTTGCGCTGCTGTACGCCTTCCGATCGGGCTGTCTGTTCGTTGATGCGTGCGGCGCGGTTTGCGGCGTTGATTTTGCCGCCCATCCACAGGGGAAGGGTGACGTCCCCGCCGATGAATCCCAGACTCCGCTCCTGAATCGGCATCGCCCAGTCGGCACTCATCACGCTGCCGAGCATCTGCGAAATGGAGGGAATGTATTGCGACGGAATCAGGCCGCTGCCGAGAACCTTTTCCGAAAAACCCTGCACAGGGGTTTTCATGTTGTTGAGATCGATCTCTATGTCCTTGCCCAGATAGGCGTAACTGCCTGTTATGCCGATTTGGGGCATTCGCAGACCGATGGCTGCGCGTCGTTCCTGCTGTGCCGCGCGCCGGTTGTATTCGGCGGCCTGCATGGCGGGATTATCCGACAACGTCATCTCCAACGCTTCGTCCAGCGACAGCGCCTGCGGCTGTGTATCCGGAGCTTCCTGCGCCCGGAGTGCGGTTGCTGTCGCCAGTGCGAGCAGAATCATCGTGACTCTTTTCATATCTTGTGTTCTTGAATTGTTGCAAAAATAGATATTATCGGAACAGAATGTGTCGTTTAGTGGAGAAATAGAACATTTTTATGTCGTTTAGTTAATGTTTTTCTTTCCTTGCGGCACCAAATGGGCGTTGATTGCGCGAACTTCGTCGCCCAGCTCCTCGTACACACGCACCTCGACACCTTTTTCCCGTAACCGCATCGCTCCCTGGCAGCATACGAAACACGAAGGTTCGTAGAGTGCAAAAACCGTGCGCAAAAATCCGTAGCGGAGAATTAATTCCGAACAGCTTTCGGGTTCGCTGCTGCGGGTCGAACAGGGCTCCATCGACGAATAGATCGTCCCGCCCTGCAGATCGGCACCCGCCGCGAGTGCTTTGGCGATGGCCTCCTGTTCGGCGTGATGCGTCGGCGAGGTTTCGTGGGTATATCCCGTGTAGATCTCTCCCGAACGGGTGACGATCACGGCTCCGACACGGTAGCAGGTCGCGCACGGCGTGCATCGGCGGCTCTGGCCGATGGCCATCCGCAGGTAGTGCAGATCCTCCTCCGAGCGGTCGGGGTGCAGCGTATAGGTCGTAACCTCCATGCCGTCGAATGCCTGCCGGTGCTGCGGGTACCCCTCCAGCGAAATACCGGCATTGAAGTGCGGCGCTCGCGGATCATCGACCCTGATTGCCGGATTGACGGCAACACGAAGCGTATCGATCAGGTTCGCATCGAGGAACATGCGCAAGGTGCGCGGGCCGCCTTCGATGAAGAGCCGGCGGATCCCCCGCTTCTCGAGTTCCGTGACGATCCGTGCGGCCGTCAGTTCCGGACAGCGGATCAGCGTGGCCGAGGCTTCGAGCGGTGTCGGAGCGTCGCTTGTCGTGAAGATCAGGCATTTGCCGAGACCTGTCGTGAAGAATTTCGCGCAGGGATCGAGTCGCAGCGACCGGCTCAACGTGACCTTCATCGGTTCCGCGCCGCGTCCTTCGGCGAGCCGGCGCCGTTGCAGCGTCTCGTCGTGGAGCGTGAGCGACGGGTCGTCGCGGCGGATTGTTTCGGCTCCGACCAGAATGGCATCGGCCTCGGCCCGCAGCCGCAGCACATCACGCCAGTCGGCCGGCGTGGAAAGTATCAGCCGGCGGGACGAACAGTCGTCCATGCAGCCGTCGCCCGACAGAGCGACCGAAGCAAAGGTTTTCATCGTTGCAGTTCGATAAGGGTTATTTCGGGTTTGACACCCAGACGCATGGGATATCCTACACATCCGATGCCGTCGTTGATATAGAGCGTCCGGCCCCGTTCTTCGTAGCGTCCGCTCCATCGTTCGTACATCCATTGGGCCGGAGAGAACGAGCGGCCGAACAGGCGGATCTTGCATTGCATGCCGTGTACATGGCCGCTGAGCGTCAGATCGCCGTAACCGGCGTCGAGAATCTCGTCCCACAGTTGCGGAATGTGCGAAACGGTGATGTTGAAGACGGATGCCGGCACGTCACGGTAGGTGCTGCCGAAATCGAAATCCGGCAGTCGGCGGTCGTGACGCTGCCGGTTGAGCCGGCGGTCGCAGGTGATGCCCGACAACGAAATCGAATCGCCGCCGCATCGGAGATAGACGGTGCGGTTGTCGAGAACGCACCACCCCATCGCCTCTTCCTTGCGGATCAGTTCGGCGGTATTGGTCTGCGGCGGCATGCGCAGCGTATCGCGGATGTAGGCGCCGGTGTCGTGGTTTCCGATGACGGAACAGGTGCCGTAACGGCTTCGGATCCCCGACAGCCGGCGCATGGCTGCCGTGTCGAGTTCCGTATGGCGGAGGTTGACGAGGTCGCCGCCGAAAAGCACGATGTCGGGGCGCAGCGCGTTGAGTGTGTCGATCAGTGCGTCGAGTTCGGCTTCGGGTCGGATCAGTGTCCCGACGTGCAGGTCGGAGAAAAAGGCGATGCGGAAGCCGTCGAACGATTGCGGCAGCCGCTCCGAATGAATCGTAACGTGTTCCACCCGCAAGGTGCGGCGTCCGACGGTCGCACCTTGTATCAGCAGGATGACGACAAGAATTGCCGCCGCAAGCGAGAGAATCCTGGCCAACCGGTTCCGGCCGAACAGCCGCACGGCATAGAATGCCATGCGCGGCAGCGTCAGCAGCAGGTAGGCGTAAAAGAACCACATGACGGCGAGCATGCCCTGCGTGGAACTGTCGCCGCAAAAGCGGAACAGAACAACGAACAGCAGAGGCATCAGATCACAAACCGTGACGGCACCCAACAGGATTTTGCGGTAACGGAACGTGCGGGCATGATGACGCAGATAGAGCCAGTCGGCGACCGGCGGCAGCAGCAAAAGAAGAAACAGAGTCCACATCATACGTTTTCACGGTACGGGTAATATTGCAAAGATACGAAATCGGTCGAGAAATCCTACGGTGCGGTACGGGAAATCGCTCCGTTTTTGGCACATATCTTGCTCGACGCTTGGGACGGCGCAGGAATTCGCCCTGCGCCGTTCGGATCGAATATCTAATGAAAGAACGCATGAAGACAGTTCGACATCTCCTGTTTGCGGTATGTACCGTTGTCGGCGCCGCGACGGCCGCCGCACAAATTTATTATCCGGTTGTCAATGATGTGTCCCTCCCCGACTCTGCGGTATGCGTGGAGGCCGGCGATACGCTCGTATGCTTCGAAGAACCGACCCGCGCGGTGCTGCGGCATGCCGCACATGCGGCGGCGATGGCCGACCACCTCTCCGAACACCGTACCGGATTCCAACAGGCCGGACATCCGCGTCTGGTCTTCTCCCAGCGGGAAAACCGCTTCTCCTTTGCCGTAGGCGGATATGTCGCCCTGCGCACGAGTTATGACTTCGACGGCTCGCCCTCGGCGATCGATTTCGTTACGTCGGCGATTCCCGTGCCGGGCGATTACGCTTCGCGGCAGCGGCTCTCGATGGATGCTTCGACTTCGCTTGTCTATTTGCGGGGAATCATCAACACGCAGGCGCTCGGCCGCGTCGTGGTCTATGTATCGACCGATTTTCGCGGCGGTGCCGAGTGGAGCTACACGCCCGCGTTGCGGGAGGCCTATGTCTCGTTCAAAGGGCTGACCTTCGGCCGTGACGTGACGACTTTCTGCGATCTTGCGGCGGGTCCCACGACGATCGATTTTCAGGGCCCGAACTCCTACAATTTCAACTTCGCCACGCTGATCCGCTACGAACGGTCGTTTGCGCGTGACCGCTTCACGTTCGGCGTGGCGGCAGAGATGCCCGACGTGAGCGGAACCTGCGGCGACGATTTCGAGCCGATTCCGCAGCGGATGCCCGATTTTCCGGCCTATATCCAGTATGCGTGGGGGCCTCGGCGCAACAACCACCTGCGGTTGACGGGTGTCGTGCGCAACCTCTACATGTACAACACGCTGGCCGAATCCTCGACTTCGCTCTTCGGTTGGGGTGTGCAGGCGAGCACTTATATTGAGGCGACGCCCGTGCTGACGCTCTATGGCAGCGGTGTCTATGGCGAGGGCATTGCCAACTATATTCAGGATCTGTCGGGTCTGGGATACGATTTTACCCCCGATCCGCAAAATCCCGCACGGGTGCAGACCCTGCCGGTGTGGGGTTGGTACGGCGCTGCGCGTATCGGCGTCATTCCGCAGCGGCTCTTCCTTTCGTCCGGCTACTCCGAAGCGCATATCCAGCACAAAAACGGTTTTTATGCCGACAATCAATACCGCAACGGACAATATGTCTTCGCGAACGTGTTTTACAATCTGACGCCGCGATGTATCCTTGCCGTCGAATATCTGTACGGCAGTCGGGAGAACATGAACGGCTTGAAGAATCATGCCAACCGTGCCAGCATGCAGATTCAGTACAATTTCTGACAATTCCGATAAAATGGATTCTCTGTCGGGTCGGTATGGGAACCGAGATTCCGTATAACTGTTTGTATTAAAATATGCTGTGGCGTTTATATGAACCGTCGTGCGAGGTCTCCCGTCCGGACGGGCGGATCTCTTCGGCGATAGAAAAACGATCGACGTTCCCGGTGCGGGGCGTCGATCGTTTTCTTTTGCGGGAAAGGCTGTAATGGATTCCTCTCGGCGGATATGGAACGGCCCGAATATATTGTCTTTCGGAGTCCGGCGGGGTGTTTATTGCCTGTCCTGCGGGTGCGGGTCGAACGTATAGAACATCAGCACGATGTTGTCGCCGGCCCGTTCGATCAGCTCCTCGACGAAGGCCGTATCCTGTGCCTGTTTCCTGCGCCGTTCCAAAGCCCGCGAGAGCCGTCCGGCCGGCACGACCGAGACCAATTCTCCCGCACGGCCCGAATTGCGGCAGGAAATCGGAAGAAGCGATATGCCGTTTTTGTCGGGACTGAGCCGGCCGTTGTAATATACCTCTCCCGTGCGGGAGGCCAAAACAACGCATATATATCGATTGTAGTTGTAACAGAAGAGGAAGGCTTCGCCCAGATCGCTGAATGCGTAGGGAAATGAAGGGTACTCCCCATCCATGATCTTGTCGGTGACGGCGGCAGAGAGCGGTTGAGGACGGTAGCGGCTGCCGAAATCGACGGTGAGGAACGGCGTAACTCCGCCGGTGTCGGGGTCGATTTCGTAGATTGTGTCGTCGGAGGTGGTTGACATGCAGATGCGGCCGTCATACATGCTGAAAAGCGAATTGCCGTATTCCCGTGTCGTGCGGAGCCCGCACATCGCTTCATCGAACGGTACAGCCGTGCGGATCAATTCACCCCTTTCGTAAAGTCGGTAGGCGCAATGATCTTCTTCCCAATTGTTTGCATCGTTAACGGCAATCAGCTCTCCGGACAGCCCGATGAACGAAACACCCGGTCCGAGCGTCCGCGTGGCGAGACACCGGCCGTCGTCGGGATCGTACTCCAGCGTCTTTCCCGTCATGCCGTCATAGACGAGAAGCGTGCCGTCGGCCGTGAATTCGCAATCGGTCAACACCGTATATTCGTTTGCGGCACGCCCCTGTCGCGATACGACATGGAGCAATCGCCCCTGCGCGTCGAAAATAAAGGCGCTTTGGGTGCGGGAGTCTCCCACAAGAATGCGGTCTTCGGTAATCTGCAGCGTGCTTACGGCTCCCAGCGGCAAACTGTCGGGCGTTTGCAGAACGATGCAGCGGGAAAAGTCGAGAAACTCGTCGATGCCGCCGGTGCGGAATGAGTCGGCATTTACTTTGATTGTCGTGACAGCGGGCTGCTCCGGGGAGGTGCTGCAGGCTGCCATAAGCAACAAGCCGGCAATGTGTAAAATCAGTCGTTTCATGGCCTGCGAAGTGAATGAGGGGATAGATAACGCATCCAAATATAGGAATTTTATTTCGATTTCGGTGCGGCCGGCGGTATTCATCGGCGATATTCCCGACTTTTTGTCCGATACGGCCGTGCCGGCGAATAGCGATTTTTGCTATATTTGCCCGCATGATGGAGTTTCTCGATACATATCACCTTACGGGTATCGTCGTCGGTGCGGCGACCTTCCTCATCATCGGCATCTTTCACCCCTTCGTCATCAAGGGCGAATACTATTTCGGTGTGCGCTGCTGGTGGGTCTTCGCGCTGTCGGGCGTCGTGTCGGTCGCCGCTTCGGTCTGGGTCGAGAATACCGTCCTCTCGATCCTGCTGGCCGTATGGGGCGCTTCGTCGTTCTGGTCCGTCGGCGAGCTGTTCGAACAGCGGAAGCGCGTCGCACGCGGCTGGTTCCCCAAACGTGAAAAAGCCTCCGAAAAAAAACGGTCATGAAACGGATTTTCGCCGGAATACTTGTCGTCGCGGCGATGGCCGTTGCAACCGCTGCCGCCGTGCGGCATGTCGTGATGCGGCGGGCGGCGGTCTCCGTCGAGGCCGATACGCTGCCGGCATCACAGGTATTCCGCGCCCGGCTGCTCTTCGCCGGCGATGTCATGGCGCACATGCCGCAGGTGGCTGCCGCACGCCGGAACGGCCGGTATGGCCGGTACGATTTCAGTCGTCAGTTTGAATATGTAAAGCCGCTGTTTGCCGCCGCCGACCGTGTCATCGTCAATCTGGAGACGACACTCTCGCCCGAAGGCCCCTATGCCGGCTATCCGGCATTCCGCACGCCGGATGAGTTGGCCTATGCCTTGCGTGACGCCGGAGTCGATATGGCCGTTCTGGCAAACAACCATTGTTGCGATCGGGGCATTCGGGGGATCCGTTCGACGCTTGCGGCGCTCGACGACGTCGGAATCCGCCATACGGGGGCATTTATCGATACGTTGCGGCATGGGGCCGATCATCCCCTGCGGTTCGAGGCCGGAGGGATTCGGTTCGCGCTGTTCAGCTATACCTACGGAACCAACGGACTGTCCGTTCCGGCCGGTGCGACGGTCAATCGGATCGATACCGTGATGATGGCCCGCGATCTGGCGGCCGTCGATCGTGCCGAGACCGATTGCATCGTGGTCTGCATGCACTGGGGTACGGAATACGAACGCCGCCCGAACCACGGGCAGCGGATGCTGGCCGACTTCCTGCGCCGGTACGGCGCCGACCTGATTGTCGGAAGCCACCCGCATGTGATCCAACCCTGCGAATACGACTCCACCCATGCGGTGTTCTATTCACTCGGAAATTTCGTCTCGAATCAGCGGCGCCGTTATTGCGACGGCGGTTTATTGGCCGGCGTGGAGGTCATCAAACGGATCGGGCGGAGCGGGGATCCGCAGCGTCGGCCGGTGTCGGTGCGTTACGCCGTGCAGACGACGCCCGTGTGGGTGGCACTGCCCGATTACCGGATTCTGCCGCCCGAGGTCGGCGACACGATTGCACTCTCGCCCTTCGGACGTGCGGCATATGAACGGTTCATGGCCGACACGAGGGAGTTATTGCAAAAGGGAGTATAAGAATACCGCCGCTGCAACGTGCAGCGGCGGTATTTTGTGCCGAGGGAGATGATCGCACCCTTGAATCTTTGGTTCAAGCCGCTCCGATTTGAACGGCAGGATTTGTTCTGGTGTCTCTCCCTTTTGTGTGGAGCGACGGATCAATAGTTCTCGCGCTTGGGCTCGAAGTAGGCCTGCGGGTGCTTGCATGCGGGGCAGAGCTTCGGCGCTTCGGCTGCCTTGCATACATATCCGCAGTTGCGGCACTGCCACCAGATCTCGTGGTCGCGGATGAAGAAGTTTCCGTCGGTCAGACGGCTTAGCAGCTTGAGGTAACGCTCCTCGTGCTCGCGCTCGGCGATGCTGACCATGCGGAACGTTGCGGCGACCTCCGGAAATCCCTCTTCGTCGGCGATCTTCGCAAATTCGGGATACATCTCGCTCCACTCCTCGTTCTCGCCCATGGCGGCAGCCTTCAGATTCTCTTCCGTCGTGCCGATCACACCGGCCGGATAGGCAGCCGTGATCGTTACGTTGCCGCCTTCGAGGTATTTGAAGAACTTCTTTGCGTGTTCCTTCTCCTGATCCGCCGTCTCAAGGAAGATGCCGGCGATCTGTTCGTAACCCTCTTTTTTGGCTACGCTTGCAAAATAGGTGTAACGGTTGCGGGCCTGTGATTCGCCAGCAAATGCCTTCAGCAGGTTCTGCTCGGTACGGGAGCCTTTGATGCTTTTCATAACTGTAATTTTTAATGAATGTTGTTCGTGTGCTTTTTTCTGTTGTCAAAGATAGGAAATTTTATGGGGAATCGTCAAAAAATGCGATTCTTTCTTCCTATATGCATATAAGTTGAATTTATATCCCGCAACCGACAATTTCCATACCATCCGGCTTTTTCGTGTCCGATCCTTCGGGCATCCGCATTTCGGCTTCGGATGCTGCTGCGACGGACAAGTGCGATGGCGTATTCCCTTGTCTGCTGCCGTACAGCGGCGGACGGCTTGTCCTTTCCGCATCTGTCGAATCGGCTGCCGCTGCATCGGGATTGCGTTTTTTATTGTCTCTTTGGCTGCGCCTTAGATACTCGGTCTCGGCATAGCCAAATCGAAAACTCCGTTTTGATTTGTCTCTGCGCCCGACTTTTCGTACTTTGGCTGCGCCTTAGATACTCGGTCTCGGCACAGCCAAATCGAAAACTCCGTTTTGATTTGTCTCTGCGCTCGACTTTTCGTACTTTGGCTGCGCCTTAGATACTTCGGTCTCGGCATAGTCAAATCGAAAACTTCGTTTTGATTTGTCTCTGCGCTCGACTTTTCGTATCTTTGTTGCTCCGAATCCGTTCATGCAGCGGATTCGGTGGGGTTATCTCTTCTCCGTGCGCGGAGAATGAGGGCAAGTGCCGCAGGGGAATCGGATGCCGTTGGTGCATCCCAACACGAGGAAGAGGGAGTTCCGTTGCGGCAGATTCACCGAAAACAGATATGGCAAACTCATCCGTCTTCCTCGCAGGCATTTTATGGCAGACGAAAAAATCATCTTTTCGATGGTGGGGGTCTCCAAGACCTTTACCAATCAGAAAAAGGTTCTGAACAACATCTACCTCTCGTTCTTCTACGGCGCGAAGATCGGTATCATCGGCCTGAACGGTTCGGGCAAATCGACGCTCATGAAGATCATCGCCGGCATCGACAAGAACTATCAGGGCGAAGTGGTTTTCTCGCCCGGCTATACCGTCGGCTATCTGGAGCAGGATCCGAAACTCGACGATGCGAAGACCGTCCGCGAAGTGGTCGAAGAGGGCTGCGCCGCAACGGTCGCCCTGCTCAAGGAGTACGAGGAGATCAATGCGAAGCTCTGCGAGCCGATGGATGACGATACGATGGCCCGGCTCATCGAACGGCAGGGCGAACTCTACGAACAGATCGACCATGCGGGCGGCTGGGAGCTGGACAGCGTGCTCGAACGCGCGATGGATGCCCTGCGGTGTCCCGATCCCGACCAGCCGGTGCGGGTGTTGTCGGGCGGTGAACGCCGTCGCGTGGCGTTGTGCCGGCTGTTGCTGCAGCAGCCCGACGTGCTGCTGCTCGACGAGCCGACGAACCACCTCGATGCCGAGTCGATCGACTGGCTCGAACAGCACCTCCAGCAATACAAGGGCACGGTGATCGCCGTGACGCACGACCGTTATTTCCTCGACAAGGTCGCCGGCTGGATTCTGGAACTTGACCGCGGCGAGGGTATTCCATGGAAAGGCAACTACTCCGGTTGGCTCGAACAGAAGGCCAAGCGGCTGGAGATGGAGGAGAAGCAGGCATCGAAACGCCGCAAGACCCTCGAACGCGAGTTGGAGTGGGTGCGCATGTCGCCGTCGGGCCGTCACGCCAAGAGCAAGGCCCGTTTGTCGGCCTACGACAAGATGCTCAACGAGGATGCCAAACAGCAGGAGGAAAAACTTGAAATCTATATTCCCAACGGGCCGCGTCTGGGAGACGTGGTGATCGAGGCGCACGACGTCTCGAAGGCCTTCGGAGACCGCATATTGTACGAACACCTCGACTTCACGCTGCCGCCGGCCGGTATCGTCGGTGTAATCGGTGCCAACGGCACGGGCAAGACGACGCTTTTCCGGATGATCATGGGGCTCGAACAACCTACGTCGGGAACCTTTACCGTCGGTCAGACCGTCAAACTGGCCTATGTTGACCAGCAGCATGCGTCGATCGATCCCGAAAAGAGCGTTTACGAGGTGATTTCGCAGAACAGCGAATGGATCCAGTTGGGGAATCGGCAGGTGCCGGCACGCGCTTATGTGGCACGGTTCAACTTTACGGGTGCCGATCAGGAGAAGAAGTGCGGCGTGCTGTCGGGCGGTGAACGCAACCGTCTGCATCTGGCGCTCGCTCTCAAGGAGGGCGGAAACGTCCTGTTGCTCGACGAGCCGACGAACGACATCGACGTCAATACGCTGCGGGCGCTGGAGGAGGGTTTGGAGAACTTCGCCGGATGTGCCGTCGTGATCTCCCACGACCGGTGGTTCCTCGACCGTATCGCAACCCACATCCTGTCGTTCGAGGGCGATTCGAAGGCGATCTTCTATCAGGGCTCATACAGCGAATTCGAAGAGTGGAAGCGTGCACAGGGCGGCGATACGACGCCCCATCGCGTGAAGTACAAGAAACTGATGGAGTAAATCGACGGACGGGCTGCGGCGGCGACGTCAGGGGCGCTGCGCAGCCGGTTCGGGGAAAACTGTCCGAAAAACGGGAATGATGAAGATGAAGAAGCCTTATGAAGAGGAGCAACCCCGTGTCGATGCGTTCGTCTGGGAGTCGTTGACGGCCGATGCTGCCGGCGCACCCCGACTGGAACGGAAGGGACGGGCGGATGAAGCGGGGTTCCTCGCGGAACTCGACCGCTTCGCATGGCGTGAACAGGCCGAGGCGGCACTCGGCTTTTCGCCGACGATCAGCGTTACCGACCTGATGAGCGACCGGACGCTCTTCTTCTCACCGGCATTGGGGGACGGCGATTCGCTGGCCTTTTTCGTCGGTTCGATCGTGCCGGCCTGCCGGAATATTCTGGGATTCAAGCGCCCGTACCGTCGGGTCGAGATTTACGAGGCTTCCGATGCGACAATTTTCCGTTCGCTTGTCTCCGTCCTCTTCCGGCGTGACGAGGGCGCGTTGGCGAGTCGTCTCGCAACGCTCGAATTCTATACGCGGACGGCGGAAGACGGCGGCTGGAAACGCTATCTGAATGACAAACGGGAGTATGTGAAACTGATAAATCAACGATAACAATGGCCATGCAGAAACCTTCGATTCCAAAGGGTACGCGCGACTTCTCGCCCTCCGAGATGATGCGCCGGAACTATATCTTCGATTCGATCCGGCAGGTGTTCCGCACCTTCGGATTCGCACCCCTCGAAACGCCCGCGATGGAGAATCTCTCCACACTGCTGGGAAAATACGGCGACGAGGGCGACAAACTCCTCTTCAAGATCCTCAATTCGGGCGACTATGGTTCAGCGCTCTCCGATGAAGAGCTGCGGCAGGCGTCGAAAATCTGCGAAAAGGGCTTGCGGTACGACCTGACCGTTCCCTTTGCGCGGTATGTCGTGCAGCACCGCGCCGAGATCGCGCTGCCGTTCAAGCGCTACCAGATCCAGCCCGTATGGCGTGCCGACCGGCCGCAGAAGGGGCGCTACCGCGAATTCTACCAGTGCGATGTCGATGTTGTCGGCTCGCGCTCGCTGCTCAACGAGGTCGAACTGATCGAGATCGTCGAGCGGGTCTTCCGAAAGCTGGGAATCGGCGTGACGCTCAGGATGAACAACCGCAAAATCCTCTACGGCATCGCCGAGACGATCGGACATGCCGACAAGATGATGGAGATCACGGTTGCAATCGACAAGCTGGAGAAGATCGGACTCGAAAACGTCAAGGCCGAACTGCGTGAACGGGAGATCGGCGATGCGGCGATCGAGAAACTTCAGCCGATACTTGAATTGAGTGGGAACAATCGAGAGAAACTGAGCCGTTTGCGCGAGATAATCAGCGGCTCGGAGACGGGACTGGAGGGAATCGGCGAGATGGAGACGATCTTCGGATATGTCGAACGGCTCGGCATCGGGCTGCCGGTCGAACTGGACCTCTCGCTGGCGCGCGGCCTGAACTATTATACGGGTGCGATCTTCGAGGTCAAGGCCAACGACTATGCAATCGGATCGATCTGCGGCGGCGGCCGTTACGACGATCTGACGGGCATCTTCGGTATGCCCGATACGTCGGGCGTGGGTATCTCGTTCGGCGCCGACCGTATCTACGACGTGATGGTCGGACTGGGCCTTTTCCCCGAAGAGGTCGATTGCGCTACGAGCGTGCTCTTCGTCAATCTCGGTGCCGAGGAGGAGGCTGCGGCGCTCGGATTGCTGCGGACGCTGCGCGATGCGGGTGTCGCGGCGGAGATCTATCCCGAAAACGCCAGGATGAAAAAACAGATGGAGTATGCCGACCGGCGTGCAATTCCCTATGTGGCGATTGTCGGCAGCGACGAACTGGCCGCACGGGAGGTGACGGTCAAGGAGATGCGCAGCGGCGAACAGTCCCGCGTGCCGTTCGGACGCCTGGCGGAGTTCATCGCCGGAAAATAGGCGGCTCCGACCGCTGTGACAATGGGGCCGCGGGCCGGAAAATTCGGCCGGCCTGCGGCCCCTTTTTATTCTTCGTGTTATCCGATATGATGGAAGGATGATGAAACGTTTGATCTCTCTTTTGGCTGCGGGGTGGATGTTGCTGCCGGGCAGCGTGTACGGACAATATGACGGCCATGCCGTCGAACAGCTGCAGAAATTCGCACAGGCATATCGTTATCTGAGTGCCGTCTATGTCGATTCGCTCGATACGGCGCCGTTGGCCGAAGAGGCGATACGCGCCATGCTGGAGCGTCTCGATCCCCATTCGGCCTATCTCTCTGCCGAGGAGATGCGAGGCGTCGATGAAAGTTTCGACGGCCGCTTCAGCGGCATCGGCATCGAGTTCAATGTTCTGAACGATACGGTGATGGTCGTGAATACGATTGCCGGAGGCCCTTCGGCGGCAGTCGGCCTGCTGCCCGGTGACCGGATTGTCGGGATCGACGGTGAAAATGCCGTCGGGCTCTCCCGTGCGGAGGTGCCCGAACGGCTGCGCGGCCCGGCAGGTACACAGGTGCGGCTGCAGGTGCGGCGGCATGGCGAACCGTCGCTGCTGTCCTTTGCCGTTACGCGCGGCGAGATCCCGCTTCATACGATCGATGCGGCCTATCGCGTGGATGATAAGATCGGTTACATCAAGGTCAACCGCTTCGGCCGTACAACGATGAGCGAATTCAACGAGGCGTTCGACCGGATGGACGACGTGGAGTCGCTGATCCTCGACCTGCGCGGCAACGGCGGCGGATTGCTCGGTCAGGCGGTCGGCATGGCCAACTTCTTCCTGCCGCGCGGATGTCGCATCGTCTCGACCGAAGGCCGTGCCGTGCCCCCTCAGAGCTACGATGCACTTGCCGACGGCCGCTTCCTGAAAGGGAATGTCGTCGTGCTCATCGACGAAAATTCCGCCTCGGCGAGCGAAATCGTGGCGGGGGCCCTGCAGGATTGGGACCGCGCCGTGATCGTGGGCCGTCCGAGTTTCGGAAAGGGACTGGTGCAAAGGCAGTTCCGGCTGGACGACGGATCCGCCATCCGGGTGACGGTGGCGCGCTATCATACCCCGTCGGGGCGTGTGATCCAACGTCCCTATGAGAAGGGGCGCGGCGACGAGTACTATGCGGCACATCGCGAGCGGCTGCTGCACGAGACCGGGATCTCCGCCGACACGATTCCCGAAGGTACACCCCTGTATGAGACGTTGCGCCGGGGCCGTAAGGTTTATGGCGGCGGCGGAATCCGTCCCGATGTCCGTGTGGCGGCCGATACGGTCGGCGTTACCGATTACTGGGCGGCGCTGATGCGGCAGGGGGTTGTAAACGAACTGGTATTGCGCTGTCTCGACCGGCATCGTGCGGAACTGGAGTCGCGCTACCCCGCTTTCGGACCTTTCGGTGCGGAGTTCGAAGTCACGCCGGAGATCTGGAACGAACTCGCGGAGATGGCCGCCGAACGCGGCATCGTTCCCCGTGACGGCGAGGCCGAAGCGTCGGCTCCGCTGCTGGCCATGCAGATCAAGGCGTCGATTGCCGAGCGGCTCTTTCCGCGCGAAGGTTTCTATCGTGTGATGAACGAAGCTCCGCATTCGATGTTCCGGCGGGCGGTCGAACTGTTGCAGGCATGGCCCGAAGAGGGTGCGCCGCTGCTCGGCGCAGGAGCGTGAACGGCAGGCCGCTGCGGCAGGAATCCCCTCAGCCGGTGAAAAACCGCTTTTGACCGGATGAAAGCCGTTGGTTGCCGTGCGCCTTTTTTCAAGTGCGGATCCCTGTATGAACTCTGATTATTTTTGCTATCTTTGCACGCGGATCGACTGATCCGCATGTCAAACCAAACAAAGAGAGAAAAGAACAAATGAAGTATCTGTTGCTGGCATTGAAAGGTTGCGCGATGGGAATGGCCGATGTGATTCCCGGCGTGTCGGGCGGTACGATCGCCTTCATATCGGGTATTTACACCGAGTTGATCGAATCGATCAAACGGCTGGGCGGCCCCGCCCTGCGGCTGCTCTTCTCGTTGCGTTTTGCGGAGTTCTGGCGTGCCGTAAACGGAAATTTCCTCGCTTCGGTCGTTGCGGGCATTCTGGTCGCCATCTTCTCGCTGGCACGGGTCATGACCTATCTGCTCGAACACCACCCCATCGAAATATGGTCTTTCTTTTTCGGCCTGATCATCGCTTCGACGCTGATGGTCGCCCGCGATGTCTCGCGCTGGAACGTCACATCGTGCCTGTCGTTTGTCTGCGGGGTTGTGGTTGCCTGGTGGATTACGGTGGCTTCGCCGTCGCAGACGCCTGAAACGTGGTGGTTCATTATGCTGTCGGGAGCAATCGCCATCTGCGCCATGATCCTCCCCGGAATCTCCGGCGCCTTCATCCTTCTGCTCATGGGAAAATACCAGTTCATCCTCCATGCCGTATCGACGTTCGATATCGGTGTGCTGGTGCTCTTCGCCATTGGTGTCGTAGTCGGTCTGGTGAGCTTCTCCCATGTGCTGTCATGGCTTCTGCGGCGTTTCCATGATCTGACGATCGCCCTGCTCATCGGATTCATGGTCGGATCGCTCAACAAGGTGTGGCCCTGGAAACAGACCCTTGAAACCTATCTCGACAGTCATGGTGCGGCGCACCCGCTTGTCGAACGCAACGTCATGCCCTCGACGTTCGCCGACCTGAACGGTACGGACGCACAGGTGGGATGGGCGATCGCGATGTGCATCTGCGGATTTCTGCTCATTTACGGAATCGAATATGCCGGCCGGCGTATCGCTGCGAAAAAATCGCAACAATGAGACGCTACGGGTTGATCGGAAGGCCCCTCGGTCACTCCTTTTCCGCCCGCTATTTCGCTGAAAAGTTCCGGCGCGAGGAGATCGCCGACTGTCGTTACGATCTCTTTGAATTGCCGGAGATCGACCGCTTGCCGGAGTTGCTGGCGGCATGCCCCGAACTGTGCGGATTCAATGTCACGATCCCCTACAAACGGAGCGTATTCGATTTTCTGCAGGAGGTCTCGGACGAGGCGCGGCGCATCGGTGCCGTCAATTGCGTGCGGTGCGACGGCGGGCGTCTGGCGGGATACAATACCGATATCGAAGGGATCCGGTTGTCGTTGTCGATGCTCCTGCAGGGCGCCGACCCCGGTGCGGCGCTTGTGCTGGGTACCGGAGGGGCGTCGCAGGCCGTGCAATATGCGCTTGCCGAGGCGGAAATTCCCTTTTCGATCGTCTCGCGCGATGCCGCGCGGGGGAATCTCACCTATGCCGATCTGACACCCGACATGTTGAAGGAGTATCGGCTTATTGTCAATGCCACGCCCGTCGGGACCTTCCCGCATGCGGAACAGGCGCCGGAATTGCCGTATGAAGCCCTCGGCGGGACACATTATCTGTTTGATCTGGTCTATAATCCCGAACGGACATTGTTCCTGCAGCGAGGGGCGGAACATGGCGCACATACGCTCAACGGCCTGCCGATGCTCGAAGCTCAGGCCGAAGCTTCATGGCGGATCTGGAACGGGCCTATCTTTTAGCGCCGTTTTCGCTCATCACTGAATCGAGGAGCGCCGAAGCCCATTCGGCATCCTCTTCCCGTACGACGATCTGTGCCGGTGCCAGGGCGATGGGATAGATCGCCGACATGTATTCGTTGCGGATCATCGAATAGATGCCGTCGCCGTCGAGAATCGCTTTGGCCATTTCGGCCTGCGTGATCGAATCGTATTCCCGAATGACCACCAGTTGCTCATCCATAGTCGCGGAGATTTTAGGTTTGTCCGAAGTTAATTCATTTTGCGGAAATATCCAAAAATATTGCCAGCCGGATTTTCGGGGCAACGGTCGATGAATTGTTGAAAACTCGGTCTGCGCATGAGGCCCTGTTCTGATTTAAATTCCGTATCTTTGTAGAAATATCAAATTGCCATGTCTGCCATTCCCGATTTCGTGCATCTGCACGTCCATTCGCAATACTCGATTCTCGACGGCCAGGCCAGTATCCAGAATCTGGTCGATAAGGCCATGCGTGACGGTCAACCGGGTATTGCCGTGACGGATCACGGTAATATGTTCGGAATCAAGGAGTTCTACAATTACGTCAAAAAGGCGAAGGGGAAATACAAGGCGAAAGCCGCAGAGGTTGAAAAACAGCTTGCCGCCTTGCGGGACGGCTCTCGGCCATCGGAGGATCCGCAGGCCGAAATCGCCCGTTGCGAAGCGGAACTGGCCGATCTGCGCCGCAAAGCCGCGTTCAAGGCCATCATCGGTTGCGAGGTGTATGTGGCGCGGCGCCGTATGACGGACAAGGAGGGAAAACCCGACCAGAGCGGATACCACCTCATTCTGCTGGCGAAAAACGCAAAAGGCTATCACAACCTCATCAAGATCGTGTCGAGGGCGTGGACCGAAGGCTTCTATATGCGGCCGCGCACGGATCATTCGGAACTGGAACGTTACCACGAAGGTCTGATCTGCTGTTCGGCCTGTCTGGCGGGGGAAGTGCCGCGCGCCGTCACGGCGAACGACCTGCAGCAGGCGGAAGAGGCGGTGCTCTGGCACAAGAACCTTTTCGGCGACGACTATTATCTCGAACTGCAACTCCATAAGGCTACCGTCGAACGGGCCAACCACGAGGCTTATCCCATGCAGCTCAAGGTCAATGAGCACCTGCGGAAACTTGCGGCCAAATACAATATCCGGACGGTTTGCACGAACGATGTCCATTTCGTCGATGAGGAGAACGCTGAAGCGCATGACCGCCTGATCTGCCTTTCGACGGGCAAGGATCTCGATGATCCCAAACGGATGCTCTACTCCAAACAGGAGTGGTTGAAAACCCGTGCGGAGATGGCGGCAATCTTCGCAGAGAGCGATCCCGAAGCGATGGCGACGACGGTCGATATCTGCAATCAGGTGGAGGATTACTCGATCGACCACGCCCCGATCATGCCCAACTTCGAGATTCCGGCCGATTTCGGTACGGAGGAGGAGTACCGCCGCAAGTTCTCGGAAAAGGACCTTTTCGATGAGTTTACGCGCGACGAGAACGGCAATGTTGTCCTCGGTGACGAGGAGGCTCGCAAAAAGATCGAGAAACTGGGCGGATACGACAAACTCTACCGGATCAAACTCGAAGCCGACTACCTGCGCAAACTGACGATGGAGGGCGCCCACAAACGGTATGGCGAACACCTGACCGACGAACAGCTGGAACGGCTCAATTTCGAATTGCACGTCATGAAGACGATGGGCTTTCCGGGCTACTTCCTCATCGTGCAGGACTTTATCCGCGCCGCCCGCGAGGAGCTGGATGTGTCGGTGGGCCCCGGACGCGGTTCTGCGGCCGGATCGGCCGTAGCCTATTGTCTGGGTATCACGCAGATCGACCCCATTGCCTACGACCTGCTGTTCGAGCGCTTCCTCAATCCCGACCGTATCTCCCTGCCCGATATCGATGTCGATTTCGATGACGACGGCCGTGGCCGCGTGCTCAACTGGGTGACGCAGAAGTATGGCAAGGAGAAGGTTGCGCACATCATAACATACGGTACGATGGCAACGAAGATGGCCATCAAGGATGTGGCGCGTGTCCAGAAGCTGCTGCTGGCCGAGTCGAACCGTCTCTGTGCTCTGGTGCCGGACAAGACCCCCGAAGGCAAGCCGATCAAGAGCATCGGGCAGGCCATCGAACTGGTGCCCGAACTGAAGGCCGCCGAGGAGTCGGACAATCCCGTTCTGCACGATACGATCCTCTATGCCAAGATGCTCGAAGGAAATGTCCGCAGTACGGGGGTGCATGCCTGCGGTACGATTATCTGCCGCGACGACATCACCGACTGGGTTCCCGTCTCGACGGCCGATGACAAGGAGACGGGCGAAAAGATGCTCGTCACGCAGTATGAGGGATCGGTAATCGAGGATACGGGGTTGATCAAGATGGATTTCCTCGGCTTGAAAACCCTCTCCATCATCAAGGATGCCGTGGAGAATATCCGCATGACGAAGGGCAGGAAGATCGATATCGACGACTTCTCGATCATCAACGACCCTGCGACGTACAAACTCTTCTGCGAGGGACGGACGGTCGGAACGTTCCAGTTCGAGTCCGCCGGCATGCAGAAATACCTGCGCGAACTGCAGCCTTCGACCTTTGAGGACCTGATCGCCATGAACGCCCTCTACCGTCCCGGCCCGATGGACTATATTCCCGATTTCATCGCCCGGAAACACGGCCGCAGCCCGATCGTTTACGATATTCCCGTCATGGAGAAGTATCTGAAGGATACCTATGGCGTGACGGTCTATCAGGAGCAGGTCATGCTGTTGTCGCGCCTGCTGGCCAACTTCACGCGCGGCGAGTCCGATACGCTCCGCAAGGCGATGGGCAAGAAACTCAAGGACAAGCTCGACGCGCTGAAACCCAAATTCATCAAGGGCGGGCAGGAGAACGGACATGATCCGAAAACGTTGGAGAAAATCTGGTCCGACTGGGAGAAATTCGCCTCCTACGCCTTCAACAAGTCGCATGCGACCTGTTACTCGTGGGTAGCTTTCCAGACGGCTTATCTCAAGGCGAATTATCCGTCGGAATTCATGGCGGCGGTGTTGAGCCGGAACCTTACCAATGTCGAACAGCTGACGATCTACATGACCGAATGCAAGCGCATGGGAATCAACGTGCTTGGTCCCGATGTCAACGAGTCGATGCCGCGCTTCTCGGCCAACGGGGCCGGAGACGTGCGGTTCGGACTCGCCGCAATCAAGGGGGTCGGCGAAGCGGCTGTCAACAGCATTATCGGTGAACGGACGAAGAACGGACGTTTCAAAAGCATACTTGATTTTGTCGAACGGATCGATTACTCGCTCGTCAACAGAAAGTGTCTGGAGAATATCGCCTATGCGGGCGGCTTCGACTCGATCACCGATTTCAACCGCTGCAAATTCTTCGGCGTCGATGCGCGGGACAACAGCGGCATGACCTATATCGAACAGCTGATGCGTTACGGCCAGCGTTACCAAAGCGAGAAGAACAATGCGCAACAGAGCCTCTTCGGCGGCGATACCGGTACGACCGACATTATACCTCCGGTCATTCCGGCCTGCGGCGACTGGTCGGATCTGGAGAGGCTCAACAAGGAGCGCGAAGTGATCGGTCTCTATCTCTCGGCGCATCCGCTCGACGATTACAGGATCGTCATCCGGAACATGTGCAGGACGCAGCTCAGCGAACTGGATCATCTCGACGAGCTGCGCGGTCAGGAGGTCGCCGTGGCCGGAATGGTTGTCAGTGTACAGAACCTGTTGACCAAGACCGGAAAACCCTGGGGCAAGTTCAAGCTGGAGGATTACAACGGCACGCATGAATTCGCCCTTTTCGGCAAGGATTACGAAAACTATCGCAAATATCTTTTCGAGGATTACTTCCTCTTCGTGCGCGGAAAGGTGCAGCCCAAGCCATACAACGACAAGGAGCTGGAGCTGCGCATCACGTCGATCATGCAGCTCTCGGAGTTGCAGGAGGCAATCAGGGAGGTGCATGTGCAGATCGGCGTCGGGGAGATCACGCAGGAACTGATCGACCGGATGAGCCGCGTCGTCCGCAAGGCCAGGGGAAATGCCGTGCTGCGGTTGAATGTCTGCGACCGGCAGGAACAGGTCTCGGTCAATCTCTTCTCGAAACGGCACAAGGTGCGGTTGACGCAGGAGCTGGTTGACTTCTTCGAGGACAGCAACATGAAATATACGATCCTTTGAGATCGCGAGAAGCAAATTCTGTAATCAACGAACCAATAAAACGAAAAAACAATTGTTATGGCAAAAGAACTGACTGCGGCGAACCACGATGAGATCGTGGCGTCGAAACTTCCGGTGATCATCGATTTCTGGGCCGAGTGGTGCGGCCCCTGCCGCATGGTGGCTCCGATCGTCGAAGAGCTGGCCGAGGCCTATGAAGGCAAGGCGTTGGTCTGCAAGTGCAACGTCGAGGATAACGACGACGTGGTGGCGAAATACATGGTGCGCAACATCCCGACACTCGTCTTTCTGAAAGACGGACAGCCGGTTGACAAGATTGTCGGTGCCACGACCAAGGACGAGATCGTCGCCCGGCTGTCGAAACTCCTGTAACGATGATCCGTTCGTGCGAATGGTACGGAATGCGGGCCGTGGAGTTCTCGAAAGGGGATTATACGGCCCTGCTTGTTCCGGAGACGGGCGCCAACCTCGTGCGGCTGGCCCATACGCGGTTGGGCGTCGAGGCGGTGCGCACTCCCTCCCGGATGCAGATCGGGGAGTTCCGCCGCCGCCCGCACCTCTTCGGACTGCCGGTTCTCTTTCCGCCGAACCGGATTGCCGACGGACGTTTCGAGTTCGACGGCCGTGAATACCGTTTCCCGATTACCAAAGCGGCGGAGAACAACTATCATCACGGGATCCTCAAGAGCCAGCCCTTCATCGTATCGAAAGCCGTCGAGACCGACAGGGAGGTGCTGATCGAGACACGTTATTATTCGAATGCGGCGTCGGACGCGATTTTCCGTGATTTTCCGCATGCCTTCAAGTGCAAGATCATCTACCGCCTGACGGCCGAGGGGCTGGAACAGGAGGTGATGTTCGGCAACAGGAGCGACCGTCCGATGCCGGTGGGCGTCGGATTCCATACGCCGCTCAATATCCCCTTTGCGGGAGGCGATGCCGCCGACTACCGGATGCGCGCAGCCGTCGGCGAAGAGTTCGAACTCAACGACCGCAACCTGCCGACGGGACGTCTTCTGCCGCTCAACGGGCGCTATGCGGCGCTGCGGGCGCCCGAAGGGTTGCAGATGACCGAATGCGAAGCGCTCGAAGCAGGATTCTCGGTGCGGGAGATCGATGTGGATGGAAAGCCCTATCGCGGCGCCGTTGTCGAGAACCGTCGTACCGGTGTGCGGCTCTTCTACGAGGTGGATGAGCAGACGCTCTACTGGACGATCTGGAACGACGGCGGCCATGCACCCTACTGCTGTCCCGAACCGCAGTCGTGGGCGACCGATGCTCCGCATCTGCCAGATCGTGAACGTTGGGGATTCCGAGCCATCGAACCGGGCGGCAAGTGGTCGATCCGTTATTGGCTTTATGTACGCGACGGCGCCGAAAAGGCATAACCGCCGGCAGAAGAGACTCCATCAGGACACAGGAAGGCGGGCGGAGAAGAGGCTGCCCTTTGATCCGGAAAGTCCCGCCGAGTTTTTGATGCGCTCCGATACGGCTCATGCTGTGAATATGTCCGGCGGAGAGACGGGCGGTCCGAACTGAATGAAACCGAATAAAACCAAATAAAAACGATGATGGAATACATAACGCCTTTTTTGTTTTTGCTCAATACGATGGCGCCCTATCTGCTGCTGGGATTCCTGCTGGCGGGTGTCATCCATGCCTATGTGCCCCGCAGACTCTATGCGCGCTATCTGTCGAGGCCTGATTTCCGGTCGGTGATGCTGGCCGCTCTGTTCGGGGTGCCGCTGCCGCTCTGCTCTTGCGGCGTGATCCCGACGGCCATGTCGCTGCGGCGTGAAGGCGCCTCGAAAGGCGCCGTCGCCTCGTTTCTGATCGCCACGCCCCAGACCGGTGTCGATTCGATCGTGGCGACGGCTTCGGTGCTGGGTATTCCCTTTGCCGTCATACGGCCGTTGGCGGCCTTCGTCACGGCGCTGGCCGGCGGCTGGGCCGTCAATCGGTTGACCCGCACCGAGACGGACGGCGTGCATGCTTCGGCGGAAGATGCCGATATTCCGTTGCGGGGAGGCCGCCGAGCCATCGAGGCGCTGCGCTACGGATTCATCGACATGATGCAGGATATCGGCCGCTGGCTTGTACTGGGGCTTCTTGTTGCGGGGCTCATCACGATTCTTGTGCCTGATGATTTCTTCGCATCGTTCGCCGACCGGCCGCTGCTGAACATGTTCATCGTCCTGCTCTTCTCGATTCCGATGTATCTTTGCGCTACAGGTTCGATCCCCATTGCGGCGGCCCTGATGCTCAAAGGGCTGTCGCCGGGCGCCGCGCTGGTGCTGCTGATGGCCGGTCCGGCAACCAACATGGCCTCGATCCTCGTGATCGGCAAGGTGATGGGACGCCGGACCCTCGTGGCCTATCTCGCCTCGATCATCATCGGAGCCATTGGTTTCGGACTGGTGATCGATTACCTGTTGCCGGCGGCGTGGTTCGTACCTGCGGCATCGGTACACGCCGCGTGTCACGGCCAGGCCGGCTATTCGTGGCTGGAGATCGCTTCGAGTGCCGTACTCGTCGCCCTGCTGGCTTATACCCTCGTTCGCAGATATACATCCAAAACAGAAAAGAATATGACAAAACAGATTTATCGCGTGGGCGGCATGAGCTGCAACCACTGCAAGGCAAGCGTCGAGAAGAACCTCGCCAAACTGCCGTCGGTAACCTCCGTCGAGGTCGATCTGGCGGCCGGGACAGCCGCTGTCGATGGTCCGGTGAACGATGACGACGTGCGTCGTGTCGTCGAAGAGCTGGGCTTCGAATACGGCGGACGGATATAGTTTGGTCCGTTCATTTTACGACCGTGCCGAAATGTTTGCAGGACAAACAGAAAGCGGCGGGAACCTTCACAAGGTTCCCGCCGCTTCTCTTGTTGTCGCTGATTCCGGAGATTACTCTTCGAGCATCCGTTTCAATGTTTTCTGCAGCTTGTCGTGGTCGCGCAGGTCGTTGCGCAGACGGCAGGTGCCGTCGCGCGAGACGAGAACATAGGAGGGAATGCCGGTAATGCCGAACTGCTTGCACAATGCCGTCCACTCTTCGTTGTTCAGCCGGTAGTGGATGCCTGCAATCTCGGCGATCGCCTTTTTGTATGCCACGATCGGCGAGGATTCGTTGGCGATATAGAGCCAGACGATCCCGTCGCTCTTCAGTTCTCCCTGTTTGAGCGGTTCGTTGGCCGCAAGTGCGGCGCGGCACGGCCCGCACCAGGTATTCCAGAAATCGACGAAGACAATCTTGCCCTTGTAGGGTGCAACGATCGTTTGGAAGAGTTTGCCGTGAGGAACGTCCGGTGTGGTTTCGATCCGCACCTTCCCTTCGAGTCGGGCCAATTCGCTGCGGGCCTGCGCCTGCATCGCTTCGCAGGCCTGTGCATAGAAGGGGTTCGACAACGTCCGGAGTTCGGCCAGCTCCTCATCCGTCAGTTCGCCGTTCTCGGCCCTGGCCGGCAGACGGCCGAGCCGTCGCAGGTCGATGACCTGCCCTTCGGTGATTCCGGCGATTTTCGGCCAGTCGATATCCGGACGGGTGATGGCGCGGAGATACTCTCCGGCAGAACCGCCCGTCAGCAGCGCGGGGTCGTTGATGTCGAACCACTTGCAGACAGCCGCATAATGTTCGGGCCGCAACTCGGCGAACTTCCGGTCGATCTTCGCATCCCGTGTCCATAGATCTTTCTCCGAACGGTAATTGTGTTCCTGCAAAAATGCGGCGTTGGCCATTGCCGAGATTGCTTCATGTTTCAATACAGTCGTATGGAGCTGCTTGAGCGGATCGGGACAGTCGCTGCGGGAGATGCTGTCGCAGAGCGTGCGGTATTTCGATTCCACCATCCGGACATATTCGTCGGCCGTCATGCGGTAGTCGGCGAACTCTCCGTCGTAGAGGTTCATCGAGATTCGTCCGTATCCCGTCGTATTGCTGATCGTGTTGAGTGTTCCGTAGGTTCCAGTCGTATAGAGACGCGGTTTGTGTGCGGCGGGCTGCTCTTCGTTGCGGCGGTTCATGAGGTAGCGGCCCGTCTCCTCCAGATCGACATATACATCGGTCGTTTCACCCGGAGCAAGCCATACCGTACCGAACGTCCTGCCGACTCCCGCCGGCCTTATGTATGCCGTTGCCGTGCCGTACTGCTCGAAACGGAAGGTTGCCGTACCGGTCGAGTCGATCTCTGCCGTCAGCTCTTTTGCCGACAGCAGGGAACTTACACCGAGAGCCACTTTCGGGAACATCCCTTTCCGGTAACCGAGCAGATGGACGTTGAGCGTCGATTCTCCGACCTTGAATATCGGCGCGAGCGTCACCTCCCCTTCCGCTGCGTTGCGCAGCGATGCGGGCAGTCCGTCGGGGAAAGGCTTTGTCGTGCGTTTGCCCGTCAGGTCGATGCCGTAGAGCTTGAAGCAGCCCTCGCACTCCGTCTCGATGAAGTCGAACTTCTTCGGGATGCGCTTGAAGGGGCTGAAGATCAGATCGAACGATGCGCGGCCCGTTTCAGGCATCCAGAACAACGAATCGGCATCGATCCCCTTGCTTCCCGTCAGCGGATATTTCTCGCCGTCGGCCTCCAGATAGCTGCCCGCAGCGATTTTGATCCAGTATTTCGGGCGGAAATAGGCTTCGACATGCAGAATGGTTGCCGTGTCGCTCACCGTGACTTTCGTGATGTCGAGGGTCTCGGTGTTGGCCGCTTCGATGAAGGGATTTTCCACCGTGCGGTTGCGCGGTGCACATGAGATCGTCGCGATGCTGATGATCGCGCAACTCAAAAAAAGAAGCTCTCTTTTCATGGTATGCAGGTTTTAGGTTTGGTTGATTTTGTTTGCACCCGAAATCGTTCGGAAGGTCTCTGCCGCTTTTCCCCCCCCCTGATTGCATGGGCTTTACAAATCTGTCAAAACAAATATAGCCTTTTTCTCCTGTCGATGCAATAGAGAGGCGTATTTATTTCTGAAAAAGCGGATGCCGGCGTGTTGAGTATGCTACCCTTTCGGACTGGCCGGTTTTGCGTGCAGGTCGCAACGCATCAGGAACTCTTCGTCGGTTTGGCGGCAGATACGGAATCCCAACCGTTCGTAGAGCCGCACGGCCGGATTCTCCTGTTGTACGGAGAGCGATATGGCAGGATATCCCTCCTCCGAGAGCCGGCACAGGAGTGACTGAATGAGCCGTGTGCCGATTCCGCGTCCGCGCCATGCGGGGAGCAGCGACACGGCAAGTTCCGGAATGGTGTCGTCCATGTGCCCGAAAGCCCGTATGCAACGGCACCATGCGGCACCGACTACCCTGCCATCGGCCTCGGCAGCCATACAACGGTCGTCCGGCAGTGTGCCGAACCCTTCGATGTAGATCCGCAGCGACGGCCGGCGAAGAATCTCCCGTGACAAGAGTCGCGACGGATCCGGCCGATAAACCGCTTCGTAGAGGAACTCCTCCAGCAATGCGGTCTCCGAATCCCGAAGCGGACGTATCGTCATGTGCTTTTCCATATCACGAAGATACGAATTTTCCGGCAGTTGCCGTCAGCCGGTCGATATTTGCCGATTGGAGGTTCCGTATTTTTGCCCGAAGCTGTCGGCTGTTCCGGATTGTTCGGATCGGCCTGAAGCGGAGCATCGGGCGGTTGCGTGAACCGAACCGGCGGGAGCGGCGGAACCCCCGAAGCAACATAAAAAAGGGTATCCAAATCCTGGATACCCTTTTTCTGTTCAGCGAGTTGAACGGGTCAGCTCAAGCGTTACTTTTCGATGAGCGAGATCGAACGCTGGATGAAATCCGTCAGGTTCTTTCCCTTCAGCATGCCGTTGGTAAGCAGTGCGAGGTCGATGATCTGACGTACAAGCGAATTCTTGCCGCCGATCTCGCGCAGGCGTTCGTTCCGCTCGTCGCGCAGCGTGACGACCTTCTTCGACAACTCTTCGCGCATCGATTTCTCCTCGGCGGTCAGATCCTCCTCCTTCTTGTCCTTGATCGTCTCGTCGAAACGGTTCTCTTCGGCCACCGCCGCGTCGATCTTCTTGGTGATCGACTTCAGCTTGTCGCCGTACTCCTTCTCGACCTTTTGCAGAATGTCGATCACGATCGGATGGTTGCCGTTGACGACAATTGTGAAGGTGTCGGGCATCTGGCCGTAGAACTGGCTCATGCCGCCGCCGCTCATCGCCGCCATCTCCTTCATACGGCGCATGAATTCGTTTTGCGTGATGACAACCGGTGCTTCGTCGGCCGCCATCGGCTCGAAGGCGATGTTATAGCGGATCTTCCCGTCGTCGGGCATCTGCGACTCGAAGACCGGCCGCAACAGCTCCTGCTGCGCCTCCGACAACGACATCTTCAGATCATCCGCCTTCTGGATCAGCTTCTCGATGACGTCGCTGTCGACACGCACGAAACGCTGCTTCTCGTGTTTCGACTCGTACCAGTTGATGTAGTGGTTGTCCAGCGGGCCGTTCATCTCCAGTACGTCGTACCCTTTCGCCTTGGCCGCTTCAAGCGCCGAGATCTTCGCTACGGGATCATCCACATAGAGGAAGACCAGCGTGTCGTGTTTGTCGGTCTGGTTCGCCTTGACCAGCTCCTCGTACTCCTTCGACGTGAAGTATTTGCCGTCGGTGCTCTTCCACAGCATGAAGTTCTGCGCCTTCTCGGCGAACTTCTCGTCGGTGAGAATGCCGTACTGGATGAAGATCTTCAAGTCGTCCCACTTCTTCTCGTACTCCTCGCGCATCGAGGTGAAAAGCTCCTGCAGACGGTCCGCAACCTTGCGCGTGATGTAGCTCGAAATCTTCTTCACGTTCGAATCGCTTTGCAGGTAGCTGCGCGAAACGTTCAGCGGAATGTCCGGCGAGTCGATCACACCGTGCAGCAGCGTCAGATACTCCGGTACGATTCCTTCGACCTGATCCGTCACATAGACCTGGTTGCAGTAGAGCTGGATCTTGTTCTTCTGGATCTCGAAGTTGTTGCGGATCTTCGGGAAGTAGAGAATGCCCGTCAGGTGGAACGGATAGTCGATGTTCAGGTGGATCGAGAAGAGCGGCTCCTCGCTCGTCGGGTACAGTTCATGGTAGAACTCCTTGTACTGCTCCTCGGTCAGCTCGCTCGGCTTGCGCATCCACAGCGGATCGGTGTCGTTGATGATGTTGTCCTTCTCCGTATCGACGTATTTGCCCTCCTTCCACTCCTTGACCTTGCCGAAGGCGATCGGAACGGGCAGAAAACGACAATATTTGCGCAACAGCTCCTCGACCTTCGACGGCTCGGCGTACTCCTTCGTCTCTTCCGAAAGGTGCAGCACGATCGTCGTGCCCCGGTCATGCGCTTCGTCGCTCTCCGACATCTCGAACTCCGGCGTGCCGCTGCACTCCCAGTGCACCGTCCTGCTGCCCTCCTTGTAGGAGCGTGTGATGATCTCGACTTTGTCCGAAACCATGAACGACGAGTAGAATCCCAGTCCGAAGTGCCCGATGATCGCCTGATCCTTGTATTTGGCCATGAACTCCTCGGCCCCTGAGAAGGCGATCTGGTTGATGAAACGGTCGACCTCGTCGGCCGTCATGCCGATACCGCGGTCGGTGATCGTCAGCAGCCGCTTCTCCGGATCGGTCGAAATGCGGATCGTCAGATCGCCCAGCTCCTCCTTCATCTCGCCTTTCGCCGCGAGCGTCTTCAGCTTCTGCGTCGCATCGACTGCGTTCGAGACCAGCTCGCGCAGGAAAATTTCATGATCGGAATAGAGAAATTTCTTGATGACGGGAAAGATGTTTTCCGTAGTCACTCCGATTTTGCCGTTTGCCATACTCTTGTGCTTTTTGATTTGTTCGTTTTTTTGGGTATGGCCTCTTCAAACTATGTGCCAGCGGCTTTTTGTCTGTCAAAATGGCAGACGGTGTGACATGAAAACGAGCCGCAAGCCCGCCGCGCCGTTTCCATGCCTGCTCCACGTCGTTCGGAATTCCGGCGGCCCGGCTATTTCATCGCCTCGGCGAGTGCCTCGACGAACCATTGCGGGGCGCGTGTCGGGCGATGCGTGTCGGCATGCAGGAATCCCAGCGCCGTCGCGCCCGTATTGATCAGTTCACCCTGTGAATTGTACACTTCGTATTCGAAACGGATGCGGGCCATCGGCATCTCCCGCAGCAGGATGCGCACCGTCAGCTCGTCGTCGAAGAAGGCCGGTTTCTTGTAGAAGGAGTGTACTTCGAGAATCGGCATGATGATGCCCCGACGCTCCATCTCGGCATACGACAGCCCCATGCTGCGCATCAGATCCGAGCGAGCCTCTTCGTAGTAGCAGATGTAGTTCGAATGATGGACGAAGCCCATCTGGTCGGTATGTTTGTACCATACCCTGATTTTCGTGTCGTGTGTCAACATATCTCTGTGAATTCGATGTGCGCCTGTCTGTCCGAGACGGCGAGTCCGAGACGGAGCCGCCCCTGCTCTCCGACCGTCAGCCGTGTCGCCCTCCCATCGACCGCCACTGCATATTGTCCCGGCGGCGGCAGCAGTTTGCGGGGATCCGCTATCCTGACCTCGCCGGCGTCGATGTCGGCGATCACCAGATAGGGATGGCGCAGCATGCGTGCGGCATGTGCCATCTCTCCCCGTCCGATCAACTGCCGGATGATGGTCGAACTGACTTTCTCGCCGCCGATGTCGCAGCGCCCCACCTCCAGAACCTCGATGCCGTACTCCTCGTACAGGGCGTGCAGCCGGTGGCGGTCGCCCTCCTTGTTGTGGCCGAAGCGGTGGTTGTAGCCCATCACCAGCGTCTCGACCCCCAGCCGTCCGGTCAGATCCCGCCGGACGAACTCCCGTGAATCGGTGCGGCTGAACTCCCGCGTGAAGGGAACGATGATCAGGTTGTCGATGCCGGCGCGTTCGAGCAGGCAGGCTTTCTCGTCGGGCGTGGTGAGGATCCGCAGCGTGGAGGGGGTCTCCAGGACAAGACGGGGGTGCGGCGAAAAGGTCACGACGATGCTCTCTCCGTCGTGCGCGCGAGCCGATTTCCGCACGGCAGCCAGCAGCTCCGCATGTCCGCCGTGCACACCGTCATACGATCCGACCGTGACGGCCGGATGCCGGAAGGCGGGCAGATTGTCGAAACCGTGAAAAATTCTCATCGGCATGCGGTGTCAGTCGTCCGTGGGTTTCTCTTCGTTCTCCTTGACGAAGTATGCGACCTTTTCGAGCAGCGTCGTGATGTCGTAGTTCTCCACCACGATGCCGCGCGGGAAGTTCAAGGGCCGCGACGTGAAGTTCAGGACTCCCTTGATGCCGGCATTGATGATCGGTACGACCAGTTCGTCGGCAACGCGCGACGGCGACGAGACGATGACGATGTTGATGTCCTTGTCCTCGACAACCTCTTCGAAGGCGTCCATGTGGTGGCAGGGAATGCCGTCGATCATCTGCCCGACCTTTTCGGGGTCGATGTCGAAAGCGGTGGTGATCTTCAATTTCAACCCCCGCCCGTTGAAATATTTCGTGATGGCCTGCCCCAGGTGCCCCATTCCGATCACGGCGATATTGGTCACCGTGTCGCTGTCGAGAATGTTGCTGATGAAATCGATGAGCACCTTGACATCGTAGCCCTTCTTCGTGTCGCTCGAAAACCCGATGAGCATCAGGTCGCGCCGCACCTGTACGGCCGTGATGCCGTGAATGCCCGCAAGTACATGCGAAAAAATATGGGTGATGCCCTGTTTGTGGCACGAAAGCAGCGTCCGGCGGTATTCGCTCAGGCGTTCGATCGTTTTCTCAGGTATGTTTGAGGATGCCATATTCGTCCGTTGTTATTGAATGCGAATCGTATAGTCCCGTTCATACGAGACCAGTACCCACTCCGTGTTGGTGCGGATGCCGCTCTCTGCCTCCTGCCGGAACCGGTAGGGCGTCTGGAGCGGCCGGAAAACGGCCTGTCCGTCGAGCTTCTCCTCCGCATCTTCGAACATCGCCTCGCCGAAGAGAACGGCGGCATCGTATCCCCGATAGGAGAAGAGTGTCGGCATCGACCCGAAAGCCGTGATGTAGCGCTTGTCGAAGGCCCGGATGCCGGCGTTGTCCCGTCTGGCGTGGTAGGTGGACATGAGCGTGACGCGGTTTTTGAAAAAGAGGTTCCGGTCGATGTTGTCGAAGCGGTTCCAGTGCGATCCGCCGATCACCTCGTATTGCGGCACCGAATGGCCCCGTGCAACGATGTTGCTGGTGGCCGAGGCCAAGGCGGCAAGGATGGTATCGACTTCGGTCTCCGCACTTGCCAGCACGACGAATACCGCAGCATCGCGCGATGAAAGCAGATCGCCCATGTTGCTGCCCGCTTCGTAACGGTATGTCCCGTATCCTACCGAGGGGATCATCGCCTTGACCGCCTCCTCGAAAGCCGCGTCGTTTTTCTTTCCGTAGATCAGAACCACGCGGCGTCCGCTGTTGAGCAACGGGCGGAGTTTGGCGTATTTCTCATCCGGATCGGGCGCCATCTGGAACAACAGGGCACTGTGGGTATGTTCGATCGTCGCCAGCGGCGAAACAACCGGTATGCCCTTTTGTTCGGCACAGGCCAGCACGGGCGGCAATTCGTCTTCATAGACAGGGCCGACAATCAGCCGCGAGCGGAGAAACGCCGGATCCTCGACGATCCGATCGACTTTCTGCCGGTCGTGCGACGTGTCGAATACCTCCAGCCGGACCGAGCGCCCGTCGTTGCGCAGATCTTCGAGACCCAGCAGGAAACCCTGATAGAATTCCGTATAACTGCTGTTCGGCCGGCCGTTGGTCGTGGCCGGCAGCAGCAGCGAAATGTCGAGTGCGGAATCGGGTGCCAGCGGCGTGATTTTCCCGATGCGCTCTGCAACCTGCACCGTATCGGCCGGTTGTGCCGGCGTGGCGGCGTATGCCGCTGCCGGCAGTTTGATGAGCGCCCCCGCCTTGAGCGTCTGCGGCGTAAGCCCGTCATTGAGCGCCGAGAGTTCCTGTTCCGATATGCCGTTCGCCTGAGCCAGCGAATAGATCGTGTCTCCCGGACGGACGACGTAATAGCGGCAGCTGTCGGCTGCCGTTACGCTGTTGAGCCGCTCCTTGTATCTCTCCAGCTCGGCCAGGTTTTCCGCATTGCTTGTCTTCCCGACCTCCTTTTTGCGGACCAGCAGTGTCGATCCGATGGTCAGATGCGCCGGATCGAGATCCTTGTTGTCTTTCATCAGTGTCTCGACCGAGATTCCATAGCGGCGCGATATGGCAAACAGCGTCTCGTGGGCTTCGATCGTATGGAGCAGGTATTTCCGACGCAGCTTCTTCTCCTCTTTGGCCGTAAGCGGCTTCTCCGGCTGCGGTTGCGGCTGCGGCAGCGGAATCTTGATGTTCTGGTCGATCTTGATGACATCCGCAAGTGTCGGGTTGTGGTCGAGGAGCGTCTGCTCCGCAACGCCGTAAAGCCGTGCGAGCGAATAGAGCGTGTCGCCCTGCTTCACGGTGTGGATGTAGAATTTCTGTCCCCCGATATAGACGATCGTCTGCGACTTCTCCGACTGAGGCGCTGCCGCCCCTGCCGAACTCCATCCCATGACCAGAGAGAGGATTGTTATGAGTATCGAACGTTTCATCCTTCCCGTTTTTTCGTTTCCTTTCCGCGCAGCCGGATCTCCGTAATCACTTTTTTCGTATAGAGCGGAAAGTCGCCGTTCATCATCCAGTTGTAGTAGCTCGGTTCGATTTCGAAGATCTCGGCAACGCTGCGTCCCTTGTACTTTCCGAATCCGAAGACCTCCTCGCCCTTGTCGTTGTAGAGAATGCGCCCCGCATAGTCGGCCGCTTCGTTGCGTGTCGAGAACTCCGCCAGAAAATCGATGTCGTTCTGCAACGTGTCGTAACGGTCCAGTTGTGCCTGCAGCACCTCATAGGTCGCTATCGTGTCGGCCTCGGCGGAGTGGGCATTGGCGAGATCTTTGTCGCAATAGAATTTGTAGGCCGCCGACAGGGTGCGCTGCTCCATCTTGTGGAAGATGTTCTGTACATCGACGAAACGCCGCCGCTTGAAATCGACGTTGATGCCGGCCCGCAAAAACTCCTCCACGAGCACCGGAAGATCGAAGCGGTTCGAATTGAAGCCTCCGAAATCGCATCCGCTGATGAACTGTTCGAGCGATTTGGCGATCTGTGCGAAGGTCGGACACTCCTTGACGTCTTCGTCGCTGATGCCGTGAATGGCCGTAGCCTCCTCCGGAATGTGCATCTGCGGGTTGAGCCGGCGAGTCTTGACGATCTCCTTGCCGTCGGGCATCACCTTGACCATCGAGATCTCCACGATACGGTCGCGGGCCGTATCGACTCCGGTGGTTTCGAGGTCGAAAAAGACGATCGGGCGTTTGAGCTTGAGTTTCATGCGTCGTTTATTTCGTGATCTTGCGGAAGAGCCCGCGCAGGAATTCAAGCGCTTCGGCGGCGTTGCCGCGAAATGTCTCCGAAGCATCCTTCACCTTGTTTGTTACGGCATCGCTCAGCACCTGTTCGAAGGTGTCGAGTACCTCTTCGCAGATCTCCGCCGTGTATCCCGTGCGCCGGGCCACCTCTTCGATGAGTTTCTGTTTGTTCATCTCGTGTCGGATGCCTTTCAGGCGTTGATCATCATCGGCATGAGCAGCATGAGCGTCGTGCTCGGCTGCTTGTCGTCATAGACCGGCTTGAAGACGCCTGCGCGGGTCGAATCCGCCAGTTCGATCTGGACCGTCGGCGTGTCGATGTTGGAGAGAATCTCCACAAGGAACGTCGATTTGAAGCCGATGGTGATTGCCTGTCCGTCGTAGCTGCAGCTGATCGTCTCGTTGGCCGACATCGAGTAGTCGATATCCTGTGCCGTCAGGTTGATCTTATTGTCGGCGATGTCCATGCGGATCAGGTTCGTCGCGGGATTCGAGCAGACTGCGACGCGCCGGATGCCGTTGACGAGTTCGACACGGTCGATAAGCAGCTTGTTGGGGTTGTTGGCCGGAATGACGGCGTTGTAGTTCGGGTAGCTGCCCTCGATCAGCCGGCAGACAAGCGTATGGTTCTTGAGCGTGAAGACCGCGTTTTTCGAATCGAACGCCATCGTGACCGGCTCCTCCTCCTTGAGCAGCATGCCTTTGAGCAGGTTGGCCGGTTTCTTCGGCAGAATGAAGGCGGCGGAAATGTCTCCCTGCTCTTCCGAGGTGTATTTGACCAGTTTGTGGGCGTCGGTTGCGACGAAGGTGACAGCCTGCGGTTCGAGATTGATATAGACGCCGTTCATGATCGGGCGCAACTCGTCGTCGGCTGTAGCGAAGATCGTTTTGTTGATTCCGTTGACCAGCGTGTCCACGTCGAGCGTCATCTCCTTCTTCTCCTCTGTCAGCGTCGGCAGGGCCGGATAACTTACGGCGCTGGCGCCCGGTATCGAGAGTGATCCGCTCTTCCAGCTGAGCTTGATCTCGAAGCTCTGTTCGTTGCAGTCAATCGTCAGCGGAATCTCTGCGAACTCCTTGAGTGAATCGAGCAGCTGCTTGGCCGGAGCGGCGATCATTCCTTCACGTTCGACATTCTCCACCCCGATCGAGCCGACAAGGGTGGTCTCCAGATCGGATGTGGTGACTTTCAGCCGGTTGTCTTTCAGCTCCAGCAGAAAATAGTCGAGAATCGGAAGCGTGTTTTTGTTGCTGATGACCTTGCCGGTAGTGGCCAGCAGCGACAGAAGTGCAGAACTTGATACGGAAAATTTCATATCGTTTCTTGTTTTTTTGTTGGTTATATTCAAAGTGTTGCGAGTTTGTCGAGCGCCATGCCGATCATCCGTTTCACGAAAGGCTTGTAATCGGTGCAGGCATCCAGCGCGATGCGTTGTGCAATGATAGTGCAAATCGTTGCGGCGCGGTGTCCCATCAGGGATGCCAGCCCGGCCAGTGCCGAACCCTCCATCTCGAAGTTGGTGATGCGGCGGCCTTCGTATTCGAACGATTCGATCTTGGCGTTGAGCTGCGGATCGGCGGGTTCGAGACGCACCCAGCGGCCCTGCGGGGCATAGAACCCCGGTGCGGCGATCGTGATGCCCTCACGGGTCGAATCCTTGAAGAGTTCGAAGAGCGTCGGATCGGCAACGGCGAAATAGGGCTTGGGCAGGAGATCGTTCCAGCCCGTATGTTTCATGAAGGCCTGTTCGTATTCAAGGTTGCAGACCTCGTTGCGGCCCTTGTAGTAGTTGAGCAGCCCGTCGAACCCGACCGACATGCGGGAGAAGACCGCTTCGCCGACCTTGATGTCCGGCTGAATGGCTCCCGACGTTCCCAGTCGCACGAGGGTCAGCCGGCGCAGTTGCGGTTTGACCTGACGCGTTGCGAAGTCGATATTTGCAAGGGCGTCGAGTTCCGTGACCGAGATGTCGATGTTTCCGATGCCGATACCGGTCGAGAGCACTGTCATGCGCTTGCCCTTGTAGCTGCCTGTGACGGTGTTGAACTCCCTGTTCGAGACGTTGCACTCCTGCCGCTCGAAGAACGACGCTACGAGCGCCACGCGCCCCGGATCACCCACCAGAATGACCGTGTCGGCCAGCTGTTCGGGATGCAGGTGCAGATGGAAAATGGTACCGTCATCATTGATGATCAACTCGGAAGATGGTATCGTTCGCATAGTCTCCTGTATTTGTCGGGGTTCCGCTTCGACCGGAACAGCGTGCGGGATCGGTCTCGCCCCCGTCCTTCGGCGGCATGGCCGGATGTGCGCATCTCCTTTCCTTTCGGAACGCGATTCTTCTCCTGCGTCCTTCCTGTCGGTCCCGTCGCGGAATTACCCGTTTTATTATTAGGACAAAGATACGCAAATTCAAAGAAAAACCAAACGCGGCCGCCAAGATTTTCATCTCCGCCTGCTCCGTTGGCGATGTGCCGCATGGCGGACGGTACGATCTGAGGCATGCTCCCGCATGCGGATTGCGTGGCGCTCGTTCCTCTTGAAATGGAAACGGTTCGGGGTTTGCGGCAGGAACACGGATCCGGTCCTGCCCTTCCCGCTTTGATCGCCGTTCGCCGGCTCTCTTCCGCCATGTGCGGCCATATCCTGCGAAGGGGCCGGAGAGGTCTGGAGACATTGTCAATCCGTTGATTCTGAGAAGAGTCGTTGCACGGGAGCGGAATTCCTTTCCGGATCATTTGGCGAATCGCGTGAAAAACGGTACTTTTACTCTCCGAAAAACGGATAATTATCGATAAAACACGGAAAAACATGACTCTTATCAAATCCATCTCAGGGATTCGCGGTACGATCGGGGGTGTGTCGGGGGATAACCTCACGCCTGTCGATATCGTGAAGTTCGCGACCGCCTATGTGCGCTTTCTTGCCGAACGCCGGCCGGCGGCGGCCGGACGGTTGAAAATCGTCGTGGGACGGGATGCGCGGCTTTCGGGAGCGATGGTCAACGAGCTGATCGAAGGTACGCTGCTCGGCTGCGGCGCCGATGTCGTCAACGTCGGTCTCTGCACGACGCCCGGCACGGAACTGGCCGTAACGGCCCACAAGGCCGACGGCGGAATCATCATCACGGCGTCGCACAACCCGCGCCAGTGGAATGCGCTGAAACTGCTCAATGCCGACGGGGAGTTCCTTTCGGATGCCGAGGGCAAACGGGTGCTGGCGCTGGCTGAAGAGGAGGGCTTCGCCTACCCCGATGTCGATGGTCTGGGCCATGTCCTGTCACGCGAATCCTTCAACGCCGAACATATCCGGATGGTGCTGTCGCTGCCGCTGGTCGATGTCGGGGCGGTGCGCAAACGCCGTTTCCGCGTCGTGGTCGATGCCGTGAACTCCGTCGGCGGCGTCGTGATTCCCGAACTGTTGAGAGAGTTGGGTTGCGATGTCGTGGAGCTCAACTGCGAACCGACCGGAGAGTTTGCCCACAACCCCGAACCGCTGCCCGAAAACCTGACGGAAATTTCAAAGGCGATCGTCCGTGAAAAGGCCGATCTGGGGGTTGTGGTCGATCCCGATGTGGATCGTCTGGCCTTTGTGAGCGAGGACGGTTCGATGTTCGTCGAGGAATATACGCTGGTGGCCGTAGCCGATTATGTGCTGTCGTGCCGCAAGGGGGATACTGTCTCGAATCTCAGTTCGTCGCGGGCGCTGCGGGATGTGACCGAACGGCATGGCGGACACTACCATGCGTCGGCCGTCGGCGAGGTCAACGTCGTGGCGAAGATGAAGGAGGTGGGCGCCGTGATCGGCGGCGAAGGAAACGGCGGAGTGATCTACCCCGAACTGCACTACGGCCGTGATGCGCTGGTCGGCGTGGCGCTCTTCCTGACCTATCTGGCCCGCACGGGATTGACGATGACGGCCCTGCGCGCCACCTATCCCGCCTATTTCGCCTCGAAGAACAAAATTGCCCTGACGCCGGCCATCGACGTGGATAAAGTACTGCGTGATATGAAGGCTCGTTATGCCGGTGAAAAAGTGAATGATATCGATGGCGTGAAGATCGATTTTCCGGAGTGCTGGGTACACCTGCGCAAATCCAATACCGAGCCGATCATCCGAGTCTATACCGAAGCGAAATCGATGGCCGAGGCCGATGCGCTCGCTCAGCGTTTCATTGCGGAGATTCGGGAGATCTGCGGAATATGATCGTCCGGCGGCGGGTCGGAGAGGCGGCTGTCTGGCAGAAGCGGCTTTTCAGCGAATTATGTCGTATGAATCCGCCGGATTCGAAAGTGAATGTTGAAAAAAGAACGTTAGTCATGAAGGATGTAAAAGTTTATATAGAGGAGAATAAGAATCGGTTTCTCAGCGAATTGTTCGAGGTGTTGCGTATCCCGTCGATCAGTGCGCAGTCGGAGCACCATGACGATATGATCCGCTGTGCCGAGCATCTTGCGGCGGCCCTTGTCAAGGCCGGCGCCGACCATGCCGAGGTGATGCCGACGGAGGGAAATCCCGTTGTCTTTGCCGAGAAGATCGTCGATCCCCGCGCCAAAACGGTGCTCGTTTATGGCCATTACGATGTCATGCCGGTCGATCCGCGCGAGGAGTGGACGACCGAACCTTTCGAACCCGTCGTGCGCGACGGCCGCATCTGGGGACGCGGCGCCGACGATGACAAGGGGCAGTCGTTCATGCACGTCAAGGCCTTCGAGGCGATGTGCGCGACCGGAACGCTGCCCTGCAACGTGAAATTCATGCTCGAAGGCGAGGAGGAGATCGGTTCGCAGAGTCTTTACCGTTTCTGCCGCGAGAACCGCAAGCTGTTGAAATCGGATGTCATCCTTGCTTCCGACACCTCGATGATCTCGATGGAGACCCCGTCGATTACCTGCGGGCTGCGCGGCCTGACCTACATGCAGGTCGAGGTGACCGGTCCCGGCCACGACCTCCATTCGGGGCTCTTCGGCGGTGCCGTAGCCAATCCGGCCAATGTGCTGGCGCGGCTGGTGGCGTCACTGGTCGATGAGCAGGGACGTGTGACGGTTCCGGGATTTTACGACGACGTGCGGGAGCTCTCCGTCGCGGAGCGCCGGGCATTGAACAAGGCGCCGTTCAACCTTGCCGCCTACAAACGTTCCGTGGGTGTGGGCGATGTCGCGGGTGAAACGGGCTATACGACGATGGAGCGGACGGGAATACGTCCGTCGCTCGATGTGAACGGCATTTGGGGCGGCTATACCGAAGAAGGGACGAAGACGATCATTCCCGCGCGTGCTTCGGCCAAAATTTCGATGCGGCTTGTGCCGAATCAGGATTTCCGGAAGATCGCCAAACTCTTCGAGAAGCATTTCCGTGCGATCGCGCCGCGCAGCGTGAAGGTGCGGGTCGAGTTCCTGCACGGCGGTGCACCCTATGTCTCGCCGACCGATCTGCCGGCATACCGCGCTGCGGAACGGGCCGTCGAGGCAACTTTCGGGCGCAAGCCGCTGCCCTTCTATTCGGGCGGTTCGATCCCCATCGTCAGCGCCTTTGAGGAGATCCTCGGTGTGAAGTCGATTCTTCTGGGCTTCGGCCTGGCGCAGGATGCCATCCACTCGCCCAACGAAAGTTACGGGCTTGACCAGTTCTTTAGGGGGGTCGAGACCATTTCCTGTTTCTATCGTTATTTCTCCGAAATGTAACGGGAGGGCCGCATCCGAAGGATCGGGACAATCCCCATCGTGTGCTGCTGTCAAAAAAAAGAGCGGGTGGAGAACCCGCTCTTTTTTCGTTCGGACATTTGCCGTTCGGCCCGACTGCCGGGCCGAACCTCTTTTTACCCGGCCGTAAGACGCCCGTGTTCTTGGCGCTTTACATCCGTTGTTCCCGATCCTGCGGTTTGCCGCGTGATGCACGGCGGTTCTGCCCGATCGGTTTTTGTTTGCGTGCCGCTCCTTCCGGCGCGGTCTCACGCGGACAGATGTCCGCCGTGTCCTGCCGGTCCTTTCCGCTTATTCCATGAAATTGCTGCGGATGTAGTCGGCGATCGTGAACTCCTTGTTCATCGGCGTGGAGTAGGTAAAACGCTCGTCGGTATCGACCATTGCCGGCAGCCCCTCGCCCACCATCCGTACAAGGAAATAACTGATGGCGTCACGGTAGTTGTTCATCGGTACGGTGGCCATTGCATGGTCGGCATTCTCGACCGAATAGAAGTAGTACGGCGACTTCATGCCGGCCAATTGCGCCGCAATGTATTTCGATCCGAAGATGCCGGCGGCGCCCAGCCGCAGCGCCCCGTAAGGCACGTTCGAGTCGGCGTCGCCGTGAAAGAGCATGACCGGTGCGGGAGCGTTCGCCCATTTCAGGTCGCCGCCCATATCGACAATGGCTCCCGCAAACGAGATCACACCCGCGTAGTTGAACGCATCGGGCAGCCTGGTGGTCAGCGGACTGCCGTTGGCGATCATGTAGGCGCCCTGAAGGACGGAGATAGCTCCGGCGCTCGATCCGCACGCGACGATGCGGTCGGCATCAATCCGCCATTCATCCGCATGCGCAACGACATAACTCGTTGCATCGTAGAGATCCTCGACGGCCATCAATACGGCCTGCGGCAGCAACTGCGTAAAATTCTCCGGCGAGAGTTGGCCCGTTGCAAGCGGCTCCTTGAGCCCCAGCCGGTAGTCGATCGAAACGACCGTATAACCCAGCTCCTCGACCAGATAGTCGAAGAACGGCCGGTATTGCCCGGCATTGCGCGTGCCGTGCGTGAAGGCACCTCCGAAGAGGAAGATCAGGCAGGGCCGGCGGCTCTCCTTGTCCCATGCGGGCAGTGTATAGCGGTCCATGCGGAGTGTGTCGCCCTCCTTGACCGCGTAATCGAACGTGTCGCACGCAACCGACGGCTTCTGTTGTCCCGACGAGTGGCAACATCCCGTGACGAGAAATCCGAAAACAACTATCAGCAGATTTTTCATTTTATTGATATTTTTGTTGTTGCACAGATTAATTCAATTGGTGATTGAAACGTTTTTCGGGTTCGGCGGAGGATTCGAAGTCTCCGAAAGGCTTGCTTTACATCATCTCTTCGTAGGCGTACTGCACGGCCCGGTTGAGCTGTTGCACGAAAGGCGTCGTCTTGCGGAACTCAGCCAGCGTGCGTTCCAGCAGATCGCCGCCGCAGAGAAAGTCGTCCCCGAAGGTGCGGCACAGCGCAACCTCCTTGAGGCGCAGCCATTCGTCAACCGCCGTTCCCGTCGGAAATCCCGCCGGCGTGCGGCGCAGCATCTCCGAACGGTCCAATTCGAAACCTTCGGCCCGACGGATGTTCTCCTCAAATTCCGCGCCATTGTCCAGAATCTCCTCGCGCACACTTCGCAACACGGTGGGATGCGGCAGATGCAGCCCGGCAAAAAGCAGATGCCCTTCCGTCAATCCGTCCGACGGGTCTCCCTCCAAATGGAAATAATAACCGGCGTATCCGGCCTTTTTGCCGTGCGGGGCGATGAAGATCCCCAGCCATGTTTTGTAGGGCGATTTGTCGGGGCTGAACCGGATGTCGCGGTAGATGCGATAGGTGCAGTCCTTTACGCTCAAGCCCCTGACGGCCGGATCGAACGCGGCGATCCCTTCGATCAGCCCTTCGGCAAAGATGTGCACACGCTCCTGCAGTTGCAGCCATTCGGCCTTGTGTGCCTCGAACCACGAACGGTTGTTGTGGCCATGCAGGCGGCGCAGAAAATCGACAACTTCTCTCATCGTTTTGCGGATTTTGGTGTGGAATTATTTGCACGGGACGCTCATGGAGCAGCAGAGGGAGCCCTTCCCGCTCAACTTCAAGTTCCCCCCCCCATTGTGGAACAGTTGCGGCCCATTTGCAACAGGGAGGGCTTATGCACCCTCCCTTATTGCTGTCGGGCTTGCCTTGCTTCCGCTCCCGACGCGTCGCAGGCCTACCACGCGAAAAGCGGATATTGCGACATCAAGGCGTTGACCTCCTTGCGGACGGCGGCGATGTTGGATTCGTTCTCCGGATTCTGCAGCACGCGGTCGATCAGCGATACGATGTAATCCATCTGATCCTCCTTCAGTCCGCGCGTGGTGATGGCCGGCGTGCCGAAACGCAGTCCCGATGTCTGGAATGCCGACCGGCTGTCGAACGGCACCATGTTCTTGTTGGTCGTGATGTCGGCCGCAACAAGGCATTTCTCGGCCAGCTTGCCGGTCAGTTCGGGGAATTTCGTGCGCAGATCGACCAGCATCAGGTGGTTGTCCGTACCGCCCGATACGATCTTGTATCCGCGGGCGATGAACGCCGCAGCCATTGCCCTGGCGTTTTTCTGCACCTGAGCCTGATACTCCTTGTAGCCCGGCTCCAGCGCTTCGCCGAAAGCTACGGCCTTGGCGGCGATGACATGCTCCAGCGGCCCGCCCTGAATGCCGGGGAAGACGGCCGAATTGAGCAGCTGCGACATCCGTTTTACGACGCCTTTGGGTGTCGTGTAACCCCATGGGTTGTCGAAATCCTTCCCCATGAGGATGATGCCGCCGCGCGGCCCGCGTAGCGTCTTGTGGGTCGTCGATGTCACGATGTGGGCGTATTTTACCGGATTGTCGAGCAGCCCTGCCGCAATCAGTCCCGCCGTATGCGCCATGTCTACCATCAGGATCGCTCCGATCCTGTCGGCAATCTCGCGCATGCGCCTGTAATCCCATTCGCGCGAATAGGCCGATGCTCCGCCGATAATCAGTTTCGGCTTGTACTCCAACGCCTTGCGCTCCATGTCGTCGTAGTCGATCGTTCCCGTCTGTTCGTTGAGCCGGTACCCCACAGCGTGGAAGTACATGCCCGACATGTTGACGGCCGAACCGTGCGAGAGGTGCCCGCCATGCGCCAGATCAAGCCCCATGAAGGTGTCGCCCGGCTTCAGCACCGCAAAAAAAACGGCCATGTTGGCCTGCGCACCGGAGTGCGGCTGCACATTGGCGTATTCCGCGCCGTAAAGCCGGCAGACACGCTCGATGGCCAGCGTTTCGACCTGGTCGACAACTTCGCATCCTCCGTAATAACGGGCTCCGGGGTATCCCTCGGCGTATTTGTTGGTCAATACCGACCCCATCGCCTCCATAACCTGATCGCTGACGTAATTCTCCGATGCGATCAATTCGATGCCTTCCGTCTGGCGCCTGCGCTCCGCGCCGATCAGATCGAAAATCCGTGAATCCTTTTTCATAACTCTGCTTTATGCGTGATTTGCTGCGTAAAGATACATATTCCGAATTATTTTACTACCTTTGTCAACGGAATTTTTATCAACAACACGATAACAATCGCAAACGAAATGAAATTACTCGAAGGAAAAGTCGCCCTCGTAACGGGCGCCGCACGCGGCATCGGAAAAGCCATCGCCCTGCAATTCGCCAAGGAGGGTGCAAATATCGCATTCACCGATCTGGTCATCGATGAGAAAGGCAAGGCTACCGAAGCCGAAATCGCGGCTTTGGGCGTGAAATGCAAGGGCTACGCATCGAATGCCGCCGACTTCGAACAGACGCACGAAGTCGTAAAACAGATCGTCGAAGAGTTCGGGACGATCGATATTCTGGTCAATAATGCCGGCATTACGAAGGACGGCCTCATGATGCGCATGTCCGAGGCGCAGTGGGATGCCGTACTGACGGTGAACCTCAAATCGGCATTCAACTTTATCCATGCCGTCGTGCCCGTCATGGCCCGCCAGCGCTCCGGCTCGATCATCAACATGTCGTCGGTTGTCGGCGTCAGCGGCAATGCCGGACAGTGCAACTACTCCGCTTCGAAGGCCGGTATGATCGGCCTGGCAAAGTCGATCGCCAAGGAGATGGGGCCGCGCGGCATCCGTGCGAACTGCATCGCCCCCGGATTCATCATCACCGACATGACCGACAAGCTCCCCGATGAGGTCAAAGAGGGCTGGTACAAGCAGATCCCCCTGCGACGCGGCGGTACGCCGGAGGATGTGGCGAAGGTCGCCCTGTTCCTCGCGTCGGACCTCTCGTCGTATGTCAGCGGTCAGGTCATCCACTGCTGCGGCGCGATGAATTGCTAAATTCGATCCGGAATTCACGAAGCAGACGAGGTGGCGGACCTGCAGGTCTTCACCCCGTCTGTTTTTAATAATATCTATGGTATGAAACGTCTTTCACTGCTTGTCGTATTGCTGGCGGGCACCATCCCGACCGTTGCGGCCCAGCCCTATGAAGTGGCCAACCCCGATGCCCGGACGTTGGGATTCGGCGGTATCGAGACGGTAACGACCGCCGATGCCTACAGCGTCTTCAACAACCCTTCGGCAATGCTTTTCGGCCGTCAGAAGGCGCAGGCGGCGACCTCGTTCTTCACGCTCAATGACAAAACCTCCTATTCGGCGGCGGGATATTACAAATTCAACCAGCAGCACGCCTTGGCCGCCGGTTGGGCAACATACGATTTTGATCCCGCCAGAAAAAACAAGGCCGTGTCGCTGGCATACTCCTATCGTCTGAATGAGCGGGCGGCCTTGGGCCTGACGGCCGATTATGCGCGCTTTGTGCGCCTGCAAACCGGAAATGCGCTCTCTGCAACCGTTTCGGCGCAGGCCGTTGTCCCGTTTGACGGCCAAACGGATTATTCGGCCTTGCGGCTGGGTGCGAAACTGTCGGGAATCGGCGGATTCCTGGATGGCCCGGCCGGAATGAAACTTCCCGTCGCCTTTGCCGTCGGAGCCGCTTATGAACGCTTCTTCAGCGATGCACATGCGTTGACCGTTGCCGGAGAGTGCCGGTATGCCTTCTCACCGAATACGGCTCGCGGGGTCGAGGGCGGAATCGCCCTGGAATACAGCCTCATGCAGCTGCTCCAGTTCCGTGTGGGGTATCATGGCGGCGGAGAGAGACTCTATTTCCCCAATTATTTCGCAATGGGTATCGGCGTACGCTTCATGCACTTGTGTTTCGATGCGGGATACGCCATCGCTGAAAAAGGATCGCCGATGCGCAACGCCTGCTCGCTGACTGTCGGTTTGGATTTCTGATCCATTCAACCTGAGGCCGCTTCAAACGCCGTCCGTTTGCTGAGATGCAGGCGGCGGTTTACGGATAAGAGGGATGCGGCCATGCGGCCGCATCCCTCCTGTATATTGCCGATCAGCGGACGGTTCCGTCTTCTTCTCCTCTTTCCCCCGCATCGCTGCATGGGGCAACGGTTGAAAATCGTCGTTCCGGCGGCCGGGCGGCCGGATGTCGCCGGCCTATTTTTCGGATTCCTCCATCAGATCGTCGAGCAATCCGCTGCAACCGTCCTCCAGCAGATCGAGAACCAGTTCGAACCCTTCATGTCCTTCGTAATAGGGGTCGGGGACATGGCTCCATTGCGGCGAATGCCGGCAGAATTCGACCATGCGGTAGATTTTCCTGCCCGACTCGCGTGTCGGCGCCATGCGGTGTACGGATTCATAGTTGTAGTCATCCATGACGATGATCCGGTCGAACCGTTCGAAATCCGACTCCCGCAGCGGCCGTGCCCGGTGTGTCAGTTCATATCCGCGCTGCGCCGCAGCACGCCGCATGCGCCGGTCCGGCAGATCCCCTGCATGGCCGGAATAGGTTCCTGCCGAATCCGCCTCGATGCGATCCGCAATCCCGTTGCGCCGCACCATCGTGCGGAAGATCTCCTCTGCGGCGGGAGAACGGCAGATGTTGCCGAGGCAGACGAATAGTATCCTGGTTTTCATCGCCTGCAAAGATAGTACTTTTTTTTATCTCCCTTTTTGAACGGGTCCTCGAAAAAGCCGACATGCGGTATGGATTTTGAAGGAGATGGGCCGATGTGCTCCGAACGGATCCGTGCCGCATGCCCCCCCCCCTCCTGGATCGCCGCAACGGTTGCCGGCCGGTCCGATCCGACAGCCGTCCGCGTTGCTGTTCCGTTCTTGTTTTATGATCGAAAGATGTGATATTAACGGCAGTATAGAACATTATTCTGACGATTACACAGCCGGAACAATGGAAAAATATGTATCTTTGCACGGTATTTCCCTGCAAACAGAGAAGAATATATGAACAGACTGAAAATAACAACCCTGCTTTTGTGCCTGTCGGCCGTGTCCGCCGTTTCGGCACAGGAAGACGCTGCAAATCTCTCCCTGCCGCGCAAGGTCTCGAATGTCGAAATCCTCAACCTTGAGGGGAAAGCGGCAAAACTGCCCTGCTGGGGCGAGAAGAACCTGATGATCTTCTATGTGGATCCCGACCACCACAAACAGAACGAAGAGTTTACCTACGAACTGGAGAAAAACCATCGCGCCCAAAGCGATGAGATCTACGGTTTCGGCGTGATGAACCTCAAGGACGCCCCGATGGTACCCAACGGCATGGCCCGCATGATGGCCCGCAAGCGCACCGAAACGAACGGCGCTACGGTGTTGGCGGATCAGGACCGGACGTTGAGCCGTGCATGGGAACTCGGCGATTGCAACAATCAGTTCGTGCTCTTGTTCGTGAACAAGGCGGGCGAACTCGTCTTCATGCGCAAGGGGCAGCTGTCGGAAGCCGACAAAGAGGCTTTCTACGAAGTACTGGACACCTATAAATAGGGACATGTCGTTGCGAAGGTCGCTCCCAGCCGTCGTGTGCTGTTTCCTGTGTTCCGTCGTCTGTGCACAACAACGCGACAGCGTATATGTGCATGACGGCGATACGATCCGTTATACCTACACCCCGCTGCCTGCCGCATCCGCAAAAACGGCCGGAACTCGACCTGCACGAAAGGACAATTTCTGGAACAGGATCTTTTACGGAAACGTCGACCGGACGTTTGAGAAAAAAATCGATTTCAGTTTCATCGGGGCCCCCTCCTATACCAAGGAGTCCAGTTTGGGTCTCGGTCTGCTGGCTTCGGGTCTCTACCGTGTCGATCGTACGGATTCGATAACCCCGCCGTCGGACGTGTCGCTTTTCGGAAGCGTTTCGCTGTCGGGATTCTACATGTTCGGCGTGAGCGGAAATACCCTGTTCAACCACAACCGTTCGCGGGTAATCTACGAGGTGGCGTTTGCGTCGAAACCGCTCGATTTCTGGGGCATAGGTTACGATGCGGGACGTTTCAATCCCGCTCAGCGTTACATCCGCAAACAGGTCCGGTTCGACGCCGGCTATCTCCATGAAATTTTGAAACATACCTATATCGGAGCGTCGTTGCACCTCGCCTACATGCGGGCAAAGGATTTCGACCGCATAGCACCTCTGCTGGGCGATCAGAGATCCCACTATCTTGCATCCGGGCTGGGTGTCACCCTGCAGTACGATTCGCGCGATTTCATCCCTAATCCGCAAAGCGGCTGTTATCTGATGATCAAGGAGATCGTCTATCCGGAGTGGACGGGGACCTGCGAAACCACCCTCTCGAAGACAACGATAACCGCCGACTATTATCAGCGGCTGTGGTCCGGAGGCGTACTTGCAGCCGATTTGTTCGGCGAATTCAACAGTCACGGCGTTCCCTGGTGCATGATGGCCGAATTGGGAGGAGGATACCGCATGCGCGGATACTACCAGGGCCGTTACATCGACAACAATATCCTGACCTTCCAACTCGAATACCGGCAACATATCTGGCGGCGTTTCGGCGGCGTCCTGTGGGGCGGGGCCGGGAATGTATTCCCTTCGTTCGGCAGTTTCAGGTGGAAGCAGACGCTGCCCAATTACGGCATCGGACTCCGCTGGGAGTTCAAGCACCGCGTCAATGTGCGTATCGATTACGGCTTCGGCCGTAAAACAAGCGGCGTGGTGTTCAATATCAACGAAGCATTTTAACACATTCGCTCATTATGGAAAGGGATATGGACAACCCCCGAAGCAATCGGCCGACAACCATCCTGACGGTCTGTTACCTCGTTGCGATGATGATCCCGAACGCCATTCTGTTCTTTACCGAACCCTACTGCGGGTGGTCGAAAGCCGCCTTGCTGCTTCTGCCGCTGGGCTGCTACATGCTCTGGAGCGCGGCTTTCCGCCGGGTCGGAGTCGCCATCTGGCTCAGTTTCCCCGTCATCCTGTTCTGTGCCCTGCAAATCGTCCTGCTCTATCTGTTCGGCAACTCGGTCGCTGCTACGGACATGTTCATCAATATCATTACGACGAACCCCGGCGAGGCGAACGAACTGCTGAGCAACATCTACCCTGCCGTACTCATGGTCTGCGCTTTTTATCTGCCGCTGCTGGTTTTCGGCTCCTGTTATTGGTACCATCGGGCCGAATATTCCGGAACCTTCCGCCGTCGTATGGGATTCGCGGGGGGCTTGTCGGCGCTCGTCGGGTTCTGTCTGTTGATTCCCGTGTACGGAAGCGGCCGCAGAGTGGTTCTCCGAAACGATATTTTCCCGGTGAATGTCGGTTACAACGTCTGGCTGTGCATGCGCGAATATGCCCGGATCAAGAACTATGACGAGACCTCGGCCGGCTTTACCTATCATGCCCGACGCACGGCCGAGGCTTCGAAACGCGAAATCTATGTCTATGTGATCGGCGAAGCGGCGCGCGCCGCAAATTGGGAACTTTACGGCTACGACCGGCCGACGAATCCCCGGCTCAAGGCGATGGGCGATCGCGTGGTGGTGTTCCGGAACATGCTTACGCAGAGCAACACGACCCATAAGAGCGTCCCGTTGATTCTGTCGTCGGTGCGTACCGAGGAGCATGACGAACTGTTCCGCCGCACAGGTTTGCCGGCCCTCTTCAAGGAGGCGGGATTCCGTACATGGTTTCTGTCGAACCAGTCGCCGCAAGGCGCCATGATCGACAATCTGGCTCGCGATGCCGACAGCCTGGTCTATTTGAAACACCCCCGATTCGATCAGCAGCTGCTCGACACGATGAAACGCGTCATTGCCGAAGACCGCACGCATGATTTGCTCTTCATCCTGCACTGCTACGGGTCCCATTTCAGCTACTACCAGCGTTATCCGCGCGAAGTAGCCTATTTCCGGCCCGACGGCGATGTTGCGGTCGAACGTCAGCACAAGCACAAGCTTTGGAACTCCTACGACAATTCGATCCGATACACCGATGAATTCCTTGCGTCGATGATCGATTATCTGTCGTCGCTCGATGCTTGCAGCGCGCTGTTGTACAGCTCCGATCACGGCGAGGATCTGCTCGATGACGAACGCGACAGGTTCCTGCACGCATCGCCTACGACGACGTGCTGGCAGCTGCACATTGCGTCGCTGGCATGGTTTTCGGACGAGTATATCCGGGAATTCCCGCAACAAGCCGCTGCGGCCGCATCTCATGAGAATGCTCCGGCAACGACCCATGCGCTGTTCCATACGATGGCCGATATTGCCCATATCGACGGCGATTATGTCGATCGTACATCATCGTTGGCCAGTCCCGAATACGATACGCTTGCACGACGTTATTATCTCAACGACCACAACCGTGCCGTGCCGTTTCCCAGAACAGGGCTGAACGAGACCGATCTGGACTACTTCCGGCGTCGGGGAATCGAGCTGTGACAGGGAAAGGCCAATGCGGCGGTACAGAATGATTTACCCCCCCCCTGCCTGAGGGCGTGCGCCTGCCGTTTCCGGCGTCATCCCCAATAATAAAGGGCCATCCAAACGGATGGCCCTCATCTTTTCGGGTTCCAAAACTTATTTGGCAGCCTCGACGGAAACCTTGCGGAATTCTTTCATCAACTTCGACAGTTCCAGCGCAGCCTTGCGTGCACGGGTTCCTGCAGCCTTGTTGTTTTTGGATACCTGAGCCTCTGCATTTACTTCAAAGAGTGCATACTGGGCCTTGATTTGTTCAATCACTTTTTCCATAATCGTAAATATTGGGTTGTTTATCGCAGGCAAATTTAAGAAAGATTTTGAAGATTAAAAATATTTTCGCAAAAAAATGCGTTTAAAAGCCTATCATCCGGAATTTTAGCATTTCCGCGCCTGTGCGGCGGCCTGTTTCCGTCCTTTCCTTACGGGTGAAAACGGTTGCGGTGAACCGAACCGTTGCGCTTTTTGTTGCCGTGTCCCTTCTTTTTTTTCGGCCGTTGCGGCAGACGGCACGGAACGGCCGCCCGGCACCGTGCCGCTTGCAGCGGTGATCCGGCCGCCGCCGTTTCGGCCGGAGTGCGGGGCGGAACCCGTGAAGATCCGAGGCCCGAAATACCTGTTTCGAGGTATCGGAAAACCGCATTTTTCCATTAACTTTGCCACGCCAAGTTATCATGTAGGAAAAAATGCGTCTCTCAGAGTTGAAAACAGGCCAGTCGGCAACGATCCTCAAGGTGTTGGGACACGGCGGTTTCCGCCGTCGGATCATGGAGATGGGATTCGTGCGCGGTAAACGCGTCGATGTCCTGCAAAATGCGCCGCTGCATGATCCGATCAAGTATCGGATCATGGATTACGAGGTGTCATTGCGGCGCAGCGAAGCGGCGATGATCGTCGTGATGACCGCCGAAGAGGCCCGGCAGAAACTCGAAGAGCCCCATGTGGCGACCGCCCCCGATGAAACGAGCGTCGAAGAGGTTATCACGTCGCAGCACCGCACGATCAATGTCGCGCTGATCGGAAACCCCAACAGCGGCAAAACATCGCTCTTCAATGCCATATCGGGCGGCCATGAACATGTCGGGAACTACAGCGGCGTGACGGTCGATGCAAAACGCGGAGAACACCGCTATCGGGGTTACAGGTTCATCATTACCGACCTTCCCGGCACCTATGCCCTTTCGGCCTATACGCCCGAAGAGCTCTATGTGCGCCGGCATCTGGTTAACGACACCCCCGATGTGGTGATCAATGCCGTCGTGGCGTCGAATCTCGAACGCAACCTCTATCTTACGACCGAACTGATCGACATTGACCCGAAAATGGTCGTGGCGCTCAATATGTACGACGAACTGGAAGCGAGCGGCGCCGCACTCGATTATGAACATCTGGGCGCCATGCTCGGCGTGCCGATGGTGCCGGTTGTGGCCAGGACGCGGCGCGGGCTGCAGACGCTGCTCGATACGGTGATCGCCGTCTATGAGAACGAAGATCCGCGCGTGCGCCATATCCATATCAACAACGGGCCGGTCATCGAACAGGCGTTGCAGCCGTTGTATGAACGGATCCGCGAACATCGTGACGAACTGCCCAAACACTTCCCGCCGCGCTATTTCGCCATGAAGATGCTCGAACGCGACAAGGAGGTCGAAGCGCAGTTGTCCGAGTGCCCGCATTATGCCGAATGGTGCACGTTGCGGGACCGTGCCGTGCCGCAGGTCGAGGAGGAGCTGGGCGAAGATGTCGAAACGGCTTTCGCTAACCAGAAATACGGATTCATCTCCGGCGCGTTGAAGGAGACCTATGTGCCGGGCGAAAAGGAGCAGGCGCAAACCACCCGTCTGATCGATGCCTTCGTGACGCACAGGCTGTGGGGCTTTCCGGTCTTCTTTTTCCTCATGTGGCTGATGTTCTACTGCACATTCAACATCGGGCAGTATCCGCAGGCATGGATCGAATCGCTGGTCGGATGGATCGGTTCGCTTGTCGAACGAACCGTTCCCGACGGGTCGCTCAAGGCTTTGCTCGTCGACGGCGTGATCGGCGGCGTGGGCAGCGTGATCGTCTTCCTTCCCAATATCGTCATCCTCTATCTCTTCATTTCATTCATGGAGGATTCGGGCTATCTGGCCCGCGCGGCCTTTATCATGGACCGCGTGATGCACCGTATCGGCCTGCACGGAAAATCCTTTATCCCGCTGGTCATGGGTTTCGGATGCAACGTCCCCGCCATCATGGCCACACGGACGATCGAGAGCCGCAGCAGCCGTCTGATCACGGTGCTGATCACGCCTTTCATGTCGTGCAGCGCCCGCTTGCCGATCTATATCCTGTTTGCCGGCACCTTCTTCCCGACGCATGCCGGCTGGGTGCTCTTCTCCCTCTACCTGTTGGGGATTCTGATGGCGATGGCGACGGCCCGTCTCATGCGCCGCTTCTTCTACAAGGTCGATGAGACCCCCTTTGTCATGGAATTGCCGCCCTATCGTCTCCCGACATGGCGCTCCACCTTGTCGCACATGTGGGACAAAAGCGCCCAATATCTTCGCAAAATGGGCGGCCTGATCCTTGTCGCTTCACTCATCGTCTGGTTCCTGAGCTACTTCCCCCGGCCGGCCGAAGGCGTCTCGGAAGCCGCACACTACGAAAACTCCTATCTCGGCCGTATCGGCCATTGGTGCGAGCCGCTCGTCGAGCCGCTCGGACTGAATTGGAAATCGGGTGTCGCCATCCTGTCGGGAATATCTGCGAAGGAGATTGTTGTCAGCACGCTGGGCGTTCTCTATTCGAATGATGCAGGGACAACCGAAACCTCGCTTTCACAGACCTTGCGTGAAAGCGGCGATTTTACGCCGGCATCGGCACTGGCATTTCTGGTCTTCTCGCTCATCTACTTCCCCTGCATCGCTACGGTAGCCGCCGTGCGCAGCGAGGCCGGACGGGGCTGGGCCTGTGCGACGATGCTCTACAATACGGTCGTTGCGTGGCTGATGGCGTGGGGCGTCTATCATCTTGCCCTGATATTGTAGCGAACTGTTTCAATTGACGGCGAATGGAGTGGCAGGATCTGGTTGTCGCGGTTGTCGGCTTCGGCGTGGCGGTGTATCTTTTGCGGCGTCTGTTTTGCGGCCGGAAGCGGTCGAACGGCTGTGCATCGTGTTCGAAGGAGTGCCCCGTTCGCGATTTGCTGCGCAAAAAGGAATAGCCGATTTTCTCCTAAAAAGACGGCCTCACCGGAATTGGTGAGGCCGTCTTTTTTCTCTCTGTCTTCAGATGCTGTTCCGTCGCATTCCCATTATTATACAGCGCTTTCTATAGTGCGAACAGGATGAAAATCTGCGCCGTGAGCACGCGGAGGAACATCACGACCGGATAGACCGTCGCATAGCTCACGGCCGGCATGTCGTTTCCGGCCGTCGCATTGGCATAGGCCAAGGCGGGAGGATCCGTCGTGCTGCCGGCGATAAGTCCCATAAGCGTGTAGTAGTTGAGCTTCATGCCCAGCCGCGCGATGAACGATACGATGAGCAGCGGGATGACCGTGATGATGGCACCATAGCCGACCCAGCGGTAGCCGCCGTTGACGACCGCTTCGATAAATCCGCTGCCGGCTCCCAGTCCGACCGCTGCAAGGAAGAGCGTGATGCCCACTTCCCGCAACATCAGGTTAGCGCTCATCGTCGTATAGGTTACCAGATGGAAGTGGGTGCCGAAACGCCCGATCAGGATGGCGACGATCAACGGTCCGCCGGCCAGTCCCAATTTGACCGGCTGCGGAATGTTGAGCAGCGGTATCGAACCCAGCAGGACACCCAGTGCGATGCCGAGAAAAATCATGATGAGATTCGGTTCGCGCAGCTTCCTGAGCGAATTGCCCAATACGTCGGCAACCTGTGCGATGGCCTTCTCCGAACCCACAACCATCACACGGTCGCCCACCTGCAGTTCCATTCCCTGATAGGGGATCAGATCGACGCCTGCGCGGTTGACACGCGTGATGTTGATGCCGTATTTGGTGCGCAGATGCAGGTCGGAGAACTTCTTGCCGTT
>CALUKI010000014.1 GCA_944321175.1 uncultured Alistipes sp.
ATTACAATCTGAGCAAAAGTTTTCACGGCAACGCCTCACGAAAACAGGATTTCGGGCAATATGCCGCCTACACGGAACGATGGGTCGGAAAGGTCGCCCGAAAGTTGAAACCCGACGGTTCGATCTACGTCTGCTGCGACTGGAAGAGCAGCGGTGCGGTCGAGCAGGTGCTGCAGCGACATTTCATCGTGCGCAACCGCATCACATGGCAGCGGGAGAAGGGTCGCGGCGCCGGAGCGAACTGGAAAAACGCAATGGAGGACATCTGGTTCGCCACCTGTTCCGAGACCTACACCTTCAATCTCGACGCCGTCAGGCTCCGGCGCCGCGTCCGGGCCCCCTACCGCATCGGAGGGAAGCCCCGTGACTGGGAGCAGACACAGCAGGGACGTTACCGCGACACCTGTCCCTCGAACTTCTGGGACGACATTTCGATCCCCTACTGGTCGATGGCGGAGAATACGGCCCATCCGGCCCAGAAGCCGGAAAAACTGATCGCCAAGCTGATCCTTGCCAGCAGCCGCGCGGGCGACATCGTTCTCGACCCCTTCCTGGGCAGCGGAACAACCTCCGTCGTGGCAAGGAAGCTGGGGCGTTCCTATATCGGCATCGAACAGAATCCCCTCTATTGCGCATGGGCCGAATACCGGCTCGAAAAAGCCCTGGGCGACACAACGATCCAAGGCTATACGGACGGCCGCTTTTGGGAGAGGAACAGCTGCGCGGAGCAGCTGCGGATCAAAAAAGAGGGCGCTCGCCCCGCATCCGCCGGCAAGCCGGCCAAACCCCGACCGAAAGATGAAGATAACGAATGATTCGATCCGGAAGATCGCCGACGCCGCATGCAGGCTTCCGGGGCCGATCTGGCTTTTCGGCGCCTACATCCTGTACAATTTTGCCACATGGTCCGGCAACCTCCTTGTACAGCTGCTGGACCGCACACCCGGCAGTTCCGGCTATTGGAATTGGACTAACGCCGCCATACAGGTCAAGCTGTTAGGATATGAGGTGTACATGCTTTTCATTCTGTACGGACTTCTCCGCCGGAAAAGGTATGCCGTACCGCTTGTCGCATGGGTCGCAGGGATTCAGTTCATCATCAAGGTCATCGGGACGGTCAGCGTCATCCGCAACGCCGAGATCTTCCTGCCCCAACAGATCGGCACATGGATTACATCCATCCTGCCTTCGCTACTCTTCGCCGCATTGTGGATGGGGCTGCTATTATATACCGAACGCTCGCAGGAACTCGCCCGGCTCTTCCCGCCCGAAGAGCGGCAGGCCGGCAAATGGCGGGTGGCTCTGCTGATCGTACTGATGATTCTGTAACGCCGCCCGAATCAGCACGTCCCGGCCTCTTTCCGGCAAATCTTCGCCGCACGGCGGAATACGGAGTCGTGCTGTCCGAAACAAAAAGCCCTGCCGCCGTAAAGGCAGCAGGACTTTGTCTTTTGCTCGATGTATTCCGGCAACGGCATCTGCAAGGACAACCCGCCGCAACGGAGATCGCCTCAAAAGAGTTTTTTCCTGGACTGCGTCACCACGAAATTCTTCAGATAGAAGGGTTCGAAGTAGGCCACATCGGCAAACTCCTGCCGGTCGTATGCCTCCTGAGCCAAACGGGAAATACCCCGTGCCGAAGGTATTACGCACACCAGCACGGCATCCGGCAGCACACCGGCACATTTCGCGGCGCCGTTGCCGAAGATGACGAACGGCGCACGTCCCCGCCACTCCGAGAAACTCTCCGGACCCACGACCTCGGCCCTGACCTCCGTGAGCGGCCTTCCCTGCGTATCGAACAACTGTGTATAGACCTCCATGCGCCGCGCATCGACCATCGGACACAATACGGCATGCTCCCAATCGTCCACCGAGAGGATCCCCGCTTCGTTGTCTTCGCGGGCCACCTCGGTCAACGCATCCAGCGACCCGATGGCAATCATCGGTTTCTGCAGGCCGTAGCACAGCCCCTTGGCAAACGACACGCCGATCCGGAGTCCCGTATAGGAGCCGGGGCCTTTGCCGACGGCAACGGCATCGAGATCCTCCGGCGACAACCGGTTCTCACGCAGGATCTCATCGACAAAGACACCGACTTTGCGGGCGTGGTCGCGCCCCTCGTCGCTCTCGCGCAACGAGATCAACTCGCCGTTTTCGGCAATGCCGACCGAACAGACGTCCGTACCTGTCTCGATACATAAAATCAATGCCATAGTTATCTCTCCTCTCTATAATACTCCATAATGCTGCAACGCCCGCAATACGCCGTCGTCATCGACCGATGCCGTGACATAATCGGCTGCCTGCTTCGCACTCTCGACCGCATCGCCGAGCGCCACACCGACCGCCGCATGACGGATCATTTCCACATCGTTGCCGCCGTCGCCGAAAGCCATCGTGAGACTGCGGTCGATCCCGTAATGCGCCATGAAACAATCCATTCCGCTGGCTTTCGTGACGCCTTTCATGTCGATGTCGGCCATCAACGGGCTCCAGCGGCTCGACACGCACTCCGGAAATTCAGGCATGACCCGCTTCTCCTGTTCGGGCGACATGAAGACACACAACTGACGGCAGGGCGTACGCCGCGCCACTTCGCGCAGGTCCGCCACCGCCGGATTCGTCGGCATCCCCAGCGCTGTCAAAAACTCCCGCATGTGCTCATTCACGCTGTCGGCATACATGCCTTCGTCGGTCAACATCGACACGGCGAAGCCCTCCCGCTGCCCGACCGCCATCATCCGCTCCAGAATCTCCATCGGAACGGGGCGTTCGAAGAGCACCTCGCCATCGGTCGTCAGACAGTGTCCGCCATTGACGAGGATATAGCCGTCGAACGAAAATCCATCCAGCGGCGGAAGGCTCCGCCGGTCACGACCCGTTGCGATAATGACCTTCCCGCCCTGCTCCCGCAACCGTGCAACGGCCCTGCGGGCCGATTCCGGAATCCGGTGCGTGCGGAAACTGCGCAACGTCCCGTCTATATCGAAAAAAAAGAGCCGGTACTTCATCCTCAGTGTTTGTATTTCTTCATTGCCTTGTCCATCTCGCGCCGGGCATCGTTCTCCTTGAGATACTCCCGTTTGTCGTAAGCCTTGCGGCCGCGCGCCAAGCCGATCACGATCTTCACAAGCCCCCGGTCATTGAGAAACATCCGCAGCCCGACAACCGTCAGCCCCCGATCCTGCAATGCCCGCTGCAACTTGTTCAGTTCCTTTCGGTTGAGCAACAGTTTCCGGTCACGTTTGGGCTGGTGGTTGTTGCACGTCCCCCAATGGTACTCGGAGATATTCACGTTGCGGATCCACAACTCGCCCCGGTCGAAATAGCAGTAGCTGTCCACCATCGAAGCCTTCCCCAAACGGATGGACTTGATTTCGGTGCCGACCAGAACGACACCGGCGACATACTCCTCCAGAATCTCATAGTCGAATGTCGCCCGTTTGTTGCGGATATTTATCGTTTTATAATCGCCCATTACACTTCCTTTTTCCGTCCGAAGCCTCTTCCATCAGACAAATCCACCCTTTCCGTTCCGCCTCATGCAACTCCGGCATCGGGTTTGCACGTCATGTTGCGTAAGGCTGGGCGAAGGTAACTAATTCTTTTATCTTTGATATGTTTTACACATCTTTCTGTTTATTTTCTGTTTGCACACAGTATGCGTAGCCATACGCGTACATCCCGGCCTTACATTTTTTACCTGCCGCACCATTCCGGCGTACAGCCATTCATCCCCGCAGCCTCCGGCCTCGCCGCACGGCGGGCCGGCTCCGATGAAACCGGCTCCGCACCGGAATCCGGAATTCCGAAAGCCGCTCACCGGACTCCAATATCCTGCAAAAATAGCGACTTTTTTCAGAAATGCAACCGCCGCGAACGGCCTCTTCCGCCCAAACCCGCCAACGCATGCCCGAAATATACGGGCGGGAAAACCACTGCGACGCCCACTGAGACGCAGAGGACAAATCCCGCCGAATCAGACCGGACTGCCGCGCAAGGAGAAGAGGTTCGCGAATGAAGCAGATGCGGGGCCGTTCCGGCGGATCCTGCCGTCCGTTTATCAGAGTATCGTCCGCTGGACCTTGTGCGAGATGGAGACCAGCTCCCGGTTGAGCGTGGCGATCACGCTCATGATCTCCGTCTCCTCGTCGTCGGTAAGATCCTCCGCCGCCAAACGTTTCGTCTGCTCCTCGATCAGCTTCTTGATCGCGTTCGACTTGTACAGAATCACCGCCTTGGGAACTCCGTTCGCCAGAATCTCCTCGACACTCTCGACATGGATCTCCCGCTGCTCCCAGATTTTGCTCGGAACATAATTGTCGTCCCATGTCAGCAGATCAACCGCCGCATTGCAAACCTCCGGATCGGAATGGTTGATGAACAGATGCGCCGGAACCTCGGCCCCTTCGCCCAATTCGGAACGCTGCCGGCGATAGATGTCAAGGAGTTTCTGATATGTGGGGTTTTGGAAATGCAGTTCCTGCGCCTCAAGATTCGACAAAATGACATCCGCCACATTCATCGGGATGACCTTGCCGCCCTCCTTGAATCCGAAATTGCAATGGCCGTATTTGAGCAGGTACTTCAGCAGTTCCCGTTCCAGCTCCTCCGTAGCACTTCCGGCCGAGATTCCCTTCGAGAAATCGACCTGCGCCTCCGCCGGAGCATGGCCGTCGGCATCCGCTTCACGCCGCAGCTGCAGCTGCTGCCGCCGCACGAAATCCGCTGCTTCACGGCCACCGCCGGTCTGCACGACCCGTTTGCGTGCCACCTCCTCGACAAGCACCCGCTCGTCGATATCCATCAGCCGCGCACACTCCTTGATATAGACCGACCGCTGGATCGGATCGGGTATCTGCGTGATCGACTGCACCATGTCGCCGATCAACGACGCCCGTTTGATCGGGTCGTTCTGCGACTCCTTCATCAGCAGCTGCGCCTTGAAGGTGATGAAATCGACCTCGTTCGCCTTGATATACTCCTGCACCTCGGCGGCGCTGTGCGCCCGTGCGAACGAATCGGGATCCTCGGGTTCGGGCAGCAGGACGATCCGCACATTCATCCCCTCGGCAAGGATCATGTCGATACCCCGGATCGAGGCATGGATGCCGGCGGCATCGCCGTCGTAGATCACCGTGATGTTCTTCGTAAAACGGTTCAACAGCCGGATCTGTTCCGTCGTAAGCGACGTCCCCGACGACGAAACGACATTCTCCACCCCGGCCTGATGCATCGAGATCACATCCGTATAGCCTTCGACCAGAATGGCGTAATCCTGCTGCTGGATCGCCTTTTTCGCGAAATAGAGACCGTAGAGTTCCCGTTTTTTGCTGTATATCTCGCTTTCGGGCGAATTCTGGTACTTTCCGACGTGTTTGTTCGTACCCAGAATACGGCCTCCGAAAGCGACGATGCGTCCCGAAATGTTGTGCACGGGGAACATCACCCTGTCATAAAAACGGTCGAAAAGACGGTTGTCCCGTTCACGGCGTATCGACAGACCGGTCGATAGCAGGAACTCCTCCCTGTAGCCGGCGGCCAACGCAGCTTGGGTCATCCGGTCGCCCTCCGCCGAACAATAGCCGAGTCCGAACTTCTCGATCGTGGCATCCGTGAACCCGCGTTTCTGCCGGAAATAGCTCATGCCGACACGCACTCCCTCCTGTGAATGTTTGAGGTAGTCGGCAAAATAGTCGCAGGCCCAGCCGTTGAGCGCGAACATGCTCTCGCGATCGTCATTGCGACGGATCTCCTCTTCGGTCAGTTCCCGCTCCTTGACCTCGATGCCGTAGCGCTTCGCCACGATTTTCAACGCTTCGGGATAGGAGATCCCCTCGTGTTCCATGACGAAAGTGACGGCATTGCCGGCCTTTCCGCAGCCGAAACACTTGAAGACACCCTTTGCGGGCGAGACAACGAACGAAGGCGTCTTCTCATTGTGGAAGGGACAGCACGCCTGATAGTTCACGCCCTTTCGCTTGAGCGTGACGTAATCGCCGATCACCTCGACGATATTTGCGGCCGCATAGATGCGGTCAACGGTAGCGCGGTCGATCATATCCTCTTCCTGAAAACCGGTTACAAAGGTACGAATATTTCGGGTGCCGAGCACCTTGTTCCGAAATATTTTTCAACAATGCCGGGATTCCCCGCTTTTGCCGGCAGCAGCGGCAGAAAGGGGAATCGGGGATGGGCCGATACAGGGTTCGATCCGGCTCGCAATACATTTATCGGGATCAGGCGGTACGATTCCGGATTTTGTTTTTTACCTTTGCAACATGGATTTCAAACTCGTGTCGGAATACAGCCCTACGGGCGACCAGCCCGAAGCCATCGCACAACTCGTCGGAGCCATCCGGCACGGGTCCAAACACAATACGCTGCTGGGAGTCACCGGATCCGGAAAAACCTTTACCGTTGCCAACGTCATCGCCCAGATCAACAAACCGACCCTTGTCCTGAGCCACAACAAAACGCTTGCGGCACAGCTTTACGGCGAATTCAAGAATTTCTTTCCCGACAATGCCGTAGAGTATTTCGTCTCCTACTACGACTACTACCAGCCCGAAGCCTACCTTCCGGCCACCGACACCTTCATCGAAAAGGATCTCTCGATCAACGACGAAATCGAAAAGCTGCGGTTGCAGACAACTGCGACCCTGTTGTCGGGCCGGCAGGATGTGATTGTCGTCTCGTCGGTATCGTGCCTCTACGGTTGCGGAAACCCGGAAGATTTCCATTCGACCTCCGTATCGTTCAAGGTCGGGGAGGTCGTCAGCTACAAGCACTTCCTCTACAAACTCGTCGAAGCGCTCTACACCCGCACCGAACGCGATCTGCAGCCGGCAACCTTCCGCGTAAACGGCGATACGGTCGATATCATGGCGGCATTCGGCGAATTCGGATGCCAGTGCTATCGGGTGATGTTTTTCGACAACGAGATCGAGGCGATCTGGATCATCGATCCCGTAACCGGAGCACGCATACAATCGATCGATGCACTGACGGTCTACCCCGCCAGCCTCTTCGTCACCACGAAGGAGCGCATCAATTCCGCCGTGCAGCAAATCACGCTCGATTTGGGGAAACAGATCGAATTTTTCGAACGGGAAGGACGTCTGGTGGAGGCACAGCGCATCAAACAGCGCGTGGAGTACGATCTGGAGATGATCAAGGAGCTGGGGTACTGTCCCGGCATCGAGAACTATTCGCGATATTTCGACGGTCGCGCCGAGGGCACGAGACCGTTCTGCCTGCTCGACTATTTTCCGAAAGATTACTTGCTGGTCATCGACGAGAGCCACGTTACCCTCCCGCAGGTGCACGGCATGTACGGCGGCGACCGCGCCCGCAAGGAGAATCTCGTGGAGTACGGGTTCCGCCTGCCGGCCGCCAAGGACAACCGGCCGCTGCGCTTCGAGGAGTTCGAACGCATGATGGGAACGACGATCTACATCAGCGCCACGCCCGCCGAATATGAACTGATGAAGAGCGAAGGGGTCGTCGTCGAGCAGCTGATCCGTCCGACGGGACTGGTCGATCCGCCGCTGGAGGTGCGCGTCACGGAGAATCAGATCGACGACCTGCTCGAAGAGATCGACAGGCGCGTGCGCGTCGAAGACAAGGTGCTCGTCACGACCATCACCAAACGCATGGCCGAGGAGCTGTCGAAGTATTTCGACCGCATCGGCGTGCGCAACCGCTACATCCACTCCGACATCGACACGCTCGAACGCATCCAGATCCTCGAAGACCTGCGGGCCGGGATGTTCGACGTGCTGGTCGGCGTCAACCTGCTGCGTGAGGGGCTGGACCTGCCGGAGGTGGGGCTTGTCGCCATTCTCGATGCCGACAAGGAGGGTTTTCTGCGCAACGTGCGTTCCATCACGCAGATTGCGGGACGCGCCGCCCGTCATGCCAACGGGAATGTGATTCTCTACGCCGACCGATGCACCGATTCGATGCGTTACGCCATCGTCGAGAGCAACCGCCGCAGGGAGAAGCAGGTGCAGTACAACCTCGAACACCGGATGCTGCCCCGGCAGGCGCAAAAGAGCGGCACGGGACAAAGCACGCTGCTGGCAGGTCAGGGAGAAAAGATACAGGAGGCCAAGCCGGTACGCTATCCGTTGGGAGAGAGCCAATACATGCAGGCGGCAGACGTACAGCGCACCTATGCGGCGAGCGAGAATCTCGATTCGTTGATCGACAAGGCCCGCGAAGAGATGGAACGTGCGGCGAAGGCGCTCGATTTTCTTGCGGCGGCGAAGTTCCGCGACCGCATGTACGAATTGCAGAAACTGCGAGACGAACGCCGGAAAGGAAACATCCGGCAACTCCGGCCCGGAGAATAGCCAGTTTCGCATGCGTCATTTCCCGACGACGTACAAGGTCCATTCCCAAACACAACCGGAAAAAGTGAAAAAAGAGGCGGTTCTTTTCATCAAGGGCATCCTCATGCCGCATTACGACCGTTACGGCCGGGACTGCCCCCTGTTCTCGCCCTTTCTGCCGAACGGGTTCCGTCTCTTTTATTCGACTATTCGACGGCGCCCCGAAAGGTAAAGTAACGCGCCGCAAGAAAGCTGTACAGCGCGGAAAGAGCCGAGGTCACAAGTTTTGCAGGCGTCGGCCAGATATCGAATACCTCCACGAAGAGCTTCATGCAAAGATAGTTGAGCAGAACGGCGCCTCCGACCGACAGGGCATACCGGAACAATTGGGTACGGGTACGCAGCGGCGACGAACGAAACGCGATGTTGCGGTTGAGCCAGAAACCCGTAAAAAAGGTGATGGGAAAGACCAGGAACAAGGATGCAATCGGCGCCGACATATAGACAAGGCCCAAATCGATAAACCGATCCTCACCGACCACATAATGGTAGATCAGGAAGTACCACATCGCATCCAGCAACAGATTCAGTCCGCCGCAGAAGGCATAACGGAAAAGTTGCCGGGAGACAATCCCGTCGAGCCGATGCCAATAAAACCGATCGACAATACGGGTCAACAACGATGCGGGCGAGATCATTTTTTGCTGTAAATCCAGAGGTCCGGCCACATGTCCCGATGCTCGCGGACATACCGTTCGCAGACGCTGCGGTCCTGTGAAGCACAGGGGGTGACCATGTATTTCGCACCGAAGGGATAGACCGCCGCCGTTATCGACGGACTCTTCCGAAGCAGTTCGTCGCGGCAGCGGGCCGCATTCCCTTCCGTCGAAAAGACTCCGTAAACCACATAGCTCCATCCCGATTGCATGCGTTCGGGAAGCGCTTCATTTGTCGAAACCGCCTGCACCGATCCGCCCGAACCATCGTTCCGGCCCTCAGCGGCGGACTCCGATGCCGACGCCCCTGCCGCTGCAAGCGGTTGCCGCACCCCGGCCGACGGCTCCTCCGGCGCCAGGGCGGTGTCATCTCCCCTCCCTGAAGGAATACGCTCGTCGGCAGATGCCGGTCGAAGAGACTCCGCAGTCCCATGCTCCCCTACCGGCGTTGAAACGGACTCCGGCGTGGTCTGAGCCGGGACATCATGAATTTGATCCGAAATACGACGCACCTCCGCACGCCGGCCCCGATGGGCTTCCGCGCCGGGTCCAAACTGCAGGTAACCGAATACTCCCGCCGCGATCAGCACCGCGACGACAGCCGTTGCAACGACGAAGCGATTCATACGCGAAGGCAGCGACACGACGTCATCGGCAAGCGGATTCAGCCGTGCGGCAAATTCCTTCTCCGGCACAAATGAGCGATGGCGCAGGACTCCGATCCCTTCAAGTGTCAGCACCTCTCCGTCGCGGACCTTCGCAAGCCAGCGATCGAAAATCATCCGGGCCTGCATCTCGTCGCACCCGGCAGCCCGGCGAATCAGATCGACCAATGACGCGCCCCCTTCATTCGATCGGAACTCGATTTCATTGTACGGTGCGGCAATCTGCCGGCGCGACAGCCGTCGGGCGCCGCGATGCACCACACAAAGCGCACCTACGCCCGGAATCACGACCGGCCGATGGGCAAGCAGTTCCCCGCAAATAATTTTATTGACCTCTGCTACCATTCTTTATGCCAATGACAGGACAGAATCGGAATCCTAATGTCTGCGTCTGCGCATCGTCTTATGTGCCGTTTCCGGCAGCTCGGAGCCCTGTTCCGCAGTTTCAGCCTTCGGCGCCGGTTCTACGGCCGGACGGGTCAAGGCCCGCCAGATCATATAGAGGCCCAGCAGCACGAAAGGAATACTCAGCAATTGCCCCATGTTAAGCAGCATGCCCTGTTCGAACGCCTCCTGATCCTCCTTGATGAACTCGATGAAGAAACGGGTCAGAAAGACCCCGACCAGACCGACGCCAAAAAGCAGCCCCGGACGCCGGATGCCCGCATTGCGGCGGTAATAGAGCCAGCTCAGCACGAGAAACGTCACCAAATAGCACAGTGCCTCGTAGAGTTGTGTGGGATGCTGCACGGGAACGGCATCGACCGGCATATCGCGATAAAGCCGCAGGAATTTGAAGCCCCACGGCCTGTCGGTAACGTTGCCCACGATCTCGGAATTGAGCAGGTTCCCGATACGGACGATTGCCCCGCCGACAGCTACCGGAATCATGATCCTGTCGAGCGACCATACATACGGCAGCCTGTTTTTGCGCGAGAACAACCACAAGCCGATCAACAGGCCCACCGCAGCACCATGGCTCGCCATGCCGCCGTTGCGGATACCGGTAATGATCTCCAACGGATGTGCAAGGAAATAATCCGCTTCATAGAAAAGGCAGTGCCCCACACGCGAGCCGATGATGGTGGCCAGCGTACCGTAGATGAAGACCGACTCCGACACCGATGAGGGCAAGCCCTCGCGCTTGCAAAAGTTGTCGAAGAACATGGCGGCAAAGAGAATCGCCAGCATCCATGTCAGTCCGTAATAACGGATCTCTGTTTTCGACGTCAGGAGCCACAGCACGAACAGACAGACGACACCGACCGTCAAAATCAACGGGATGCCGGCCGTAAGCGCACCGGACGACGGTTTTGACCGCTTCTCTTTTCCTTTTTTAGCCGATGCCGGACGGCTGTTCTCCCGAATCAGGTTGTAAATCAACCGCAGAACGACAATGCCGGCAAGGAGCTTCACGAGCAGTCCGAAAGGAATGTCCGCATGCACCAATTGCGGAATGGTGAAAAAAACGGGATCGGGATCCCATACGACATACAAGGGATTGGACATCATTGCCTGCAGATCGATTTATTTCATATCGCCGGGATCGGCCTTTTTCAACGTGAAGGAGAAGGTGCTGCCCGTACCCACTTCACTGCGCAGGGTAATATGTTCGCCATGCGCCTCGACGATATGTTTGACGATGGCCAGGCCGAGACCCGTTCCGCCATGTTCCCGCGAACGGCCCTTGTCGGTGCGGTAAAAACGCTCGAAGACACGCGGAATATCCTCCTTGACAATGCCGACGCCCGTATCTTCCACTTCTATGAGGATCTTGTCGAGCATGTCCCGAAAACGGACCCTCGTCTGACCGCCCTCCTTGCCGTAACAAATCGAATTGGTCAGCAGGTTGACCATGACCTGCCCTACATAGTGCTTGTCGGCCAGCACCCAGAACGGCGAAGGCAGGGCATCCGCCCCCTTGACATGCAGTTTGATATGCCGCTCCTCGGCCTTCATCTCCAGCTGATCGGCAATCTCCTTCGTCAGTGCCACAATGTCGAACTGCTCCATCTTCAGGCGCGTCATATCGCTCTCCAGCTTCGCAATCGTATCCAGGTCGTTCACGATATTGATCAGGCGGTCGATACTTTTCTCCGTGCGTTCCAGATATTTGCGGTTGATCAGTTCATCCTCCAGCCCGCCGTCGAGCAATGTCGAGATGTAACCCTGAATATTGAATATCGGCGTCTTCAGTTCATGCGCCACATTGCCCAGATACTCCTTGCGGAACTTCTCGGTCTCCTTCAGACGGGCAATCTCCATATCGTTGGTCTCGGCCCACGCCGACAGCTCCTCGGAGATGTTCTCCACATGCTTGTCCTTCAGTTCATCGAGAATCTCATGCGTATGCACGTTGCGGGAAAAGACAATCGAATAGATCGGCTTGAGCTTGTAGGCGACGTATTTGCGGATCACAAAAAGCGCAAAGAGCGCCACCGCCAAAAACGTACCGGCAGCGACACACAATACGGCCCACCACACGACATGGGCCGACGCCAGGGCAACGGCAACGATCGCCGCGGCCAGCAAGGCGACAAGCAATGACGAGGTCTCTTTTGTTTTAATGGTCATCGTTCACAATATTATAAGTACGACAAATCCGTTACGGCAGGGCCGCAACGGTCAACATTTCATGTAATTCCGCATCAGGCGGGCAATGTATTTCCCCACGATGTCGAACTCGATATTCACGACCGAGCCGACACCGAGCCGGCAGAAGTTGGTATGCTCGAACGTATAGGGAATGATCGCCACACGGAATCCGTCCGGACGGGAATCGCAAACCGTCAGGCTCACGCCATTGACCGCAACGGAGCCCTTTTCGACCGTACAGTTATCCCCTTGCGGCTCATAATGGAAGGTAAAGTACCAGCTGCCACCGGCATCTTCCACCGCCGTGCATACGGCTGTCTGATCGACATGGCCCTGCACGATATGTCCGTCGAGCAGCGCATCGGGCTTCATCGACCGTTCGACATTGACCAGATCGCCGACCTGCAGCAGGTCCAGATTGCTCCGCATCAGGGTCTCCTTCATGGCCGTGACGGTATAGGTATCCTCCGTCAGATCCACCACCGTAAGGCACACGCCGTTATGAGCGATGCTCTGATCGATTTTCAACTCGCGGCAGAAATCCGCCCTGAATGTAAAATGCTTGTTCTGCTGTTCGCTGCGCACGGCCATTACGGTCGCCACCTGTTCGATTATACCGGAAAACATACGTCTCTCTCTGCTAAATTGGATTGCTAAAGTTAAACATTATTTCCCAAACGCCCAAACGCGAACGGCAACTTCAGCACTCCGCAGCGGCATCAATCGACGATCAGATGGAACTTTACACGATAAATCTTCTGAATGTCACGTTTTTTCAGAACCATGTCGTCAAACCCGTCCGCCGCAGAAGCCGTCATACGGACCGTTCCGGCATCGGGGCCGCCGTGCAATCTGCGCAACGTCGTGATTTTGCGGGTAACAACGACATAAAGGCCGCCGGGGATAATCGAATCCACGTCGATCTCCGACAAAAACACCAACGTTCCGGGCGGCAGAAGCCCGCCCATGTCACGGCCGTAATAATACATGGCATAATCGGCCTCCCGCCCCTCCGGCAGAATGATATTTCCGGAAGATGCCAGCAGATCGATCCCCCGAATCGACTTCTCGACATCGGCTTCATAAAAAGGTATCTGTATCCCCCTGTCATCGTTCTCCTCGACAAACATCTGCCCCCTGCCGGTCAACAGCCACAACATGTCGATCTGAGGGAAATGCTGGACGATACGCTCAGCCAGTTTGCGCGATATGCCGTTATGGCCGCGCTTGATCTGATAGAGATTCTCTCCGCGTGAAAGGCCGATATAACGGGCAAAATAGTTCGTTGACATGTTCGCCCATTTTACGATACTTTCAATTCTTTGCCAATTATTTTGAATTTCGTGCATTATTTTCAAATTTTTTTTGCACCTTTGCACCATCGTTGGTCTCGTAGTTCAATGGATAGAATATAAGATTCCGGTTCTTACGATGTGGGTTCGATTCCCGCCGAGATCACTTTCTCTTTTATTCTCAGAACTTTCAGCCGTTTTTTCAGGGTGCTTTAATATTTCCTACAAAATTAATAACAAAATTCTATTTTCCAATATAAAATAGCAATTTTAGGCGCATTAATATTTCGCGAAGGCCGCACCGTTTGTTCCGTTCGAAATCCCGCAGCACCGATAAAAGGAAGAAAAGGGAGAATAGAGAGCCGATTTTTTATAAAATAAGACAGTCCGGCCATGTTACGACACAGCCGGACTTTTTTCGTGATACGACGGTTAATAGGTCAGACGCACCCCCAACTGCAATGACAAATTTACGGGGGACTCCGTATGCGATGTCCGCAGATCGGTTTCCGTCAGATAGTACGACACCCCCGGTTCGAAGTAGAGCGATATGCGGGACGTAAAATCGTACTGGGCACCGGCCACCGTCATCAACGACCACTGCAACGCCTTCTCCGGCACCTGTGTGGATCCGAACTTCGCATAGAGGACTTTCTCGGCCATACCGCCGGCACCCATATAGAGTTTCCAATTGCTTCGCGCCAGAAAGTCCCAGTTGATACGCAGAGGGATCCCCAGCATATGAAGCGTCTGCGAAAAGGATTCATCCTCGACCGAGACCCGCACGTCGGAGCGCAACAATGAATAGACCAGCCCGCTCTCCAGAGAGAGCCCGTGTCCGATTCCCTTACGGACGGAAATACCGAAACTGAGCGGCTGTTTGTGACGATACAGGTAATCGTCATATCCGCGTTCGACACGCACAATGTGCTGCATGGAATTCAGCGAATAGTTGCCCTTGAAAGTCAACGGCGTAGCCCTGCCCGAGGTGGTGTGCCGTGCGGTAGGCAATCCCGCAGCGTACAACCCCACTGAAGTCGGACGCGGTGTTCGCGGAAGTTCGACCGGGCGCTCGCCGCTTCGGTCTTCGATGCGAGATGACGATGACGGCCGGCGGCTGTCCGACGCTGCAACCCGACGGGAGGGTTTCGGCTCCGAAGACTTCTTTGCGGCAGCCTCCTCCGGGCCGGCCGATGGCTTTTGCGCATCCGATTCTTCCGGCCGGGATGCCGAAGGCGACGCGGCTTCCGAAGCCGCAACGTCCGCCTCCGATGCCGCAACGGGATTGGAGGTGTCCTGACGATTTGAATTCCCTGCATGTGAGGTGCCGCCCGGAATCGGATCGACGGCAGCCCGCGGGATCTGTTGCGCCACCGGTTCCGCGGGCACCGCAGAGGTCGATTCATGCAATGCCGCACGCACCTTCTCCGCCAATTGCGTATCGGGTGTTGCCGCAATCGCACCCGGTTCATGCAGAAGCTGGCCGTCCGCCGTCGCAGATTCTCCGGCTAAGAACGTTCGATTGCCGTCCACAACACCTTGATTTACGACAGTCTCACCTATTATTAATACGGCAATCGCCACGACGGCGGCTGCGGCAGCTATCTTTTTCCATACGGGGCTGAACACGCGACGCCGACGGTCGGATCGGATCAGAGCGCGTTCAAGCGTCTCCCAACCGCCCGGCGGCAACGGCTCCTCGGTGCGCCGCAGCGTTTTCCGAAGCTCCGCAATCCATGCCTCATCCCGTTCCTTCATATTCTTGTTCATTCGTTTTTCAAATACTCCTTGATCCGGCGGGCGAGCAATGCTTTGGCACGGAACAATTGCGATGACGATGTTTTCTCACTGATACCCAACAGGCCGGCAATCTCCTTGTGCGGAAGTTCCTCAATACAGAACAGATTGAAAATCGTCCGGTAGCCATCGGGCAGTCCGGCAATCATACGTTGGAGAACATCATACGGAACTTGTGCAACCTCCTCCGTCGTCGGCTCTTCATAGCGTTCAGGCAGCCGGTCAACCGTTACCGGATAGTGCAGCCTCCGCTTGTGCCGCAAGGCTTCGAGCGAAACATTCACCGCAATACGCTCCATCCAGGCCCGCAACGACCCTTCGCCTCGCCATGTAAACCGGTCCATTGCACCGAATATCTTCAGGAAACAGTCGTGCAACAAGTCTTCCGCACTCGCCCGATCCCCCGCATAACGCATGCAAATCCCCATCAGACGGCCTCCGTAACGAATATACAACTCGCGGCGGGCTTCATTGTCTCCGGTCTTGCATCGCTCGGCGAGTATCCGTTCTTCCATGCTCATCGTCGTACATATATATAATGATGCGGGCGGGAAAATACTGCATCTACTAAAAAAATTTATTTTTTTTCTCCTCTCCGCGCAGTATTTCGCTCTTCGTTTCGTTTATAGGGTGGAACAAATGTAGAATAAAATCCATAAAAACCATGAAAAGCTTCAAACTATTTTTCCTTGTACTGCTGGCAGCACTTCCGGTACTCCAATCGTGCAACGACTCGGACACGGAAGGCGCCGACAGTGTGGCTCTCGTAACGATCAACAATCCCGGCGGACTCGCAGGCACCTTCCATTTTACGGCCGACAACGGGCAAACGCTCTACCCTTCGGAGATGACCGACGTATTTTTCGGATACAATCCCGATGACGGACAGCGTGCGTTGATCTACTATTCGCTGCTCGATACGAAAAAAGAGGGATACGACTACAACATCAAGCTGTACGCTCTTCAGGCAATCCTGACCAAAGAGGTGGAGCCGATGGATCCGAACGATCCGGCGGACGTTGAAAAATTCGGGGAGGATCCGATCGAAGTGGCAAAAATAAACAATGTCTACGACTGCCTGATCAGCGGCGGATACCTGACTCTGACCTACAATATCTACGCAACGCTTCAGGGCGAAACCCACAAGATCAGTCTGGTGCGCAACACGCACGATACCGATACGGAGGAGCCCGAATACACGATGCTTGAACTGCGTCACAAAGCCGAGGCAAGCATTGAAGATGCGGGCAAACGTTCGGGAGTCGCCTCGTTCAAGCTGGGAGAATACGATCCGGCCGTAACGAACAAGAAAGGTATTCTTCTTCGGGTCAAGCACCTCGACGAAAGCGAAACGGAGGAATACATCAAAATAAATTACGAGAAATAAGCCCTTCCGACGCGAACCTGATCCCGCCCTTTTGCGGCGGGATTTTTCATGCCATACATCCGGGCGTCCCGCGGCGTTTCCGGCACCGGACAGCACCATTCCGACAGCACGGCTTCGGATTGCAGGCAAAGGGGAAAGGCGGCCGAGACGTTCTGTCGGGCAAACGGGGCCTTCGGCCGCCGGTGCGCCATGATAAAGGTTTTTCGAGGCAAATGGACGCAAATCTCCGAAAAAAACGTATCTTTGTGACACGATGTCCGTCATTCGAAACATAGAAAGCGATCTCGAATTCGAAAACAAGATCCGCCCGCAGGAACTGGAGAGTTTTTCCGGTCAGGAAAAGATTGTCGAGAACCTGCGTATTTTCATCAAGGCGGCGCTCATGCGCGGCGACTCGCTCGACCATGTGCTTCTGCACGGCCCTCCCGGACTTGGGAAAACGACCCTTGCCAATATCATCGCCAACGAAATGCACGCACAACTGCGCGTCACATCGGGGCCCGTACTCGACAAGCCGGGCGATCTGGCGGGGCTGCTCACCAACCTCAATCCGGGCGACGTGCTCTTCATCGATGAAATCCATCGGCTGAGCCCCATCGTCGAGGAGTACCTCTATTCGGCAATGGAGGATTACAAGATCGACATCGTACTGGACAAAGGGCCCTCGGCCCGCTCGATCCAGATCGAGCTGGCCCCCTTTACCTTGATCGGCGCCACGACACGCAGCGGATTGCTGACTTCACCGCTGCGGGCCCGTTTCGGCATCCAGTGCCACCTGGAATACTACGATGCACAGGTATTGTCGGGTATCGTAAAACGTTCGGCACGGATTCTCGACGTGCCGATCGACGACGAGGCGGCGTTGGAGATTGCACGGCGTTCACGCGGCACCCCCCGTATCGTCAATGCGCTGTTGCGCCGTGTGCGGGATTTTGCAATGGTCAAGGGAGAAGGGCACATCAATCTTGCCATTACACGCATCGCACTCAAAGCGCTCAATATCGATTCCCGCGGACTCGATCAGATGGACAACCGGATTCTGCAAACGATCATCGGCAAATTCAACGGCGGGCCCGTAGGGTTGAACACCATCGCAACGGCTGTCGGAGAGGATGCCGGCACGATCGAAGAAGTCTATGAACCGTTTTTGATCATGGAGGGTTTCCTGAAGCGCACGCCTCGCGGCCGCGAGGCGACGGAAGCAGCCTTCCGGCATCTGGGACTTACCCCACCCACGATCGGCGACACGCTTTTCTAAAGCGCGGAATCATAAAAAACCGCAAGGCCGGCCACCGTCTCCTCTTATCGCTGCATATTCTTCGAACAAATTGATTCCGAACCCGTTTTGTACGGCGTTCGGAATATTTTTTTTCGGCACCCGCACACGCGATTCACAAAATTTCACCCTTCGAAAGTTAATTCTTAAGATATTTATGTAATAATTTAATTTTTTTAACTATCTTGCAAGGCGTTAATGAATCGGCAAAGAATAAAAAACAGCGTTATGGAGAAGAAAGAGTTGGAAAAAGAGGCGCTGGCCTACCATTCGGATGGACGGCCGGGGAAAATCGAAATACGGGCCATCAAGCCCGATGCGACGCAGCACGATCTCTCACTTGCCTATACACCGGGAGTTGCGGGGCCCTGTCTGGAGATTGCCGGAAATCCCGATGACGCATATGCCTACACGATAAAGGGAAATCTCGTAGCGGTAATTACCAACGGTACGGCCGTCTTGGGACTCGGAGATATCGGGCCTTTGGCCGCCAAACCTGTCATGGAAGGCAAATGCATGTTGTTCAAGCACTTCGGAGGGATAGACGCTTTTGACATCGAGGTCGATGCACAAAATACCGACGAATTTGTCTCGGCGGTACGCGCCATCGCACCGACATTCGGAGGGATCAATCTGGAAGACATCAAGGCCCCGGAGTGTTTTGAAATCGAGCGCCGCCTTGTCGAAGCTCTGGAGATACCGGTCATGCACGACGATCAGCACGGCACGGCAATCATTGCATCGGCAGCCCTGCTCAATGCACTTCATTTGAGCGGGAAGCGGATTGAGGAGGTACATATCGTAGTCAATGGAGCCGGCGCGGCAGCCATCGCCTGTGCAAGGATGTTCGTTTCGCTGGGAGCCGACCGCGCGAAGATCACGATGTGCGACAGCCGTGGCGTAGTGACATCGCGGCGCAACGACCTCAACGATCTTAAACGCGAATTCGCTACGGATCGCCCCATTGCGACCCTGCGTGAAGCCATCGTCGGTGCGGATGTCTTCCTGGGTGTTTCAAAAGCCGGCGTGCTCGACGGCGAAATGGTCCGTTCGATGGCCGGACAGCCGTTGGTCATGGCGTTGGCCAATCCGCAGCCGGAAATAGCATACGAGGAGGCAAAGGCCGCACGCGCCGATGTGATCGTCGCCACAGGCCGCACCGACTATCCCAACCAGGTAAACAATGTTTTGGGCTTCCCCTATATCTTTCGCGGAGCTCTCGATGTACATGCCCGCAAGATCAACGAGGAGATGAAACTCGCTGCGGCACGCGCATTGGCCGAACTGGCTCGCGAAGAGGTCCCCGACGAAGTTGCAAAGGCATACGGCATGGAGCATCTGGCATTCGGGCCAGACTATCTGATACCCAAGCTGACGGATCCCCGATTGAGGAGAAGGGTTTCCCGTGCGGTGGCCGAGGCCGCCATTGCATCGGGCGTTGCCCGATGTCCGCTTCCGGAAACATACCGATCATGACGGAATAAAATACAGAGGCCGGTTGCCGGCCTCTGTATTTACCCGCCAGATTCGGATATATAATCTGCCGGCTCCCTTATCATCGGCCGCCGTTGGCAATGATGCCAACAACGGAACGGCGCCATCTCTCCGTTCATACGGTCCGGCAGTCCCCGCCGCAACAGCTCCGCACGGGTCATTCAACCCGTTTCCACCATCGTTCCGGACGTCGCCTGCCGGTATATGGGTCTTCCGAACAGGAGATGCGACGCACAACACCTATGATAAACTCTTCGGGCACAAAGCCCAGATAACGGCAGTCATTCGAATCGGAAACGTTGTCGCCACAGAAGAAATAGTAGTTGTTCCGAAATAGATAGGTATCTGCTGCGCGCTCACCGATCCGCACACGCCCCTCCCTGCAGGTCAACTTGTCGCCCGTCTCATATTCAATGACCTGACGATAGAGTTTCCAGTTGATAGAATCCAAAGCGATGCACACCCCGGCCTGCGGGACATACAACGGCCCCAGATTGCGAATCGTCCAGCCGTAATGACGATCATCGAAGGGAAATGCACGCAGCACCCTGCGCGGAATCAGTGAGTCGGGCGTATCGGACAGGAGCCGCTGCCGCAATGAATCGCCGATTATGCCATCGTAATGGTTGTTGTAGAAAAAGCCGTCCCGCACAGATATGCTGTCACCCGGCGTACCGATGCAGCGTTTGGTATAAACATAATTGATCCGGAATTCGATCCGATTGTGATCATAGCCGCGCGGGGCATTGAAGACCACGACATCGTTTACCTGCACCGAGCCTGTTCCGGGCATACGGAACGAGCGGAGCGGAACACCCTCGGCGAATTCGAATTTTTTGTAGATGCGGGCACCGAAGACCAGTTTATTGGCCAGGATCCTGTCCCCTGCAATCAGGGTCGGAGACATCGAATCGGACGGGACAATGAATTGATCGCAAACAAAGATCCGCAACAACAACCATCCGGCATACACCAGGCAGCAGCCTCCGGCCACCCGGATCAAAAGTTCGATAATGCGTCGCATTGTTCCCTGTTTTTATCATCCGGAACACCGTCGTGCCGGAGCAAGGTTCGTAATTTTTTGCTCATCCGGCGGGTCTGCACCGACTCGACCTTCGGAGGTCGCGACAATGCCTTGCGGGCTACAGCGCAGGCGTCCGCAGGCCGTGCCGTATGTGCATACAGCTGTGCCAAGAGGTAGAGCGGATAAATCCGGTTGGGGACCATCCAATGCGCCCGCAGATAGGCCCGTTCGGCTCCTGCATCATCGCCGAGCGTTTCGCAATTCTTGCCAATGATATTCCAGAACATCGGATCGCTGCTCAGACGGGCGCCAAGACAGAGTATTTCATTGCTGCGACGACTGTCACCCTCTTTGTGCAAGGCATAGCCGTAATCGTACAGGAAACGGAAGTCCTCTTTCATGACGGGCATCAATGCAGCTCCATCCTCGGCCAGATAGTCATATCGCTCGGACTGCATCCAGATACGGGTATCGCTCCACTGCCGCCGGGCCTCGATCCGTGCCGAACAACGGTTGCAGGCATCGGGCAGCAAAAGCGCCCCGCAGAGAACCGCCATTGACACGACAACGTAACCCTGCCAGCAGACTCCACGCTTTGTACGCCCCATTCGGACGCTTACCGCCCCCGCAAGCAGAACAACGAAAAGAATCCGCAGCGGCAGCACACTCCAAGGATAGGAGAAACAGGCAAACACCGCAGCGGCAAACAGAGCATACCCGTAGGGAGACGATCTGCGTATGGCTGAGACAATGGCCGTCGTCACCATCAGCAAGAATCCTGCGAAACCCGGCAAACCGGTCTCGGCTCCGAATTGCAGGAATTCGTTGAACCCGGACTCAGGACATCCGGCCACATGAATCTCCGCATCGGAACGGCCTCCTGCGGCAAAATAAGCCGCCTGTTCCTCGCCATACGCTCCGGCAAAAGCACCGAGACCGACACCGTAAAGCGGATGGTGCAGCATAATGCGCGTGTCGATCTTCCACATCAGAAGCCGGCCGTCCGCCGAATCCTGCTTCATAAAATAAGCCCCCGCAACAACTCCGGCAACCAGTAGAAGCAGGGCGACAGAGACCGCCGACGATCGAAGCGGATGTTCCGCAAAGGATCGTCCCGCACGCCGCAACCATCCGGATCGGCACAGGCAAAAGGTCAGGCACCCCACCGCGACCGCAGCCAGTGCTGCGCGGCTCATCGTAGCGGGAAGGATCACGGAGATGGATAAAATCGCGCACCACGCCGCAACATACGGCACGACGCCCCACAGCCAGACGCCGGGCCGACAAGAGCGGATGTTCCGCCGCGACCGGAACACACGGCATACCAACGGGTGCCGGCGAACGGCACAGGCAACGGCCCCGACAAAAACGGGGGCAAGAAACCCTGCATAGGGGCCGGGGTTGAAAAAGGTTCCCGTCACACGGAACAGGCCGTGGTTGGAACAGGTCAGGCCGTATGCCTGCCGAATACCGACCCACGCCTCGTATGTTCCCAGCAGGAAAAGAAGCGTCATCAACAACAGGGCGGAACGACGGTGCGCCGACCAGAAGATGCGCAGTGCAGCATAGAGGAATACGGCCTGCAGCACTTCATCGTAGCGGACTGACGTCCCCGACCCGACACTCCGGAGCACAACAAGCCACAACAAAAGCAATGCGCCACAGAGATCCGTTGCATTGAACCGGACAACGGGGCCAAGTGCCATGTGGGAGACAAAGGCCAAAACAAGCAACAGACACGTTGCCCGCAATGTCATGAGCGTGTTCTCCTGCACCTCCTGTACCGGAACATCCAAAGCCGAAACGAAAAGTCCTCCGCACAGTACGACGAACAATATGGATACCGCTGTCCGAAACATCGTATGAGACCGATTTTTCATACGTTGTCGGATGATGCGGCAGAAGCGGGCGAAGCGGCAGCGGCCGGAGCAGGGTTGAGCGGCCGGCGCATCGGCAGGAATATGGGCAGGTAGATCAACAGGGCAACGATCGAGAAGAGCGTACCGCTGATCGCCGCAATGGCAAATGCGAACCAGAAAACCTCCTCCGGACCGTCGTACAGGAAGGGAACCAGACCCAGGACAGTGGAGAGAATCGTCAGCAGAATCGGGATGATCTTGTGGTTATAGGCTTTCAGATAGAGCGGGATACCGCGTTTGGAAGTATTCGACACCCAGTTGTTCTCTTCGCAGATCAAGTATATGCCGGCATTCACGACAATGCCGCACAGCAGTACGAACGCCGCAAATCCGCCCTGGTCGAATACGAAATCCGTCCATCCGAAAGTCAGGAAAACACCGATAAAGGAGACCGGAATCATCAAAATGATGACAATCGGTTTGCGCAGCGATTCGAAAAGGACCGCACACATCGTATAAATGATCGCAATGACCAGCAGGATCAGCCACACCTGCTGCCGGGTCTCCTTCCTGCTGAAATTATGCGTCGGGGAGTCGGCGACATATCCGATCGGGAGAATCTCGTCATTGAGTTGCTTGACAGTACGTTCGATCAGCCGGTTGGCCAATTCGTAGGAACCGATGAAATCGAAGCCCACCAGGATCTCGTATGACTGGTTCGACCTCCGGATCGAAGTCCCCGTGCGCCGCTTCTCGATCGATCCCACTGCCGAGAGTTTCGTTCGCAGCGAGTCGATGCTTACCTGCGCATTGGTCACATGCCACCGGTCAAAACGGTCCCGATCGCCCGACTCAAGCACAACCTGCTGCATCTCGCTGCCACTATAGACCGGATCGAGCCGCGACTTGTAAAGCATCGTTCTCAGCATCCGGTAGTAGTCGCCCACATCGAGTCCCGCCGCTGCAATGCGCTCTTCATCGTAGTGGATATTGAACTCGTTGTGCGGCAGCGTCCACGCATTGCCGTCCATGATCTCCGGTTCCGAAACGCGCCGGTTCTTCGACAAGGTGTCGAGCAATGCCTCGGCATATGACGACAACTGGTCGTAATTGTATCCCCGCAGCCGGATCTGATTCGAGCGATAACTGCTCACGATGTTGTTGTTGAACGAATTGTCATCGATACCCCATACGCGCCACGTCGCACCGCCGAAGTTCATCGCGGCCGACATCAGCTCCTGTTTAAGCATCGACGGGAAGGGCGTATTCTCGTATTCGGGCCGGAACGTAATCTCGATACGGGCATTGTCGTATGAGGTAATGCGCGTACGGAACATATCCACCTCATCGAAACGGCTGATGTAGTTCTCCATGTGGCGCACCACGTCGTTCAACTGCTGCACGGTACATCCCTCGGCCATACCGGCATTGACATACAGCACGCGGCGTTCAGGCTCCCGATAGCTGTTGTAACGGCTCGTTGCCGTATTGAACAGATAGAGCGACGATCCCAGCACCTTGTCGATCGTCGTGCGGTAGCGGGTCACGAACGAACTCTCCATTGCCCGATTGTACCACTCGGCCGCCCGTGACAGCTCCCTGTCTTTTTCCGGTTCGATCTTCTCCGGCAGCAGGAACGTCGGAATACCGAAGCCCCAGACAAGCGCCACGACAAAGATCCAACGGTGCCGCCGGCCCCATGTTATGAATCGCCCGTACCAATGCGAAAAACGCACCGCAAACCGACGGCGGCGAACCGTCGAGACCGTCATGCTCCGGCTCAGCGGGAATTTGTCGAGAAGCGCCGGAACGAAGAGCAGGGCGACAAGCAGCGACACGGTCAGATTGATGACCATAACCAGTGAAAAGTCCACCAGATTGAGACGTTGTTTCTCCGGCAGCAGCCACACGATCCCCAACGCGCCGATCGTCGTAAGCAGAGCCCCGAGAATCGAAACAAAAACCTTCCGATCCCGATAATAGCTGTAATGATCGACCATGATGATCGACGTATCGATGATGATGCCCAGCGAAACGGTTATACCGGCCAGCGTATAGATGTGGATATTGAGATCCAGCAGATTGTAGAAGACGACGGCGACCAGAATATTGACGGCCATCGTGATCAGAATGATCAGGAGGTAATGCAGATCGCGGCTGACAAGATAGACGAAAAGCAGCAGGATGGCTACGCACAGCAACGTGCGGACATAGATCTTGTGCAGCTCTCCGGAGACATACTCCGAAGCGTCGTAGGTAAGCGTAGCCGACAATTCCGCAGGGAACGACTCCTGCAACCGCGCCATCTCCTCCTTGACCGTCTGTGCCACACGGAGCATGTTGGTACGGTTCTCGCATGTGATCGACAAATTGATCGTATTGAGACCGTTGATGCGGAAATAGCTTGTCGGCGGGGCTTCACGCCACCTTGCCGTTGCAAAATCCCGCAGATAGTAGAGCCGGCCGTTGCGCCGCACGATGGGAATCCCGCCGAAATCCAACGCCGAACGATTCCGCAACTTCAGCACGATGGTACGCTCCGAACCGTCATCCTGACGGACGGAAGCCATCCCGATCACATCGTCGCGGAAATAGTCGCGAAAAGCCGCCGCAAGATCCGACGCCGTAATGCCGGCTACCTCCATTGCCTTGGGATCGAACGTAATAACCCACTCGAACGGGGTGACGCCCGACAGTTCGACCTTGCCCACGCCGTCCAATTGCGACAACGGGATCGAGACATGCGTCGAGACATACTCCTCGATCCGTTCCGACGGCAGGTCTGCCTTGATCGTATAGACCAGCGTTTCCGACTCCCTGCTTCCCGATGTCGCAACCGAAATGGCGGGGTAACTCACCTCTTCCGGAAGTTTGGAGTAGAGGTTCCGGATTGCCGAAGCGACCTCGAAGCGTGCTGCAGCCATATCCGTACCTTTTCGGAAACGCACCGTCACACTGCCTTTTCCTTTGGACGACCGGGATGAAACGCTTTCACAACCCGCCACAACCGACATGGCGCCTTCGATACGGGAGGTGACATGCTGTTCGATCAGTCGCGCCGAGGCTTCGGGCCAGTTGAACGAAACATCGATCTTGCGTTCGGCGACCGTCGGCGTGTACTGGATGTTGAGCATCGGAAGCATCGCCACACCGATCACCGTCAGTGCCGCCATGATCAGCAACACCGAGAAGGCGGGAATGCCCCGGCGTCGAACGACCTGTATGCGTTCAGGACTCTTCATCGACGGGACTTGCGGGGTTTGTAGACCTCATAGTAGGCCAGCGGAACAAAAAAGACACTCACGAACGTACCGACCGTCATGCCGCTGATAATGACCAGCGACATCGGGAACTGAAGATCGGAGCCCATATCGCCGCGTGCAAGGAACGGCGCAACGGCAAGAATCGTTGTCAGCGATGTCATCACGATCGCCTTCAGACGCCGGCGTCCGGCCTCCATGATCGCATGTTTGAGCAGCATTCCCTGACGGCGCAGCGCATTGATCGTATCGATTTTGAGAATCGAGTCGTTGATCACGATACCGCAAACCACAATCAGGCCGATCATCGACATCAGGTTGAGCGTCTGGCCAAAGGCCCACAAGACGATCAGTGCGCCGAACAGGTCGATAATGATCTCGGAAAGGATGATCCAAGGCTGCACCAACGATTCGAACTGTGCGGCAAGGATGAAGAAGAGGAGCAGCAAAGCCACCACCAGCACACCGACCAGTTGCGATACCATACCGCGATTGGAGAAGTAGCTGCCGCTGAAACTCACTTCGAAGTGTTCGCTCTCCGCGACGCAAGCCCGAATGGCGGCCATGACCGCCGGTACGTCTTTCGAGCGGGGAGCGAGATCCAACGGATAATAGTCGCCTTCGGCTCCTGCCACGATACTCTTCAGATCGCGTGTAAGCGTCTGGCGCATCAACACCCCGACGGGAATCTCGCTCTCCTTTGTACGGATGAAGGTACTTTGCAGCAAATCATCCAGATCGCGCATGTCGTTGCCGATGACCACCGGCAGCGATTCATCGCCCGACGTAATCGTAAAGAGCGTATTTTCATTGAGCGCATTGCGCAAGGTACGGATCAGATCGTCATAGGTGACGCCGTAAAGCGCCATGCGGTCGGGCTGCGCGACGTACAGAATATCTTCCTGCAATGCGACAGGCGGAATCACAAGGTCGGGCAGCGTATCGCGAATCCGATCGATGAGCCGCTGCAACAGATCCGGATCGGCCGCCCGCCCCGTTGTCGAACGCAGCCGTGCCGTAAGATAGGCCTCCCGATCGGCGAAGATCAGGTCGAAGACATTGCCCGAAACGCCGAACGTATAACGAGCATCAGGAGCATGGGCCGCCAGATAATCCCGAATCGACTGTTGGACGGGCTGCACGTCATCTGCCGCACGGCATTTGAGATAAACGGTCGCTTCGGCGACCCCGTTCTCTTCGGTATGGGACAGGATGAACTGCTGCACACCGGCCATCACGGTCGATTGGACAATCCGTTCGCCCAGCGACGCGACAAGCGCACCCGTTCTGCGATTGTTCTCTTCGGCAGAGATGCGGTCGTTCCAGTCGATGCGCACCAGCATGTCGCTGTAAGTCATCTTGGGAAGCCGTTCCTTGTCGATGTCCCAGAACAGGAAGACCAGCCCCGCGAACGAAACGGCATAGATGGTCCACATCACGCCCCGACGGCGGAAAAACCATTTGAGAACGGCATCATAACGGCCCGTCACACGTTCGAACGAGAAACGTTCCAGCCAAGGAGTCGGACGGAAAGCCGGCTGGCGGTCGTACCACCAGCGGTAATAGACCGGAATGAGCGTAATGGTCACGCCATAGGCAACGAAGAGCGTAATGGTAACCGCCATCGCCTGATCATAGAACAATGCTCCGGCCATGCCGTTGATGAAGATCAACGGCACGAAAACGGCACAGGTCGTAAGGATGGAGGAGAGCATCGGCGCGAGCACCTCCAGCGTACCGCGCGTAACGGCCGACGTCAGACGTTCGCCGCGCAGCCAGCGCGCCGTGATGTTATCCACTACGACAATCGAGTTATCGACCATCATACCGATTCCCAGCACCAGTCCCGACAGCGAGATGATATTGATCGAGATCCCCATCAAATAAAAGACGAGCACCGAAACGATCAATGTGACGGGAATAGTCAGAATGACCAGTATCGGCGACTTGAGGTCGCGCATGAAGAAAAGAATGATGACACAAGCCAGCAACGCTCCGACAATGATGTTGTCAACGAGGTTCGAAATCGAATAGTCCAACAGTTCGGTCTGGTCACGCGTCACCGTGAACTCCACTTCGGGATAATCGCGCCGGAACTGTTGCAACTGTTTGTCCAGCTCCTCCTTCAGTTCCGACATGCGGGCATCGGACTGCTTCACTACGGCCAGCGACACGGCACTGCGGCCGTCCGACGAAACCATGCCCTGCCGTTTGCGCGGATGCTCCACAATCCGGGCAAGATCCTTGAGCTGGAAAAGACGTCCGTTGATCTTCAGATAGATGTTTTCGATATCGGAACGGCCGCCTGCTGCCGAACGGAACTTCACGCTGTATTGATACTCTCCGTCACGAATCGTGAGGCTACCCAACGATACATCGGCGCTTTTTATTGCAGCCTCGACATCGGTCATCGAGATTCCGGCCTGCCGCAACTTCGCCTCATCGGGAATGACCAACAGTTCGGGCGCCACGCAACCGCTCAGATCGACCATCGCCACCTCCGGAAGCTGCTCAATACGCTTTGCAATGACCTGCGAAGCGAAACGGCTCAGTCCGGCGAACTCATCCGACACCGGATGCAGATCGTCCCGCACGACATCGGCACGCTCGCCGCGAACGGTCAGGTTGATAAAAAATGCCGGAATATCGGTTGCACTCGCCTTGATGACCTTCGGGCGGTCCAGATCGCGCGGCAGTTGCGAAATCGAGCGGTCGATACGTTCATTGACCTCGATGAAGAGATAATCGATGTCCGCCCCCTGCTCGAAGGTCAGACGGACAATACCGCTCCCCTCCCGCGCTTCGCTGCGCACATCGACGAGCTGCGACAGCTGGATGAGCTGCTGCCGCAACGGCGCCAGCACCGTTTCGTCAAGTTGGCGCGCCGAAGTTCCGGGAGCCGAAATCTGAACCGTAATATAGGGGGCATCGACATCGGGAACAAGCGACACGGGCAGCAGGCGGCTGCTTACGATGCCGAGAATGGCCAGAACGATCGTGACCATCGTCACGGCGATCGGGCGGTCGAGAAGTTTCCGTAACATGGCAGTCGCGTATTTAACGTTCGGCGTCGAGCGTCACTTCCGAACCGTCGGCAAGATTCAGGTTTCCGGAGGTGATGACCAGATCCCCTGCGGCAAGGTCGGCCCCTCTGTCGGTATTGGCCTCAACGACATATTCACGGCTGTTGGCCAACGACGTATTGACATAGGTCCAGACGGCCTTGCCCTCCCGATAACGGAACAGCACCTCCTCGTTATCGCGAATGACAACGGCATTTTTCGGTACGACCAACTGTCCGGATATCCGCTGCCGGACTGCGACACGCACATTCATGCCATCGGCCAAGGTACCATCATTGACGACCTCGGCATCGACCTGCACCTGACCGTTTTCATCGACCGAGGGATTGACGGTCGTAATACGGCCCTTCACCTCCCGATTGAGATCGGAGAAGGGGCTGACAGCGACCTCCAGTCCGGGCCTCACCAATCCGAACTCCGATTCCAGCACCGAAAAACGCACCCACAACCGGCTGTCATCCAGCAAAGTGCAGAAATCATCCTTTGTCTTTTCATAGGGGCGCTGCACCACATCGGCCACCTTTCCGGAAAAGGGTGCGCGCAACGAACAATGCGAAAGATTGCGCTCGGCACTCTGCAGCGACGCTTCTGCATCGGCATATCCCGAACGGATCCGTGCAAGACGCAACACTTCGGCAGGAATCTTTACCGTATCATCGAGTTGGTATCCCAATCCGACCAGCACATCATACAGTTCCAGCCTCGCTTTGTCCAAAGCCAGCCGGGCACGGCGCACTTCGAGGGCGTATTCCGTCGTATCGAGGCGTGCGATAAGCCCTCCGGAACGGATTGAAGCGCCGTTTCCGGCCGAAATGGTCTGGATCGTTCCCGTTACGGGGAAAGAGAGGACACTGCGCCGTGCCGCTTCGAGACGTCCGTTGCTGATCAACTCACGGACGAAATCACGACGTTGCAGCGTATCGACCGTAACGACGTTCTGTTCAATGCGATGTTGCATCCGATCGGCCGAGACGCTGCCGTTTTTTTCGTTTGTACGGCCGCAACCGCCCGCAACCATTGCGGTGCACAGCGACCCCAATATGACAAATCGTTTCATAGGCGAGGGTTATTCTGCTTCGATGAGTTTGTCGAATTCGGCACTGATGTCCGTATGTGTGATAAAATCATAGAGCGTCTTCCGACGCAGGGAATAATAGTAGTTCCAAAAGGCAGCCATTGCCGAGACATAGGTCTGATTCGCGTCATCCCGTTCGCTTTGCGCCGTATTCATCTCCGTTACGGAGGTTGTACCGCGCCGGAAATTCTCCAATGCGATTTCGTAGCGGCGATCGGCGACATCACGGGCACGGCGCGCTACGGCGCACTGATTTCGCTGGTTATAGAACTGTGAAATGAGCGTATAGAGCTCCTGCCGGTAGTCGATCTCCTCCTGCTCGATCTGATTTCGCACCACTTCGGCCTTGGCCTTGGCCATGCGGACACGTCCCTTGCCCATGCCCCAGTCGAAGATGGGAATCGAGAACTGCAGCCCCACCACCTCCTGATCCAGCAGGTTGGAATAAGCGGTACGGAATGTATCGCCCGTCTGCGACAGGCCGAACCGTGCATTGAGCGTAGCCGAAGCGCCCCGCTCGGCCTTTGCCTGTGCGATAGCGGCATCGGCATTGAGGAGTTGAATCTGATTGTCGAGCTCGAATGAAGAATTCGCCAGCGCCTTGTCCAGCACCATCGCATAATCGAACTCAACAGCCGGAATATGGTCATCGAGCATCGGCTCAATATCGACATTCTCGTTGAACCGCAGATAGGAGTTGAGCTTCATCTGCTCCTCGCGCACCGACAACGCCGTATCGTTGATCGACAGGCTGTCGTTGAGCATCCGCAACTGCAGTTGCAACAATTCATCCTGCGTGATGCTCCCCAGCTTCAACCGTTCGCCGGCAATGGCATACAACGCCTTCGTATTGTCGTAGTTCTTGACGGCGATACGATGCTTCGTTTTGCTGAGCAGCAGGTTGAAGTAATACGTTACGGCCTGCAGTGTGACATCCTCCATTGCCTCGATATAGTTTCGCTTGGCCAGTTCATACTCCTTGGGGGCGATCTTCTTGTCCCACTTGAACTGGTTGTATGCGAACAGCGGCTGGGTATAGGAGAGCGTAACGGGCTGCGAATAGTAGGATTTTGAGTCGGAGGGCGCGAACTGGTCCAGCCGGTTCAGCGAAGAATAAAGGCTCAAGGTACCGCCCGTCAGGGCAATATTCTGCCGGATGGACAATCCGACGGTATTCTGGAGGTTGTAGTTCTCCAGATAACGCATTTCGCCGGTGTCGTAATCCTGCAGCAGGCGCAGCGAGCGGTCGAAGCTGAGCAGTTCGCCCGTGATATTGAGCGACGGCAGGCGGCTTGCCCGATAGGATCGATAGGACCAATAGGCGGACAGGAAGGTGTATTTTGCGACCATCGCCGAGATGGACTGCGTCTGGGCGGCATAGATTGCATCCTCAAGAGTCAGGAACATTTGGGACTGCACGGGGGATGACACTTGATGCAACGAATCGGCCCCATTGCCCGACAAAGGCGCAGGGGAGAGTACTTGAGATGCAGTCGTCTGGGCTGAAGAGGCATGCAAACACAAGATGCCGAGCAACAACACGCCGGCCGACCGGAGGGTTTTCAGGTTCATGGTTCAGGTATAAATATGAGTCGAATATATCTTTTTTTTGCGAGAAATGAAAATTTTCGGACATTTTTATGCACTACAGCCACTCAATCTCTCCGTCACGGTAAAGAAACGGCCGGCTCTCCGTTCCCGTTGTCGAACAGGTAAGCAGCAGCAATGCGTGGCCCGGCACACTGTCAAAATCGAGATAGGTGCGTGAATCTGCAGTCTGGCGGCCGATCTCACACCACTCATTGTTATTCCAATACGACAATACATATTCATATCCCGGATAGAGATTGTTTCCGTCACTGCGGCGGAAATAGACGACCTGTGCAATATCGACGGGACGGCCGAAATCAAACCCCACCCAGATATCGTCAATACCCCGTGCACTGAACAGTGTCAAAGGGTCATCGTCGTTGATTGCCGTCGCGAGGTTTACCTTGTTTTCGGGATGCACTTCCCGACCGCAGAAAATCAACGTTCCATCAAGCCGTTGCCCCGAGCGGTCGTAAAATATCAGTTCCGACATATCGCACCGGCCCTCATCCGAAGCGTACAACCGCCAATAGCGATAGGGGCGCCCCGTATTTACCGCATGGTTGCCAGCCAATGTCAGGCTGTCGCGCGGAAATTCCGCAGCATCGACCGTTTCTCGGAAATCGGGATAGTCGGAGGCCTGAATGATTCCTCCCGTTATTTTCGCCCGGTTCTCATAGACAAACTCATACACCGGATACTTTCGCGTCAAACGTACGGAGCGGCAAGTTGTCGTGTCGAGTCGTATGGGTTCCATTTCGCCGCGCGAATTGAGATAGAACGGCTCGCCGATCGGTTCTGAAACAGAACCGGCATATTGCACGGGAAGATAACAGACATTGCGGCCCATTCCTTCAAAACGGGCAGTTTTGCGTCCCCGACGTTTGCCCCAAGCCACCGGCACCCACTCCTGATTGTTAAAGGTCGCAATATACAGATTCTCGCCGATCTCCATCGTATCGAACAACGGGACATCGAGATCGTCCGTCAACATATACTCATCGCTCACATCGCGGAAAAAGAGATATTGCAAGGAAGACGGGATCGTTTCGCCGCGCATCAGACGGTCCAACAGTTCCGGTTCGGGACGGTACGTCATCCGGTAAACTTTCGAATAGGGGCGGTTGAGATGCGCATCCGATTCGATATCGAACGGCGAGAACGACTCGCTGCGGTGGCGGACACCGTCAAGAACCGTCAGCCAGTAATGGCCGTATTTCCGGTTCGCCCACTGGGGGATAAAATCGATTGCGACAGGGATTCCCTTGCTGCGCATCATCAACAAAGCACAAGTGCACGACTCGATACAAGTACCGAACGGCAGTTCCCGCAATGTCGTAGCTCGGAATATGGGATAGGAGTCAAGCTGCTTCGTGTAGCGGAGGAAATTTCCGCTTGAAGCACGGTTGACCTCCAATGCCGCGACACGGGCATTCCCATGATACTCCCGGCACTCGCGTTCCATGCGGTCGATATTGCCCCGGCACTCATCGACCAGCTCCGAACGCCAATCGGTCATCGGCTGACGTTCGATGCATTTATACGGGAGCAGATATTCGCAAAATTCCCCGAAATCGAGATGTGTAGCCCACCTGCCGTTCTGCCACTGTTCGAAGGCCTGATCGATGTTGCGAATCAGATACTCCGCCGTAATGCTCCGCAGATCGGATTCGAGCCGTAACTGTGATTGGTAACGGTTGAACAACTCAGCCATACCGGCTTTGAATGCCGTTTTCTCCCTGAGCGATGGAATCAACGAATCCACAGCGTCATAATAGCGCTCAATGCCGGCATCATAGGAGGTATGCAGCGGCATGTAACGGATCAGATACTCCGCAGCCCGCAGTTTCAGCGTATCGGCCTCGTTCCGGCTGTAATGGTCAAGTACTTGTTCCAATTGCGGTCGATTGTCCCCCGCAGCGGCAAGGGCCGCACGCAATTGACGGCGTTCCCCATTGCAGGAGAGAAAAAGCGACGCACAGCAAATCAACAACAGGAAAAATCGTCTCGAATCCCAATCCATAGGCAACGGTTATTTCAATGCAGCAGCATTCTGCATATATCGAAGATCACTTTTGTTTCGGCACGACAACGCCCTCCAGAACAAATGTTACGGGGCGATTTGCCGCGCTGTGTCTCACAGCAACTTTTTTGAAGAAAACGCCCTCCTGTTCAGCCGTAAAGGCAATGCGGAAGGTTGTTTCGCCATGCGGCGGAATCGGACGCTTCGACCACTCGACCTGCGTACAACCGCATGCCGTATTTACATCCAGTACAACGAGCGGCTCATCCGAAACATTCTCGGCCCGCAACTTTACATTGCGCGTCTCACCGAGCGGGACCTCGTTCAACTTGACCGTTGTCTGGTCAAACCGCAGCACCTGGTCTGTTTCTATGGTCGAACTCTCCATATCGACACTCTGTTCCAATGCAGCGAGATTGGCCTCGGCCAATCCGTCGGCCGGCACCGGAGTACGACTGCCACAGGCCGGCAGCAGCATGGCAATACCGATTATCGCAACTTGTCGCAACACAGGGATCGTTTTTAGCCTATTGACAT